>NZ_JAHLYS010000049.1 GCF_025128055.1 Synechococcus sp. CS-1329 | reverse complement strand
GGCGGCTTCCTTCATCTTGCGGACGCCTTCAGCCACCGAAGCGCCGGGGACGCCGAGGGCGAGGTAGGTCTCACGCAGGCCGTTGAGGCAGCGATCTTCCAGGACGGAAGCATCGCCGGTGAAGACGGCGTAGGTGACGTAACGGAGGATGATCTCCATGTCGCGCAGGCAGGCAGCCATGCGGCGATGGGTGTAGGCATTGCCACCGGGGGCGATCAGGGCGGGCTGCTGATCGAACAGATCGCGAGCCGCGTTGGTGACGATCTTGGAGGCGTTGGAGGTGATGCGGTTGACGGAGTCCATCCGCTTGTTGCCACCGGAGACGATGGCGCCGAGGGCATCGAGCTGGGCGGCACTGAGGAACTCGCCGCGGGCGTCAGCCTGGGCCACAACCTTGGTGAAAGCGTCGAACATGACAGGGAAGCGTTCAACCCAGACGCTAGGGATCAGAGCCACAGCAGCGCGAGGGATCTGTGCTGGGCTCCTAGCCTTCCAGCACAAGCTGGACGTGCGGGGGCTGGTGTGACTGAGCAGATGGGGAACGCCCCAGCGCCTGAGGCGACTGAACCGCTGAGCTGGGAACAACTGGCCGCCCTGGCACCGGCTGAACCCGACCGCCTGAGTGGTCCGGCCAGCGCCCAGGCCCTGCTGCGCCTGTTCGGGGCCAGCGAAGCGGAGGTGAGGGTCACCCTTTTCCGCGACCACCACGCCTGGTGCCCCTACTGCCAGAAGGTGTGGCTGTGGCTGGAGGAAAAGCGCATCCCCTACCGGATCCGCAAGGTGACGATGTTCTGCTACGGGGAGAAGGAGCTCTGGTTCCGCCGGGTGGTGCCCTCCGGCATGCTGCCGGCCCTGGAGCTGGATGGCCGTCTGATCACCGAGAGCGACGACATCCTGCTGGCCCTGGAGCGGGCCTTCGGCCCCCTGGGACAGGGAATGACCGCTCCGGCGGTGCTGCCCCTGCGCCAACTGGAGCGGGTGCTGTTTCGGGCCTGGTGCCAGTGGCTGTGCAGCCCAGGTCTGAGCCTGGCCCAGGAGGAGCGGGCCGCCGCCCAGTTCGACCGGGTGGCTTCCTCAGTGGATGAGGCCCTGCGCGCCAGCCCGGGCCCCTACCTGCTGGAGAACTTCAGCAGCGCCGATGTGGTGATCACGCCCTACATCGAGCGCATGAGCGCCAGCCTCTTCTATTACAAGGGCTACAACCTGCGCTCCCGTCATCCCGCCATCGCGGCCTGGTTCGCGGCGATGGAAACCCGCCCCACCTACCTGGGCACCCAGAGCGACTTTCACACCCACGCCCACGATCTGCCGCCACAGATGGGGGGCTGCCACGCCTGGAGCACGACGGAGCAACAGGCTGCCCAGCGGCGCGTGGATGAGGGCCCCTGGCCCCTGGCCAGCCCGGATCCGGAAACCTCCCAGCCGGAGCCCGAGGGCTCGGCCCTGGTGGCCCTGGCGCGGGTGCTGAAGCACCGCCAGGCGATCGCGGCGGTCAACCCCGATGGGCCAGAGCGCTTTGATCGGGCCCTGCGCTGTGCCCTGACCGCCCTGGTGAGGCCGTCGCTGCCCCTGCCGCCGGCGGGCGCAGCGGCGGGCCTGAGCTATCTGCGCGATCGCATCAGCGTGCCCCGCGACATGCCCCTGCACGCCGCCCGGCGCCTGCGCCAGGCCCTTGGGGCCACCATCGCCGCCGCGGAGGGCCCGAAGGCAGCAGCCTCCACACTGCCGCGGGCCCATCGCCGCGACCAGGACCCCAGGCCTTTTTTGCAGAGTGAGCCCAGCCTGGAGGCGATCCGCCGATGAGGAGCAGACACCGCGGCTTTCGCTTCAGGCTGCTGGCAGCCTCGGCCGTCGCCCTGGCCCTCTGGGCCCCAGCCCCGCTGGCACCCGCCGCCGCCGGCGCCACCGAGCTCAGGGAGCAGACCTTCTTCCTGCGCGCCCCCTGGAAACTGCGCTGGCGCACCTATTACTCCACCGTCTTTGATCGCGGTGGTGAGTACTACGTCACGATCGAGATGCCCGAGGAACCCGGTGCGGGGCTGGGGGCCCTGGAGATCCGTCAGATCTCGGGAGCCGACTGGCGCTTCTCCTTCGACGACTCCCGCACGCGCGCCTTTCTGGGTCAGCCCCGGCGGGAGGGCCCGCCAGTGGCGGTCCAGGCCAGCTTCAACGACGCCAGCCGGCTGTTTCGCATCACCTTCCCCTCGCCTCCCTCCCCCGGGCAGACCGTGACCGTGGCGCTGCGGCCCTGGAGCAACCCCTCCAGCGCCGATGTCTATCAGTTCTCCGTGGTGGCCTTCCCCGCCGGCCCCAATCCCGTGGCCCAGCAGGTGGGCATCGCCAGGATGTCGATCTATCAGCCGGTGGATTTCTGATCACCCACCAGGTGGTGATCCTCCAGGCCGGTGATCGCCTCGGGGTTGCTGTAGTGCTTGAACTCCAGCCAGTTGCCCGAGGGGTCGATCAGAAAGAGGCTGCGGTGCTCCAGGGCTGTACCGGCGAAACGCAGGCGCGGCGTGCCCCCCAGCCGCAGGCCCCGGGCGCGGGCCTGCTGCTCGAGGGCCTCGAGCTCGCCGGCGCTGGCGAACACCAGACCGAAATGGCGGGGGTAGATGCCTTTCTGCTGCTGGGGCCCGTCGGGCTCGAGATGGGCCACCAGCTGATGACCACCCAGCTCCAGCACCAGGGCCTCGGCGCTGCGACGACCGCGCCGGCAGCCCAGCCCCTGCACGTACCAGTGCTCAGTCGCCTCCAGGTCGACGACGGGAAAGGCCAGGTGAAACAGGGGCGCGCTCGACATCGCGGCGAAGCTCAGCCCATCCATTCTGATGCCCACAGAAAAGCCCCCGGTGGACACGCGGGGGCTTTTCCGGAGCCAGCCTGCAGCCTGGGGGGGCGCGGGCGGCTCAGGGGCCGACGGGGTGGAGGGGTCACCGGTGATCCATAGCTAGCCGTGGCGGCTCTGGCCATGGCGGCAGCGGAGATCAAACGCAACACGCCCAGGCCCCCCCGAATCCAAGCCGGGCTCAGAGGCGGCGGCGGAAGCCGTCGCTGAAGCCCACTGAGGCGGCGGAGCGCTCGTCACTGGCGCGGCTGAGCTGCCAGACATTGCGGCTGAGGCGCTGGGCGGTGATGCCGGCCCGGCGCACCACGGCGGTGCCGGGGCGGGCCCCCAGCAGCAGGGTCACCTCCTGGGTGGTGAGGGGTGCCCCCGTCTCGACCGCCAGGGAGATCGCCTCCAGGCGCCCCTTGAGGGTCAGAACGGTGGCGGAGCCTTCGGCTTCGGCCTCGAGATCGAGCAGGGGCAGCTCGGCGCCCGTGCTGGCCATGCCGCGCATCAGGCCGAGCCCCACCACGGCCAGGGCCTGCTCAGGCTTGACGCCCTGCTCGATCGCACCGCTGATCCACTCGGAAAAAGAAGTCTGCGCCTCGCTGCGAACGCTGCCTGCGGAATTGACGGTGGAGGCAGGGTTCACCGTGCTGCTGGATTTCGAAGCCACGGCGCTGATTCTCAGGGGTCTTGAAGTGAAGGTATCGGCTGAGCCCAGGCGCGCAAGGGGTCAGCGGCGGCGGCGAAAGAAACCGGAAAGGTCCGAAGGGTAAGATCCAGCAGCTTCCTTGAGAACCCAGTCCCCTGGGGATTCGGCCTGCTCTTTCAGGTCGTGGCGCCACCCATCCCACAGGTCTCGTTGATGCCCCGTTCGTCACGGATGGATTCCCGCCCGCCGGACGATTCAGGCCGAGGTCGCCAGGTTCGCCTCACCGGCAGTCACAGCCCCGCCGTACAGCCGCGCCAGGGCATTGAGCTGCGCGCCTTCGTCTTTCTCGACTCGCTGCAGCCCCAGCTGGCGGCCTACATGGGCACGGTGTCCCAGGGCTTCCTGCCGATTCCAGGTGATGCCTGCCTCTGGCTGGAGGTGGCCCCTGGCATGGCCGTGCACCGCCTCACCGACATCGCCCTCAAAGCCAGCACCGTGCGCCTCGGCCAGAAGGTGGTGGAGCGGGCTTTCGGATCCCTGGCCCTTTACCACCGTGATCAGAGCAGCGTGCTGCTCTCCGGCCAGGCGGTGGTGGAGGCGATGGGCACCACGGTGGAGCAGCGCGGCCGTTGCGCGGTGACCTGGGACGAGATCATCCGGGCGATCACCCCCGACCATGCCGTGCTGATCAACCGCCAGAACAGGCGCGGCTCGATGATCCAGGCCGGCATGAGCATGTTCATCCTCGAAACCGAACCGGCCGGCTACGTGCTGATCGCCGCCAACGAGGCTGAGAAGTCGTCGAACATCACCGTGGTGGATGTCAAAGCCGTGGGCGCCTACGGACGTCTCACCCTGGCGGGCCGGGAGGGCGACATCGACGAAGCCGCCGCCGCCGCCATGCGCGCCATCGAGATCATCAACCGCTGAAGGATCTGCGGCTGCCGTTCAGGCCCAGCGCCCTGGGTAGATCAAGGGCGAGGGCATGCAGGGCCTTGGCGCGGCTGCCCAGCTTCTCCAGCTGATGGGGGGGCATCTCAGCGAGGGTGCAGCCGGCCTCGCGCACATGCAGCAGCCGGTTGTAGCCATAGCCAGGGGCCTCCACGGGCTGGCGCAGGATCTCCCCTCGGCAGATTCCCTCCGCCTCGAGCACGGTGCTGCCGCTGGGGTCAGCCAGGGCCAGGGCACTGATCAGGGCGGCGCTGCGGTAGGGGCTGTCCCCCAGCTCCTGCAGCAGGCGGGCCATGCGCTGCTCGTCACCCTGGGCGTAGCGGGCTGAGTACACGCCCGGGGCGCCGCCGAGCACATCCACCGCCAGGCCCGAATCATCGGCCAGGGCCCAGCAACCGGTGATGCGGGCCACGGTTTCGGCCTTCAAGCGGGCGTTCTCGGCGAAGGTGCTGCCGGTTTCCTCCACCTCCAGTCCCTCGGGCTGGGGGGTCACCAGCAGATCCAGTGAGGCGAGCATCGCCTCCATCTCCTGGATCTTGTGGTGGTTGCCGCTGGCGAGCACCAGCACGGGCCTGGCCATGGAAACTCAGGCCTGGGTGGCCAGCGGACGGGGGCCCTGCCTGGGCACAGGGCCGTCGCGGTCGGAGCGGAAGATCAGCTCCAGGTCGCCGGCATGGTCGGGCAGGAGGCCGATCAGCTCGGCGAAGGCCGACTGGGTCTGGGGCGCTCCCTTGGTCATCATCTCGGAGCTCATCAGCACCACATCCAGCTCGGGGCCATCGGCCTGGGGCTGGACATCAGCAAAGATCTGCACGGCCATCCCCTGGGGAGGAACGCGCATCACGCCACTGAGGTGGGACGGGCCCTGGTGTTCGAATTCAGCATTCAGGCGCTGCAGCGCGGGCATCAGCTTGGGGATCAGTTCATGGCCCGCCGCCGGACCCCGGGGCTTGAGCACAATGATCAGACGAGCCATCTCCACTGCTGCGATCGGGGTCCGCATCCTTGCGCAGCGCCGCCCCCGCAGTGGGCCCTCAGCGCTCCAGCTGACAACTGATGGCCAGTTCGAAGGGCACAGCACTGGCCGGCAGCGCCAGCAGGAGGCTCACCTGGGCGGCCAGATCTTCCGGCTGGGTCATCTCCTGGCGTGGGATGGCCTTAACCGCCGCCGCCATCTCGGTGTTCACCCAGCTCGGGCAGATGGCCGTGACCCGAATGCCCGCGTCCCAGCCCTCCTGGCGCATGCAGTCGCAGAGGGCCATCAGGGCGAATTTGCTGGTGGCATAGGCCGCCAGACCCCCCTTCACCCGCTTCCCACTCATCGAGACCAGCGTGAGGATCCGGCCATCCCCGCTGCGCGCCAGCCAGGGCCAGGCCGCCCGCGTCAGCCACCAGGGACCCATCAGGTTCACGGCCCAGAGCCGCTCGGGCTCCTCCGCCTCCTCCGCGCCGAACAGCAGCCCGGTGCGGGAGAACACGCCAGCGCAGTGGATCAGCCCATCGATCGCACCGAAGCGCTCGACACTGGCCGCCACCCAGGCCTCGGCACTGGCCGGCGCGCTGGCCTCATAGGGATGCAGCAGCAGCTGGGGGGAGGCCGCCAGCGGCGTGCCCTCCAGCTGCTGGGGGGAGCGCACCCCCAGGCTGAGTCGATGGCCATCGGCCAGCAGCCGTGTGGCGATGGCCCGGCCGATGCCGCGGCTGGCGCCACTGATCAGGAGGGTGCGGGGCATCTCAGCTCGGGACCTCAGCGGTGCTCCACCAGCTCATCGAGCGGATAGCGCACCTTGGCGAGGCTGGCGTACTTGTCGTCGGCGCTGCGGTAGCCGGCGGCGCAGACCACACAACTGCGGTAAGGGGTGCCCTCAAGAGCGAGCAGGCGGTCGTAGTCGGGCGGGGAAAACCCTTCGATCGGACAGGTGTCGACCCCGAGCAGAGCGGCCGCCGTCATGAAAGTACCCAGGGCGATGTAAACCTGATTGCTCGACCAGGCGCCGATCTGGGCGCTGCGGGGACCGGCCACCAGATCCTTGTGCATCAGCTCGCGGTAGCCGGCCAACTGCTCCGTGTCCTGAGCGCGGGCGGCGGCGGTGGCGGTGATCAAACGGTCGAGATCACTGGCTTCGATCTGGCGCCGGGCCAGGAACACCACCAACTGGGAGGCCTCGGTGATCTGGGCCTGATTCCAGGAGAACGGGCGCAACTGGGCGCGCACGGCCGGCTCATCGATGACCAGGAACCTCCAGGGCTGCAGGCCATAGGAGGAGGGGGTGAGCACCAGGGATCGCTCCAGGGCCTGCCAGGTCTGGGGGGGAATCGTGCGCTCGCTGTCGAACTGCTTGGTGGCGTAGCGCCACGTCAACGAGTCGAGCAGATCGGCGGCGGCGATCGGCATGGGGGAATCCTGTGAAGAAAGTTTCAAGAAGCCTGGGCCAGACCCTGGCGCTTGTGACAACCTTGATGCCGTCACACGGGTGGTTGGACCGGTTGGAGCACTGTTCCTTCATTGGCCAGTCTTTCACTGGCCAGGCGATCTGGCTGAAGCGTTCCAAGGTTGAAGCCCTGCGCAGCCGGCTTCTGGAGCTGGAAACAGAATTGAGAAGCCAGATTCAGGGCTTGCCGCAGGGCCATGAGCGCTGGCTCGACACCGAGCGGGAGCTGAACGCTGCCGAGACAGCCCTCTCCCAACTGGGGGACTGGCGCCTGGGCTGAATCCAGAGAGCTCAGCGGCTGCAGGGAAACTGCTCGCGAGCGCCCACCAGCAGGCTGAACAGGGGCTGCTCAGGATCGGCGGCGGACCAGAACCACTTGCCGTCGGAGTAGCTGGGGGGACCACTGGCGTTGCTGCGGGGCAACTGCAGGCTCAGACCGCGCCAGCTCAAGACCACAAAAGCGCCGGGGGCGGTGCCGGCGCTGATGTTGGGAATCCCCGGGGCATCGACCGCACCGGCATGGACTTCGGCCAGCATCGGCTCGCCGTCGCAGAGGTAACGCTCAGGCTCTGCGGCCCAGGCGGGGGGCACAGCAGACACAGCAAAGCCGCCCAGAAGAAGGACGGCCAGCAGAACAGCAATCAGGCGCATGGCAGAGGGAAAGCTCAGACCATGCTGGACCTGCTGTCGATCAACCGATGCCGAGCAGGCCACGGGTGAAGGCTTCGCCGCCCATGGCGGCTTCGGTGGCCAGCAGGGCGATGAAGCCGAGCATGGCCATGCGGCCGTTGAGCTTCTCGGCACGCTCGTGGAAACCCCAGCCGCTCTCGGGGCTCACCACTTCCATGCGGGGCTCGGTGGCGAAGGCATTGAGGCGACCGCCATCTTCGGTGGTGACGGTGGCGCCACGGATGGTGGCGCGCTCGCTGGCGGTGATGGGGGCGTTGCTGGTGGGGGCGGCGGCGGTGGCTTGAGCCATGGGGATTTCCGTGTCGTTGAAAGCAATGTAACACATTATTGCGGACTGTTACAAGTCCCCCGAGCTGCGGGGCTCGCCATCATCAGGATCTGCTTCTGGCTTGTCACCCTTGTCCGCTCCCTCCTCCAGCTGTGACCTGGTCGTGATCGGCAGCGGCCTCGGTGGGCTCTGCTGCGCCGGCCTGGCCGCCCTGCATGGGCTCGATGTGGTGGTGCTCGAAGCCCACGACCGCCCTGGCGGTGCCGCCCACGGTTTCGAGCGGCGCGGCTTCCAGTTCGAATCGGGCCCCTCGCTCTGGAGCGGCCTGGGCCGCTGGCCCAGCAGCAATCCCCTGGCCCAGGTGCTGCACGCGCTGGGCGAGAGCGTTCCCGTCGCCACGTATCACGACTGGGGGTTGCTGCTGCCGGAGGGTTCCCTGCGGATCGGCGTGGGGCCCGAGCCCTTCATCGCCACGGTCCGTGAGCTACGGGGCCTGGCCGCCGCCGAGGAATGGAGCTCCTTCATGGCCTGGCTCCGGCCCTACAGCGAAGCGGCCCTGGCGCTGCCGCTGCTGGCCATGCGCCCAGGCCTGGGCATGGCGGCCGTGCTGGGGGTGCGCCGCTCCGCCCGGCTGGCCCGGCTGGCCCCGCAGCTGGCCGCCCTGGGGGGCGCCTTCGGGCCGATGGCACGCCGCCGCCTGCGTGATCCCTTCCTGCTGCATTGGGTGGACCTGCTCTGTTTCCTGATCTCCGGCCTGCCGATGGATCAGACCAGCGCTGCCGCCATGGCGACCCTGTTCGCCGACTGGTTCGACCCCGGCGCCTGCCTGGAGTACCCCCTGGGCGGTAGCCCCGCTGTGGTGGCCGCCCTGGTGCGCGGCCTGGAGCGCCACGGCGGAGCCCTGCACACCAGCTGCCCCGTGGCCGAGATCAGCCTGGAGGGGGGCGCCGCCCGAGGGGTGCGCCTGGGTGATGGCCAGCTGATCCGCGCCCGGCGCGGGGTGGTGAGCAACGCCAGCCTCTGGGACACCCTCGCCCTGCTGCCCCCTGAATCCGGCCACAGCCGCTGGCGCCAGCAGAAAGCAGCCACCCCGGCCTGCGCCAGCTTTCTTCACCTGCACATGGGCCTGCGCGGCGAGGGGCTCGAGGATCTGCCAGTCCACCACGTCTGGGTGGGCGACTGGGAGCGGGGCATCGGCGCCGAGCGCAACATGCTGGTGCTCTCGATGCCCTCACTGCTGGACCCCTCCCTGGCCCCCCAGGGTCAGCACGTGCTGCACGGCTACACCCCGGCCAACGAACCCTGGGAGCTGTGGCAAGACCTGGAGCCTGGAACGGAGGCCTACGAGACCCTCAAGCGCGAACGCTGTGGCCTCTTCCGCCAGGTGCTCGGCGGCATCATTCCCGATCTGGAGGAGCGCGTGGTGATCGAACTCCACGGCACCCCCCGCAGCCATCAACGCTTCCTGCGGGTGCACCGGGGCAGCTACGGGCCCGCCCTGGGGGCCGACCAGGGCCCCTTCCCCTCCGGATCCACGCCGATCGAGGGGCTCAGCCTCTGCGGAGCGGGGGTGTTCCCCGGCATCGGCGTGCCGCCGGTGGCGGTCAGTGGGGCGATGGCCGCCCATGGCTTCATTCCTGTTTCCCAGCACAGGGCACTGCTGGAGAGCCTGGATCTGCTCAGGCCCTGAGCCCACGGCACGTACTCTGCCCCCAGTGCGACAGACCAGCGGGTGCTGAAGGGCAGTGACAACCGAGTCGAGGAACTGAAGGCCCTGGGCTGGTCAGCCGAGGACCTGCGCAAATACGAGGAACTCTGGGAATACCGCCAGCGCTGGGGTGCGATCAACCTGGAGCTTGAAGACCGCGTCTTCCTGCGTCAGGCCGAGGCGGCCCTGCCCAAGCGGGCCGCCCATGGCAAAGGTGGCGGGCGCAAGACGATCCAGGAGAAATCCCACTACCGCTGGCTCAGTGCCCAGCTGGAGGCCATGCGCAGCAGCCCCGTCGAGGCGGGCCTGGAGAACGGCCGCACTGGCGCCTGGCCGATCGTGCTGGAGGAAGAACTGCGGGCCCTGGCTTACTACCAACCGGTGCTGGGACTGCCCGACACCCTCAAGGCCAAGGCCCTGATCCCGGCCCGGGAGCGCTGGGTCGAAGCCGCTGCCGTCAGCGGCGAAACCCTGTCCTTTGATTTCCCCGCCGCCCTCGAGGCCATCCGCCAGAGCGGCACCCCCAGCTGGAAATCCCTGCGCTCCGAAGCCGCCGAGAATCCCCTGAGCTATCCGGTGCTCGACGCGGAAGCTGTCGCCAGTTTCCGCGCCACGGTGCGCCAGGAGGTGCTGGCCCTTACGCGCAGCACCTTCCCCTCCCTGGCCGAAACCAGCAAGCCGGAACCTCCCGACGACTGGCAGCCCAGCAGCTGAAGCTCAAGGAGCTTTGCTGTTGATCGGAGCCGGCTGGGGATTCGCCCCTCCGGCTCCGCCCTGGCAGGCCTCCTTCAGCAGCTTGGTCTCAAAGGCGGCCTGGGGCTTCTCCCAGCCTTTCCAGGCCATCTCCGCGCCCGTCACATTGATCTGGCCGGCCTTGCAGTGGACCGAGAGATAGAGCATCTGGTTCTTGGCGTTGCGGCTGCGGGTCACCAGGCTGCCGTCCATCAGCTGCCAGCTGGACCAGTCGATCGAGAGCGGGCCGTAGGCGCGCCAATCGGCCGCAAGGGCAGGTTGCACCGGCAGCACCAGGAACAGCGCCAGGGCCGGCAGGGTCTTTGCGGCGCTGGGCGCTGCCAGTGGCCGTGAAGGGAGCCTGGGATCAGGCTCAGGCTCCTGGAGCAGGCGCACGATCACCACCGCCAGATTGACGGCGATCAAGGCAAAAGCCAGGGCTCCGACTCCGGCCAGAGCCCGCAGGCCCAGGGAAAGGGAGGGCGCTTTGGCCAGTTCAAGGTCGTCGAGGTCCTGGGGCATGCAGCAGATTCGCGGGGTCTAGGGAGCGGGTTGGGCGGCAGGCGGCTGGGTGGTGAACTCCACGCTGCAGCGGTAGCGGAAGCTGTCGCCAGGCATCACGATCTCCTGGCAACGGCTGCCGGTCACGGTGGCTCCCTCGGGGACCTGACGGGTGGCCTCTTGCAGGGCGTTCTCTCGGTCGATGATCGAATCGGCTGTGGCGGAGCCGGCGCTGGCGGGAAGGCCAGCCAGCAGCAGCGTGGCGGCGAGGCCGCCGAGGGATCGAAACAGGCTGGCCATGGCAGGTGGTGGAGGGGGTGGAATCGGGACCGCCTCAGGGTTTGGTCGGCACCTCTTCCTTGAAGTCAACCATCAACTGCATCGTTTCGGTGAACAGTCCGGTGACGTCCTGGGTGAGGGGCGTTTTGCCCTGGGGCCCGAACCAGCGATCAAAGATGGCCCGCTCCCTGGGCTGCTGACGCAGAAACCCCTGCATGTATCGGATCAGAGCCAGGTCCACCACCCGCTGAAAGGAGGAATTGTTCTGGGGCACCATGCAGGCGATGCCCTCCCTGGAGTAGGCGTCCGCCGACACCTTGAAGGGGGCCTGGCTGCCCTGACGCTGCAGCCAGGCGTAAAGCAGCATGCCGTCGTCGGCGAAGGCATCGATGCGGCCCTGCTGCAGGGCCTCATAGCCCGCCTGCCTGTCCTTGAGCAGCACCACCGTGGCGGCCGGCTGGCGAGTGGAGACCGCCAGGGCACTGGTGGTGCGCGGCAGGGCACCGACCCGCTTGCCCGCCAGCGAGTCCGGAGAGGACAGGCCCGAGCCCTTGGGCACCAGCAGCTGGGTGCCGGTGATGCCGTAGCTCACCGAGAAATCCACCTTTTCATCGCGGCTCCAGGTGAAGCTGCTGGCATCACAGACCAGGTTCACGGCCCCTGACTCCAGGCTGGGCAGGCGCTGGTCGGTGTCGAGCGCCACCAGTTTGAGCTGGATCGGGCGGCCGGTCTGGCGCTCGATCTCTTCCCGGATCAGGTTCATCATGTCGACCGAGTAGCCCACCAGCTGCCCCTGCTCGTTCTGGTAGGCGAAGGGGAAGGCATCGCGGCTGGTGCCCCCCACCAGGACGCCTGAGGCCGCCACCGACTCCAGCAGGGAGGTGGCGGAAGCCGGTGCCGCCAGGGCCAGAGCGGCGAGGAGTTGCAGCAACGGGAGCAGACGTTTCACCAGCAAGACGCGACTCACCAACTGAATTGAATTCGAATCAACATAGTCCAAAGGTCACAATTCAAAGGGCCTGAAAGTAAAGACCAGCCGCCAGAATCACGTAGGCGGCCAGCAGCAGCACCCCCTCCAACCAGTCGGAGCGGCCATCGAGGCTCACCAGGTTGCTCACCAGCACCGCCGTGATCACCGCCACCAGCTCATAGATCTCGAAGCTGAGGTCGAGGGGATGGCCCAGCAGGGGGCTCGCCAGCACCAGCACCGGCACCACCAGCAGGGCCACCAGCAGGGTGGAGCCCATCGCCACCGACACCGCCAGGTCCATCTGATTGCGGCGGGCCATGGTGATCGCGGTGAGGAATTCCGCCGCTCCGCCCAGCAGTGGCAGCAGCACCACCCCCGTGAACAGAGCCGTGAGCCCGAGCTGGCTGGTCACGGATTCCACCACTCCCACGAAGATCTCTGACACCAGCGCCAGGGCGGTGGTGGCCCCGATCAGCACCAGCAACCAGGGCAGCGGACTGACGGCTGCTTCCCCATCGCGGCACTCCGCCTCTGCCACCTCATAGAGGGCCCGGTGGGTGCGCAGCGAAAAGATCAGGGTCAGCCCATAGACCAGCAGCAGCACCCAGGCCACGAATCCCGAGAAGGCCTGGGTGCGCTCCGGCGCCGCCCCTGTGGAGAACACGGCAAGGCTGGGAATCAGAATCGCCAGCACCGCCAGGGTCATGGCCGAGCCGTTCACCCGGGCCACCACGGGCTGGAAGCGCTGCTCGCTTCGCCCCAGCCCGCCAAGAAACATCGAAAGACCGAGGGCCAGCAGGGCAATGATCAGTTCCGAGGCATTCCCGAACACCGCATTGAGCAGGGCGCCCAGGGATGGGCCTAAAGCCACGGACAACTTCTCCGTGGCCATGCTCAGCCAGATCGCCAGTGGCAGGATCGCCAGCCCCGAGCAGACGAAAACCACGCTTTCGCCCCAGTGCAGTCGCTCAGCCGCCCATGAGAGCGGCACCAACACCAGCCCAGCCTTGGCGAAGGTCCGTCGGGTGAGCATCGGCAGCGATTGGGCTGGGGGCATTCTGTGCCGATCCGGGTCAGTAGGCTCTGCCGGCCCAAAGTGGACTGATGAGCTTGGAGATCGGAAGTTTTGCCACGTTCAACGTCGCCATCGTGGTGCTGGCGATCGGGCGTTGGCTGAACCAGCGCGTGGCGGTGCTGCGCCAGTTCAACATTCCCGAGCCGGTGAGCAGTGGGCTGCTGGTCTGCGTGCTGCTGGCCCTGGTGCATGCCGTCAGCGGCCTGGAGGTGGGCTTCAACCTGGCCACCCGCGATTTTCTGCTGCTCTATTTCTTCGCGGCGATCGGGCTCGGCGCCGACATCCGCACCCTGATCGCCGGCGGCCGGCCGCTGCTGGTGCTGGTGGGACTGACCCTGGGCTACATGGTGCTGCAGAACCTCACTGGTGTCGGCGTTGCCAGCCTGATGGGGCTGGATCCCCTCAAGGGGCTGCTGGGGGGCTCGGTGTCGCTGCTGGGGGGGCACGGCACGGCGATCGCCTGGGCACCCCGCTTCGTGCGCGATCACGGCATCGACAATGCCCTGGAGATCGGCATCGCCTGCGCCACCCTGGGCCTGGTGCTGGCCTCGCTGATGGGGGGGCCGGTGGCCCGCTTTCTGATCCATCGCCATCGGCTGCGCACCGGCCCCGCCGATGGCCCCAGCACTGGCGCCGGAGAAAGGGCCGACACCCCCTCGGATCTGCGACCGGTGACCTACTTCAGTCTGCTGAGCACGCTCTTCTGGCTGAACATGAGCCTGGCGGTGGGTGAAGTGCTGCACACCTCCCTGCAGGCCATGGGCAGCAACCTGCCGCTGTTCGTCTGTTCCCTGTTCGGCGCGATCCTGCTCACCAACCTCGTGCCGCGCCTGCTGCCCCGGATGCGCTGGCCGGCTGGATCCCGTTCGCTGGCGCTGATGTCGGAGATCTCCCTGGGCATCTTCCTGACGATGTCGCTGATGAGCCTTCAGCTCTGGACGATCGCGGGCCTGGCGGGGCCGATTCTGCTCATCCTGGCGGCCCAGTTCCTGGTGGCTCTGGTCTTCGCTGTGG
This sequence comes from Synechococcus sp. CS-1329, assembly GCF_025128055.1. GTDB lineage: Bacteria > Cyanobacteriota > Cyanobacteriia > PCC-6307 > Cyanobiaceae > Regnicoccus_A. The sequence goes on along the minus strand of NZ_JAHLYS010000049.1, from coordinate 6,479 downwards.
TGGTGGTGTTTCCGGCGATGGGCAGCGACTACGACGCCGCCGTGATCTGCTCCGGCTTCGGTGGGATTTCCCTGGGGGCCACCCCCACGGCGATGGCCAACATGGCGGCGGTGAGCCACCGCTACGGCCCCTCTCCCCAGGCCTTCATCATCGTGCCGCTGGTGTCGGGGTTCTTCGTGGACATCAGCAACGCGGTGGTGATCCAGCGCTTCCTCAACTGGCTGGGCTGAAGCCGGTAGGGTGAGCGGCTGCAGCACAACCGATCAGGGGAGCCGAGATGGCGATTGCACTGGGAATCAACGGCTTCGGGCGGATCGGGCGGCTGGTCTTTCGCCGCAGCTTCGAGGTCGAGGGGATCGACGTGGTGGCGATCAACGATCTGATCGAGCTCGATTACATCGCCTACATGCTCCGCCACGATTCCACCCACGGCCGCTTCCGCGGTGAGGTGGAGACCCGCGACGGCCAGCTGATCGTCAATGGCAAGGCCATCCGCGTCAGCGCCGAGCGGAATCCGGCGGACCTGAACTGGGGGGCCGTGGGCGCCGATGTGGTGCTCGAATCCACCGGTCTGTTCCTCACCGATGCCTCGGCGCGGGCCCACATCCAGGCGGGCGCCAGCAAGGTGGTGCTCTCGGCCCCCTCCAAGGACGACACGCCGATGTTCGTGATGGGGGTGAACCACCACACCTACGCCGGGCAGGACATCGTCTCGAACGCCTCCTGCACCACCAACTGCCTGGCCCCGATCGCCAAGGTGCTGCACGACACCTTCGGCATCCGCGACGGGCTGATGACCACCGTCCATGCCATGACCGCCACCCAGAAAACGGTGGATGGCCCCTCCGCCAAGGACTGGCGCGGTGGTCGCGGCGCCAGTCAGAACATCATTCCCTCCTCCACCGGCGCCGCCAGGGCCGTGGGCAAGGTGATCCCCTCCCTCAACGGCAAGCTCACCGGCATGGCTTTCCGCGTGCCCACCCCCGATGTGTCTGTGGTGGACCTCACCGTGAACCTGGAGCGCCCCGCCAGCTACGAGGCGATCAAGGACGCGATGAAGGCCGCCGCCGCGGGGCCGATGGCCGGGGTGCTGGGCTACACCGAAGCCGATGTGGTGTCGTCGGATTTCCTTGGTGAAACCTGCACCTCGGTGTTTGATGCCGGCGCCGGCATCGCCCTCACCGACACCTTCGTCAAGGTGGTGGCCTGGTACGACAACGAGTGGGGCTATTCCTGCAAATGCCTCGACCTCATCCGTCACATCAGTGCCTGAGGGGCTGGCGGATGCGGGGATCTGCGGTTGATTGAGCGCTGCAGGCTTCCTGCGCCGCACCCCCCGATGGAGTTCCCCACCCTGCTGGTCCGGCTCGTGAGTCGTCCGCCCGGTCATGACCGGGCCCTGGTGCTGCGTAACCGCCAGGGGCGTGTGACTGGGGGTTATCACAACGCCAAGCTGCTCGACCCGGAGCAGACCAGGGCGCTGATGGCCGATCATCACTGGGATGTGGTTCCCGGCATGGACGCCCGAGGCCGCTGATCCCCTAGCTCTGCAGCGAGCGCATCAGGCTCTGGAGATGGCGGCTCTCCAGCTCCAGCACCCGCCGGGCGAAATCGGGGTCGCGCTCCAGCACCGCATCGAAGCCCGCCACGGGCACAGCCAGCAGCCGGGTTCCCTCCTCTTCGGCCACGATCGTGTTCTCGGAGGCGCTGTGGCTGAGCACCTCCAGCTCGTCGAGCACCTGGCCGGGGCACAGCGGCTCCAGGCGAAGGCCATCGGCCTCCTGGTAGCGAACCGCCGCCCGCCCCGCGATCAGCAGCAGCAATTCACGGCAGGTGTCGCCGGTTTCGGTGATCAGCTCACCGGCAGCGAAGCAACGCAGCTCCGAGGCCGCCGCCAGCTGCTCCAGGCTGGCGTGGCTGGTGCCGGAGAAGAAATCACTGGCGGCCAGGTGGACGCGCATCTCCAGCGCCGGCAGGTCGTGCAGCTCGGGCACGGGCGACGTGGGGTGAGACACGGCCTGGAGCACCTCCCCCAGGGGTACGGGCGCGGCGGCGGCATCGAGGCCACTGGCCAGGAGGCGGGCGCGGTTGGGAGCGAGCCGCGCCAGCAGGAACAGGGCGGCGGCCCGCAGCAGCGGTGTGCGCTCCTGCAGCAGATCCTCAAGGCTGGAGAGGGTGTTGGCGAGGGGACAGGCGGGCGGCTGATCCTCGCCGCCCCGGGGCTGCTGAAGCAGCAGCGCGTACACCGGCGCTGAGAGTTGCTGCTTCCAGGTGCCCTCCGCCAGCAGCTGGGGAAGATTCACCGGCCGCAGGGCCTGGAGCCTGGCGGCCCACTCCAGGGCCTGGGGTTGCTCCTTCAGCTCAGAGAGCACGCCAAGCATGGCGCGCACGCTCAGGTCCTGACGCTGGAGCAGGGACTCGGCCAGCAGGTCACGCAGCAGTGGCTGATCGGCCAGCTGTGGCTGCAGCAGGTTCAGGCGTGCACGCCGCAGCTCGGAGAAGCGGGGCAGCATCGCCTCCAGCTTCTGCAGGGCCGAGGTGCTGGGGGCCAGACCCTCAAGCACGCTGGCCGCTTCATCCGGGCTGATCGAATACTGATTGCGCAGGCTGCGGATCACCTCGGGATCAGCCTGACGGCTCTTGAGCAGCATCAGCCGCTCCAGGGATTTGCTGTAGCCGCTGAGGCGCACCTGATCCTCGAGGCTGCGGCGACCGTCGGGATCGAGCAGATCGGGGTTCTCCACCCCCACCGATTCGAGCAGCAGGCTGTGTTCCTCGTCGCTGATGCCGATCTCCCGCCGCATCTGGCTGAGCACCTCCAGGCTGCTGGAGGCATTGGCGTAGCCCTCCTGCAGGGCCTCCCGCACCACCTCCTTGTAGACCTGCTGGCGCTTCTCACGGGTGAAGCCCGGCAGCACCTTGGCGAGCACATAGACCTCATGGGGACTGAGGTCGGCCAGCTGGCGGCCATCGAGATAGCGCCCCACATCGAGATCGAGCTTCTCCAGCTGGCGGCGGAAGCGGCTGGCCAGGTTCTCGCGCTGGTGCAGGTCGGAGCTGCGCTCCCAGGAGCGGTAAAGCCAGAGGCTGCTCACCGACACCACCACGGCATCGAAGAGGCTCTGAACCCAGCCGGGGAACTGCAGCAGCAGCGGCCGGCCGGAGAACAGAAAGAAGAAGTTGAAGACCCCGAAGGTGGCCAGCACAAAGATCTCATGGCGCCCCCAGCGGCTGCTGCGCTCGATCCAGCGGCCCAGCACCACCCCCAGCCAGGTGAACAGTCCCAGCACCAGTGGCACCGCCACCAGCCGGGGCACATTCAGGCTCTGGCCGAACAGAAACAGTCCGGGCCGCAGCAGCATCGAGAGCTGATCACTCTGGCGCACCCAGGCGCCGGAGAAGTAGTACTCCCAGGTGCCGGCATAGAGGTAGTAGTAGAGGAAATAGCCCACCACCAGGCCCACGTAGGCATAGCGCTCGAAGCTGAACTCACGGCTGCTCAATCGCGTCCAGTACATGCGCTCGGCGTCGATGTCGATGCAGGGCTGCTGGCAGGCCACGCAGGCGCTCTGTTCACTGCCGTCGGGCAGCACGGTGCGGCACATCGACTGGGTGATCGGTTTCTCGCTCAGGTGCGCCTTGCTGCCCAGCAGACCCGCCGGGGTGGAGTAAATGCTCTGCACCGGCGCCATCGGGCAGAAGTACTGACACCAGGCCTTGCCGCCGTAGAGCCAGCCCACCGTGATGGCGGCGGCGATGGTGAACAACAGCCAACCGGCCAGCACCAGTCGGTCGGCATTGAAGAAGAGGATGCGCCCGCAGAGGCCCACGAACAGCCAGCCGAACTGGAGCTGGGGGTAGTGACGAGCCAGCCAGGAGTCGGCGGGCACCTTGGCCAGCTGCTGGCGGCGCTCGCCGGTGCGGGGGTTGACCTTGGTGCGCTGGCGCTGCCAGCCCAGGGCCCGGGGGATCTGCGAGAGGAAGGAAAGCGGGCAGATCCGGCGCCAGAGCTCGTGGCCGAACAGCAGCAGGAGCAGCACCGCCGCCGGCACCACCACCCCCCAGAACACGGTGGTGCCCAGGGGGTAGGGGGTTTGACTGAGACAGAAGTCCTGCACTGGAACGCAGTCTTCACTGAGGCGCAGGGGGCTCCAGGGGTGATCCGCCTCGGTGAAGCGGGGCGTCCAGGGGTCGTAGAAGAGGGAGGCGATGATCAACAGCCAAGCGCTGGTGAGAATCCAGCGGATGCCATGCATCCGCGCCTCAGACACCTCAAAGGCCATCAGGTGGGGCCACACTGGCGCGAACCTTAGATGGATCGTCCTGAGCTTGCTCCCCTGCCGCCGCGCCCATGCCCTGCCGGCCGTTCTGGCTCTGGCGCTGGTGGCCCTGCCGCCGCTGCTCCCCCGTGCCCTGGCCCAGTCGGGGAGCGACATCACCATTCCCCTACCCGAGACGCAGGGCCAGACCCTGCTGCTGCAAAGCAATGACCGCGCCGACTACGGCCCGCTGGCGGAGCAGTTCCTCACCCAGGCGAACCTGGCCTACTGCGGTGTGGCCAGCATGGTGATGGTGCTCAACAGCCTGGCGGTGCCGGCACCGGCGGCGGCGGGCTACGGCAGCTACCGCTTCTGGACCCAGGAGAACGTGTTCGAGCCCGCTGCCACCCGGGCGGTGCTCAGCCCCGAAGTGGTGGCCCGCCAGGGGATGACCCTGCAGGAACTGCGGGGGCTGCTGGCCAGCCATGGGGTGCAGGCCCGGGCCATCCACGGCGATCGCCTCAGCCTGGCCCAGTTCCGCCTGCTGCTGCGCAGCAACCTCAGCCAGGCCAGCGATCGCCTGCTGGTGAACTACGACCGCAAGGCCCTCGGCCAGGCCGGCGGCGGCCACATCTCCCCTGTGGCCGCTTATCACGCCGCCAGCGATCGGGTGCTGATCCTGGATGTGGCCCGCTACCGCTACCCATCGGTGTGGGTACCCCTGACGGATCTCTGGCAGGCGATCCGCACCACCGACAGCAGCACCGGCCTCAGCCGCGGTGTGGTGGTGGTGCGGCAGATCTGAGGGCGGTACAACGCCCCTTCACTCGCAAGTCATGTGGCTGTTAAGCACCATAAAACGCCTTTAGGATGTCATCAGGCAACACAACTGCCACCTCCCGCCGCTGATGGCCAAGGCCAGTTCCATCGTTCTTCATCCCCCGGCGGCCCTGGAGCAGAGCCTGGAGCGTCTGGGCCGGAACATCCGCACGGCCAGGCTGCGGCGCCGCTGGCGCCTGGAGGATGTGGCCGAGCGCATGGGGGTCACCCGCTACACGGTGGCCGATGTGGAGCGAGGCAAGCCAGGCACCTCCGTGGCGGCCTATCTGGGGGCGCTCTGGGTGCTGGGGCTGCTGGATCAGATGGCCGAGGTGGCTGATCCGGATCGGGATGAGGAGGGCAAAGCCCTGGAGGGGGCCCGCAGCCCGAAGCAGGCACCCCGCCGCCACCGCCGCCTTGATGACGACTTCTGACCATGGCGGCTGAGCAGGCGTGTTTTGTCTATGTGGTGCTGCCTGGCGACACCCAGTTCGTCACGGCCGGGCGCTTTGAGCTCCAGGAGGATCGCCAAGGGCGACCGGTGGGAACCTTCGTCTACGGCCGTCGCTATCGAGAGCGGCCTGAGGCCGTCGAACTCGACCCGGTGGAGCTGAGGCTGGGCACACGCCCGTTTGAGACCGGCCGTATGGGGGGCTTCTTCGGGGCCCTGCGTGATGCGTTGCCGGATTTCTGGGGCCGGCAGGTGATCGCCCGCCATGGAGGATTGGGGGAACCCAGCGACTTCGATCTGCTGCTACTTGGGCCGGATGATCGCGCTGGCGCGCTTGGCTTCGGACGCAACGTCGAACCTCCGGCACCGCAGCGGCGGTTCAACCGCAGGCTCGATCTGGAACGGATCCAACAGGCCGCGAATGCGATCCTCACCGATCAACCCCAGCTGGCGGGCTCGGCCCACGATCAGGTGAATGAGCTGCTGCACGGGGCTGGCACCTCCATGGGCGGAGCCCGGCCAAAAACCACCGTGGAGCATGACGGTGCCCTCTGGCTGGCCAAGTTCCCGGCACCCAGAGATAAATGGAATCAGCCGAAGGTGGAGCACGCCCTGCTGTTGCTGGCGCGGCAGTGCGGGTTGCAGGTGGCGGAAAGCCAACTCACCCGGGTGGGGGAGGCCGATGTGCTGCTGGTGAAGCGGTTCGATCGCGACTGGAGCGGTGATGGATACCAGCGCCACCGGATGGTGAGCGCCCTCACGCTGCTGCAGGCGGAGGAGAGCACCACGGACCGGCAGACGTGGTCGTATCCTGACTGCCCGACACTTCTCAATTGAGACAGTCATGCGACCGCCAGCTGCGCTGTTGGGTTTGGCAGTGGCGGCAGTTCCACCCGCGTGAACCAGGGCTGTTTCTGCCGCCGCTGCACGCCGCGGCTGGGAATGCAAGG
>NZ_JAHLYS010000048.1 GCF_025128055.1 Synechococcus sp. CS-1329 | reverse complement strand
GTTGAGTCGATCGAGGGCCTGATCCGCCAGCTTCCTGATCCGCCTCAGCGGATGGCTGGCCGGGATCCGCTCCTCGATCGAGACGTAGGAGAACAAGGAGCCGCTGCGCTCCTGCTGACCTCGCATCAAACCTGGGGCAGCTGGCCCATTTTCGCAGAGGAAGCGGGGTTTTTCAGCAAACTCTTAGGAAGGCTCGCCCTCGCGCACCGGCAGCAGGCTGCGAATGAAGACAAGGGTCAGCCCCAGGGCGACGAAGGCGAAGGTGAAGGTGGCCAGGAAGCTCATGCCCACCACCAAGGTCTTCATGGCGGTGCCGATGCTCTGGGCGAAGGCCTTGCTGTAGTTGGGCGGATGCAGGCTGTACCACTGCACCACCCGCTGGCTCAGTCCCAGACTGACCCAGGCCAGCAGGCCGCTGGTGAGGGCGCCTGAGAGAAAACTGAGGGGTCCCTTGCGCGGCGGACTCGCTGGGGACTCGCTGGGCTCCGGAGTGCTCATGGGGCCTGGACTGTTGCGGTGATCCTCGCCCCTTGGTGGCTGCAGCGGCAGCACCAGGCCTCGAATCCACCCGCCGTCAGAGCGGCCTGGAGTTGTTCACGGGCCGCCTCGGCCCGCTCCAGCCCGGCGAAGAGGGCGAAGAGGCTGGGGCCGGAACCACTCATCGCCACCGCCAGCGGATCGATCGCGCTGCGCAGCAGCTCCAGCCCGGCGCGCACACTCTCCTGCTCCGGCTCCACCACCGACTGCAGGTCGTTGCGGAGCGGGGGCAGGGCCCGCTGCCCCTGCAGGGCCGCCAGCAGGGGCCCATCCCGCAGGCTCCGGCGGCGCTGCTCGAACTCGCTCTCGCGCTCCAGGTAAAAATCGCCCCGCAGCTCCCGGCAGCGGCCATAGGCCCAGGGGGTGGAGACACTGGCGACCGGGTCCTTGATCAGCAGCACCGCCAGCTCCCCGGGGCCCTCGGGCCCCAGCGCCCGCGGACCCGCTGGCGACAGAGCGACCGGCTCGAGCCTCTCGCCGCGGCCGAAGCAGAGCTGGGTGCCGCCGCTGAGGGTGAAGGGCACATCCGAACCCAGCTGCGCCGCCAGCTGCAGCAGGCTGGCGGTGTCGAGCTGGAGCCCCCAGAGTCGGTTCAGCCCCAGCAGGGCCGCGGCCCCGTCGCTGGAGCCACCGGCCAGGCCGGCGCCGATGGGGATGCGTTTCTCCAGCTGAATCGTGGCCCCCAGCTCCGGCCGGCCGGCCTGCTGCCGGAGCAGCTCAGCGGCCCGCACCACCAGATTGCCTCCGTCGGTGGGAAGGCTGCTGACGCCGCAGTTCAGCACGATCGCCCCATCGCCCCGGGGCGTGATCGCCAGACGATCGGCCAGATCGAGGCTCTGCATCACCATCGCCAGCTCGTGGAAGCCATCGGCCCGCAGCCCGAGCACCTCCAGATGCAGGTTGATCTTGGCCGGGGCCTCCACGGTCAGCTGATCCACTGGGCAGGGGTCCATGGGGCGCATCTCAGTCATGGGTGGCTGGGCAGATCTGGCGGGTCAGCTCCACCCAGCGCTCGGGGGAGAGCTCCTGGGGCCGCTGCTGCAGTGACACTCCCGCCCGCTGGGCGCGCTCGGCCAGCTCCGGTTCGCTCCAGAGACCGGCCAGGGAGTTGCGCAGCATCTTGCGCCGCGCCGCGAAGCAGCGCTTGAGCAGGCCCTCCAGCCGTGTGGCCAGCTCCGGCTCCAGCCGCTCGGCCGGCGGCAGTGGATCGAGCACGATCACCTCCGACATCACCCGCGGCGGTGGTTGGAAGCAGCGGGGCGGCACGGTGCAGACCGAGCGGCAGTGCGCCAGCAGTTGCAGGCGCACGCTCAGGGCGCTGAAGGCACTGCTGCCGGCCACCGCGCGGATGCGCTCGCCCACCTCCTGCTGCACCAGCAGCACCAGCCGCTGGTACGGAACGGCCAGAGGGCGATCGAGGCGGCCCACCAGCCGCTCCAGCAGCGGGCCTGTGATGTTGTACGGGATGTTGGCCACCACCTTGTCGGCGACGGGCAGATCCAGCCGCAGCACGTCACCCTGCAGCAGCTGGAAGCGAGTATCCCCTGCGAAGTGCTGGCGCAGGCCGGCCACCAGGTCGCGGTCGAGTTCGATCGCGTGCAGCTCCGCCAGCCCTGTGGCCAGCAGTCGCTGCGTCAGCGCTCCGCGACCCGGACCCACCTCCAGCACCCGCTCCCCCGGCTGCAGCTCCGCCGCCGCCACGATCCGCTCCAGCACGGCGGTGTCGGTGAGCCAGTGCTGGCCGAAGCGCTTGCGGGTCTGGTGGCCCCCGAAGGACATGGGCGTGATGGGGTGGGCTCACCAGATTGCCCGGCCGGGCGGCTCTGTTTCAGCTAGCTGTGGTGCACAGACTTGCCAGGCCGCCATGGGCCCCCTCACCAAGAGCACCACCCGAACTGGCCAGGCCCGCTGGCTGCCGTGGTGGCTGTGCTGCCTGGTCGCTGCTGCGCCTGCTCTGGTGGGGGTGGCGCCGGCCCACTCCGGCAGTGTCACTGCCGACTCCGTCTGGACGAGGGAGAACGCGCTGCAGCGGGCCCGGCAACTGGTGCCGTCCGGTGCCATCCCGGGCCGGCACCGCTGTCAGGAGATGACAGTGGGCATGGGCAATTTCCGCTACCGCTGCACCGTGGAGTTCAGCCGACCAGCGGCCGTGCTGCAGCCCGATCAGCAACCCGCGCAACAGCCTGATCAACAGCCTGATCAGCCCTCCCCCTGAGTCAGAGCGAGGGACTCCAGGCGCAGCCAGCGCACCGCACCGCCCGCCGGTGGCAGGGGCACCAGCGCACAGACCACCTCCAGGGGCCAGTGGGCCCGCTGGGGGTGCTCCGCCAGCCAGCAGCTGAGCGCCCGGGCCAGCCGCCGACGTTTACCCGGGCCAAGGGCGGCCACCCCCCAGCCATCGGCTCCGCAGCGACGGCGGCCCTTCACCTCCACCACCAGTAGCCGGCCCGGTTTGGCCAGCACAAGATCCAGCTCCCCCCAGCGGCAGCGCCAGCGGCTGGCCAGCAGTTCCCAGCCGCGCTGGCGCAGCAGCCTCAGGGCCCGCTGCTCGGCCCAGGCCCCCGGCAGGGCGCTGCGGTTGCGGGCGCGTTGCGTTCTGCTCTGGCTCAAGGGGCTGGTCGCCGGATTTTCCTAGGGTTCCCCTGCTGTCCCTTCCTTGCCATGGCTGCCCCGCTGCGTTCGCTGGTCTCGGGCCTGGTGACCTGGATGGGCTGCGGCCTGCTGGCCCTGCTGCTCCTGTTGCCGGTCGCTCCCGCCACCGCGGCGATGGATTACGCCAAGCAGGTGCTGATCGGCGCTGATTTCCACGACGCTGACCTGCGCGGCGTCACCTTCAATCTCACCAACCTGCGCGACGCCAACCTCTCCGGCGCCGACATGCGCAACGCCAGCCTGTTCGGCGCCAAGCTTCAGGACGCCAACATGAATGGCGTTGACCTGCGAGAAGCCACCCTCGATTCGGCCGTGCTCGAGGGCACCGACCTGCGCGATGCCGTGCTGGAGGACGCCTTCGCCTTCAACACCAAGTTCGTCGATGTGGCGATCGAGGGGGCCGATTTCACCAACGTGCCCCTGCGCGGGGATGTGCTCACTTCCCTCTGCGCCATCGCCAGCGGCACCAATCCCGTCACAGGCCGCTCCACCCGCGAGAGCCTCGGCTGCTCCTGATCCCAAGTCCCTGATGCCCACGTCCCTGCTGCCATGAGCTTCGACGCCCACAGCCTCGAGCGCCTTCGCCAGCTGGGCCGTCAGCTGCCCCAGCCCCTGCCGGCACCGGCGCAGCCCGCCAGTGCCCAGCCCAGGGCCAGCGAGCAGCGCCATCCGGTGGAGCTGGAGCGCGACCCGGAGCAGCTCTTCCGTGAGCTGATGCAGGTGAGCCCCGACGGCAGCGTTCCCCCCCACCTGATGGATCGCCTGCGCGGCCTTGAGACCAGCCGCATCGCCCAGCAGGCCAGTGAGCGGCGTGCAGCGGCCGGCCAGTCCGCCGGTGCAGCCAGCCAGCCCAGCCGGCGTTCCGGCCCCGGCCGCAGCACCACCCCCCGGGCCGACCCCAACCTGGCGGCCGAGCACGCCGATCTCTACACCGCCTTCCATTCCCTCCTGCTCGAAGACGAGGAGGAGGATTGAGGCCCACCGGCCCAGCCAGCGTTCGGCTCCCGGAGCGGTCCTAGATGGCGATCATCGAGGTCCGGGGGCTCGGCAAGAGTTTCCGGGTGGCTGACAAGCAGCCCGGCCTGGGCGGAACCCTGCGCCATTTCTTCGCCCGCCGTCTCAAGGACATTCCGGCGGTGCGGGATGTCAGTTTCAGCATTGAGCCCGGCGAGGTGGTGGGCTTTCTGGGGGCCAACGGTGCCGGCAAGACCACCACCCTCAAGATGCTCACTGGCCTGATCGAGCCCAGTGCCGGGGCGGTGGAGGTGGCGGGCTTCAGACCCTTCCGCCGGCAGGCGTCCTTTCTGCGCACGATCACCCTGGTGATGGGGCAGAAGCAGCAGCTGATCTGGGATCTGCCACCGCTTGATTCCCTGCGGGTGAACGCGGCGGTCTACGGCATCCCCGAGCCCGAAGCGAGGCGTCGCATCGAGGAGCTCGCCGAGATGCTGGAGCTGGGGGAGGAGCTGCGCCGGCCGGTGCGCAAGCTCTCGCTCGGCCAGCGCATGAAGGCCGAGCTGCTGGCGGCGCTGCTGCATCGCCCCTCCGTGCTCTTCCTCGATGAACCAACCCTCGGGCTGGATGTGAATGCCCAGGTGCGGGTGCGTGAGTTCCTCGCCGACTACAACCGCCGCACCGGCGCCACCGTGCTGCTCACCAGCCACTACATGGGCGACATCACCGCCCTCTGTCAGCGGGTGCTGCTGATCCACCAGGGCCGGCTCTTCTACGACGGCAGCCTGCAGGAGCTGACCCAGCGGCTGGCCCCCTACCGGGAGGTCTGCTGTGATCTGGCGGCGCCCTATCCGCCGGAGGCCTTCGCCGGTTTCGGTGAGCTGGAGTCCCTGACGGGTCAGCGGTTGCGCCTGCTGGTGTCGCGGGAGCAGCTCACGGCCACCATCTCGCGGCTGCTCTCCAGCTTTCCGGTGCTCGACCTGGAGGTGAACGATCCGCCGGTGGAGGAGATCATCGGCCGCCTCTTCCGTGAGGGGGCGGTGGGATGAAACGCTCCCTGCGGCTGGCGCGGGTGTTGCTCTCGGTGCAGTACGCCTACATGCTCGAGTACCGCGCCGAAATCGCCCTCTGGGCCCTCTCCGGCCTGCTGCCGCTGATCATGCTGGCGCTCTGGAGCGGGGCCGGGGCGGCCGCTGATCTCAGCCTCAGCCCGGCGGAGCTGAGGCGCTACTTCCTGGCGGCCTTCGTCGTGCGTCAGTTCACGGTGGTGTGGGTGATCCACATCTTTGAAGAGGATGCCCTGCAGGGACGACTCTCCCCCTATCTGCTGCAACCGCTGCACCCGTTCTGGCGCTACCTGGCGGCCCACATCGCCGAGCAGGCCACCCGGGTGCCCTTCGTGCTGGCGATCGTGCTGGCGGTCTGGCTGCTGGGGGCCGGGGCCAGCGGCTGGCCGCCGCCCTCCACCTGGCTGCTGGGCCTGCTGGTGACCAGCCTGGCTTTTCTGCTGCGCTTCCTGTTGCAGTCGGTGATCACCATGGCCTGCTTCTGGAGTGAGCGGGCAGCGGCGCTGGAACGCCTGCTGCTGATTCCCTACCTCTTCCTCTCCGGGCTGGTGGCGCCGCTGGAGGCCTTCCCCCCCGGCCTGCGCCGCCTGGCACTGGCCACCCCCTTCCCGTCGATGATCGATTTCCCGGCCCGGTTGCTCTCCGGCGGTGAGGTGGATCTGCTCGGGGGGCTGTTCACGATGGCCGCCTGGACAGCTCTGCTGCTGCCCCTCTTCCTGTTGCTCTGGCGCGCCGGGCTGCGGCGCTACGCGGCCATGGGGGCCTGATGGGTCGCTACCTGCGCAGCCTGGGGGCCTTCTGGTCGTCGTCGCTGGCGATGGAGCTGGAGTATCCGCTCAATGCGCTGATCGAGTTGCTCTCGGTGCTGGGCAACCTGGCGGGCAGCGTGGTGGTGCTGGCGCTGTTCTATGGCCGCGGCCACGATCTCGGTGGCTGGAGCTGGGATGAGGCTCTGGTGGTGCTTGGGGTCTACACCCTGCTCGATGGCTTCACCAGCACCCTGCTGCAGCCCAACCTGGGGGCGATCGTCAACCATGTGCGCACCGGCAGCCTCGACTTCGTGCTGCTCAAGCCGATCGACAGTCAGTTCTGGCTCTCGGCCCGCAGCTTCTCTCCCTGGGGTCTGCCAGGGGTGCTGGCGGGGCTGGCGCTGATCTGGCTGGCGGCGCGGCGGGCGGGGGCCAGCCCATCGCTGCCCACCCTCCTGGGCACCGGCCTGCTGCTGGTCTGCAGCGCCCTGATCCTCTACAGCCTCTGGTTTGTGCTGGCGGCCACGAGCATCTGGTTCGTCAAGGTCTGGAACGCCACGGAGGTGCTGCGCAGCACCCTGGTGGCCGGCCGTTTCCCCGTCAGCGCCTACCCCCCCGCCCTGCGCACCCTGTTCACCCTGGTGCTGCCGGTGGCGTTCCTCACCACCGTGCCGGCGGAAGCGATCCTGGGCCGCACCACACTCCCCTGGGTGCTGGCCAGCCTGGGAATGGCGCTGCTGTCCCTGGCCCTCAGCCGTGCTCTCTGGCGCTATGCCCTGCGTTACTACACCTCGGCATCCAGTTGAGTTGGCCGTCAGACCGGCGCGGCCTGGATGAAGCTGGGCAGGCGCCGCTCTGCGGCCAGCCCGCGGCACCAGACGACGACAGACGTGAAACAGAAACGAATGCTGCAGGGGTCTCGCCATCCGGAGCGGCACCGCACCAACCGCGTGGGCTGGCTGCGGGCCGCCGTGCTCGGGGCCAATGACGGCATCGTCTCCACCGCCAGCCTGCTGGTGGGGGTGGCGGCGGCCGAGGCCGACCACGGCGCGATCATGCTGGCCGGAGCGGCCGGACTGGTGGCTGGGGCGATGTCGATGGCGGCCGGCGAATACGTTTCGGTCAGCTCCCAGGCCGACACCGAGCAGGCCGATCTGGCGCGGGAGCGTCAGGAACTCGTTGATGATGCGGCGGCGGAGCTGGCGGAGCTCAGCGGCATCTATGTGCATCGCGGCCTGGATCCGGTCCTGGCCCGCGAGGTGGCGCTGCAGCTCACTCGCCACGACGCCCTCGGCGCCCATGCCCGCGATGAGCTGGGCATCACCGAGGTGCTGGCGGCCCGACCGGTTCAGGCCGCCCTCACCTCGGCGTCGATGTTCTCGGTCGGAGCGGCGCTGCCCCTGCTCACCGCCTCCCTGTTGCCCGCGTCCCGGATCGCACTCGGGGTTTCGTTCAGCTCACTGCTGTTTCTCGGGGTCCTCGGTGGGGTCTCCGCCCGCGCCGGTGGCGCCAGGCTGAGCACCGCCATCCTGCGAGTCACCGTCTGGGGAGCGCTGGCGATGGCGGCCACGGCCCTGATCGGCTCCCTGCTGGGGATCTCAGTCTGAGCGGGTCAGAAGCCTGTCGGATCAGCGCGAACACCGATAAGGTCCTGCCTGCGCCCAGCCGCCGGATCCCGCCATGACAGCTCCCCACCGTCGCTGGTTTCTGTTGGCTCTGGCGGGCCTGCCACTGCTGCTGATCAGCGCCGCTGTGGCACTGGGGCCGCGGCTGCCCAATCCTGCTCTGGCGGCGGTGGAGCCACCATCTCCGCCCACGGCCGATCCCGCTCCAGCAAAGCCGGGTAGGCCCGTGGCGGCCGATGGCCGCCACTACCCCCTGGTGCCCATCGATCCCCAGGTGGTGGCTGACCTGCTGGTGTCGCTGGAGGAGGCCCTGCGCTCTGCCGACACCGCGGCGGACTCGTTGCCGGCCCTGGGCCACCAGCACCAGGTGATCATGCGCGTACTGGCGGTGCGTGAGGCCCAGGCCCAGGAGGTGCGACGGCTCCTTCCCCCCCGCTGGCAGCCGGTGCTGGACCATCACCTGGGGGCCCGCCGGGCCTTTCTGTCCATGCGCCGCCGCGGCCCGGGCAGTGCCACCCTGCCGGCCTGGCGGATTGTGGCGCCGGAGCCGGCGGAGAACCTGCTGCGCTACTACCGCCGCGCCGCCGCGGCCACCGGCATCGACTGGGAAGTGCTGGCCGCTGTCAATCTGGTCGAAACGGGAATGGGCCGCATTGATGGGGTTTCGGTGGCCGACGCCCGTGGTCCGATGCAGTTCCTGCCCACCACCTGGGCCCAACCCGGCGTCGGCAAGGGAAACATCCGCGACCCCCACGACGCCATCCATGCCGCCGCTCGCTACCTGGTGCGGCGGGGTGGGCTCAAGGACATCCGCAAGGGCCTCTGGGGCTACAACAACAGTGATTACTACGGCAAGGCCGTCCTCCATTACGCGGCCCTGCTGCGCGAGGATCCCGCCGCCTACACCGGCCTCTACCACTGGGAAATCCACTTCGCTTCCAACGCCGGTGACCTCTGGCTGCCCGTGGGCTACGCCCAGACCAAGCCGATGCCGGTGGCCCTCTTTCTCCAGAGTTCCCCGGTCAGCGCCCCACCGGCCGTCAACGGTGGCAGCTGAGGCCGCCATCGCCGCGCGGCGCTGCTGTGGTGGAGTGGGGGAATGAGTGCTCGTCTGGTGCTCGGCCCTGTGCACGTCTGCCCGCAAGTGCGGGAATGGCTGGATCTGGAAACCCTGCAGCGTCTGGTGGCCCGCCACCGCCGCGGCGACTGGGGTGAGGTGGATGCCCGCGACGCCAGGGCCAATACCCTGGCGGCCTATCACCAGTGCGGCCAGTTGCGCAGCGTCTACGACCTGGGCCAGGGGCTGTTCATCTGGGTGATCACCGACCACCTCGGCACCGACAGCCTGCAGACCACCGTGTTGATCCCCGTCGATGAGTGATCAGACGACCTGCGCCGACGACCCCAGCGCAGCCCTGACGGCGATCGCCGAGCGCTTCGACCTCCCAGGCCCGGTCAGCGGCATCGAACCGCTGGGGAACGGCAATGTCAACGACACCTATCTGGTGCGGCTGGGGCAGCCGCCGCGGCCTGCCGTGGTGCTGCAACGGCTGAACACCCTGGTGTTCAGCAACCCCGAAGCGGTGATGGCCAATCTGGTGGCCTTCAGTGAACACGTGGCCCGGCGACTGCTTCAGCCCCCCAGGGAGCTGGCCGGGCGCCGCTGGGAGGTGCCGCGGGTGTTCCAGTCCCGCGCTGATGGTCTCCCCTGGGTGTGGGAAGGCTCCAGCTTCTGGCGCGCTCTGAGCTACGTGGAGCGGGCCCAATCACTGGAGCGCATCGGCCACAGCGGCCATGCCCGTGAGATCGGCTTCGGCCTGGGCCTGTTTCACCAGCTGATCAGTGATCTGCCCGTGGAGAGCCTGGCGGACACCCTCGAGGGGTTCCACATCACCCCCACCTATCTGAGCCAGTTCGATCAGGTGCTCGGCCAGCTCGGAGCCTCCACTGACCCTGGGCTCAGTGATTGCCTGGCCTTTGTGGAGCAGCACCGCGGCTTGGTGCCGGTGCTGGAGCAGGCCAAGGCCGCGGGGATCCTGCGCCAGCGGCCGATCCACGGCGATCCGAAGATCAACAACGTCATGCTGGATCTGGAGGGTGAGCGCGCCGTGGCGCTCATTGATCTCGACACGGTCAAACCCGGGCTGATTCATTACGACATCGGCGACTGCCTGCGCTCCGCCTGCAATCCCCTGGGGGAAGACACCGACGACTGGCGGGAGGTTCAGTTTGATCTGGGGCTGTGCGAGGCCTTGCTCGGGGGCTACGGCAGCGTGGCCCGCTCCTTTCTCACCCCCGCCGATTACGACCACATCGTTGTGGCCACCCGGGTGATCAGTTTCGAGCTGGGGCTGCGCTTTCTCACCGATCATCTCGCCGGTGATGTCTACTTCAAGACCCGCTACAGGGGGCACAATCTGCTGCGGGCCCGGGTTCAGTTCCAGCTCACCCGGAGCATCGAGGCGCAGGACGCGGCCATCGAGGCTGTCGTGGCGGCGATCCGATGAAGGCACCCAGCTCGGATTGGCAGGCGTTTGTTCTGCGCCCCTTCGAGTCCGAGGACGCACGGCGGGGCCAGCTCACGTCCACACCATTCGCTGCCGTTGCAGCTGCAACCACGGCTCCCGCGGCGGCCGGAGCGGGCCTGGAGCTCAGCGGAGAGATCAGGCGCCGGGGGGGGACCCTGGAGCTGCGTCTGTGCCTGGGCGGTGATCTCGCTTCGCTGCTGCTGGTTGAGCCCTGTCAGCGGCCAGAGCGCCGTGATGATCTCTGGCGCAGCACCTGTTTCGAGCTCTTCCTCGCCAGTGAAGGTCAGCCCTTCTATTGGGAAGTGAATCTTTCAGCGGCTGGCCACTGGAACGTCTATCGCTTCAGCGGCTACCGCCAGGGGATGGCGATCGAGCCCTCTCTGCAGGCCTTGCCCTTCGAACTCAAGTCCGCCTCAGGTGGTCTGGAGCTGGCGCTCAACTGGCCACTGCCCGAGGAGATCCGCTCCACGTCTTCAGCCCTCGTGGCCGGGGTCTGCGCCGTGATCGAGCAACGCCAGGGGCTGCTCAGCCACTGGGCCGTGACCCATCCCGGCTCAGTGGCCGATTTCCACCGCCGCGACGGACTGGTGCTGCGTCTTTGAACTGGCGGGTGGAAGAGCCCAGAGTGAACCACCACCCCAAGCTCCTGCCCGAAGGCATCGTCATCGTGACATGCCGATCCATGCATAGTGTTGCACAGGGGTTGCCGATGTCATCGGCAACCAGGATCTGGTCTGGATTGTTCATCTCGATGGAGCGACGATCTTGATGCTCAATGATCCGGTGGCCGTGGCTCTCAGCTGTATTCGCCGGGCATATCCTGCTTGGTGATCGTCACCCTGCCGATGCGCTTGCCAGAGGCCCGCAGCAGCTCGTCGCCGGAGACATCAAAGCCCAGGGAGGTGGCGATCCTGGCCACATCATCAGCGGTGGAGGAACCCAGCACCTGACGCCTGAGTTCACCGTCGTCCTGAACCCTGGCGAGGAAGGCCTTGAGTTGCTCCTGAGACATGACGGGCGAACCGAGTGTGAGGAATCCCCAGCATGGCTCCCTTTGGAGCTGTCGCTCCCCATCCGGCACCGACTCGACCCGAACGCTGAACGCTCCTGCTCAGGCCGTGGCGGCTGCGATGGAGGAGCTGAGCAGCGCACGGATCTGATCAGCGCCCACATCGTTGCGGATCTCCACCTGGCCGATGGCGGTGGGCAACACGAAGCGCACCTGGCCGCTTTTCACCTTTTTGTCGCTCTGGAGGGTGAGCAGCACCGCCTCTGGATCCAGGGCCGGCAGCTGGGCGGGAAGGCCGGCCTTGGCGATCAGGGCGCACTGCCGCTGCTGCTCGGCCGGGCTCCAGAGGCCCATGGCCACCGCCAGGTCGCCGGCCGCCACCATCCCCAGCGCCACCGCCTCGCCATGGAGGTAGGTGCCGTAGCCACAGAGGGTCTCCACCACGTGGCCAAGGGTGTGGCCGTAGTTGAGGATCGCGCGCAACCCTCCTTCCCGTTCATCGGCTGACACCACGCGGGCCTTGGCGGCCGCGGAGCGCTCCAGCAGTCGCTGCAGCAGGTCGTCTCCCACCGCCTCCAGGCTGGAGAGGTCGGCGGCGGCCTCCAGCTCACTGAACAGCTGGGGATCACCGATCACGCCGTACTTGATCACCTCGGCCATGCCCGCGCGGAATTCCCGCTGCGGCAGCGTGGCCAGGCTGCTGGGATCGATCAGCACCAGCCTGGGCTGGTGGAAGGCCCCGATCAGGTTCTTGCCACCGGGGTGATTGACCCCGGTCTTGCCGCCGATCGAGGCATCCACCATCGCCAGCAGGGTGGTGGGCACCTGCACCACGGCGATCCCGCGCAGCCAGGTGGCGGCGGCGAAGCCCGCCATGTCGCCCACCACCCCGCCGCCGAGGGCCACGACCAAGGAGCTGCGCTCCAGCTTCAGGGCCTGGGCCCTGTCATGGATCAGGGCCACGCTGGCGGGGGTTTTCTGATCCTCTCCCGCCTCCAGCACCAGCAGGCTGGGCTCCAGCTCCGCACCGCGCAGGCTCGCGAGGGCCCTGGGGCCATAGAAGCCCTCCACCACAGGGTTGGTCACCACCAGCACCTTGGTGGCGGCCGCCACTCCGCTGGAGCGGATCAGCGGGCCGAGCTGATCGAGGCTGCCCGTGCCGATCAGCACCGAGTACGGCTGGCTGCTGAGGGCCACCTCGATCGAAAGGAGCGGGATCATCTTCGGCCGGTGCGGCAGGCAGGCTGGACAGGCTAGGTCTGGGCTTGCCAGCCCTCGATCACCGCCAGCACCGCCTCGCCGTAGCGCTCCAGCTTGGCGGCGCCGATGCCGCTCACCTGCCCCAGGTCGTCCAGGCGTGACGGCCGCCGCGCCGCCAGCTCCACCAGGGTGCGGTCGTGGAACACCACATAGGGGGGCACTCCCTGCTCACGGGCCTGGAGCCGTCTCCAGTCCTTGAGCGCCGTGATCAGGCCCGCGTCGACCTCGGCTTCAGCGGCCCCGACCGCCAGTGACGGCCTGCCGCCGCGACTGCGCTCCGACGCCCGCTGGCGCTCCTGCCGGGGCGGTGTGGCGGGCAGCAGCTCCAGGCTCAGTTCTCCCCGCAGCAGGGCCCTGACCCGGGTTTCCTCCCCCCAGCGCAGCCCACCGCGGCCCTCGGGCACCGGCTCCAGCCATCCCTGGCTGGTGAGCTGGCGCAGCAGAGTGCGCCACTGGTCCCGGTCCAGCTCCTTGCCGATGCCGTACACACTCAGCTCCCGGTGGCCGAGGGATCGCACCCGGGCGGTGTCGGCGCCGAGCAGCACATCGGTGAGGTGGGCGGCACCGAAACGCTGGCCCGTGCGATACACCGCCGAGAGTGCCTTCTGGGCCGCCACGGTCCTGTCCTCCAGCACCTGGGGCTCAAGGCAGCGGTCGCAGTTGCCGCAGGGCTCCGGCAGCGTTTCGCCCAGATGGGCCAGCAGCACCTGGCGGCGGCAGCCCGGAGCCTCGGTGAAGCCCACCAGGGCGTCGAGTTTGTCGTGCTCGATCCGCTTCTGGGCGGCGTCGGAGTCGGAGTCTTCGATGAAGCGCCGCAACTGGGGCACATCTCCTGGCCCGTGCACCATCCAGGCGGTGGCGGGCAGGCCGTCGCGCCCCGCCCGGCCGGTTTCCTGGTAGTAGGCCTCCAGGCTCTTGGGCAGATCCAGATGGGCGACGAAGCGCACGTCCGGTTTGTCGATGCCCATGCCGAAGGCGATCGTGGCCACCACCACCACGCCGGGGTCGTTGCGGAAGCGGCTGAGGGCGCTGGAGCGCTGGGACGCCTCCATGCCGGCGTGATAGCCCACCGCGTCGTGGCCGGCGGCCTGGAGCAGGGCGGCGAAGCTCTCCACCCGGCTGCGGGAGCGGGCATAGACGATGCCGGCTTCGCCCCGGAACTCTTCGAGAAAGGCCAGCAGCTGCTCCTTGGCCTCCTGCTTGGGTCGCAGCAGATAGCGGATGTTGGGCCGATCGAAGCTGGCCAGGAACACCCGGCCCTGCTCCAGGGCAAGGCGTTCGATGATCTCGCCGCGGGTGCGGGGATCAGCGGTGGCGGTGAGGGCCAGCCGCGGCACCTGGGGAAAGCGCTGGGCCAGGGCCTGCAGCTGCAGATACTCGGGGCGGAAGTCGTGGCCCCACTGGGAGACGCAGTGGGCCTCATCGATGGCAAACAGGGCCAGGGGGCGTTCCTGCAGCCGCTCCAGCAGATCTCCGCCCAGCAGCCGCTCCGGGGACACGTAGAGCAGATCCAGCTCGCCCCGCTGCAGGTGGCGCCAGAGGTCGCTGACGGCTTCGCTCGCCAGAGCGGAGTGCAGGGCCGCCGCCCTCACCCCGGCCTGGCGCAGGGCCAGCACCTGGTCGTCCATCAGCGCGATCAGGGGTGAGATCACCACCGCCAGGCCCTCCCGGCAGAGGGCCGGCACCTGATAGCAGAGCGATTTGCCGCCACCGGTGGGCATCAGCACCAGACCGGAGCCACCGTCGATGACGTGGCGCACGATCGCGTCCTGGGGACCACGGAACCGGTCGTAGCCGAACACCTGTCGCAGCACCTGCAGCGGGTCGCTGCCGCCGAAGTTGCTCTGCACGACCCTGGCTCTCGTCATGGTTCGCCCCACAATGGCTGCATGGATGGTTCCCCCGCTGCCTCGCCGTCGTCCCGCCGTCTTGCGGGCCGCTGGGGCCGCAGCGCCACGGCCTGGGGTTTTCTGACCCCGGCCCTGCTGTTGCTCGCTGTTTCGGTGCTGATCCCGGCTGGGATGGCCCTGGTGATCAGCTTCACCGCCACCGGGCTCGATGTGAGCGAACCGTTGCGCTTCGTCGGCCTGGCCAACGTGCGCCGTCTGCTGGCCGATCCGGTCTTCCTGCAGGTGCTGGGCACCACATTTCTCTATCTGGTCGGTGTGGTGCCACCGATCGTGCTGGGGTCCCTCGCCCTGGCTGTTCTGGTCAATCGCCAGCTGCCCGGTATCCACCTGTTCCGCGCCGCGTTCTACACGCCGGTGCTGGTGTCGATCGTGGTGGCGGCCATCGCCTTCCGCTGGCTCTACGCCGAAAACGGCCTGATCAATGGTTGGCTGGCGGCCTGGCTGGGGGATGCCTTCACGCCCATCGGCTTTCTCACCACCCCCTGGTTGGCCCTGCCCGCCGTGATGCTCGTGACCCTCTGGAAGGGCCTGGGCTACTACATGGTGATCTTTCTCTCGGGCCTGCAGGGCATCTCACCGGAGCTCTACGAAGCTGCCGCCCTCGATGGCAGCGAGGGCTGGCGCCGTCATCTCGACATCACTCTGCCCCTGCTGCGGCCCTACATCACCCTGGTGGGGGTGATCTCGGCCATTGCCGCCACCAAGGTGTTTGAGGAGGTGTATCTGATGACCCAGGGAGGGCCGGCCGATTCCACCCGCACCCTCGTCTATTACGTCTACGACCAGGCTTTCTCCGAGCTGGACATCAGTTACGCCTGCACCGTGGGCCTGGCCCTGTTTCTGATCGTGCTGTTCTTCAGCCTGCTGCGTTTTCTGGCGGTGGGGGAGAAGGGCTTCAGCTGAAGCAGCCCAGGTGGATGGTCAAGGGAGTGGCAAGCTTCTGAATTGGCGCGCGGCCCTGGGGCGCGTGGTCCGGTGAGGTCAGCGATGGGCGGCACGATCGGCGTGGTGGGGGGCGGCCAGCTGGCCTGGATGCTGGCGGAGGCCGCCCGCGGGCAGGGCATTGAGCTGCATGTGCAGACCCCGGAGCTCTCCGATCCAGCCGCCCGCCTGGCCACCAGTGTGGTGCGGGCCCCCCTGGCCGACCTCTCGGCCACCCGCCGGCTGGCCGAGAGGGTCTCAGCGATCAGTTTCGAGAACGAATGGCTCGACCTTGGGGCCCTCGCCCCACTGGAGCAGGAGGGTGTGGTCTTCATTCCGCGGCTTGAGTCCCTGGCGGATCTGGTCTGCAAGCGCCGCCAGCGCGAGCTGCTGGAGCGGTTGCATCTGCCCTCCCCTCGCTGGTTTTCGCTGGAGCAGATCCTCACTCCCCCGGCTGCGCTGGAGCCGGATGACCTGCCGCCGACCGCAGACGATGCGGATGGAAGCGGGGCGGAAGAGCCCCTGCCGCCCCTAACCCCCCTGCCCCCCCAGCTGCCGCAGGGGTTCGACTTCCCCTTGATGGCCAAGGCGGCCCGGGGGGGCTACGACGGCCGCGGCACCCGGGTGATCCGCTCCCAGGCGGAACTGGAGGCCCTGATCGAGGCGGTGGATCCGAGCCTGTGGCTGCTGGAGGAGTTCGTGGCCTTCGAGCAGGAGCTGGCGCTGGTGGCCTGTCGCGATCACCTCGGAGCGGTGCAGTGCTACCCCCTGGTGGAGACCCACCAGCACGATCAGGTCTGTGATTGGGTGCTGGCCCCGGCGGCCGCCAGCCAGGCGGTGGAGGCCCGTGCCCGCAACGTGGCGGCCTCGCTGCTGGCAGCCCTCGATTACGTGGGCGTGCTCTCGATCGAGTTCTTCTACGGACGCTCGGGTCTGCTGATCAATGAGCTGGCCCCGCGCACGCACAACTCCGGCCACTACACGATTGAAGCCTGTCGCACCAGCCAGTTTGCCCAGCAGGTGCGCATCGTCTCAGGGGAGCCCCTCGGCGATACCTCCATGCAGCTGGAGGGTGCCTTGATGGTGAACCTGCTGGGCTACGAGACCTCGACGACCGCCTACGCCAGGCAACGCCAGGCCCTGGAGGCCCTCAGCGCCGCCCGGCTGCATTGGTACGGCAAGCGTCTGGCCCGACCTGGGCGCAAGCTCGGCCACATCACCCTGACACTCAAGGCCTCAGGGGCGGCCGAACGGGCCAGGGAGGCTGCGCGGCGTCTGGCGGAGGTTCGGGCGATCTGGCCACTGCCTGCCGCTCATACCCCTTAGAGTTGCACTGAACTGCTGTGTTGGTGACTGCCTTTCACAGTTTCTGATCTGACTCCCTCTTCGACGTGGGTGGTCTGTCGTGACGGTGACGTACACCGGCCCTGTTGCCGGAAACGAAGCCCCACTTTGACTGCTCCTCTGGTACTACCAGGTCGAACACTGGGGCAAGACGGCATGGCGGTTCACCCTTTTCAAGCCTTGAGGCAGAGCAGCTCCAGGCGGTCCTGGAGCCGCTCCTTCGGCCAGGTGGTGAGCACGAACACTTCTTGGGCGCTGCTGCCGCGGCGGGCCATCAGCTTGAACCCTCCATTGATCGGCACTGACACCCGCAGGCGCAGGCGCGGGCTGTGGCCCTTGACCCGGCTGATCACCGCTGGAGTGATCGTGTCAATGCCCTCGTCGCGAGCCAGGGCTTTGAGCACGGGGATCAGGCCCTCCACGTAGGTGCTGTGGGTGATGACCACCCGGCCCATGGGTCTGCTGCACCGATCACCAAGCCTAGGCAGGCCCCTGAGGAGGCCGCAGCCCATCGCCGCAGCCCATCGCCGCAGCCCATCGCCGCAGCCTGCAGCTGGGCTGAGGTCACTCCCGCTCCAGGGGCGCCATCGTCAATCCCTCTGCACTGAGTTGCTGGTGGTAGAGCTCGGCCTGCTCCCGGGGTCCGCTCCAGACCACCGCAGAGCCCTGGGAGTCGATCTGATGGGCGAGCTCCCAGGCCTGATCAGGCCCCATGCCCGGCAGGTAGCGCACCAGGCAAGTCACCACATGCTGAAAGGTGTTGAAGTCATCGTCCAGCACCACAATCCGCAGATGGGGGTAGGGCTGGCGCTGCCGGATCCTGACCGGGACCGGGGCCGTTTGAACTCCCGAAGCTGCCATCGGTGGACTGCGTCTGGGGCGGCCCCATCCTAGGTAAACTCTGACTCTCCGTTGCTTGGGCGACCCCATGCTCATCTCCCTCGCCTGGGCTTCCCTGGCTGCCCTGTTCAGCTTTTCGATCGCGATGGTGGTCTGGGGCCGCAACGGCGACGGCACGATCAATTTCTGATCGCCCCAGGGCCCAAGTCACACCCTGATGCCTGATCTTTCCTTCACCAGCGCCAACCTGCTGGCTGTGACGGCGACCATCTTGCTGGTTTTCGTCACGGCTGGGGTGATCTACCTTTCCGCCATTGAGTGGCGCGACCGTCGCCGGGCGAAGCGCCCGTCGCCGCTCCCGTCGGGCCGCCTGTCCTCCGGACGACGGTGACCTCGGTTCGGCCAGAACCGCTGGCCCCATGGTCGTGGCGCGAGGCCGCGGCGGTGCTGGTTCCGCCTCCAGACGCCGCAGCGCTGGAGCCCTGGCGGGGGGCCTCCCTTGAGGATCTGCTGCAGGCGCTAGCTGGTTCCAGCTGGCCGGCTGCAGGGTCGCTCGTCGGCTCAGCAGCCGTTGGGGTGCCTGACCCCAGCCTGGCCCTGGCGCTCTGCCTGGCCACGGACTCAGCCTCCCGGCCCCAGCTGGCGCAACAAGCTCGCCTGGAGGTTCTGCGCGAGGCGGCAGACCAGCGGCGCCGGCAGTTGGCCGGCGACACCGTCACCTACGTGGTGAACCGCAACCTCAATGTCAGCAATCACTGCGTCAAGCACTGCAGCTTCTGCGCCTTCCGCCGCGACGCCGGCAGCGAGGGGGCCTACTGGCTTGATCTCGACACCCTCCAGCAGCGGGCGGCGGCGGCCCAGGCGCTGGGGGCCAGCGAACTGTGTCTGCAGGGCGGCCTCAACTCCGAGGCCCGGCTGGAGGGGAGCTCCCTGCGCTATCACGCCAGACTGCTGGAGGCCCTGGCGGAGGCCGCCCCTGGCATTCACCTGCATGCCTTCTCCCCCCAGGAGCTGCTGTTCATCGCCGAGCAGGATGAGCTGCCACTGGACACCGTCCTGGCTGTATTGGAGGCCTCGGGCCTGGGCTCGATTCCCGGCACAGCCGCCGAGGTGCTGAGTGAGGCGGTGCGCCGGGAGCTCTGCCCCGAGAAGCTCTCTGCCCGGGCCTGGTGCGCGGTTGTGCTCCAGGCCCATAGCCGCGGCCTGGCCACCACCGCCACCTTGATGGCCGGTCACCTGGAGACCAGCGCTGATCGGGTCGCCCACCTGCTCACCCTGGTGGAGTTGCAGCGACGGGCCTGGGGCAGGGCCCAGCCTGGATTCAGCGAATTCGTGCTGCTGCCCTACGTGGGCGAGGCGGCCCCTGCGCCCCTGCGCCGCCGGGTCGGCCGCGACCAGCCCGACCGCGCCGACATGCTGGTGCTGACCGCCCAATCCAGGCTGCTGCTGGGCTCCTGGTTCCTCAACCACCAGCCGAGCTGGGTGAAACTGGGCCTCGATGGTGCCAGCGAAGCCCTGCGCTGGGGATGCAACGACCTCGGCGGCACATTGATGGAAGAACACATCACCAGCATGGCCGGAGCCCGCGGCGGCACCGCCCAGTCGCCCCAGCAGCTGGAGGCCGCCGCCGCCGGCCTGGGCCGTCCGGTGCGGCGACGCACCACGCTGTACGCCATGACCCCTCCTTCACCATGACCCTCACCCTGGCGCGTTGGAAGGGTCTGCCTCCCGCCCCCCGTCTGGGCCCGCTGCCGATCACCTCCGCGGTGATCGCCCTGCTGGTGCTGGCTCCTGTCAGCCAGCTCCACCGCTTCCCCCGCTCCAATGCCGAGGGGCTGGAGCGGGTGGTGGGGGTGGCCAGCCTGACCCAGAGCTTCCAGGCGGATCAGGCCCGGCCGGTGCCGTTGCTCTGGCAGGAACGCCTGGGTCCGGAGCCGAGCCGCCGGCTCTGGGCCCGTCAGCGGGGAACCTGGTGGCAGTTCTGGGGTCGGGAAGGGTCGGCCCATCTGGTGGTGCCCGCCCGCCTGTTCGGCCCGCAGGCCAGTGCTGCCCTGCCCGATCGGGCGCTGCGGGTGGACGATCTCGTGGTGATCGCCCCTGATCCTCTCTCCTTCCAGACGCTGCAACAGCTCCTCGGCCGCAGCGCCCGCCCCCCCCGGGGTCTGGAGCAACGTTGCGTCAACCTGCTGCGCACCCGCCAGGCCGTGGTCTGGACCAAGCTCGCCCTGGCACAGATCTCCGGTGATCTCGCCCCGCTGCTGCAGCGGTTCCAGCAGGGCTGCCTGACGGTGAGCGCCGAAGCCGATGGCCTCAGCTGGCAGGGGGAGGCCAGCTCCAAGCCCGATTCGGTGGCTCCAGTCTCGCCGCTGCCGCCGCCGCCGAGCGCCAGCCAACCGCCCCTGCCTGCCGATCAGCTGCTGGAGGTGAGCGGGGCGCGGCTGGATCTCCTCTTCGACGCCCTGCTCAGCAACGCTGTCATCCGCCAACCGCTGATGGAGCGCTACGGCCTTGACCAGGCCGCCCTGGAACGTCTGCAGAGCACACCGTTTCGGCTGCGCCTCAGGCCCCAGCCCAAGGGGCCATTCCTGGCGTCACTGGAGTTGCAGCTGGCGGTGGGACCGGACCGCTCCGCCTGGACCCGTTGGCTCTCGGCTCTGGGCCAGGCCCTGGAGCGCCAGGGCCTCACCGACCAGCGCTCCCCTTCCAGTTCCGCGCCGGCGGCGGCCGCTCCCGCTGTGGCAGCCAAGTTGTCCAGCAGTCTCTGGTTGCGCGAGGACGGCACCCCCCTGGGCGGCTGGCGCTGGGTGGTGCCAGCCGCAGGTGGGGTCCCTGAGCTGTTGTTCGTGCTGGGGGCCGCTCTGCCCGGTGCCGAGCGCTTCGAGGCGGCGAGACCGCCGGCTGGTGGTGGGCTGAATCTGAGGGTCAGGCCCGAGGCCCTGGCCGCCCTTGGGCTGCTGCCTGCGGACCTGCCGGCGGTGGCTCGCCGCTCCAGCCAGCTGCAGATCCTCTCGGCCCCCGCTGGAGCTCCCCAAGCTCCTGGGGCCGGCTCCGCAGGCGATACGGGATTGTCATGGCTGTGGGGATCGCTGATCCTGGAGGCTTCTCAGCCGCCAGCCCAGCCGCCAGCTCCACCGGCGGCGGCAGTGAAGAAGCCCCAGCCCGGGGCTGGACCCGGGCCCTGAGCCGCTCAGCTGCCCTGGGGTGCGGCCGGAGGGCTCGTCTCCGGCTCGGGCGCAACGGCAGTGGCGGTGCCGCTGTCGTCGATCTTGCCGGCGGCAGGGGCAGCGTTGCCCTCCTGGGCCTGGCGCTCGCGCCGGCGCCGTTCGGCGGCCAGGGTCTCCTCCATCAGCTCGACGGCCTGGGCCATCTTCTCGAGGGTGCTGGCGTAGAGATTCAGGTCCTTGTCGACCCGCTCCTTCATCATGCCCATGGATTCGCCGATTTCGTGGGCGGCTTCCCTGAGGGCCTGGGGTTCCACCGCTTCGGCGCCGCGGGCCCGCTGCAGCAGGCAGAGCAGGCCGACGGCGAACAGGCGCGAGTAGTGGAAATCGGGCCTGTCGATGTCGGCAAGAACGCCGGCGATCGGCTCAGGAGCCCCCTTGCCCCGCTGGGCCAGCCACTGCTTCACCTCCTCCAGGCTGTGCTCTCCCACCGCCGCCACGGCGGCGGCGTGCTGGGCACGGATCTGCGTGGCATCGAAGCCCGATGAGGCACAGAGGGCGGCAAACAGGGGCTCGCTCTGCTGCTGGGGCCGGTAGCCCTTGGCAAAACCCTCAAAGACCTGGGTCAGGCCCACGGCGAACAGGCCGTCACCACGGAACCCGCTCTGCCGACTGAGCAGATGCAGCTCAACGAGGAGTTCATCAACCATCCGCCGGTACAGCGGGCCGATCACATAGGGAAAGGCTGCGTGGAAGGCACGCTTGCTGTCAGCAACGGTGAGGCAGGCGCTCACACTCATCCGCTCGAATGGTTGGACCTTAGCGCTGCACCCCCCCGGGCCGATCGGGCGGCGGACCCACCGTCGTCGGTAGGATCAACCGAGTTGCTCTGCCGTTGCCGATGATCCCGATCGTGATTGAGGATTCGGGCCGGGGTGAACGCGCCTTTGACATCTATTCCAGGCTGCTGCGCGAGCGCATCATTTTCCTGGGCGAGCCAGTGACCGCTGAATCCGCTAATCGGGTGGTGGCACAGCTGCTGTTCCTTGAAGCCGAAGATCCCGAGAAAGATATTTTTCTCTACATCAATTCTCCCGGCGGATCCGTCTACGACGGTCTTGGCATCTTTGACACGATGCAGCACATCAAACCTGATGTGCAGACGGTCTGCGTGGGACTGGCCGCCAGCATGGGTGCCTTCCTGCTCACGGCGGGCGCCAAGGGCAAGCGCAGCAGCCTGCAGCACTCCCGCTTGATGATTCACCAGCCTCTGGGCGGGGCCCGCGGTCAGGCCAGCGACATCCGCATTCAGGCCGATGAAATTCTCTACCTCAAGGACAAGCTGAACCGGGAGCTCTCCGATCGCACCGGCCAGCCCCTGGATCGCATCCAGCTCGACACCGACCGCGATTTCTTCATGTCACCAGAGGAAGCGGTGACCTACGGCCTGATCGACAAGGTGATCGACAAGCGCCCCGTGCGGCCTCTCTGAGCTGTCGGCCCATTGAACAGCCATCACAAAAAGCCAGTCTTCTCACGAAGCTGGCTTTTTGTTGTGCTCTGCCTCTGAACGACTCCTGTGGGCGAATCGGCAGGGTGGTGACTCATGACTCAGGGCTTGTCGGGGATCTCGAGACCGTTCTTGCTGCCCTTGAGCTCCTTCCAGAGCATGCGGATCTCGTCGTAGGCCTCGTCCTGATTGAGTTTGCCGTTGCTCTGCAGGCCAACGATCAGCCCGACACGATCGGCAAAGCGCTCCAGATTCTGGTGGAAGGCCAGCCGCTGTGGACTCCAGTCGTCGCCGCGATAGGCGCTGAACGACTCCATCGGTGAGCGGGTGCTGCTCAAAGCCTGAACGCGTAATGATTGAAGCTAGGTACTGGATCCAGTCCGGCGGGAAAAGATTCGGTTAAGAACCCGGCCCCGCCAGAGAATGGTGCCGCTGGCTGCCTGAATCAGGAGGCGGGCAGCAGGGGGGAGAAGCGCTCCTTCTCAGGGATGGGGGTGAATTCAGCCACAACGGCGCGGAACTCATCACCGTTGAGGGTTTCCTTCTCGATCAGCATCTCCACCAGGCGGTCCATGCAGTCGCGGTGGCTGGCCACCAGCGCCTGGGTGTCGCGGTAGCAGAGATCAACGATGCTGCGCACCTGCTCGTCGATGCGGCGGGAGATGGAATCGGAGACGTCGCTGCGGGTCATCAGGTCACGCCCGAGGAACACCTCCTGATTTCCGGCCTCCAGAGACATCGGTCCCAGGTCGCTCATGCCGAAGCGGGTCACCATCTGGCGGGCCATGCTGGCCACCTGCTGGATGTCACCACCGGCACCGGTGGTGACTTCGGCGTGGCCGAAGACCACGTCTTCCGCCACCCGGCCGCCGAGGGCACCCATGATGCGGGCCTTGAGCTGGGCGCGGCTCACCAGCATCTGCTCCTCGTCGGGGGCGAACCAGGTGAGTCCCTGGGCCTGACCGCGGGGCACCAGGGTGACTTTCTGAACGGGGTCGTGGTCTTTCACCAGGGTGCCCACCAAGGCATGGCCCACCTCGTGGTAAGCAATCAGGCGCTTGCTGCGGCCGTCGGTGAGGGGTTTGCCCTCCATGCCGGCGATCACCCGATCGACGGCGTCATCGATCTCGATCAGCGTGGTGGCCTCCTTGCGGCGGCGGGCGGTGAGGATGGCCGCCTCATTGAGCAGGTTGGCCAGATCGGCACCGGTGAAGCCAGGGGTGCGCCGGGCCACGGCCTCGAGCGACACGTCTGCGGCGAGTTTCTTGTTGCGGGAGTGGACCTTGAGGATCGAGAGCCGTCCCTTGATGTCGGGGGCATCGACGCTCACCTGGCGATCAAAGCGACCCGGACGCATCAGAGCTGAATCGAGCACATCAGGCCGGTTGGTGGCGGCGATGATGATGATGCCGCTGTTGCCCTCGAAGCCGTCCATCTCGGTGAGCAGCTGGTTGAGAGTCTGCTCCCGCTCGTCGTTGCCACCGCCGATGCCGGCCCCGCGTTGACGGCCCACAGCATCGATCTCATCGATGAAGATCAGGCAAGGGCTGTTTTCCTTGGCCCGCTTGAACAGATCGCGCACCCGGCTGGCGCCGACGCCCACAAACATCTCCACGAATTCCGAACCGGAGAGGGAGAAGAAGGGCACACCGGCTTCACCGGCGATGGCCTTGGCCAGCAGGGTCTTGCCGGTGCCGGGAGGGCCCACCAGCAGCACACCCTTGGGGATCTTGGCGCCCACGGAGGTGAAGCGCTCCGGCTGCTTCAGGAAGGTGACCACTTCCTCGAGGTCCTCCTTGGCCTCCTCCACGCCGGCCACGTCATCGAACATCACACCGGTTTCAGCCTCCATGGCGAAACGGGCCTTGGTCTTGCCGAACTGCATCGCCTGGCCTGGACCACCAGGCATCGACGAGGAGCGGCGGGCCAGGAAGATCAGTGAACCGATCAGCAGCAGCGGGAAGAGCAGGTTGCCCAGGATTCCCAGGGCCGGAGGGGTGCTGCGGGGCGGATGGATGTCGAAGCTGATGCCCTGGGTCTTGAGGTTGTTGATCAGCTCTGGAGCCAGGCCGGGCAGGTCAACGCGCAGGCGCTGCACACGGTTGTCCAGGTCAGGGTCGACGGCTTCGATCACGGCGGTGCGGCCGCCATCGAAGATGTCGACCGCTGTGACGCGACCCGCGTCGATGTAGTCGAGGAAGCGGCCGTAGCTCATCCGCGCCACGGCGGCGTTGCGTGGCGCCACCGTGTCGGTGCGGCCCTCAGGGGTGAATCGGCTGGCACCGCCGTTCCCCAGCACCTGCCAGCCAAGGAAGAGAGCCACTCCGATCGGGAGCAGCCAGAGAGCGAAGAGACGCCAGCGCTGATTCATGGCTGAGGGAAATTTTTAACAAGTGTAAAGCCCGCAACCCTCAGCCGAGAGAACCCGGCAGTTGCGCCACTGTTTTCAGCTTGTCATGGTTGTCTCAGCCGGCGGCCCCCCGGTGACAGAGCTTCAGCCGATGCTCAGCCAGGCCGGATCGTCACGGCTCTCGTTGCCTTCGAGATCGCTTGGCTCGATCAGCAGTTCGGAGCTCGGCAGGGTTTCCAGCAGTTCAGGCCCCCCCAGGCCATGGGTCCAGATCTCCAGCTCCGCTCCCTTGGGGGCCTGAAAACTGAGCAGTTCAAAAGGAAAAATGACCCGCTCGAGATAGAACTCATCAGGCCCGCAGGACCGCAGGATCACCATGCGGTCGCTGGTATTGCGATAGCCGCAGGAGAGCAGGGCCAAGAGAGGAGATTCAGAAACTCTGTCCACTAAGCCACCATCCATCCACTGCTTTGGTCACAGACGGCACCGTTCAGCTTTCTTAAGGTTTTCTTGATCCAAGCGGGGTACACGGCGAGGTGTCGCAGGACACGTACCCCGTCGCGATCAGAGGCTGCGCAGGGCCACGATCGGATCCAGCCGCGCGGCTCGGCGGGCCGGCACCACTCCGAAGAACAAGCCGATCGATCCAGAGAGCCCCACGGTGAACAGCACACTGCCGCTGTCGATCGAGGCCGGCAGGGGGGTGAAGCGGCTCGCCGCCATCACCGTGCCCAGGCCCACGGCGCTGCCGATCAGGCCGCCGAGGCTGGCGAGCACCAGCGACTCCACCAGAAACTGCAGCAATACATCACCGCTGCGGGCTCCCACCGCCTTGCGCAGGCCGATCTCCTGGGTGCGCTCACTCACCGACACCAACATGATGTTCATGATGCCGATGCCGCCCACCAGCAGCGACACGCCGCCGATCGCCCCCAGCATCAAGGTCAGCCCCCCGGTGATCGTGCCCACAATCGAGAGGGCATCCTGCTGGGATCGCACAGCGAAATCGTCTTCCCGCAGGATGCGGTGGCGCTGGCGCAGCAGGTTGGTGATCTGAAATTTGGCGGCGCTGGTGCTGGCCTCGTCGCGGGCCTCGGCGCTGATGAAGGTGAGCACCACCCCGTAGGTGGGGTCACGGCCGCTCAGCTTGCTCACCATCGTTGAGAGCGGAATGTAGGCGGCTTCGTCCTGGTTGGTGCCGAAGGCGGCACCCTTGGCGGCCATCACGCCGATCACCTCAAAGGATTGATCGCGGATGCGCAGAGACTGGCCGATGGCGGAGCCCGAGGGCAGCAGCTTCTGCTTCAGGTCCGGGCCGATCACGGCCACGTTGCGGGCGCCCTTGATGTCGTCGTCGCTGAAGAAGCGCCCCTGGGCGATCTCGAAGCGCCGCACCGGCAGGAAATCCGGGGTGATGCCCGACACCGAGGCGTTGGAGCTGTTCCCCCCCGACTGGATCACTTCGTTGATCGTGATCTGGGGGGCGACCCGGCGCACACTGGGCACCTGTTCGGCGATCGCCTCGGCGTCCTCCAGCACCAGGGTGCGGGGATTCTCGATCCCCTGGCGGCGGGTGTCGTTGTTGCCGGGCACCACGAAGAGCACATTGGCTCCGAGGGTGTTGAGCTGACCTTCCGCCAGGTTCTGGGCCCCCTTGCCCACCCCCACCAGGGTGATCACCGAGGCATTGCCGATGACGATGCCGAGCATGGTCAGCAGGCTGCGCAGCCGGTTGGCCTTGAGGGTGTTGAGAGCCATCCCGACGGTTTCCGCCAGGGGCAGTTTCGAAGCCATGGCCGCCAGCAGCGTTCAGGACTGCATCATGGCCAGCGGCGGCGGCCGCTGGCGACAGCCTCAGAGAATGGTTTCGCTGCGGTCAGCCTGGGTGTGGTTGCGGGCGCCGCGGTGCACCACCCCCTCGCGCACCTCCAGGGTCACGAATTCGCCCAGGCGCAGATCGGAGGTGGCATTGGCCACCCCCACGATCACGGGCACCCCCAGCCGCTGGGCAATCACGGCGGCGTGGCTGTCACAGCCGTCTGCCTCGGCGATCACGCCCCGGGCCTTGCGGATGGCATCGAGGTAGCCGGCGCTCGTTTCACGCACCACCAGGATCTCACCGCTCTCCAGCCGCGCCGCCTCCTCGGCGGTGGTGGCCACCCGCACCCGGCCGCTGACCGAGCCGTTGCCGATGCCCAGGCCCCGACCCAGCACGGCGGAGACGATGCCCACCTTGACCAGATCAGTGGAGCCGCTCACTCCTGAGAGGGTGCCGGCGGTTTGGACCACCAGATCCCCCTCTTTGAGCAGACCCCTCTCCTGGGCCACGCCCATGGCCAGGGTGAAGGTGCTGGTGGTGGAGGCCTGATGGCCGATCAACAGGGGGTTGACCCCCCAGACCAGCTGCAGCTGACGGGCCACCTTCACCTCACTGGTGATCGCCAGGATCGTTGTGGACGGACGGAACTTGCTGACATTGCGCGCCGTGGCCCCGCTCTTGGTGAGGGGAAGGATGGCGGCGGCCTGGAGTTGCCGGGCGATCGTGCTCACCGCCTGGCTGATGGCGTTGGGGATGGTGGAGGCGATGTGGCTGTCCACTGCCCGGCGGGGATAGTCGCGCTCGATGCGGCGGGCAATCCTGGCCATCGTTTCCACCGCTTCCACCGGGTAATCGCCCACGGCGGTTTCGTTGGAGAGCATCACCGCGTCGGTGCCATCGAGGATGGCGTTGGCCACATCGCTCACCTCTGCCCGGGTGGGGCGCGGGCAGCTGGCCATGCTGTCGAGCATCTGCGTGGCCGTGATGATCGGGATGCCCAGGGTGTTGGCCTTGCGGATCAGCTCCTTCTGCAGCAAGGGCACCTCCTCCGCCGGCATCTCCACCCCCAGGTCGCCCCGGGCCACCATCACGCCATCGCAGAGGGGAAGGATGGCGTCGATCTGATCGATCGCCTCGAACTTCTCGATCTTGGCGATCACCGGGGTGTTGTAGCCCTGGCTGCTGATCAGCTCGCGGATCTCCTGCATGTCGGAGGGGTTGCGCACGAAGCTGAGGGCCACCCAGTCCACTTCCTGCTGAAGGCCGAAGCTGAGGTCCACCCGGTCTTTCGTGGTGAGGGCCCGGATCGAGAGCTGCACGTCGGGGAAGTTCACCCCCTTGTTGTTGGAGAGCACCCCGCCCACCACCACGGAACAGTGAAGGGTCTGCTCGGGGATGTCCACCGACTCGACCACCATTTCCACCCGCCCGTCATCCAGCAGGATGCGGCTGCCGGCGGTCACCTCATCGGCGAGGCGGTCGTAGGTGATCGTGGCGATCGACTGGTTGCAGCTCACCGGCCGGGAGGTGAGGGCGAAGGGATCACCGTTGGCCAGGGTGATCGGGCCGCCTTCGAAGCGTCCCAGGCGGATCTTCGGACCCTGGAGATCCTGGAGGATGCCCACATGGATACCCAGCTCGTGGGCCACCTGACGGATCGTGGCGATCCGGGCGGCATGTTCGGAGTGGTCCCCGTGGGAGAAGTTGAGGCGGAACGTGGTGGCCCCGGCCTGGATCAACTCCCGCAGGCGCTGGGGGGACTCCGTGGCTGGACCGATCGTTGCCACGATCTTGGTGCGACGCGACAGATCGGGCTGGGCCATCGGGAAGCCGAAGGTTCAGGCGGAAACTACCATCCGGTCCCGCCCCTCTCCTGCCGCCGATGGTGCTGAACCGATGGATCTGAACGACTACCAGCTCCAGGCTCGCTCCACCGCCCGCTACCCCCAGGTGGGGGCCAATCCCATCTATCCCACCCTCGGTCTCTGCGGTGAAGCCGGTGAGGTGGCCGACAAGGTCAAGAAGGTGCTGCGCGACCGCGGCGGAGTGTTCGAGCCTGAGCTGGTGGAGGACCTGGCCCTCGAGCTGGGCGATGTGCTCTGGTACGTCTCGCAGCTGGCCAGTGAACTGGGGTTGACGCTCGACGATGTGGCCCGCGCCAATCTGGCGAAACTGGCGGGACGGGCCAGCCGCCAGACCCTCGGGGGAAGCGGCGACCACCGTTAGCACCAGACTGGAGCAGCCAGAGCCATCCACCACGAGCCCTGACCAGCCCGAGCCACCCGGAGGACCCCTTGAGCCCCAGACCCCCCTCAGCCCAGTCCGCCTGCCGTGAGCGGCACCTGCCCACAGCGCTGGCGCTGCTGCTGGCCTTGTTGCTGCTGGTGGCTCCCGCAGCCCCGGCCTGGGCCCTCGATCTGGCGGTGACGGACATCAGCCTGGAGCCCTGCCTTGAGGCTGACCCGGGAGCCCAGCCGCAGTTGAAGCGCCCCAGTGGGGCCAGTTGCTATGCCCTGCGCGGCACGGTGACCAATCCCCGCTCCCAGCCGGTGATTGACACGGATCTGTTCGCCGTGATCAGCGACCGCAGCGGTGAACCGGTGTTGCAGAACCGCACCCGGGTGGGCTCCATCGGTGATGTCCCCCCCGGGGAGTCACGCTTTGGTCTGCGCCTGGCGGTGCCGGCCGGTACCCCTGGCCCGCTGCAGGTCAGCCATGCCAAGGCCAGGGGATTCAACGCACCGGTGCGGGTGCGGGCGGGTGTCGACGACGAGCTGCTGCCGCTGGAGCAGGCCATGCTTGATCCCGCCTGAAGACATGGATGGCTCCGGCGTTTCAGTAGCCGATCCCGCCCATCAGCGATCCGCTGAGGAAATTCAGCCCTCCCTGAGCAAGTTGGAGGCTTACGAACGCGAGGATTGCCGAAAGGTCAAGGCCACCCAGGGGCGGGATCAGGCCGCGAAAGACATTGAGGTAGGGATCGGTGATCGAGCTCACCGTGCTCAGCACCGGATTGCTCCAGTCGAGGTTGGGGAACCAGCTCAGCAGCACCCTCACCAGCAGCACCAGGAGGTAGATCCCCAGGGTCTGGGCCAGCACGGCCAGGATCTGACTCACGATGATCATGGGCAAGGCCTGCAGCAACTCAATGCTGACTCTATGCAGCTGGGTTGCCCTTTGCCCTCACCACGGGGGTGGGGTCAACCGTCGCCAGCTGGGTGACGGCGAAGGTGCGGTGGAACTTGTCGCTGAGGCTGATCCAGAAGGAGCGGCCGTCGCTCTGGCGCCGTCGCTCGATGAAGTCCTGGGCCAGCAACTCCTTGATGTGGTCGTAGGCGCCCGATCCGCGCAGCTCCACCAGGTCCGACTGCAGGATGCGTCGCTTCAGGGCCACCGTCGCCAGGGTGCGCAGGGTGGCGGTGGAGAGGTCCACCGGCAGCAGCGTCTGCACCAGGTCGGCGTGACTGTCACGCAGCTGCAGGCTGAAGCGCTGGGCGTCCTGGCGAATTTCCAGGGCTGTGTCCCGGTGCGCGTAGTCGGCCATCAGGGTGATCAGGGCCATCTCCACGGCGTCGCGCTCGATCGGCTCGATCAGGCCCGCTGAAGCGATTTCGGCCAGTTCGCCCAGGCTGAGGGGGCGTCCCTTGAGGTACAGGATGGCCTCAAGCCGTGCCGGCAGAGATAAGGAGGCGCTGGACATGGTCCCAGCCGACCCATCGTTGGTCGCACCGTACCGCAGCTGAACAGCGCAAGCTCAGGCCAGGGCAGGCACCGGCTGGCTGGCGGGGCCGAGGAACAGCCGGTAGGCCGGGTTGCGGGTCTCGTCCCAGTGGCGGTAACCCAGCCCGGAGAGGAAGAGTTCCCAGGCGTCGGAATCCTGCTCGTCCACCTGAACGCCCACCACGATGCGGCCCACGTCGGCCCCCTGGTTGCGGTAGTGAAAAATGCTGATCGTCCAGTCGGGATGCAGGGCGTTGACGAAGGCCATCAGCGCACCCGGCCGCTCGGGAAATTCGAAGCGATAGAGCAGCTCCCGGGGTGGGGGGGCGCCGGCGTGGCAGGCCGCTTCCGGCAGGCGCCCCCCCACCATGTGACGCAGATGCAGCTTGGCAAGCTCGTTGCTGCTCAGATCAAGGCAGGGGAAGCCGCCGGCGCCCAGCTGGCTGATCAACGCGGCGCTGTCGCGCGGCCCGTCGACCTGCACCCCCAGGAAAATGTGGGCCAGGCGGTGGTCCGCCATCCGATAGCTGAATTCAGTCAGGCTGCGGGACCCCAGCAGTTCGCAGAGCTGGCGCAGGCTGCCCGGGCGCTCGGGAATCTCCACCGCCAGCATCGCTTCGCGCTCCTCCCCCAGCTCGGCCCGCTCAGCCACGAAGCGCAGGCGATCGAAATTCATGTTGGCGCCGCAGGCCACGGCCACCAGGGTGCGCTGCTTCAGACCCCGACGCTGCACGTCGGCCTTCATGCCGGCCACGGCCAGGGCACCCGCCGGCTCGAGGATCGAGCGGGTGTCCTCGAACACGTCCTTGATGGCGGCGCAGATTTCATCGGTGTCCACCGTGACCATGGCATCGACATAGCGCTGGGCCAGAGCGAAGGTGTGCTCCCCCACCTGGCGCACGGCCACCCCATCGGCGAACAGTCCCACCTGGTCCAGGCTCACCCGCCGGCCCTGCGCCAGGGAGCGGGTCATGGCATCGGCATCCACCGGCTCCACACCGATCACCTCCACCTGGGGCCAGACGCTCTTGATGAAGGCGGCGATGCCGGCGATCAGACCGCCACCACCCACGGCCACATAGATGGCATCGGGGGGCGTCGAGCACTGGCGCAGGATCTCCAGGCCCACGGTTCCCTGGCCGGCGATCACCTCCGGATCGTCGAAGGGATGGATGAAGGTGAGGCCCAGCTCCTGCTCCAGGCTTCTGGCCCGCAGGCAGGCCTCGTCGTAGGTGTCTCCGTGCAGCAGCACCTCGGCGCCGCGGGCGGCCACGGCCCGCACCTTCACCGCCGGGGTGGTGAGCGGCATCACGATCACGGCATGACAGCCCAGCTTCTCGGCCGCCAGGGCCACTCCCTGGGCATGGTTGCCGGCGCTGGCGGCGATCACGCCACGCTTGAGCTCAGCGCCGCTGAGCTGGACCATGCGGTTGTAGGCCCCGCGCAGCTTGAAGGAGAACACCGGCTGAAGGTCTTCGCGCTTGAGCAGCACGGTGTTGTCCAGCCGCCGCGAGAGGTTGGGGGCCAGATCGAGCGGCGACTCGATCGCCACGTCGTAGACCCGCGCCCGCAGGATGCGCTGGAGGATGTCGTCCATGGCTCCAGTGTGCCGGGCCGGAGAGCGGCCGGCCTCAGGAAAGGTGACCGTTGGCCCCACTCGGCCGAAGGCAGGTCGTAGATTGAATTTTCAGAACTGATCAGGGTATGCATCTCAGTGAGCTGAGCCATCCCAACCAGCTGCATGGCCTCAGCATCGGCGAGCTCGAAGCCATAGCTCGCCAGATTCGTGAGAAGCATCTGGAGGTGGTGTCCACCAGCGGTGGACACCTGGGCCCGGGGCTGGGTGTGGTGGAACTCACCCTGGCCCTCTACCAGACCCTCGACCTGGAGACGGATCGGGTGGTCTGGGACGTGGGTCACCAGGCCTATCCGCACAAGTTGATCACAGGGCGCTACCACCAGTTCCATACCCTGCGTCAGCAGGGCGGGGTGGCCGGCTACCTGAAGCGAAGCGAGTGCCGCTTCGATCACTTCGGGGCTGGTCATGCCTCCACCAGCATTTCGGCGGCCCTGGGCATGGCCCTGGCCCGCGACCGTCGCGGCGAGGACCACAAGTGCGTGGCGGTGATCGGCGATGGAGCCCTCACCGGCGGCATGGCGCTGGAGGCGATCAACCATGCCGGTCATCTCCCCAGAACCCCTTTGCTGGTGGTGCTGAACGACAACGACATGTCGATCTCAGCTCCGGTGGGCGCCCTCTCCACTTACCTCAACCGCATGCGGTTGAGCCCGCCGCTGCAGTTCCTCTCCGGCAGCGCCGAGGAGGCCTTCAAGCACCTGCCCTTCATGCATGGGGAGCTGCCGCCCGAACTCGAGCGCCTCAAGGAGAGCATGCGCCGGCTGGCGGTGCCCAAGGTGGGCGCCGTGTTCGAGGAGCTGGGCTTCACCTACATGGGTCCGATCGACGGCCACGACATCGCCGAAATGGTGCGCACCTTCAGTGCCGCCCACCGCTGCGAAGGCCCGGTGCTCGTTCATGTGGCCACCATCAAGGGCAAGGGCTATCCCTATGCCGAGGCCGATCAGGTGGCGTACCACGCCCAGTCCGCCTTCGACCTCAAGACCGGCAAGGGCTTCCCCTCCGGCAAGCCGAAACCGCCCAGCTACAGCAAGGTCTTCGGCCAGACCCTGGTGCGCATCTGTGAGCAGGACCCCACCGTGGTGGGCATCACCGCGGCGATGGCCACCGGCACCGGCCTCGATCTGCTGGAGAAGGCCCTGCCCAAGCAGTACTTCGATGTGGGCATCGCCGAGCAGCATGCCGTCACCATGGCGGCAGGCATGGCCACGGCCGGGCTCAAGCCGGTGGTGGCGATCTACAGCACCTTCCTCCAGCGCGCCTTCGACCAGCTCATCCACGACGTGGGCATTCAGAAGCTGCCGGTGACCTTCGTGCTCGATCGTGCCGGCATCGTCGGGGCCGATGGCCCCACCCACCAGGGCCAATACGACATCAGCTATCTGCGGGCCGTGCCCAATTTCACGGTGATGGCGCCCAAGGATGAGGCAGAGCTGCAGCGGATGCTGGTCACCTCCATCGGCCACAGCGGCCCCTGCGCCATCCGTATTCCGCGCGGCGAAGGCGAAGGGGTGCCGCTGATGGAAGAGGGCTGGGAAGCTCTGGAGATCGGCCACGGCGAACAGCTGGCCGATGGCGATGACCTGCTGATCGTGGCCTACGGGGCCATGGTGGCGCCGGCCATGGCCACGGCCGGCCTGCTGCAGGAGCAGGGCATCAGGGCTGCGGTGGTGAATGCCCGCTTCCTGCGTCCCCTGGATGAAAGCCTGATCCTGCCCCTGGCCCGCCGAATCGGCCGGGTGGTGACCATGGAGGAAGGGGCCCTGCCCGGGGGCTTCGGTGCCGCGGTGGTCGAATCCTTGAGCGACCACGACGTGATGGTGCCCGTGTTCCGCCTCGGTATCCCCGATCAGCTGGTGGACCACGCCAGCCCGGACCAGAGCAAGATCGCCCTCGGGCTCACTGCCCCCCAGATGGCTGATCGCATCCTGCAGCGTTTTGCCCTGCTGGGGATCCAACGCCAGCCGCTCACCGTCTGAACTGCGGCTCAGGCTGAGGCTGGGGGATAACCCAAAAGAAAAGGCGGGTGTTGAGCCCGCCTTTTGTTTGGGTTGTGGAATGCCGCTGGCTGGCTGAGGGCCTGGGCTTCAGAGCACGCCGCGGGAGGCCAGGCCCTGGATGGCGCCGATGCCGAAGATGTGACCCAGGCTGGTGGTGGCCAGCAGGGAGGCGTGGCTGAAGCCACCGAAAAAGCGATCGTTGGGCAGCTTGGCGCCCTCAGAGGGGTACTTGATGGTGGCCTTGCCGACGCCAATGGCGATCACGTTGCAGACGATCATCACCAGCGCCACCTTGGGCGACCAGGTCAGTGAGGTGGGCACCACGGCGAGAAGAGGAGCGATCATTCTGGATCTAAAACTGACGCCCCATCCTCCGGGGGAACCGCTGGCTCTACACCGGTGCTTAAGACTTGTTCACCGCTGGGGCCCGTTGTTGAGGCCTCGGGATCAGGCGGTTCCTGGCCTGGCTCCGCGCGGCTGAAGCCCCAGAGCACCAGCAGGTTGGCCACGGTCAAGAAGGCCTCCGCACTCCCATGCAGGCGGTCGACATCGGCCAGTTGCTGCCCGAAGCGCAGCTCCGCCACCACAGCGGCGGCGATGGTGACCGCCACGAACACCAGCGTGAACTGGAAACCGCGCAGGGCCAGGGGCGGGAAACGCTTGCTGGCTGCGGCCCAGCGCAGGAAGGCCAGATAGGGCAACAGCGAGAGCACGAACAGAGGGCTGGGATCCACTGCCGCCAGGGCCCCAAGACCAACGACCGTCATGACTGGCTCCTCTCGGGCAGCAGCGTCCAGGCGGCCGCCGCCAGGGCCACGTTGCCCAGCAAGGTGGTGCCCGCCTGGAACACCACCAGGCCCTGGAGCTCGATGGGGTTGTCGAACAGGTGCCAGGTGCAGGCCGCCATGGCGCTCACCAGGGCCGGCAGCATGGCCAGGGCCAGCCAGCGCCACTCTGTTTCACCGCGGCGCTCACCCCAGCGGATCACGGCCACCATGGCCAGCATCCACTCCAGGACCGAGGCCACATGGATCCACCAGGTGGGCAGTGAAAGGGCATGCATGGCGCCCGGCACCCACGTGAGCCTGCAATGTACGGAGTCTGGGGCTTGAAGGGTGGCCGCCAACAGAAAACCCCGCCCGGAGTGCCGGACGGGGTTGAGGTGATGCTGAATCGAGGCAATCAGCCGAGGCCGATCTGGCCGAGGATGCCCTGGCCGGTGAGAATTTCGGTGGTGAGGCCGATCACGAAACCGAGCATGGCGAGACGGCCATTCCAGGTTTCAGCGAAGGAGACGAAACCAAAGCGGGAGTCGGTGCTGGACATTGCATGTGAAGCAGTATTGCGTGAATTGTAACAGGAGGTAACCGCTGTGGCTAAGGGGCTGGCTTCGTTCCTGCTCCCGTAGCCTCCCTGGAGATTGGATCAGGTGTGCGGTGGCGCCAGCGCAGAAAGGGGTCCAACCGCTGATCTGCGGCTACTACGGCGAGCACAACCTGGGCGATGACGCCTTGCTCAGCGCCCTGCTGGCCCAGTTGCCCGAAGGCTGCGATCCCCTGGTGACCGCTTTCGATCAGGGGGAGGTGCAGCAGCGGCTGGGGGTGCGCACCTGCGCCAGACGGAATTTCACTGCCGTGCGGCGCTCGCTCGATCGCTGCGATGCCCTGGTGCTGGGGGGCGGCAGCCTGCTGCAGGACGCCACCAGCTTCCGCAGCCTCCTCTACTACGCGGCCCTGATCATCTCGGCGCGGCTGCAGGGCAAGCCTGTGCTGCTCTGGGGCCAGGGACTGGGCCCCCTGCGCCGGCGCCGCAGCCGCCTGCTGGTGCGCCGCCTGCTGAGGCTGGTGCAGGCCAGCAGCTGGCGGGATCCAGCCTCAGCCCAGCTGGCGGCTGCCTGGGGCCGGCCCGGCGTGCTCGGCAGCGACCCGGTCTGGTCGCTGGCGAAACGGCCCTGGCATGGGTCAGCTGGCCCCCTGGTGATCTGCTGGCGGCCCACCGAGCTGCTGGATGGCGAGCGCTGGGCGCCTTTGCTGGCGGCCCTCGATGCCGTGGCGGCCGCTGCGGATCGGCCCGTGCTCTGGTTGCCGTTCCACCGGGATCAGGACCGGGGCTTGCTGGCCCAGCTGGATCGCCGGGAACTGATGCCCCAGCGGCTGGCCCAGCGCAGCCGCGAAGTGCTTGTGGCCACACCCGAAGAGGCGATGGAACTCTTCAGCGGCGCCGCCCTGGTGCTGTCGATGCGGCTGCACGGATTGATCGTGGCGGCCCTGGCCGGTGCCCCCCTGGCGGCCCTCAGCTACGACCCCAAGGTGCGTGCCGCCGCCGAGGCGCTGGCCTGCCCCTGCTTCGAGCTGGAGCAGCTCCAGGACGCCAGCACCCTGGAGCTGCAGTGGTTGCAGCAGCTGCAGAACCCCCCTCCACCGCAGCGGATCGAGGAACTGCGCCTGGGATGCCAGGTTCATGCTGAGCTGCTGAGCCGCTGGCTGGGACGCTGAGGGCGAGGCCCAGGCCAGCGTTCACTCAGGCCTGCAGGCGCTGGAGTTCATCCAGCACCTCGAGGCTGTGGCCCAAGGGGCGTACCGCCACCCAGCGGGCCCGCAGCACCCCCTCGGGATCAATCAGAAAGGTGTGCCGCTGGGAGAAAGGAGCGATCCAGGACCCGTAGCGCTGGCTCACGGCACCGCCGGGATCGGAGAGCAGCGGAAACACCAGCCCTTCGCTGTCACAGAAGGAGGCATGCTCAGCAACATCGTCTGCGCTGATGCCCACCACCTCGGCATTGAGTTGGTGAAACTGCTGGAGATCCCGTTGAAATCCCCGCGCCTCAAGGGTGCAGCCGCCGGTGAAATCCTTGGGATAGAAGTAAAGAGCCAGCCAGCGACCACTGAACTGATCCAGCCCGAGCCTGCCGGAGCCATCGAGGCCGGGCCCGAAGCCCGGCAGGCTGAACGCGGGCGCTGGTTGATCAAGGCCAGGCAGAGTGCCTCCCATGGCCTGAGCCCTGCTGGGCCAGCTCAGCCACGCCGAAACTGCGGCTGGCATAACCAACGCTGCGCCGCTGTGAAGGAGCGCTCCTTGCAGGAGTTGGCGGCGATTCACAACGGCTGACCTCTTGGCAGAGTCAGAGTTTGGCCAGGTTGACGCCCAGTTCGCGAGCGTAGGCGCCGAGGCCTTTCTTCTGAATGGTGCG
The DNA here is from genome assembly GCF_025128055.1 of Synechococcus sp. CS-1329. Classification (GTDB taxonomy): domain Bacteria; phylum Cyanobacteriota; class Cyanobacteriia; order PCC-6307; family Cyanobiaceae; genus Regnicoccus_A. The sequence continues at coordinate 110,487 of NZ_JAHLYS010000048.1, read as the reverse complement.
CAGGGTGCTGGTGGCGACCCGCAGTTTCACCCAGCGGTTGCCTTCGGCCCACCAGAGGCGGCGCTCCTGCAGGTTCACCTGTTGGAGTTTCTTGGTGCGCACGTGGGAATGGCTGACAGCCATGCCGTTGTTGGCGCGCTTGCCGGTGAGCTGACAAACCCGGGACATGGAAGCATCAAATAAGCAGGGGTGCACCTTAACAAAGGGGATGCACCCCCAACTGGGCCCTCAGAGGCCCCGCTCCATCAGCCGGCCCATCAGGTCGGCGCTGCGCTGCTGGAAACCGGCCAGTTGGTTGGGCTCAAGGCCCCCCACCGCCAGGCGGGCCAGTTCATAGATGTGGCCACTGAGTTCCTGGGCCAGCTGCTGGCTGGGGGAGCTGGTACCCACTCCCGTGAGCACGGCGCCGCTGGAGAGTTTCTGCAGGCCGGCCACCAGGGGGTGACGGCGGTTGACCACCAGCACGTGGTGATCGGGCAGTCCGGGCAGGCGCTGCTCCATCAGAGCACCGATGTCGTTGAGGCGGCGCATCTGCTCCGGCAGCAGGATCAGGGCCGCCGGGGTGTTCTCCCCCTTGAGCGCCTGGACCTGGATGGTCACCTTGTCGTTGGCCAGGGCGCTGCAGAACAGCTCCCGCAACTTCTCGGAGCTGTCGCTGCCGTCGGCATCGCTCAGGCTGCTCTCCTGCTCCTGGATGCTGGCGTCGAGTTCCGCGTCCACCCGCTGGAACTTCAGCTCGCTGTGGCGGTCTTCAAGCCAGGGGATGAACTGGGCATCGATCAGGGTGTCGGCCAGCAGCACCTCCGCCCCCTGACCGCGCCAGAGGGCCAGCGGCCCCGCCTGGGCCGCTTCATCGGTGCAATAGAGGATGCGTTGCTCCTCGCTGCTCTGCAGACGGTGGCGGTAGCCAGTGAGGGTGGTGTAGGCCTTCTCGCCCACGGCGATCGGATCGGGCTCGGCCGCTGCTGCGCTGGTGCCGAACAGGATCAGCTCGGCCACCTGATCGGCGAACTTCTCGTCTTCCATCGCGCCGATCTTGATGAAGGGGGCGATTCCCTCCCAGATCTCGGCGTAGCGGGTGGGCTCATCGCGGTGCAGCTCCTTGAGCCGGTCCCCCACCTTCTTGGCCACGAAGCCGCCGATCGAGCGCACCCGCCGATCTGTCTGCAGGGCACTGCGACTGACGTTGAGGGGGATGTCGGGGGAGTCGATCACCCCGCGCAGGGGCAGCAGGTAACGGGGCACCACCTCCTTGATCGAATCGGAAACGAACACCTGATTGCAGTAGAGGCGGATCTCGCCCTTCTCCCAGTCGGCGCGGCCGGTGATCCTGGGGAAGTAGAGGATGCCCTGCAGGGTGTAGGGGTAGTCGGTGTTGAGATGGACCCAGAGCAGGGGGTCTCCCTGGAAGGGATAGAGGTAGCGGTAGAGGGCGATGTAATCCTCGTCGCTGAGGTCCCGCGGGCTCTTGCGCCAGGGTGCCTCCCGCTTGTTCACCGTTTCTCCCTCCAGTTGCACCTCCACCGGCAGGAAGTCGCAGTAGGTGGTGATCAGGGAGCGGATGCGGGCCGGCTCGATGTATTCCAGCTCCTCCTCCTGCAGATGCAGGATCACATCGGTGCCGGGTTCGGCGCGCTCGCCCGTTTCCAGGCTGAAGTTGGGGGAGCCGTCGCAGCTCCAGCGCACGGCTTCACTGCCGGGGCTGGCACTGAGGCTGATCAGCTCCACCCGCTCGGCCACCATGAAGCTGGAGTAGAAGCCGAGGCCGAAATGGCCGATGATCGCGTCATCTTCACGCTTGTACTTCTCGAGGAAGTCTTCGGCGCTGGAGAAGGCCACCTGGTTGATGTAGCGCTTCACCTCATCGGCCACCATGCCGATGCCGTTATCGCTGATGGTGAGGGTTTTGGCCTCGCGATCGATCCTGATGCTCACCAGCCCTTCGGCGCCCTCACTGCAGTCGCCAGCCATGGCGGCCATGCGGCGCTTGCTGATGGCATCCACTCCGTTGCTGACCAGTTCCCTGAGGAACACCTCGTGGCCGGAATAGACGGCCTTTTTGATGATCGGGAAGATGTTCTCGGTGTGGATCTGAATCTGACCCTGTTCCAGCACCGCCATGATTCCGTCAGCTTGTAAGGATTTGAGCTGACCTTAGGCTCGTCCCTCCACCGGGCTCAAGCCACTGCAAGGAGGGGTCTCCGAACCTGGGCTCCGGCGGGAGTGCCTCGTGGGACCGTCTGATGGCGGAGCGGCCGGTGGCCGGTTAATCCGACCGCTGCAGATCGGCGCGCTCCTCCGGCAGAATCGCGCCGCTCACCGGGCAGACCTGCAGGCAGATGCCGCAGTCGATGCAGGTGTCGAAATTGATCCAATAGAAGGATGTGCCCTTGCTGTTGGCTCCCTGGCCGGGGTGGATGCAGGCCACCGGGCAGGCATCGACGCAATCGGCCACGCCCTCACAGATGTCGGTGACGATGCTGTGGGCCATGACTGAAATGTGCTGCGGGACTTGATCTTAGAAATGCTGCCGCTGGCGGCGGCGGCTCCTGGAGCTGTCCTGGGCTCAGGGGAGCCACTCCAGGGCTGAGCAACCCCGGCGCTGGGCGGTGGCTTCGGCCTCCTCCCGGCTGGGGCAGGCCTCGGGGAGCAGCTCGGCGCTCTGGCCCTGCCCGTGCAGACCGGCGAGGGCCTCCAGGGCGGCGGCCAGGTTGGAACCCTGGCCGTAGGCCACCAGCACTGGCCGGCCGGCCGGATCGCGGGCACCGGGTCTGAGCAGCAGGTCGCGGATGTCCTCGATCGAGAAGCCGAAGCCCACACCGGCCGCTTCGCTGGCGGCTGCCCCGAAGCGGCCCACCAGGGCGTCGTAGCGGCCGCCGCTGGCGATCTCCACCGGCGCCTCGGCCCCAAGACAGACCAGCTTGAGCACGATTCCGTCGTAGAGGTCGAAATGGGGTTGGAAGCTGGGATCCAGCTGCAGGCCGATCCCCAGCCGAGCGGCCGTGGGCTCAACGATCTCCAGGGCAGCGGCCAGCTCATCAATCAAAGGGCTCTCCCCCAGATGGCGGCGCAGCTGGCTCAGCACCATCGCCGGTGCGCCGCGCAGGCGCATCAGCTCCTGCAGCCGCTCGATCTGGGCCTGGGCCAGGGGCAGGCGCGCGATCGCCAGGGGATCGAAGCCTGAGAGGGCCTGACGGGCGCTGGAGCGCTGGTCGGCGGGCAGCTCGTCGAGCAGGGCGGAGAGCACGCCGTGGTGGCCCACCAGCAGCCGCGGCTGGTGGCTGGCCTGCAGGCCAAGGGTTTCGCTGCAGGCCAGCAGCAGGGCCATCAGCTCGGCATCCGCCGCCGCGGAACGCACCCCCAGCAGCTCCACGCCGCTCTGGAGGCGCTCACTCAGGCGCTGACCGCCGCCGTCGCCGGTGAAGCTGCGAAAGGTGCTGCCCTCGGCCCACAGACGCAATGGCCGGGGACGATCAGCCAGTCGGGTGCAGGCGGCCCGGGCGATCGAGGCGGTCAGCTCGGGCCGCAGCCCCAGCGGTTCCTCAGCCGTGAGGCGCATCACCTCGCGCTCGGCAATGCCACCGCCGGCCTCGAGGGTGTCGAGTCGCTCCACCATCGGCGGTGCCACCTCCTGGTAGCCCCACTGGCGGTACACCGCGGCCAGGCGCTGGCAGAGCTGGCGGTTGCGGTCCACCTGGCGGGGGTGGAGATCCCTGGCGCCGGCGGCGGGTTGCAGGGCCATGGGGGCGGAGGGGCTGGGGGACGGGAGACGCTGGATCCTATGGAGCGATCGCTCAGGGGCCCAGCTCCGGAGCCCCGAACAGCTCTCCGGGCAGGGGCTGGCACTGGCCCAGACCTTCGATCAGGGCCGCCTGCAGGGCGGGCGTGCAGGCGATCAGCCGGCCTTCGGCGAGGCTGGCGGCACCGCCGTCGTAACGGCTGACCACCCCACCGGCCTGCTCCACCAGCACCACCCCTGCGGCCAGGTCCCAGGGGGAGAGGCCCCGTTCCCAGTAGCCATCGAGCCGGCCGGCGGCCACGAAGGCCAGATCCACCGCCGCTGCCCCGCCGCGGCGTACGCCATGGGTGCGGTGGGTGAACCAGCAGAACTCGGCGTAGTTGGTGTCCGGCTGGCTCTGGCGGTCGTAGGCGAAGCCCGTGACCAGCAGCGAGGCGGCGAGGTCGTGGCAGCCGCTCACCTGCAGCGGCCGCTGGTTGCACCAGGCCCCCAGGCCGGGGGCCGCCCAGTAGAGCTCGTCCAGGGCCGGCACGCTGATGGCCCCCAGCAGCGGAGCCCCTTTCCAGGTGAGACCGATCGAGGTGGCGAAGAAGGGATAGCCATGGGCGTAGTTGGTGGTGCCATCGAGGGGATCGACGCACCACTCCAGATCCGAGCCTGTGCGGCTGCGCCCGCTTTCCTCGGCCAGCACCCCCAGCTCCGGCGTGCGGGCTTCAAGGATGGCCAGCACCGCCTGCTCCGCCGCCAGATCGGCCTCGGTGACCAGATCGCCGGCCCGGCCCTTCTCGCGGATCGACTCCAGCTTGCCGAAGTGGTGGGCCAGCACCCGGGCGCCGGCACTGGCGGCCTCCCGGGCCACAGCCGCCAACCGTTCAAGCTCGGGAAACCCCAGGGCTGAATCGAGCAGGGCCTGGGCGGAGAGGCTGGGCGCTGGCTGGCGAGTGTCCGTTGGCGAGGCTTCCATCACTCCTCCTCCAGGGGCAGGCCCGGCGTCACCCGGCCCCGGCCGAAATAGCGGCCGAACTGCAGCTCGTAAACCTCGTCCTCGTCCTGGGTCTCCACCTCGAGGGGGCCGGTGGCTCTGGCCACGCAGAGCAGGCCGTAGCCCTGCCGGCGCAGGTCCTGGGAGAGCCCCAGGGCCTCCTGCTGATCGATCTCGCCGGAGATCACGCGTACGGCACAGGTGGTGCAGCAGCCGTTGCGGCAGCTGAAGGGCAGCGGCTGACCCTGGGCTTCAAAACTGCGCAGGATGTACTCCCCTTCAGGGACCTCCAATCGGATCAGCCGTTGTTCCTGCCGCCAGTGCACCGTGATCGGGAAGCGTCGTGTCATCGGATGGAATTGGACCCTCTGGGCTGACTGCTACATTGACATCTGCCCCATAACAGCCGCTGGAGAGGTGGCCGAGTGGTCGAAGGCGCAGCACTGGAAATGCTGTATAGGGGCAACTCTATCGAGGGTTCGAATCCCTCCCTCTCCGCTTTCAACACAAAAGCCGGCTCCTGCAGCCGGCTTTTTTATGCCTTCATCGGCCCCTGAGCAAGCCCTTCGTTTCAGCCTGTCCAGCTGTTGGACGGGCTGCTTGACAGGGGCCAGTGGGAGCTTCAGCCGAAGCGGCCGGTGACGTAATCCTGGGTGGCCTGCTGCACCGGGGCGTTGAAGATGCGCTCGGTGTCGTTGAATTCCACCAGGTAGCCCACCTTGCCGCTGCCGCCATCGACAGCTTCGGCATTGAAGAAGGCTGTGTAGTCCGACACCCGCACCGCCTGCTGCATGTTGTGGGTGACGATCACGATGGTGAAGCTTTTCTTGAGCTCATGCATCATCTCCTCGATCTTGAGGGTGGAGATCGGATCCAGTGCCGAGCAGGGCTCGTCCATCAGGATCACTTCCGGCTCCACGGCAATGGCGCGGGCGATGCAGAGCCGCTGCTGCTGGCCGCCGGAGAGGGCGTTGCCACTCTCTTTGAGCTTGTCCTTGGTTTCATCCCAGATGGCGGCCTTGCGCAGGGAACGCTCCACCAGTTCGTCCATATCACCCTTGTAGCCATTGATGCGCGCCCCGAAGGCGATGTTTTCGTAGATGCTCTTGGGAAAGGGATTGGGCTTCTGAAACACCATGCCGATGCGGCGACGCACCTCCACTGGATCCACCTCACGGGCATACATGTCCTGACCATCGAACACCACGCGACCGCGCAGGCTACAGCCCTCGATCAGATCATTCATGCGGTTGAGGGCGCGCAGAACCGTTGATTTGCCACAGCCCGAAGGGCCGATGAAGGCGGTCACCCGGTTGCGGGGGATGTCCATGTAGACATCCCGCACGGCCTCAAAGCTGCCGTAGCTGATGGTGACGTTCTCCAGGCTGAGGCAGCTGGGCAGGGTGGCGCTGGTGCTGGGCTGATTCAGGGTGCTGGTCATGGCTGGGTGCAGGGTGGTGGGAATGATGTCCGAGCGCAGGGAGCTAGCTGGAGGCGAACCGGCGAATCCAGCGGGCCAGGAGATTGGCGCCGAGGATCAGGATCACGAGCACAAACGAAGCGGCCCAGGCCAGGGAGTTCTGGGCTTCGTAAGGCATGATCGCGAAGTTGAAGATCAACACCGACATCGACGCAATCGGGTTGAACAGCCCCTCGGGCCAGAAGGGTGAGAACAGGGCCGTGAAGATCAGGGGTGCCGTTTCTCCGGCGGCGCGGGCGATGGCCAGCACCACCCCGGTGGCGATCGGGGTGAAGGCGCTGGGCAGGGTGATGCGTGTGATCGTCACGAACTTCGAAGCCCCGACGCCGATGGCTCCCCAGCTCAACTCCTGGGGCACCAGCTTCAGGGCTTCATCGGTGGTTTTGATCACCGTGGGCAGCATCAGGACCGCCAGGGCGATGCCACCAGCCAGGGCGGAATAGGACTGACCGAAGAACAGGCGGGTGGCGACAACGGCGCTGTACACGAACACCCCGCAGATGATCGAGGGCACTCCGGCGAGAATGTCGTTGCCGACGCGGATGAACTGGGCGAACCAGCCGCTGCTGGCGTATTCCGCCAGGTAGACCCCTCCTCCCACTCCCACGGGAATGGCGATCAGGGAGGCCACCAGGGTGACCACGAAGGTGCCGATGATGGCGTTGGCGATGCCGCCACCCTCCAGCCCCGGTGCCGGGGGAAGCTGGGTGAACAGGCTGACGCTGATCAGCTGACCCCCCTGGATCAGCACATAGATCAGCACCAGAAACAGAGGCAGCACCGCGATCAGACTGAACAGTGCGGCGATCGAGGTGAAGAGTTTGTCGGTGCGGTTCCGCTTCAGCCCTGGATTGAACAGGAGTGATCCGGCGGTACGGACTGGTGTGGCAAGGGTCATGGCGGGCTGCTCAGTTGTAGCTCAGGCTGAACTTACGGACGATCCATTGCGCCATGATGTTCACGGCGAAAGTGAGCAGCATCAGAATCAAAGCTGCATACAGAAGTGCTGACACCTGAATGCCATCGGCCTCACCGAACTGGTTGGCGAGCATGGCGGAGATGGTGTTGCCTGGAGCCAGCAGTGACCAGCTGAAGTTCATCGAGTTGCCGATGATCATGGTCACGGCCATGGTTTCGCCCATGGCACGGCCCAGGGCCAGCATCACTCCACCGATGATCGAAGAGAGAGCCGCCGGCAGAATCACATTGAAGATGGCGATCCAGCGCGTGCTGCCGACGCCGTAGGCACCTTGGCGCAGCTCCTGGGGCACCTGATTGAGCGCATCCCTGGAAATGGCGGTGATGATCGGCAGGATCATCACCACAAGGATCAGCACCGCCGGCGCCATGCCGGGTCCCTTGGGGGTGGTTGAGAACAGGGGAAACCAGCCCAGGCTCTGGTGCAGGAGATTGAGGAAGGGTCTGATCAACGGCTCCATCACGAAGATGGCCCACAGCCCCAGCACCACCGAGGGGATCGCCGCCAGTAGCTCCACCATCACGCCGATCACCTCGCGCCAGCTGCGCGGGATCAGATTTTCGGTGATGAAGATGGCGGTGCCCACCCCCAGCGGCACGGCGATGAACAGGGCCAGCAGCGACGACACCAACGTGCCGTAGATCGCCGTGAAGGCCCCGTACTGGCTGTTGACCGGATCCCAGCCGGAGGTGACCAGGAAGGAGAGGCCAAAGGTGGCCATCGCCTCGCGGGCCCCGCTGAAAACCGTCAGGAAGATGCCGAGCAGCACCACGGCCACCAGCGAGGCCAGCACGATCGTCAGCCGCTTGAAGCCGCGATCGATGCTGCGCTCGGCCCAGGGGCGGCGGCGCAGAGTGAACTGATCCTGGTCCGATTCAGATCGGATCACCATGGAACGAGTGAAGAGACATCGAGTGGTCCTGTGGGACGACCCATCACCAGAACCTAGGTTGCGATCCAGGGCCGCGACCACTAAGAACGCCTTAACACCTGTGGGGGTGTGGCCGCGGGAGGCGCAGCCACACCGCAGGCTTCCGGTCAGGAAGCCAGTAGTTTGGGGCTTCGCTTTGGGGATGCATGGGCCGGATCGTTGGCATTGACCTGGGCACCACCAACTCGGTGGTGGCAGTGCTGGAGGGGGGTCGGCCCCAGGTGATCGCCAGTGCCGAAGGGGGCCGCACCACGCCCTCGGTGGTGGGCTTCAGCCGTGATCAGGAGCTGCTGGTGGGTCAGCTTGCCCGCCGCCAGCTGGTGCTCAATCCCCGCAACACCTTCGCCAATCTCAAGCGTTTCGCCGGCCGCGGCTGGGATGAACTCGACGACGGCAGCCTGGCGGTGCCCTACACGGTGCGGGCCAACGACCAGGGCAATGTTCGCATCCTCTGCCCCATCACCGAGCGGGAATACGCGCCGGAGGAGCTGCTGGCCAGCATTCTGCGCAAACTCGTGGACGATGCCGCCACCTACCTGGGTGAACCGGTGGAAGCGGCGGTGATCACCGTGCCCGCCTATTTCAACGATGCCCAGCGTCAGGCCACCCGCGATGCCGGCCGCCTGGCGGGGCTCACGGTGGAGCGGATCCTGAATGAACCCACCGCCGCGGCCCTGGCCTACGGCTTCGACCGCAGCGCGGTCAAGCGGGTGCTGGTGTTCGACCTGGGCGGTGGCACCTTTGATGTGTCGGTGCTGCGCATTGCCAATGGTGTCTTCGATGTGAAGGCCACCAGCGGCGACACCCAGCTGGGTGGCAACGACTGGGACCTGCGCGTCGTTGACTGGCTGGCTGCGGCTTTCGAGAGCCGGCACCAGATCGATCTGCGCCGCGATCGTCAGGCGCTGCAGCGGCTCAGTGAGGCGGCCGAGAAGGCCAAGCAGGAACTCTCCGGCGTCACCACCACGCCGATCTCGCTGCCGTTCATCGCCACCGGCCCCGAAGGTCCCCTGCACATCGAGACCAGCCTGGAGCGGCGCACCTTTGAATCCCTCTGCCCCGATCTGCTCGATCGCCTGATGCGCCCGGTCCAGCGGGCCCTGCGTGATTCCGGTTTCAGCGCCGACGACATTGATGACGTGGTGCTGGTGGGCGGCAGCACCCGCATGCCGATGGTGCAGGAGATGGTGCGCACCCTGATTCCGCGCGAACCCTGCCAGTCGGTCAACCCCGATGAGGTGGTGGCCATTGGTGCGGCGGTGCAGGCCGGCATCCTCACCGGTGACCTGCGCGATCTGATGCTCAACGACGTCACACCCCTCTCGCTGGGGCTGGAGACGATCGGCGGGGTGATGAAAGTGCTGATTCCCCGCAACACCCCCATTCCCGTGCGCCGCTCGGATGTGTTCAGCACCTCCGAGGCCAACCAGTCGGCGGTCGAGATCCATGTGCTCCAGGGGGAGCGCCAGATGGCGGCGGACAACAAATCCCTGGGGCGTTTCCGGCTCTCGGGCATTCCGCCCGCCCCCAGGGGTGTGCCCCAGGTGCAGGTGTCGCTCGACATCGATGCCAACGGCCTGCTGCAGGTGTCGGCCACCGACCGCACCACCGGCCGCCAGCAGAGCGTCAGCATTCAGGGGGGCTCCAACCTCAGTGAAGCCGAGATTCAGGCTCTGCTGGAGGAGGCCCAGCTCAAGTCCGCCGAAGACCGGCGCAAGCGTGTGGTGGTGGATCGGCTCAACCGGGCCCAGACCCTGGTGGCCCAGGCGGAGCGCCGTCTGCGTGATGCCGCCCTCGAGCTCGGTCCCTACGGGGCGGAGAGGCAGCAGCGCTCCGTGGAGATGGCCCTGGGCGAGGTGCAGGTGCAGCTCAACGATGCCGACCCGGCGGAACTCGACCTGGCTGTCAGTCAGCTGCAGGAAGCCCTCTATGGCCTCAACCGCCGCCTGATCAGCGAGCGCAAGACGGACGCTGGCCCCCTGCAGGGCCTCAAGAACACCCTGGGCTCGATCAAGGACGACCTCTTCTCGGATGACGACGACTGGGACGAATGGGATCGCTCTCGCCCCGGGTCTTCCGAGCGCTGGGGAGGTGACCCCTGGGCGCCCCCGACCCGCTACGGCGGCTACCAGGAGGAGGGCTATTCCTCCTACGAAAATCCACGTCTGGAGCGCTCCAGGCCCGAGCCACCCCGCCGCGAGCCGCCTCCCCCCGATCGCTCCGATCGCTATGAACCGGCCGCCGCCCCGGCGCCCTCGCGCCGCAGTGCTGGCGACTGGCCCGCTGAAGGGCGCCGGCGACCCAGCCCCAGGGCCGATGATCCCTGGGCTGAGGACTGAGGGCGGTGAGCCGCACCCCCACCCCCACCGCCACGGTCGGTGATGACCACTGGGCGGTCCTTGGGCTGAGCCCGGGGGCCGATGCCGCCGAGCTCAAGCGCGGCTTCCGCGCCCAGGCGCGCCGTTGGCATCCGGATCTCAACGGCAACGATCCGGTGGCCGAGGAGCGCTTCAAGCGGGTCAACGAGGCCTACGCCGTGCTCTCGGACCCCCGCCGCCGCCAGGCCTGGGAATCGGGGCTCGATCCCGGCTCGCTGCGGGGTGAGCGCGCTGACCCCTTCGCCACGGGCTTCCCCGAGTTCGACGACTACCTCGACGCCCTGTTCGGCCGTCAGGCCCGCCCCGACGACCGCCGGTCGCCAGAGCCCGATCCTGCGTACGACCCGCCTGAGTCCAGCCGGCGATCCGAGTCTGCCCAGCGCCCGCCAGCGGCTCAGTTCCGGCAGGGGCCCGGGGTCGAGGTGACCCATGCCCCGCCGCCGCCGCCGCCGGTGCAGGCCGCCAGCGACCTGGAGACGCTGGTGGAGCTCAGCCCGGAACAGGCCCTTGACGGCACGCGGCTGGAGCTGGAGCTGCCCGGAGGCCTGGCGGTGGAGCTCTGGACCCCCCCCCTGGCGGGGGATGGCTGGCGGCTGCGCCTGGCCGGTGTGGCTCCAGGTGGGGCCGACCATTTCCTGCAGCTGCGGGTGCGCCGCCCCGATGGCCTGCGCATCGATGGCCTGCGGGTGCTCTACGACCTGGAGCTCTCGCCGGCCGAAGCGGCCCTGGGCTGCAAGGTGGTGGTGCCCACCCTCGAGGGCCGGGTGCAGCTCACGGTGCCCCCCTGCTCCTCCAGTGGCCGTCTGCTGCGGCTGCGGGGCCTGGGCCTCAGCCAGGGGGAGCGGCGGGGCGATCAGTTGGTGGAGTTGCGCATCGTTCTGCCTGAGCAGCTCAACGACTCCGAAGTGGCGCTCTACAGACGTCTGGAGGAATTGTCCGGCGACGGTTGAGCGGTCCTTGGGCCCGGGGCCCAATCAATGGGACACTGAGCCGCTGGGATTGGTTCGCGTCATGCCCGTTCATGTGCTGCTGTTCGAGGCCGGCACCGACAACGAAGGCATTCACTCCCTGGAGCTGAGTGGCCGCACCGTGGTGCTGCTGTTCGAGGAACGGGATGATGCCGAGCGCTATGCCGGTCTGCTGGAGGCCCAGGATTTTCCTGTTCCCAGCGTGGAGGCGATCGAGCGGGAGGAGATGGAACTGTTCTGCGGCCAGGCGGGCTATGAAGCCCGCTTCGTGCCCACCGGCTTCCTGCCCAGCTCAGCGGAGGAGCGGCTGTTGATCGCCCCGCCGGAGCGGAATATGGATCTCACCCACTGGAAGGATGAGCCCTCTCGCTCCGCCGCTTCCCAGGACGGCGGCGAAGGCCGTGGCCCCGAGAGCGCTGAGCTCGAAGCCTTCCGCCGTCGCCTGGAGGGCCTGCTGTGATCGCTCCCGACGCCAACGCCGCCCCGGCTGGATCCTCTGCCCCCGACCGCGGCCATCTGCTCACTGAGCAGGCCAACCCCGCCAGTGCCAGCCTCGATCGGCTCAGCTCCAGTGAACTGGTGGATCTGTTCTGTCGGGAGGATGAGAAAGCGCTGCTGGCCATGGAGGCGGCGGCACCGGCCCTGGCCGAGGCGGTGGAGGCCATCAGTGCCCGCCTGCGGGCCGGTGGTCGCTTGTTTTATCTCGGTGCCGGCACCTCCGGGCGCCTCGGCGTCCTCGACGCAGCCGAGTGCCCCCCCACGTTCTGCACCGATCCTGAACTGGTGCAGGGTGTGCTGGCCGGCGGTGCACCGGCCCTGCTGCGTAGCTCCGAAGGCCTTGAAGACCTGCGTGAAGCCGGACGCCACGACCTGATCGAGCGGGGCTTCAGCTCCGCCGACGCCCTGGTGGGCATCGCCGCCGGCGGCACCACCCCCTATGTGCTCGGCGGCCTGGAGCATGCCTGCTCCCTCGGCGCCCTGGCGATCGCCATGGCCTGCGTGCCCAAGGAGCAGGCACCGATGCCCGGCGCCATCGACATCCGTCTGGTCACCGGGGCGGAGCTGCTCACCGGCTCCACCCGGCTCAAGGCCGGCACCGCCACCAAGATGGCCCTGAACATCCTCTCCACCGGAGTGATGGTGCGGCTGGGCAAGGTGTATGGCAACCGCATGGTGGATGTGGCCGTCACCAACAGTAAATTGGAAGATCGCGCCCTGCGCATCCTCAGGGATCTGGCCGGGGTGGAGCGCGAGCGGGGCTATGAGCTGCTGGCCGCCGCCGGTGGCTCGGTCAAGCGCGCCCTGGTGATGGCCGCCGCCGGTCTGAATGCCGAGCAGGCTGATCAGGCCCTCGACGCCCACGGCGGCCAGGTGCGCCCGGCCCTGGAGCAGCTCGGCGCCCAGCTGGCCTGAGCGTCCGCTGCTCTGACCAGCTAGCTGGCCTGGGTGGCACCGGCCGGCTCGAACGGTCCCCAGTAGGGGGAGGTGAACAGGTCGAGCCTGCGGCGGGTTTCCGCCGGCACCTGCTCTTTCGGGGTCATCAGGGCATCGCGCAGGGCGCTGTGGGAGCTGCTGAGTGGCCGCTGGGCATCGATCCGCTCCGCCGCCACCGCCACGATCTGCTGGGCCAGAGCCGCATTGGCGTGCAGGTTCTCGATCACCAGATCCACGCTCACCGAGGCGTGATCGCCGTGCCAGCAGTCGTAGTCGGTGACCATGGCCAGAGTGGCGTAGGCCATCTCGGCTTCCCGGGCCAGGCGGGCCTCGCTGTGGTTGGTCATGCCGATCACTGAGCAGCCCCAGCTGCGGTAGAGGTTCGACTCGGCCCGGGTGGAGAAGGCCGGACCCTCCATGCAGAGGTAGGTGCCGCGGCGGTGCAGCTGGCGGCCCGTGGGCATCAGGCTTTCAGCCACATCGGCCAGCAGCCGGCTGAGGCTCGGGCAGAACGGATCGGCGTTGCCCACATGGGCCACGGCGCCGCCACCGAAGAAGCTCGCGGGCCTGGCGTGGGTGCGGTCGATGAACTGATCCGGCACCACCATGTCGAGGGGCCGCAGGGGATCCTGCAGTGATCCCACGGCGGAGCAGGAGAGGATCCAGCGCACCCCCAGGGAACGCAGGGCCCAGAGGTTGGCCCGGTAGGGCACTTCCGAGGGCAGGTGGTTGTGGTGGCGGCCGTGGCGGGCGAGGAACACCACCTCCAGGCCTCCGATCCTGCCCAGGCGCAGGCTGTCCGACGGCGGCCCGAAGGGCGTGTCCACGGTGAGCTCACGGGTGTCTTCGAGCCCATCGATGGCATAGAGGCCGCTGCCACCGAGCACCCCGAGGCGTGCCCGGCCCAGGTCGAGGCCCGGGCTCGCAGTGGCGGCGTTGGAGCTCATGGACTTGACCGACTGAGGGGAAAGCCCCGTTCAGGACTGAGGACCGTTCTACCCGAGAGTCGATACAGTCCGCCTTTGCACTGAGCCCCATGACCAAAGCTTTGATGGAGACCGAGGCAGGAACGCTGGAGATCGAACTGTTCGACACCGATGCCCCCGGCAGCGTCGCCAACTTCGTCAAGCTGGCCGAATCGGGCTTCTACGACGGTCTGGCCTTTCACCGCGTCATCGATGGCTTCATGGCCCAGGGCGGTTGTCCCAACACCCGCGCCGGCGCCAGTGGCACCCCCGGCACCGGCGGCCCCGGTTACATGATCCCTTGCGAGATCAACAGCCGTAAGCACCAGGCAGGCACCCTCTCGATGGCCCATGCCGGCAAGAACACCGGCGGCAGTCAGTTCTTCCTCTGCCACGACGCCCAGCCCCACCTCGATGGGGTGCACACCGTGTTCGGGCAGGCCAGCACCATGGATGTGGTGATGGCGATCCGCAAGGGCACCCGCATCACCAAGCTGACGATCCTGCCCTGAGGCTGGGGTCTCAGCCCCAGCGCATGAAGGCCCCGGCCGAGGCCGCCAGCTGGGGGTTCACCTGGGTGAGCTCCTGCAGCGGCCGGAGCTCGGGCTCCAGGGTGGCGCTGGGGTGGGCGCTGCGCTGGGCATCGGGGCTCAGCAGCAGGCTCACCGCCCGGGTGCCGCTCCAGCCGGCCATCAAGGTCAGGGCTGAGAGCAGATCGGCCTCGGCCAGGCGCTGCTCCCCTCCGGCCTGCTGGACGAGCAACAGCGCCAGCTGCGGTTGCCCCAGCAGGGCCAGCAGGCGCGGATGCTCCTCCCGCCGCAGGTCCAGTCCCCGCTGGCTGGCCCACTGCCGCAGCTGGGGCCAGTGCTCGGCTTCGGCCTGCTCGGGCTCCAGGCTGGTGGCGCTCCAGGCGATCACCGCTGTGGGTCCGCCCGCGCCCGTCTGCTCCCGGGCTGGACCGGGTTGCATCAGATGGCCGAGTTTGGTCTGCTTGGTGAGCAGGTAGGCGGCGTTGTGGAGGCCCGGATCCATCACCAGCGGCACCCGATCTTCCACCTTCAGCCCGTAACCGCCGAGACCGGCGATCTTGCGCGGGTTGTTGGTGATCAGGCGCAGGTGATGCACCCCCAGATCACTGAGGATCTGGGCGCCGACGCCGTAGTTGCGCAGGTCAGCGGGAAAACCGAGGCGCTCATTGGCCTCGACGGTGTCAAGGCCGCCATCCTGAAGGCTGTAGGCCCTGAGTTTGTTGATCAGGCCGATGCCCCGGCCCTCCTGGCGCAGATACACCACCACCCCCTCGCCGGCGGCTTCGATCATGCGCAGGGCCGCCTCCAGCTGGGGCCGGCAGTCGCAGCGCAGAGAGCCGAAGGCGTCACCGGTGAGACATTCCGAGTGCACCCGCACCAGCACCGGAGAGCTGGCCAGCTCGGGCCGCCCTTTGACGATGGCCACGTGCTCACTGTCGTCGAGCTCATTGCGGTAGCCGATCGCTCGGAACTGACCGAAGGCACTCGGCATCTCGGCTTCCGCCTGGCGGCGCACGAAGCGCTCCGTCTCCAGCCGGTAGCTGATCAGATCGGCGATGTTGATCAGGCGCAGGCCGTGGCGCCGGGCGTAGCTCGCCAGCTGCGGCAGGCGGGCCATCGAGCCATCGGAGTTCTGGATCTCACAGATCACCCCGGCGGGGTAGAGACCGGAGAGGCGGGCCAGATCGACGGCCGCCTCGGTGTGACCGGCTCGCTTGAGCACCCCGCCCTGGCGGGCCCGCAGGGGGAAGATGTGCCCGGGCCGGCGCAGGTCGGCAGGGCGGCTGGCGGGATGGATCGCCACCTGGATCGTGCGGGCGCGGTCGTCGGCGCTGATGCCTGTGCTCACGCCGTTCTCCGGCCCGGCATCGACGCTGACGGTGAAGGCGGTCTGGTTGCTGTCGGTGTTGCGATCCACCATCAGGGGCAGCTCGAGTTCGTCGAGCCGCTCGCCTTCCATCGCCAGGCAGATCAGGCCACGGGCTTCGGTGGCCATGAAGTTGATCTGCTCGGGCGTGGCGAACTGGGCCGCGCAGATCAGATCACCTTCGTTTTCGCGATTTTCATCATCAACAACCACGATCATTTCGCCGTTGCGAATGCCCGCGAGGGCATCGGCGATCGAATCGAAACGGATCGGGGCCTGGCCCGAATCCGTGCGGGGGAGGGCGTCAACGGCGCCGGCGAGGGGAGCGGAACGCTCGGAGCGAACAGTCAGAACAGCGGGATCAGGTACCCGGCATTCTCTATCAGTTGCGGGCTCAACGTGAGCGGGGGACCGGTACGATCAGCCCCCCAGATCCACCGGCATGGTCAGCCCCACAGCAGCTCGGCGCGTCGCGGTGATCGGCGCCAGCGGCTACGGCGGCCTCCAGACCCTGCGCCTGCTCCAGCACCACCCGGAATTCGTGGTCAGTTTTCTGGGGGGTGAACGCAGTGCCGGCCACGCCTGGAGCGAACTGGTGCCCTTCCTGCCCCTGGAGGGCAACCCGGTGGTGCGGGCCCCTGACCCGGATGCGATCGCCGCCGCCGCCGATTTCGCCGTGCTCAGCCTTCCCAGTGGGCTGGCCTCCCAGCTGGTGCCCCCCCTGCTGGAGCGGGGCGTGAAGGTGGTGGACCTCTCCGCCGATTACCGCTACCGCTCCCTGGCCCAGTGGCAGGAGGTGTACTCCAGCGAGGCGGAACGGTTCGAGCGCCACGACGGAGCCCTCTGCAGGGAGGCGGTCTACGGGCTGGTGGAGTGGGCGGAGGAGCGTGTGGCCGGGGCGCGGTTGGTGGCGGCCCCCGGTTGTTTCCCCACCGCCAGCTTGCTACCGCTGCTGCCTTTTCTCAAGCAGGGGTTGATTGATCGCAGCGGGATCATCATCGATGCCAAAACGGGAACCTCCGGCGGTGGCCGCGCCGCCAAGGAGAACCTGCTGCTGGCGGAAGCCTCCGAGGCCGTCGCTCCCTATGGCGTGGTGGGACACCGCCACACCAGCGAGATCGAGCAGACCGCCAGCCAGGTGGCTGGGCAGCCGATCCAGCTGCAGTTCACTCCGCACCTGATGCCGATGGTGCGGGGCCTGCTGGCCACGGTCTACGGCCGGCTGCGCGATCCGGGGCTGACCGCCGAAGACTGCACCACGGTGCTCCGGGCCGTCTACCGCCACAGCCCCTGCGTGGAGGTGCTGCCGGTGGGCACCTACCCCTCCACCAAATGGACCCGCCAGACCAACCGGGCCCTGCTCTCGGTTCAGGTGGACAGCCGCACTGGTCAGCTGATCCTGATGAGCGCCGTCGACAACCTGGTCAAGGGCCAGGCGGGCCAGGGCGTGCAGTGCCTCAACCTGATGGCGGGCCTGCCGGCGCCGATGGGTCTGCCGCTGCTGCCGTTCTATCCCTGAGCCGAGCGGCGGCCAGGGCCACCGCCAATGGCAGCAGGCGGTGCTCCTGGCGGTGAATCCTGGCCGCCAGGCTGCTTCGGTCGTCGCCGGGCAGCACCGGAACGGTGGCCTGGGCCAGGATCGGCCCGCCGTCGAGGTCTTCGCTGACCAGGTGAGCGGTGCAGCCACTGAGGGTGACCCCCGCGGCGAGGGCCTGGCCCACGGCATCAAGGCCGCGGAAGCTGGGCAACAGCGAGGGATGGATGTTGATCAGGCGCGAGGGGAAGGCTCCGATCAGCCGCGGAGTGACGATCCGCATCCAGCCGGCCATCACCACCAGATCCACCCCGCTGGCGGCGAAGGTCTGGATCAGGGCGCCATCGAGCTGCTCGCGGCTGTGGTGGTGGCGGTGATCCACCAGGGCGCAGGGGATCCCCAGCCGCTGGGCCCTCGCCATGGCGCCGCAGCCGGGATTGTTGACCACCAGTTGGAGCACACGGCCCCGCAGTGGGCCTTCGCGGCAGGCCGTCACCAGTGCCTCGAAGTTGGAGCCCTCCCCGGAGGCCATCACCCCCAGCCGCAGCTCGTTGGTCTGCAGGGGCCAGGGCTGTGCCAACGGCCACTGGACACAACCGGGCCGATCGCTAAGGTCTGAGGAAGCGGGCATTGACGTCTTGTCCCATCTCTCCATCCTGCCCACGGTGATCCGTGATCTGGATCTGCTGGCAGCCTGCCTGAGCGACCTGGGTTGTGAACCGATCCGAGCGGGTGTGCTTGAAGGCTTTGCCGGCGAGAGCACAGCGGTGGATCTCAAGGTGCGCTTCGCCGGCGACCAGTGGATCGGTTGGTGCCGCCAGCCTGATGGCAACCTGGCGCTGCTGGGCGACCTGCAGCGCCTGAGCCGCTCCCGTCGCCTGCAGACCTTCATCGGCCTCCTCACCAGGCGCTACGCCGCTCGGCTCGCCCTCAGAGACGCGGCCCTGCAGCTGCCGATGGCCACGATCGACCTGGCGTCCTGAAGCCTGGGTGGTGGACCTTTCTCTGGATCTGAGCGAGCCCCACAGCCACCTGGTCCATGTCTGCCTTCGCTGCACGCCGACCACGCCGGTGCTGCGGCTGCGCCTGCCCGCCTGGACTCCGGGCTCCTATCTGATCCGCGACTACGCCCGCCACCTCGAAGGCCTGGAGATTCGCCAGGGCGATCAGCGGCTGCTGCCGAGCCGCATCGACCCCTCCGGCTGGCGGCTGGAGCTGCCCTCCGGGGAGCCATTGGAGATCCGCTATCGGGTGCTGGCCGCCGACCTGACCGTGCGCACCTGTCACCTCGATGGCGACCACGGTTTTCTGGCCCTCGCGGCCCTGGTGCTGGAGGTGGAGGGGGAGCGCTGGGCTCCCCATCGCCTCAGCCTCTGCTTGCCGGAGGGATGGCGGCCCTTCGTGCCGCTGCCGCTTCAGGCCGATGGCAGCTGGCTGGCCAGAGATTTTGATCAGCTGCTGGACACCCCGGTGGAAGTGGGCCCCCACCGGGAGCACCACTTCAGCGTGGCTGGCGTGCCCCACCGCTGGGTCTGCTGGGATGCCATGGCGGCGGCGGCGGCGGATGGCCTGCTCATGGCCCGGCCCACGCTGTTGCAGGACCTGGCGGCGGTGTGTGAGGCCTGCTGCCGGCTGATGGGTGAGCCGGTTCCCGCGGCTCCCGATTATCTGTTTGTGTTGCACCTACTCGATCAGGGCTACGGCGGCCTGGAGCACGACACCTCCACGGTGCTGCAGTTCTCCCACCAGAGCCTGCGCAAGCCCGAGGGATACCGCCAGTTGCTGCAACTGGCGGCCCATGAATACCTGCACCAATGGAATGTGCGCCGGCTCCGGCCTGCGGCCCTCTGTCCGATCGATTACCACAGTCCGGTGATTGTGTCCGGCCTGTGGTTCGCCGAAGGGGTCACCAGTTATTTCGACCAACTGCTGCCCCATCTGGCTGGCTTATCAAGCGAAGATGATGTGATCGAGGATTTCGGCACTGATCTCAACCGATACCTGCTCACTCCGGGGCGTTTCCATGGTCAGAGCCTGCGTCAGAGCTCTGAGGAGGCCTGGGTGAAGCTCTACCGGCGGGAGGCCAACAGCGACGATAGTCAGATCAGCTATTACCTCAAAGGAGCGATCCTCTCCTTGGTGCTGGATCTGGAATTGCGCCGCGCGGGATCGTGCCTGGCCCAGGTGCTGCGTGATCTTTGGGCCAGCTTTGGCCGCTGGGGCCGGGGCTACCGGGAGCACGATCTGCTTGAGGCCTTCACGGCCCGATCGCCCGCTCTGGCCGATCGCCTGCCGGCCTGGCTGGATGGTTTTGAAGACCCTGATCTGCCCGCCTATCTCCAGGATGTGGGGCTGAGGCTGGAGCCGCAGCGAGCCCAGGCCCCCCACCTGGGTCTGAAGGCCTCACTGCAGGCAGGAGGGGCTCTGGAGGTGGTTCGGGTGCTGCGGAGTGGTCCCGCCCAGCGGGCTGGTGTGGTGCTGGGAGATGAACTGATCGCCCTTGACGGGCTGCGTCTGCGCAAGCCCGAAGACCTGAGCACGCTGCTGCAGGCCGATCAGCGCCAGAGCCTCACCATCTGCCGGCGGGGGCACCTGCGCAGCCTGGCCATCACCGCGGCGCCGCCGGCGATCGAGCGCTGGCGGCTGCTGCTGGATCCAGCCGCTGGCCCAGGGGAGCTGGAGCGCCGCCGCCAGTGGCTGGGAGTGGTGCCGTGTTGAGCGGCCTGCTGCAGCGCCTGCGCGCCCATCCCCTGGCCCTGGGTCTGCTGGGAGCCGGGGCGGTTCTGGGGCTCGGGGGCCTGGGCTGGCTGGCCCGCGATCTCAGCGCCAGCTCCGAGGCCGCCAGCCGTCCGTCGTTGCTGCAATTGCTGGAGCAGGTCACCCAGCCCAGCCCCTCCCGTCAGCTGCCACCGCGCCGGCCCGCGCCCCCGCCGCCGCCTCGGCCGGCCTGGGTCAGCCCGATGGCCCGTCAGTGCGTTGACCTCGATCCGCGCCTGCGCCAGCGGCTGGAAGGGGAGCTCTCCGCGCTGTCCGTGCGCCGGCAACGCCTCACCATCGACCCCAGCAACTACGGGGTGCGCTTCAAGAGCGATGCCTTCGGCAATCCGGTCGATCCCACTCCCCAGGTGGTGGTCCTGCACGAAACGGTGTTTGGCATCGGCTCAGCCCTGAGCACCTTCCAGACCCCCCACCCCAGGGATGAGGATCAGGTGAGCTATCACACCCTGATCGGTCTTGACGGCCAGGTGATCGATGTGCTCGATCCCAGCCAACGGGCTTTCGGTGCCGGCAACTCCGCCTTCAATGGTCGCTGGGTGGTCACCAATCCGCGGGTGGGCGGATCGATCAACAACTTCGCCTTGCACATCAGCCTGGAAACCCCCCTGGATGGGGAAGACAACGACAGTGGCCACAGCGGCTACAGCGGCAAGCAGTACGACGCCCTGGCCCTGGTCCTCGCCGACTGGATGGGCCGCTTCCCGATCCCTGCCGACCACATCACCACCCACCGTCAGGTGGACCTGGGCGGGGAGCGCGCAGATCCACGCAGCTTTGACTGGTCTGAGCTCGAGAGCCGGCTGGCCGCGCTCGGTCAGCTCTGTTGAGGCGCAGGCCTGGCCTCAGATCAATGGCCAGCCAGCTTCAGATCAGCGGCGAGAGCTGCGGCTTGCGCTCCGAATAGATCAGGGCATGCAGCTCAGGGTCCTGCATGTAGCTGAGAATGCGGGCGGGGTAATCGAGCTTGCCGTTGTGCAGGTAGGCGAGGGTGGCCAGCGCCTTGGCATCGCGGGGGCTGCGGCTGGCCTGCAGTTGCCGGTCTGTGGGCAGATCCAGAGCTCGGATCAGGCGGGCAAACTTGCCCACCAGCAGGGTGACGTTGCGATCAGGATCCAGCAACTCCAGCCGTGCGGCCTGAATCTGTTCGTCGGTGGGTTCTGCAGGGAGCAGCCCCTGATGGATCAGTTCGCCGATGCCGAGCTGGGCGGGCCCATGGGTGCTGAACAAGCCTGACTGGGCCGCCAGGGGTAGGTCTTCGCCAGGTTTGGCATGCTGAATCTCATCAAAGAGAACGGCGGCCACCAGCATCGGATTGATCTGGTGGCGGCGGCTCTCCTGCAGGATCGTGGGCCTCAGCTCCTCGAGCCGCTCCACGGTGCGGGCCCGCAGCGGGGTCAGTTGATCCAGCCCACGGGTGAACAACTGGGCCAGAGGAGCCTGGGGGCCGTGCACGCCGAAGCGGCGCTGCAGCTCCTTCAACTCCTCCGGAGTGAAGTCGATCGGATCGGGCCGCTGCCCTTCACTGGTCAGGCCATCCGGATCGCTGCTGTCGGTGCTGAGGCTGGCGGTGAGGCCAGGTTCGGTGAGCAATGAGGAGCTGGTGATGGCCCGCTCGGGAGAGCCTGAGGACAGGCACAGCAGTGAGACAGCGGCGGCGAGGGACACGGCCCAGCGCTTCGATCCGCCCCCGGCGGAGAACGAAACCATGGGAGGACGTGTCGTCAAACAGTCAGACCAAATCGAAAATTTCTTGAAGATTAACGGTTCGCATTGAACAATCCAGCTTTCGGGGTCGTTTGTGTTTCTGTCCCCACCAAACCGCCTGTTCTGCCCCGCTTCGGTGTGGCCTTGCGCCCCTGCGCTTCCTTCCGAGACCATCCACGGATAGGTTCAGCCTCGGCAGCTGATTCGTGAAACCCGCCCGTATGACGACGCTTCCGGATTACAGCAGCCATCAGCCGCAGGTGCAGTGGCAGCGCTTCTGTCAAATGCTCTGGCATCACGACGACCTGGGTGTCTGGGTTGATGTCAGCCGCATGGCCCTCAACCAGGCTCACCTGGACGCCCTTGAGCCCGCCTTTGATCAGGCCTTTTCGGCGATGCAGGCTCTGGAGTCGGGTGCGATCGCCAACCCCGACGAGGGGCGTCAGGTGGGCCATTACTGGCTGCGCACCCCTGAATTGGCACCCGATCCGCAGGCGGCCGCCCACATCCAGGCCGAGGTGGAGCGGATCGACACCTTCGGTCAGCAGGTGATCGGAGGCGCGTGCCCGTCGCCCTCGGGCACGCCCTTCACCGATGTGCTCTGGATCGGCATCGGCGGCTCGGGTCTGGGTCCCCTGCTGATCCTGCGTGCGCTCCAGCAGGAGGGGGTGGGGCTGCCGTTCCACTTCTTCGACAACGTCGATCCCCAGGGCATGAGCCGCACCCTCTCGGCCCTCGGTGATCGCCTGCGCACCACTCTGGTGGTGGTGGTGAGCAAGTCGGGGGGGACGCCCGAGCCACGCCTGGGCATGGAGCAGGCCCGGGCCCGGCTGGAGTCCCTCGACGGATCCTGGGCCCGGCAGGCGGTGGCGGTCACCATGGTGGGCTCTGAGTTGGATCAGCTGGCCCAGGCTGAGGGCTGGCTGGCCCGCTTCGACATGTTCGATTGGGTGGGGGGACGCACCAGCATCACCAGCGCCGTCGGTCTGCTGCCGGCGGCGCTGATCGGTGCCGATCTCCATGGGTTCCTGGAAGGGGCGGCCCGGATGGATGCGGCCACCCGCGTGCCCCACCTGCGCTTGAACCCCGCTGCCCTGATGGCGGCGGCCTGGCACGTGGCCGGAGGCGGTGCCGGTGGCCGCGACATGGTGCTGCTCCCCTACCGCGACCGCTTGGAGGTCTTCAGCCGCTACCTGCAACAGCTGGTGATGGAATCGCTGGGCAAGCGCCTTGATCGCGACGGCCGCCAGGTGCATCAGGGGATCGCGGTCTATGGCAACAAGGGCTCCAGCGATCAGCACGCCTACGTGCAGCAGCTCCGCGACGGGGTCGACAATTTTTTCGTCACCTTCATCGAAGCCCTCGATGATCCCGCCGATGTGGCCCCCATCGGCGGGGAGTACCCCGGCGATTTCCTCGACGGATTCCTGCAGGGCACCCGCTCCGCCCTCACTGAGGGTGGTCGCCAGAGCCTTTCGATCAGCCTGCGCCGCTTCGATGCCCGCAGCCTGGGGGCTCTGGTGGGCCTGTTCGAGCGGGCTGTGGGCCTCTACGCCGAACTGGTGAACGTCAACGCCTACGACCAGCCCGGCGTGGAGGCGGGCAAGAAGGCCGCTGCCACGATCCTTGAGCTTCAGGTCCGGGTGGAGGTGTTGCTGGCCGATGGGAAACCCCGCTCAGTGGCCGCGATCCAGGAGGAGCTGCAGCTTCCCAGCCCTGAGGCGGCCTTCTGGATCCTGCGCCACCTCTGCGGCAATGACCGGGGCTATGGCGCCGAGGGCGACTGGGGTGATCCGGCCGGCCTGGTGTTCCGGAAGGTGTGAGCCCCATGGGTGGCCCCTGGCACTGTTGCTAAGTTCCGCTCCTTTGCGGCCATGATCCGTTCCCGCGCTGCGGTGGCCTGGGCGGCAGGCCAGCCCCTGGAGATCACCGAGATCGAGGTGGCTCCACCGGCGGCGGGCGAGGTGCTGCTGCGGGTGGTGGCCAGCGGGGTGTGTCACACCGATGCCTTCACCCTCTCGGGCCAGGACCCTGAGGGGATCTTCCCCGCCGTGCTCGGCCATGAGGGCGGAGCGATCGTGGAGGAGGTGGGAGCCGGCGTGACCTCTGTGGCGGTGGGGGACCACGTGATTCCCCTCTACACACCGGAGTGCCGGGCCTGCAGCTACTGCCTCTCCGGCAAGACCAACCTCTGCCAGGCGATCCGCGGCACCCAGGGTCGGGGCCTGATGCCAGACGGCACCAGCCGCTTCTCCAGGGGTGGCCAGCTGATTCACCATTACATGGGCACCTCCACCTTCTCGGAGTACACCGTGGTGCCCGAGATCGCCGTGGCCCGAATCAGCAAGCAGGCACCGCTGGAGAAGGTGTGCCTGCTCGGCTGCGGCGTCACCACCGGCATCGGCGCGGTGCTCAACACCGCCAAGGTGCAACCCGGTAGCACGGTGGCCGTCTTCGGGCTGGGGGGCATCGGCCTGGCGGTGATCATCGGTGCGGTGATGGCCGGAGCCAGTCGCATCATCGCCATCGACACCAACCCGGAGAAGTTCGCCATCGCCCGGCAGCTGGGTGCCAGCGATTGCCTCGATCCCAGCGCCTTCGACGCCCCGATCCAGGAGGTGGTGATCGATCTCAGCGATGGCGGTGTCGACTACTCCTTCGAGTGCATCGGCAATGTCCAGGTGATGCGGGCGGCCCTGGAGTGCTGCCACAAGGGCTGGGGTGAATCCACGATCATCGGCGTCGCCGGCGCTGGCCAGGAGATCTCCACCCGCCCCTTCCAGTTGGTGACGGGCCGCGTCTGGCGGGGCTCGGCCTTCGGTGGCGTGCGCGGCCGCACGGAACTGCCGGGCTACGTGGAGCGCTTCGAGAGGGGGGAGATTCCGCTCGATACCTTCATCACCCACACCATGCCCCTGGAGGAGATCAACAGGGCCTTTGAGCTGATGCATGCCGGCCAGAGCATCCGCTCGGTGATCCACTTCAACCGCTGATGGCCCCCTCCCCCCCGCCGAGCCCGCTCAGCCCGCTCAGTGAGAACCGCTGCTTCGGTGGGCTGCACCGGCGCTACCGGCACCATTCCGAGGTGCTGGCGTGCGAGATGACCCTGGCGGTGTATCTGCCGCCCCAGGCTCTCTCGGGAGCCGCCGTGCCGGCCTTGTACTGGCTCTCGGGGCTCACCTGCACCGACGAGAACGTCATGCAGAAGGCCGGAGCCCAGCGGCTGGCCGCCAGCCTCGGCCTGGCTCTGATCGCTCCTGACACCAGCCCCCGGGGCCCCGAGGTGCCTGGCGATCCCGATGGGGCCTGGGATTTCGGCCACGGGGCCGGTTTCTATCTCAATGCCAGCGAGGAGCCCTGGTCGCGCCACTACCGCATGCACGACTACGTGGTGGAGGAGCTGCCGGCGCTGCTGGAGCGGCAGTTGCCCCTCAACGGCCGCCGCGGCATCAGCGGCCATTCGATGGGGGGCCATGGCGCCCTGGTCTGTGCCCTGCGTCATCCCGGGCTGTACGAGTCGGTGTCGGCCTTTGCGCCCATCAGCCACCCCAGCCGCTGTCCCTGGGGAGAGAAGGCCTTCGGTCGCTATCTCGGCGCTGATCGCTCCAGCTGGAGGGCCTGGGATGCCTGCGAGCTGATCGCCTCAGCGTCGGAGCGGCTGCCGCTGCTGATTGATCAGGGTCTTGACGATCCCTTTCTGGAGAGCCAGCTGCGGCCGGATGATCTGGAGGCGGCGGCCCGGGACGTGGGCCACCCGCTGCTGCTGAGGCGCCAGCCGGGCTACGACCACAGCTACTTCTTCATCGCCAGCTTCATCGACGACCACCTGCGCCACCACGGCTCGGCACTGCTGGGCGAGGCCCAGGGCAGCGGGTCTAGGGCACCAGGTTGACGAGCTTGCCGGGCACCACGATCACCCGGCGCGGCGCCTGGCCCTCCAGCCACTTGAGGGCGATGTCGCTCTCGAGGGCCAGCCGCTCCAGGGTGGCGGCATCGGCATCGGCGGGCACCTCCAGCTGGCCCCGCACCTTGCCCTTCACCTGGATCACCAGGGGCACGGTGTCCTGGATCAGGGCGCTGGGGTCGGCCACCGGCCAGCGCTGGCTGTGCACGCTGCCGTCTCCACCCAGCCGGTCCCAGAGCTCCTCGGCCAGGTGGGGCGCGAAGGGGGCCAGCAGGATCACCAGGGCGCCCAGGGCTTCGATCGCCACGGCTTCGCCCGCCGTCTCCAGCTGGGGCCCCATGGCGTTGCTGAGCTTCATCAGCTCCGAGACAGCGGTGTTGAACTGGTAGTGGCCGGGGGCGAGGTCGTCGTCGATGGCGGTGATGGCGCCGTGAACGGCCCGGCGCAGGGCCTGTTCAGCCGGGTTGACGGCTTCTGGGGGTGTGCCTGGGCCGCCTGCATGGTTCAGGCGCAGACCGCGGGCCACGGCCCCATCCACCAGCCGCCACAGCCGCTGCAGGAAGCGGAACTGCCCCTCCACATCGGCGTCGTCCCACTCCAGATCCTTCTCCGGAGGCGCCTTGAACAGGATGAACATGCGGGCGGTGTCGGCCCCGTAGCGGTTGATCACCACGGCTGGATCGACGCCGTTGCCCTTCGACTTGGACATCTTCTCGAAGAAGGTGTCGAGACGCTCGCCATCGATCGGATCGCGGGGATCGCTGGGATCGGCCACATCGGCCGGTGCCACGTACTTGCCGGTCTGTGGGTTCTTGTAGGTGATGGCCTGCACCATCCCCTGGGTGAGCAGACGCTGGAAGGGTTCATCGAAGCTGAGCAGGCCCCGGTCGCGCAGCACCTTGGTGAAGAAGCGGGAATAGAGCAGGTGCAGGATCGCGTGCTCGATGCCGCCCACGTACTGATCCACGGGCATCCAGCGGTCGGCCGCGGCGCGCTCGAACGGCAGTTGGGTGTTGTGGGGATCGCTGTAGCGCAGGTAGTACCACGACGAGCAGATGAAGGTGTCCATCGTGTCGGTCTCCCGCCGGGCTGGCTGGCCGCAGCTGGGGCAGGCCACGTTCACCCAGCTCTCCAGCTGAGTCAGGGGTGAGCCGCCCTTGCCGCTGAAGGCCAGATCCCTGGGCAGCTCCACCGGCAGCTGCTCCGCCGGCACCGGCACCACTCCGCAGCTGCCGCAGTGGATCATCGGGATCGGGCAGCCCCAGTAGCGCTGGCGGGAGATCAGCCAGTCGCGCAGGCGATAGCTCACCTTGCCCTCACCCCAGCCGCGCTCTTCGGCCAGGGCCACGATTCCGGCGCGGGCTTCGGCGGCCTCGAGGCCATCGAAGGGTCCGGAGTGCACCAGGCGACCGCCCGCCGTCCAGGCGCCGCCGTCGTAGGCCTGCTCCTGGGCTCCTTCGGGCACGATCACCCGCTTCACCGGCAGCTCGTACTGGCGGGCGAAGACGAAATCACGCTGGTCGTGGGCGGGAACCCCCATCACGGCGCCGCTGCCGTAGTCGGCCAGGACGTAATCGGCGATCCAGAGGGGAATCGCTTCGCCGTTGAAGGGATTGCGCACGCTGGTGCCCAGGGGCACCCCGCGCTTGGGCTGGTCCTCGGCGGTGCGCTCCAGTTCGCTCTGGTCGCTGACCAGATCACAGAAGGCCTCCACCGCCAGGCGCTGCTCGGGGGCAGTGAGGCGGGCCACCAGCGGGTGCTCCGGGGCCAGCACCAGGTAGCTCACCCCGTACACCGTGTCGGGGCGGGTGGTGAAGACCGTGATCGAGTGGTCCGAATCCGCAGCATCCGCAGCTCCGCCGGCGGTTGCGCTGGCGGCTCCTGCCGCCGGGAGGATCGGGAAGTGCAGCTGGGCTCCCACCGAGCGGCCGATCCAGTTCGACTGCATCGTGCGCACCCGCTCCGGCCAGCCATCGAGCTGGTCGAGGTCATCGAGCAGGGCTTCGGCGTAGTCGGTGATGCGCAGAAACCACTGGCGCAACTGTCGCTTCTCCACCTTCGCCCCGGAGCGCCAGGAGCGGCCCTCGCCGTCCACCTGCTCATTGGCCAGCACCGTCTGATCGATCGGATCCCAGTTGACCGTCGCTTCCTTGCGGTAGGCCAGCCCCGCCTCGTGGAACTGGAGGAACAGCCACTGGGTCCAGCGGTAATAGTCGGCGTGGCAGGTGGCCACCTCCCGGTCCCAGTCGATCGAAAGGCCGAGGCGCTGCAGCTGGGAGCGCATCTGGGCGATGTTGGCGTCGGTCCAGTCGCCGGGATCCACGCCCCGCTCGATCGCGGCGTTCTCCGCCGGCAGACCGAAGGCATCCCAGCCCATCGGATGCAGCACCCTGCGGCCACGCAGCCGCTGCACCCGGGCGATCACATCGGTGATCACGTAGTTGCGCACATGGCCCATGTGCAGGTTCCCCGAGGGATAGGGGAACATCGAGAGGGCGTAGAAGGTGTCGTCGCCGCTGCCACTGGCCTCGTCGCCGCCGTCGGTTTCAGGTGTTCGGTGCAGGCCCTGCTCCTGCCAGCGGAGCTGCCAGGCGGCCTCGATCGCCTCGGGGTGGTAGCGGCTGCCCTCCGAGCTGGAGCCGCTGCTGGATCGGGTGTCGGGCTCGGCCATGTTCCGGATTCGGCCGGTTCGCATCAGCCGTTGAGTGCGTGGCTGTGATCGTGCCACAGCCGCCAGGGCGGCTCCGTCTCGGCTCACTCCAGGGCTTGGGCTCACTCCAGGGCTTGGATCGTTTCGAGGGCGGCGCGGCGGATCAGCACCGGCTGCTGGGCATCGGCGGGCCGCAGGGCCAGAAACTCGGGGTCCTGCCAGTCGAGACAGCCTTCAAGCTGCTCGCCGCTGGGGAAGCGGACCCGCAGGGTCGTGCGCTGGCGCACCCAGTTCTGAAGGAGGCGCACCCCGGGCAGGCTGGAATCCAGGTCGTTGGTCTCCATAGGATTCAGGCTATGTGGATCGGGATGAGGGCCGTGCTGGCATTCAGCAAGTACCAGGGGCTGGGCAATGACTTTCTGCTGCTCGACGGGCGCGAGGCCGCCGAGTCCCAGGAGCTGTTCGGCCTCGATCCGGAGCGGGTGCGCTGGATCTGCGACCGGCGTTTCGGCGTGGGCGGTGACGGGGTGATCCTCGTTTTGCCCCCCGAAGGCGACGGGGAACTGCGCATGCGCATCTTCAATGCCGACGGCAGCGAAGCGGAGATGTGTGGCAACGGCATCCGCTGCCTGGCCCGTTTCCTCGCCGACAGCGACGGCGATCCAGCCGGCAGGACCTGGCAGGTGGAGACCATGGCCGGCCGGATGGTGCCCGAACTGCTGAGCGATGGCACGGTGCGCGTTGACATGGGCCAGCCGTTCCTGCTGCCCGAACAGGTGCCCACCACCCTGGCGATCGGCCCGGCCGGTCTGCCCCAGGGGGAGCTGGAGGTGGAGAGGGTCCGCTTCGCGGTGGCCGCCGCAGGCATGGGCAATCCCCACGCGGTGATCCCGGTGGCGGAGCTGGAGACGGTGGACCTGGAGCGCTTCGGCCCCCTGCTGGAGCAGCACCCCGTTTTCCCGGCTCGCACCAATGTCCATTTCGTCCAGGCGCTCAGCTCCGATCATCTGGTGATGCGCGTCTGGGAGCGGGGCGCCGGTCCCACCCTGGCCTGTGGCACCGGTGCCTGCGCCACCCTGGTGGCCTGCCATCGCCTCGGCCTGAGCGCCCGCTCGGCCCGGCTGGATCTGCCCGGTGGCTCCCTCTGGATCGACTGGGACCCGCGCACGAACCATCTGTTCATGACGGGCCCCGCGGAACCGGTGTTCGACGGAGTGCTGGCTCCACCCAGCGCTCCGGCCGCTGCGCCGGAACCGTTTGCAGTGGTGGCGGACGATCAGTTCAGCTGCGCCACGGCCTGCACCGAAGGCTGCCAGCGGCCGGACGCCTGTCCCAGCGCCGAGGCCCGCCGCCGGGTGGAGGTGCTGCTGGAGAGCCGCTCCCTCGATGATCTGGTCTCCATGGCGGCCCAGACCCTGGAAGCCCGCGGTCAGGCCAGGCTCGGCCGCGATGCTGACGGGCCCGAGCGTCCGGTTCCGTGACGCTGGCTGGCGTCCCCGCCGCTGCTGCTCAGCCGCTCTACCTCGATGCCTCGGCTGGTGCTCCCCCGGCCGAGGCGGTGCTGGAGGCCATGGCCGCCGCCACGGCCTGCGCCTGGGCCAACCCCTCCAGCCTGCATGGCTATGGGCTGGCGGCGGCCGACTCGCTCGAACGCAGCCGCCAGACGATCGCCGCCCTGCTCGGTGCTGAGGCCCAGCAGCTCACCTTCTGCTCCGGGGGCACCGAGGCGGCTCACCTGGCGCTGCTGGGGGCCGCCGCGGCCCTGCCCCCCGGCCGGCTGCTGATCTCGGCGGTGGAGCATCCGGCGGTGGAGGCTGCCGCCGCGCGCTTGGTCGGCTCGGGCTGGAGCGTGGAGCGCCTGCCGGTGGATCAGCTGGGCCGACTGCGGCTGGACCGGCTCGAAGCCCTGCTGGAACCCCCCACCCGGTTGGTGTCATTGATCTGGGGTCAGAGCGAGGTGGGCACACTGCAGCCGTTGCAGGCCATCGCTGAGCGCTGTCGTCGGGCCGGCGTGATCCTGCACAGCGACGCCGTGCAGGTGGTGGGCCATCGCCCCATCGACTTCGCGTCGATGCCGCTGGATCTGCTCAGCTTCACCGCCCACAAGCTGGAGGGCCCCAGGGGAATCGGCGCTTTGTTGGTCCGTCCCGGCCTGGAGCTGCGGCCGATGATCGCCGGCGGTGGCCAGGAGGGAGGGCTGCGCTCCGGCACTGAGCCGGTGGTGCTGGCGGCGGGTTTCGCCCAGGCCCTGCAGCTGGCCCAGCGGCGGCTGGAGCAGCACGGCGGCCGCGATCCCCTGGAGCCCTGGCGGGACCAGCTCCGGCAGGCCCTGCAGGCCCTTGGCGGCGTGGAGCTCACTGGCTGCCCGAGCGAGCGCTTGCCCCATCACCTCAGTGTGCTGGTGCGCGACGGGGCCGGCCGCCCCCTGCCCGGCCGCCGCCTGGTGCAGGCCCTCTGGCGCGAGGGCCTGGCGGTGAGCAGCGGCAGTGCCTGCCAGGGGGGACGCGCCGGCGGCAGCCCGGTGCTGCAGGCCATGGGCTACCCGCCCGAGCTGGCGGCCAGCGGTCTGCGTCTGAGCCTGGGGCCCTGGCTGAATGAGGAGCAGCTCCACTCCGTCCCCGCCCGTTTCGAGCGCGCTCGCCGGGCGGTGGCAGCCGCGGAGTTTGGGTAGGGTCGCGAATCTGTGGCGAGATACCGCGTGCTTCCTGCCGATCTGCGCAGCGCCGAAGCTGAGGCCGTGGTGGCCCTCCACCAGGCCCTGAGCGAGAACCCCAACGGTCGCTGGACCATGGAGCTGCGTTTTGAGGGGCTCAAGCTGCTGCCCCTGGCCCTGAGGCTGCTGGCGGCCCTCAACCCCGCTGAGCGCCCGCTGCGCCTGCTCTTTCCCGATGCCGGGGCCGCCGCCCTGGCCCGCCGGGATGCCCCTGACCTGGCTCCCCAGCTGGGTTCCCTGAGCGAACAGCTGCGGCGTCAGGAGCAGGACAGCGATCCCTCCGCCGAGGCTCTGCTGGTGCTGGTGGAGCCGGCCCAGACTGAGTACGAAGAGGTGGAGCGCCTCTGCCAGGCCCACCGCGGCGCCGTGGCGTTGCTGAACGGACGTCTCGAGGATGCCGCCGTGGGCATCGGCAGCGTGGCCCGGGAGCGCCGCCGGGGATTCCTGGCTACCTGGCGGGCGGCCTATGCCCTGTTGCCCCTGGAGAACGGAGCTCTTCGCTTCGCTGCCCCCGGCCCCTGGGAGCTCTACCGCCTGGATCCCGATGGCTACCGCCCAGCCGCCAGCTTCGATCAGAAGCCCGATGCGGAGCAGCAGGCGGAGGCCCTCAGGTCTGAGCAGGGTCCCGATGTGGCGGAGGGCCTGCGGGCCCTCGACCGCTTCATCGGCAGCCTGAACAACTAGAAGTCCCTGGCTTGGCGGCCCCTGAGCCGTCGCTGACCCCCTGGCCGCGGCGGCAAAGCCTCCTTAAAGTTGCGCGTCTGCCCCTTGCCCATGCCCCCCGAGCCCACCCCCGCAGCACCACGCGCTTCCTCCCGCTGGGGTCTGGTCGATGTCGGCGCCGGCGCCGCCGTGCTGCTGGCCGTCGGTGGTGTGCTCTGGAGCCCCAAACTCAGTGGTGCCGTGGCCACCGCCACCGGAGCCCTGCAGCCGGTCACGGTGATTGTCGATGTGCGCGGCATTCCCTCCGCTGATCCTGAAGGGCTGATTGCTGCCGCCCGGGAGGAGGGCAAGGTGAGCATCGTGATCCGCAACCAACCGCACGGCACCGTCAGGCTCAAAGACCTGCAGCGGCTGCAGCGCAGGTTGGTGGCCCTGCAACCCGACGGTAGCGTCGTCACCGCGGAGGATCCGAACCAGGCCCTGGTGGGGTCCCTTGACGCCCGCTTCGTCCTCGAGGGCCAGGGCCGCAAGACCGATGGCGGCGTGGTTTTCGGCAACCAGAACCTCAAGATCGGCGCCCCGGTGGAACTGGAGGGTCGCAACTACCGCCTCAACGGCTCCGTGAGCGGTCTTCTCCTTGGCCAATCCTGAAATGCTGATGATGTCCCCACTCCAATCGCAACCCCAGGCCCACCGCCTCCAGCGCCCGCTGGCCGCTGCCTTCGCCGTGGGCTTCAGCCTGCTGCCGGGCCTGCCGGTGCTGGCCGCCGATCCCCTGGCACGCCTGCCGGGCTCCCCAGCGGCGGCGGGTCTGCCCAGGCTCCAGAGCCAGGTGAGCTGCCCAGCCCTGCAGCAGCGGGTTCAGGCCAGCCTGGGCTCTGAGGCCGGCCTCTGGAGCGTGTCGGTGGCCGATGGCAGCGGCCGTCTGTTGGCCGATGTGAACGGGCTGCAGCCGCGGGTGCCGGCCTCCAACCAGAAGCTGCTGAGCACGGCCTTCGCCCTCGATCGTCTCGGTCCCGACTATCGCCTCACCACCCGTCTCTGGCGGCTGTCGGATGGCACCCTCCGGCTGACCGGCGAGGGTGACCCCGATCTGGCTGTGCCCCAGCTGCAGCGCTTCGCCAAGCTGGCGCTCGGATCCGGTGGTGCCGATGGAGCGCCTCCCAGCCTGGTGCGGCTGCAACTGGCGGAGGAGCCGCCCCAGGCCTGGTGGCCCCAGGGCTGGCATCCAGGTGATCGCGCCTATGCCTATGGCGCTCCGATCACCCGTCTGGCCCTCACCAGCAACGCCATTGACATGGCGGTGTCCAACCCCACCTCCCGCCTGCGCACCCTGCTGAACAGGGAGCTGGTGCGCCAGGGCGGCAAGGCCGTGGAGTTGAGCGTGATCTCCCCCCAGACACCGCTGCCCCAGGACGCGGTGCTGATCCATCAGGAGCCCTCGGCTTCGATGCACAACCTGCTCAGCCTGGCCAACAGCGAAAGCCACAACTTCACCGCCGAAGTGTTGCTGCGCCAGGCCAGTGGCAGCTGGGACCTGGCCGTCAGCCGTCAGGCCGAGATGCAGTGGCTCTACCAGCAGGGCCTACCCATGCAGGGGGTCCAGGTGGCCGATGGCAGTGGCCTGGATCGGGCCAATCGCCTCACCAGTCGCTTCCTCGCCGCCCTGCTGCTCACCATGGGGCAGAACCCCTATGCCGGCTACTACATGGCTTCCATGGCGGTGGCTGGCCAGAGGGGGACCCTGCGCAACCTCTACAAGGGCACCAGCCTGGAGGGCCGCTTCCGCGGCAAGACCGGCACCCTCACCGGCGTGCGCTCCATCAGTGGCGTGCTCAACACCAGTGATGGGCCTCGTTACGTGAGCATGATCTCCAATGGCTCCGGAGCACCGAACACCAGGATCGGCCTGGTGCTCCGGGAGGTGCAGAACGTCAGCCTCTGCCAGCCACCTGCCTGAGCCGTGAGGCCGCGCGCCGGGCGCGGCTGATGGGCACCGCCGCCTGCTCTCCGGCAGGCGGTTGGGCGGTGGTGGACCTCTCGGCGGAGGCGGACACCTCGGTGCTCTGGATGCGCACCAGTTCACGACGGCCGGCCAGCACCACCTTGCTCAGCTCGCCCAGCCGTCCCTCCAATTCGGTGAGCACCTGCTCGGCGTAGCGGTTGGCACCGTCCTGAACCGTGGTGGCCTCCTGGCGGGTGCGGCTGATCAGCGCTTCGCACTGCTGCTGGGTCTGCTGGCGGAACTGCAGGGCGTCGTTGTGCAGGCGCTCGGCTTCGCTCTGGCTTTCGCGCTGGATGCGCAGCCCCTCCTGGCGGATCTTCTCCAGTTCCTGCAGGCTCTGCTGGCGGGAGCGCTCGTGTTGCTCCGCCAACTGGCGCTTCATCTCCACGAAGTCCTGGTCGAGCTGCTGACGCCGCTGCATCGACTCCTGCTCCAGCTGCTGGCGGCGGCTGCTGAACTGCTGCTCGGTCTGGGCCAGACGAGTCTGGTGCTCCTGCTCGGCCTGGGCCACCTGCTGCCGGGCCGAGAGCAGCAGTTGCTCGCACTGCTGGCGCGCCTGTTCGCGCAGCTCGGTGACCTGTCGCTCGGCCTCCTGGCGCACGGCGGCGGAATTGATCAGCTGCTCCCGCTCCTGACGGGCGCGGCCAATGATCTCCTCAGCCTGCTGTCGGGCCTGGGCGATGAAGCTCTCTCGCTGGCGCAGCAACTCCTCGGCCTGGTCCAGCTGGGCGGGTATCGCCTCGCGCACCGCGTCCATCAGCTCGATGGCGTCCTGCTCATTGACAAGGCGGCCACCACTGAATGGAATGCGGCTGCCCTCCAGCACGATTTCTTCGAGCTGGTCGATCTGATCCAGCACGCTGATCCGAGTGTCGGCCATCTCAGCGGGGCAGGGGATTACCGATTAAAGAGCCTGGCGAGGTCATCCGCCACTCCAGTCGGCACCATGTGGCGCACATCTCCACCGAAGCGGGCCACCTCCTTGACCACGCTGCTGCTGAGAAAGCTGTGGTGGGCTGCGGTGACCAGGAACAGGGTTTCCACCTCCGCCGCCAGGCTGCGGTTGGTGTGGGCGATCTGAAGCTCGAATTCGAAATCGCTCATCGCCCGCAGGCCCCGCAGGATCACGGCGGAGTCGCAGCGGCGGGCGAAGTCCACGGTGAGGCCGTCGAAGCTGCTCACCTCCACCCGCTCCAGGTGGGAGGTGGCCTGGCGGATCTGGCTGAGCCGCTGCTCCAGGGGAAAGCTGGCCTGCTTGCTCGGGTTCTGCAGCACCGCCACCACCAGGCCGCTGAACAGCCGCTCGGCCCGCTCGATCAAGTCGAGATGGCCCAGGGTGAGCGGATCGAAACTGCCGGGATAGACGGCCTTCATGGGGGCTTGGTCATGGGGCCCCCCGCGGGGAAGCGATGGCGCGGATCCTATGGATGGCGCCGCCGCCGTGGACCTCGCTGCCTAAAGTCGTCGTATCGATTGCGACCTGTTGATGGCCCCCGACGCTCCCACCAGCTCAGCCAGTGGCGGCCTCGACGCCGCCGCCAAAAAGACGCTGCTGCGCAAGATCCCCCATGGGCTGTTCATCTGCGGCGTCGCCGAAGGCGAGACCATCAATGGCTTCACCGCCAGCTGGGTGACCCAGGGCTCCTTCGAGCCACCCCTGGTGGTGATGGCCGTGCGGGCCGACTCCACCAGCAACGGCATCATTCAGCGCACCCGGCGCTTTTCCCTCAACGTGCTCGCGGCCGACCAGAAGGACCTGGCGGCGGTGTTCTTCAAGCCCCAGAACGGCATCGGCGGCCGCTTCGACGCCGCCCCCTACAGCCTGGGTGCCCTGGGACTGCCGATCCTCGAGGCGGCCCTCGGCGCCGTGGAGTGCGAGCTGGTGGGTGAGGTGGTTCATGGGGATCACACCGTCTTCGTGGCCGAAGTGAAGACCGCCGTGCTGCACCGCGATGGAGCGGCCCTTGAACTGGGCCCCACCGGCTGGCAGTACGGCGGCTGAGCCAGACCCCGGACACCGCTGCCATGGGCCGCCTCGCCCAGCCCCTCCTGAGCGATCCCGATCGCCTCAGCCAGCGGCTCAAGGAGCTGCCGGCTGAGCCGGGCTGCTATCTGATGCGCGACGCCGAGGACCGCATCCTCTACATCGGCAAGTCGAAAAGTCTGCGCAGCCGCGTGCGCAGCTATTTCCGTGAGTCCCACGATCTGAGCCCGCGCATCGGCCTGATGGTGCGCCAGATCTGTGAGATCGAATTCATCGTCACCGACAGCGAAGCGGAGGCGCTGGCGCTGGAATCCAACCTGATCAAGGCCCACCAGCCGCACTTCAACGTGCTGCTCAAGGACGACAAGAAATACCCCTACCTCTGCATCACCTGGAGCGAGCCCTACCCGCGCATCTTCATCACCCGGCGGCGGCGGCTGCGCAGCCCCCTGGATCGCTTCTACGGCCCCTACGTCGATGTGGGCCTGCTGCGGCGCACGTTTTTTCTGGTGAAGCGGGTGTTTCCCCTGCGCCAGCGTCCCCAGCCCCTCTACCGCGACCGCACCTGCCTCAACTTCGACATCGGCCGCTGCCCCGGGGTGTGCCAGGAGAAGGTCAGCCCCGAGGCCTACCAGCAGATCCTGCGCAAGGTGGCGATGGTGTTCCAGGGCCGCAGCGACGAACTGCTGGAGCTGCTGCGCGGCCAGATGGGGCGCTACGCCGAGCGTGAGGACTACGAGGCTGCCGCGCGGGTGCGGGACCAGCTGCAGGGCCTTGAGCAGCTCACCGCCGAGCAGAAGATGACCCTGCCCGATGCCTCCGTGTCGCGGGATGTGCTGGCCCTGGCCTGTGATCAGAGGCTGGCGGCGGTGCAGCTGTTCCAGATGCGCGCCGGCAAGCTGGTGGGGCGGCTGGGCTACACCGCCGATGCCAGCATCGCCGCCCCAGGCGAGATCCTGCAGCGGGTGCTGGAGGAGCACTACAGCCAGGTGGAGTCCGTGGAGATTCCGCCTGAGGTGCTGGTGCAACACCCCCTGCCCCGCCAGGAGCTGGTGCAGGAGTGGCTGAGTGAGCGGCGGGGCCGCAAGGTGCGGCTGTCGCAGCCGCAGCGGCAGCAGAAGGCCGATCTGATCGAGCTGGTGGAGCGCAACGCCGCCTTCGAGCTCAGCCGCGCCCAGCGCAGCGCCGAGCAGCACCAGCTGGCCACCGAAGACCTTGCCCAGCTGCTCGACCTGCCCCAGCCGCCACGGCGCATCGAGGGCTACGACATCAGCCACATCCAGGGCAGTGATGCCGTGGCCTCCCAGGTGGTTTTCGTCGATGGGCTGCCCGCCAAGCAGCACTACCGCAAATACCGGATCCAGAGCAGCAGCATCAGTGCCGGCCACTCCGACGATTTCATGGCGATGGCGGAAATCATGCGGCGGCGCTTCCGTCGCTGGTCGCAGGCCAAAGCAGAGGGGGCCGACCTCTCGGAGCTGCGCCGGGCGGCCAGAACGGCTCTGCATACCGGCGGACTGGGCGACTGGCCCGACGTGGTGATGATCGATGGCGGCAAGGGCCAGCTCTCCGCGGTGATGGAAGCCCTGCGTGAACTCAACCTGCACGAGGAGCTGGTGGTCTGTTCCCTGGCCAAGCAGCGGGAGGAGGTGTTCCTGCCCGGCGCCAGCCAGCCGCTGGAGAGCGAACCCGACCAGCTGGGTCTGCTGCTGCTGCGGCGGCTGCGCGATGAGGCCCACCGCTTCGCGGTCAGTTTCCACCGCCAGCAGCGGGGTGAGCGGATGAAACGCTCCCGTCTCTCCGACATCCCCGGCCTCGGCCCGAAGCGTGTCAAGGAACTGCTGGGTCACTTCCGCTCGATCGACGCCATCCAGCTGGCCAGCCCCGAGCAGATCGCCGCCGCCTCCGGAGTGGGTCCGGCCCTGGCCCAGCAGGTGTGGAGCTACTTCCACCCCGGCGATCCCGAGGAGTCGCCCGATGGCGAGTCGCCAGCTGAGCCGCTGGCGGTGGCATGAGGCACGAGCGTTGAGCCCCGCCACGACCACGGCGGCCATCGGCCTCTGGGTGCTGGGGGATCAGCTCCACCCCTGCCAGGCGGCCCTGGCCTCAGTCGAGCCGTCCGGGGCACGGGTGCTGCTGATCGAGAGCCGCTCGGTGCTGCAGTTCAGGCGCTACCACCGCCAGAAGCTGGTGCTGGTCTGGAGCGCCATGCGCCACTTCGCCCACGACCTGCGCCAGGCCGGCTGGACGGTGGATCTGATCGAGGCTGAGGCCTTTGGAGCCGCCCTGAGCGGCTGGATCCAGCGGCATGGGCTGAAGGAGCTGCGGCTGATGGAGCCGGCTGATCGGCCCTTCCGCCAGGCGGTGGAGCGGCTGGAGCAGAGCGGCAGCCTCGGCGTGCCGCTGCGCTGGATCCCTTCCAATGCCTTTCTCTGGAGCCGGGAGGACTTCGCCGCCTGGGCCCGCTCCCGGCGCTCCATGCGCCTGGAAACGTTCTACCGGGAGGGCCGACGGCGGTTCGGGGTGTTGATCGAGGACGGCCAACCCCTGGGTGGTCGCTGGAATTTTGATCACGACAACCGGCGCCCCCCCGGACGGGGATTGCAGGGGCCCCAGCCGCTTCGCTTCGAGCCCGATCTCATCACCCAGGCGGTGATCGAGAAGGTGCGCGCGTTGGAGCAAGGACCCGAGCCGGCTGGCCTGCCGGGATCACTCGAACCCTTCAGCTGGGGGGTCAGCCGCGCCCAGGCCCTGGAGGTGCTGGAGCACTTCATCCACACCCGCCTCGATGGTTTCGGCCCCCACCAGGACGCGATGGTGAGCGGCCAGCCCACCCTCTGGCATGCGCTGATCAGCCCCTATCTCAACCTCGGGTTGCTGCATCCCCTGGAGGTGATCCAGCGCCTGCAGCAGGCGGGCGCCGAGCGCCAGCAGCGGGGCGAGCCGCTGCCCCTGGCCAGCCTCGAGGGGGTGATCCGCCAGATTCTGGGCTGGCGTGAATACACCCATGGCCTCTACCACTGGTTCGGTCCTGAGTACACCAGCTTGAACGCCTACGGCCACCACCGCCCCCTGCCCCGCTTCTTCAAGACCCTCGGCGGCAGTGGCATGGCCTGCGTCGATGAGGTGCTGGCGGAGGTGGCGGCCAGCGGCTACGCCCATCACATCCAGCGGCTGATGGTGCTGGCCAACTACGGACTGCTGGCCGGTCTCGACCCCCAGGCCCTCACCGCCTGGTTCCACGCCCTGTTCATTGATGGTCACGACTGGGTGATGCAGACCAATGTGCTCGGCATGGGCCTCCATGCCGATGGCGGGCGGCTGGCCAGCAAGCCCTATGCCGCCAGCGGTCGCTACATCCAGCGCATGAGCACCTATTGCAAGGGTTGCCGCTACGACCCGGCCCTGCGCACCGGCCCCCGCGCCTGCCCGTTCACCACCCTCTACTGGAATTTTCTGGACCGCCATGAGGCCGTGCTGCGCGGCAACCCGCGCATGGCCCTGATGCTCGCCCATCTCGACAAGCTCGATGCCGGGGAGCGCCAGGCCATCGCCGCTGCGGCCCTGGTTCATCACGAGGCCACCGAGGCGGAGGAGCAGCTCCCCTAGCTTGAGACCACCGTTCTGCTTTGCCCCGATGACGCTCCCGGTCCTGCCAGCGGAGGCCTATCTCTGGTTCAAGACCCTGCACATCGTCGGGGTTGTGGTGTGGTTTGCCGGGTTGTTCTATCTGGTGCGTCTGTTCATCTATCACGTGGAGGCGGATGAGCTGGAGGAGCCCCTGCGCGGCGCCTTTCAGCAGCAATACACCCTGATGGAGCGGCGTCTGGCCAACATCATCACCACCCCGGGCATGGTGGTGGCGGTGGCCATGGCGGTGGGTCTGCTGGTGGCCCAGCCCCTCTGGCTGAAGCAGGGCTGGATGCACGCCAAGCTGGCCGTGGTGCTGGCCCTGCTGGCCTACCACTGGTTCTGTTATCGCCTGATGGGCCAGTTGCGCGAGGGTCGCTGCCGCTGGAGCGGGCGACAGCTGCGGGCCCTCAACGAGCTCCCCACCCTGATGTTGGTGCTGGTGGTGATGCTGGTGGTGTTCAAGGGCCAGTTCCCCACCGGTGCGGCCACCTGGTTCCTGGTGGCCCTGGTGGTGGCGATGGCCGGCTCGATCCAGTTCTATGCCCGCTGGCGACGCCTTCGCGCGGAACAGGAGGCGCTGGCCGGTGGCACCTGAGCGGCTGATGGCCCCTGAACATCCGCTGGTGGCGGTGTTGCGACGGGTGGAGCCGTCCTGCTGCCCCGGGCGGCTCAATTTCCACTGCCACACCACCTGCAGCGACGGCAGCCTCCAGCCTGAGTGGCTGGCCGACCAGGCGGTGGATCGGGGCCTGGAGCACTTCGCTGTCACCGATCACCACAGCACGGCGGCCCTCGGGCCCCTGCAACGGCGGCTGGAGCAGCACCGCCAGCGGGGTTGGCAGGTCCCCACGCTCTGGAGCGGTGTGGAGATCAGCTGCCTGCTGGAGGGCTGCCTGGTGCATGTGCTGGGGCTGGGTTTCGACCCGGGCCATGCCGCCCTGGCCCCCTACCTGGAGGGCAACGCCGTGGTGGGCCCGGCGCTCCGGGCCGGGGCCGTGCGACGGGCGATCCATGCCGCCGGCGGGCTGGCTCTGCTGGCCCATCCCGCCCGCTACCGCCTTCCGTACCACCTGCTGATCACGGCAGCGGCGGAGCTGGGATTCGATGGCGCCGAGGCCTACTACGACTACGAACAGAGTCCGTGCTGGCGCCCCTCGCCACTGGTCTGTGAGTCAATCGCCGCCCAGCTCAATCGGCTGGGATTGCTGACAAGTTGCGGTACAGATACCCATGGGCTGGGGCTTGGTGGCCGCTAGGCTCATTGGCAGGTTTCCGTTCCCTGACCATGGGTCTCTTCGATCGTCTGCTCGGCAACCGCTCCGAAGGAGCTTTCACCTCCAAGGCCGCCAAAGCCAAACCGGAGAAAGCCAAGCAGGAAGAGAGCTTCTACCTCGACGCAGACGCCTCCAGCAGCCTGGGCGATGTCAATTTCATGCGGCGCTCCAACAAGATTCGCCACACCTTTCCCGGTAATGCCGACAACCCCGGCAACAAGGAAATGATCCAGGAGGTGGATTCGATGGCCGCCCGGCTCGAAAGGGCCAGCACGGGCATGCCAGGCACCGAGATCAAGGCCGCTGCCACCAGCCTCAGCGGTGGCGTGCCCAAGCCGGTGAAGAAGACCTTCGTGGAGAAGATGAGCTCTGCCGAGCTGAGCAAGCGGCTGAGGGGCTCTGCCGTGGGTGGCGTCAACGCCGCGGGTGGCTCAGCCCCCGCCGCCCGCAAGCCCGCCGGCAGCGGCGGCGATGATCAGCCGAGCACCGGTCTGCAGAAGGGCAAACCCGGCACCATCGATGCCTTCAAAGACATGGCCAGAGAGATGAACTCCTGATCGATCGCCACCCCCCGGCCCGGCTGAGGCTGATCTCCACGGTGCTCAGCCTTCCACCAGACGTTCACTGCTGAGCACCAATCCCTTGAGGTGCTGCAGTTGCTCCGGGCTGGCCCCCTCCCACAGGCTGCGGTTGTGGGCTTCCAGCAAGCGCTCGGCCATGTCGCGCAGGGCCCAGGGATTGGTCTGGCGCAGGAACTCCAGCAGGGTTTCATCACCCAGCCAGGTGTCACAGATGGCCCCATAGCTCCAGTCCGGCACCCGGCCGGTGCTGGCGTCGTAGGCGAAGAGGTAGTCGAGGCTGGCGGCCAGCTCGAAGCCCCCCTTGTAGCCATGGGCCCGCATGCCGTTGATCCAGCGGGGATTGAGCACCCGTGAGCGCAGCACCTTGTCGAGCTCCCGTTCCAGGCGATGCAGGCGGGGCCGCTGGTGGCGGGAGTGATCACCAAACCAGAGGGCCGGAGCCGTGCCGCGCACCCGCTCGGTGGCGGCGCTCAGGCCCCCCTGGAACTGGTAGTAATCGTCGGAATCGAGCAGATCATGCTCGCGGTTGTCCTGGTTGTGCAGCACCACCTGAACCTGGCGCAGCCGTTGTTCCAGGCCGTCGCGATCGGCGATCGCCTCACCGCTGCCCTCATACCGCCAGCTGCTCCAGTTGAGGTAGGCCTCGCCCAGATCGCTGCGCTCCTCCCACTGGCCGCTGTCGATCAGGCCCTGCAGTCCGGCGCCGTAGGCCCCTGGCGCTGAGCCATACACCCGGGCGCAATGACCCTCGCGGATCAGTGCCGCCGCCAGGGGATTGTCGGACTCCGCCTCCTGTAGGCCCGCCACCAGGGCCGTGGCCCGGTTCATCCAGCCCACCAGCTGGGGGAAGGCATCGCGGAACAGGCCGGAGATGCGCAGGGTCACATCCACCCGCGGCCGCCCCAGCAATCCCAGCGGGATCACCTCCAGGTCCACCATCCGCCGCGTCGGCCCATCCCAGACCGGCCGCACCCCCATCAGGGCCAGGGCCTGGGCGATGTCTTCGCCGCCATTACGCATCGTTGCCGTCCCCCACACCGAGAGGGCCAGGTGGCGCAGGTCGTCGCCCTCCTCCTGCAGGTGCAGGTCCAGCAGCAGCTCGGCGCTGCGCCGCCCCAGGTCCCAGGCCGCTTCGCTGGGCAGTCCACGCAGATCAACGCTGTAGAAATTGCGGCCGGTGGGCAGCAGGTCGGGCCGGCCGCGGGTGGGGGCCCCAGACGGACCGGCGGCAATGCGCTCCCCCGCCACCCCCGCCAGAAAGGACTCCCGCTCCGCCTCACCGCAGCGCAGCAGCTGTGGGATCAGATCGCCGCGCACCCGCTCCAGCACCGAGCGGGTGCAGGGGCCGCAGGGGGGGATCTCCACCACCGGCTCCAGCAGGGAGCGCAGCAGCTCCAGGGCCCGTTCCTCCAGCAGGGCCACGCCATCCCC
Organism: Synechococcus sp. CS-1329; assembly: GCF_025128055.1. Classification (GTDB taxonomy): domain Bacteria; phylum Cyanobacteriota; class Cyanobacteriia; order PCC-6307; family Cyanobiaceae; genus Regnicoccus_A. Next base: position 67,881 of record NZ_JAHLYS010000048.1, on the reverse strand, counting down.
GACCCGGCGGCAGGCCTGGGCCGCCTCCGGTGCTAGCGCCAGCAGCCGCCGCCGGTCAGAGGCGTCCAGCGGCTCTTCCTCCGGATCGGCCCAGGGGTCGAGCGCCAGGCCCAGATCCTTGGCCAGGGCCTGGGTGAGCCCGGGCCCCTCGGCCAGGGGTGGCCGCGCCAGGCAGAGCAGCAGCTCCAGCAGCGGCTCCGGGGCGGGCAGGTGGCCGAAGGTGTGCAGGCCCGTGCGGATCTGGGCCTCCTTGAGCTCACAGAGGTAGCCGTCGGCGCGGTCGATGCGGCTCTCGAGATCGCTGGCCTCCAGCGGCAGCTCCAGGGCCTCGAGGGTTTCGGCCAACCGCTGGCGCAGGGGGGCCACCCGGGCGCTGCCCAGCTGGCAGGCCTCCCAGTACTCATCCAGCAGGGCCTCCAGGGTCTGGAGGGGCCCATGCAGCCCCGCCCGCCCCAGCGGTGGGGTGAGGTGATCGAGGATCACGGCCTGGGCACGGCGCTTGGCCTGGGACCCTTCGCCGGGATCGTTGACGATGAAGGGGTAGAGGTGGGGCATCGGCCCCAGGGCCCATTCGGGGAAGCACTGGTTGGAGAGCCCCAGCCCCTTGCCCGGCAGCCACTCCAGATTGCCGTGCTTGCCCACGTGCACCACCAGCTGGGATCCCTCCACCTGCCGCAGCCAGAGGTACTGGGCCAGGTAGGCGTGGGTGGGGGGTAGATCGGGGCTGTGGTAGTTGAGGCTGGGGTCGCGGTCGTAGCCCCGCTCCGGCTGGATCAGCACATGGATGCGGCCGAAGCGCAGACCCCGGATCGGGAAACCGGCGCCAGCGGCGCTGCGCTCCAGTCCGCTGTCCTGGTCCGCTGAGCCCCAGCGCCGCTCGATCAGCTGGCGACCCTCCTGGGGCAGGGCGTCATACCAGCGCTGATAGGTGGCCAGGGGGAGGTGGTCGAGGGCCGGCCTGTGGCTGCTCTCGGCGTCGTTGCTGCGGCCCGCCAGCAATTGTTCGATCAGCTCCTGGCCGCTCTGGGGAAGCTGCCCATCCGGCGGCTGCCCCTGGGCTGCACCGAGGTCGTAGCCGGCGGCGGCCAGCCAGTGCAGCATCGCCGCCGCACTGGCGGGGGTGTCGAGGCCGACGCCATTGGCCAGGCGGCTGTTGCGGGTGGGGTAGTTGGCGAGCACCAGTGACAGACGCCGCTGGGCCGGCGCCGTGCCGCGCAGAGTCACCCAGGCCTGCACCAGCTGGGCGATCCAGTCGAGTCGTTCGAGGTCGGGCCGGTAGCGGTGCAGAGCGGTGGTGAGCCGCTCATCGGCCTGCTCCGCCGCTTCCTTGAAGGCCCCCACCCGGGTGCTGAGGCGGCCATCGAGCTCGGGCAGCGCCACCTGCAGACTGAGGTCGAGCGGGCTCAGGCCGATGCTGCTGCTGCGCCAGCGCTCGCGGCTGGAGCTGCTGCAGAGCAGCTGCAGCACCGGCACGTTCAGAGCCTCCCAGAGGGGGGCGCCGAGGCCCGCCTCCTCGAACTGCACCGAAGCGAAGGAGGTGGTGCAGAGCACCGCCTGGACGGCTTCGCGCCCCAGCAGGTCGGCCACCCCGCGCTGCACGCCTGCGTCGCGCAGGCCGCTCACCCACAGGGCCCTGGGGCAGAGCCCGCGCTGGCGCAGGGCCGCCAGGGTGGCCTCCGCCAGGGCGGTGTCGCCCGCCTGCAGCAGGGCGCGGTAGAGCACCAGGCCCACCCGGGGGCCGGGATCCTCCCTCCAGTCGTGGGGGGAGGGATCGCTGAGGGGTTCCAGCTGGGGCGGCTCGGGTGGCTCCCCCATCAGCAGGGCATCGAGACAGAGCAGCACCCGGCGCAGGTTGGTGCGCCCCCCTTCCCGGAGGCAGCGACCGATCGCCAGGGCCAGGGCCGGAGCCACGCTGCCCAGGCTGGCCAGGTCCCCCTCTTCGTCGCTGGTGCCGGCCACCACCACCAGCTGACGGCCAGGGCCGTCAGCCCAGTGACGCAGCTGCTCCAGGCCATAGCTCCAGTGGCCACGGCCTCCCAGCAGGCGCACCACCACCAGCCGGGTGGCCCCCAGGCTGGTGGCCAGGTAGTGATCGATCACAGCCGGATGATTCAGGGCCGCGAGGTTGAGACCGCGCACCTCCTGGCTCAGCAGAGTCGGCTCATCGTCCAGCAGGTCCGCGAGGGTGCTCAGATCGGTGTCAGCGCTGCTGAGCAGCAACAGGGGCGCCGAGGGCTGCTCCACATAGAGGGGACCATCCGTGTCGCCGGTGGCGCCGGGAACTGCTGCGAGCCGATGCATCCAGACATCCTCGGTCCTGACGGTGAGAAGATCGAGGCCCGACCACGGTGCGGTGCCCCCCGCTCCACGCCCTTCCCAAGCGACCCTGCATGCAGAAGTTTCTCCCCTACGCCTGGTTCCAAGGCGGTTGCGTTCCGTTCGCCGAGGCCACCCTTTCGGTGGCCACCCACGCGCTGCATTACGGCACCGGTGCCTTCGGGGGGATGCGGGCCCTGCCCAACCCAGCCGATCCAGGTGAAATCCTGCTCTTCCGCGCCGACCGCCATGCCCGCCGGCTGAGCCAGAGCGCTCGGCTGCTGCTGGCCGAGCTGGAGGAGAGCACCATCCTCGGCGCCATCGACGCCTTTCTGCAGGCCAACCGGCCCACCACCCCGATCTATCTGCGGCCGTTTGTCTACACCAGTGACCTCGGCATCGCCCCGCGCCTGCACGACATCGAGACCGATTTCCTGATTTACGGCATCGAACTGGGCGACTACCTCTCCCCCGATGGTGTCAGCTGCCGCGTCAGCAGCTGGACCCGCCAGGAGGACCGCTCCCTGCCGCTGCGCGGCAAGATCAGCGGCGCTTACATCACCAGCTCCCTGGCCAAGACCGAGGCGGTCAAGAGCGGCTTCGATGAAGCCCTGCTGCTCAACAGCCGCGGCAAGGTGAGCGAGGCCAGCGGCATGAACCTGTTCATCGTGCGCGATGGCGTGCTGATCACCCCCGGCGTTGATCAGGACATTCTCGAGGGCATCACCCGCGCCAGCCTGATGGAGCTGGCCCGTGCCCTCGACATTCCGGTGATCGAGCGGGCGGTCGACAAGACCGAGCTGTTCATCGCCGATGAGGTGTTCCTCAGTGGCACGGCGGCGCGGGTGACTCCGGTGCGGCGGGTGGAGACCACCGACCTGCCCACGGAGCGGCCGGTGATGGAGCGACTGCGGGAGCGGCTCACCCAGATCACCATCGGCAACGATCCCAGCTACGACCACTGGGTCACCCGCATCCGCCTGCGCGACTGATTTCTAGAGTGACCGTCGGCACGTTGATGCAATGACGGCACTGGTGGGCGGCACGGCGACAACAACAGCAGGGGCCCGCCGAGTCGGGTTCCTTGAGCATCTGCATGGTCCCGGCAGGCCCGTGGTGGTCTTCGACGGTGCCACCGGCACCTCGCTGCAGCAGATGGACCTGGATGCCGAGGATTTCGGCGGCGCCGCCCTTGAGGGCTGCAACGAGAACCTGGTCTTCACCCGGCCCGATGCCGTGCAGGCCGTGCACGCCCAGTTTCTGGAGGCGGGCTGTGATGTGATCGAAACCGACACCTTCGGGGCGGCCTCGATCGTGCTGGCGGAATACGGGCTGGAGGACCAGGCCTTTGCCCTCAACCAGCGGGCCGCTGAGCTGGCCCGGGACATGGCTGATCGCTACAGCACCCCCGCCAAGCCCCGCTTCGTGGCCGGCTCCATGGGCCCCACCACGAAACTGCCCACCCTCGGCCACATCGACTTCGACACGATGAAGGCCTCCTTCCGCGAGCAGGCGGCTGGTCTGCTGGCCGGCGATGTCGATCTGTTCATCGTCGAGACCTGCCAGGACGTGCTGCAGATCAAGGCGGCGCTCCATGGTCTTGAGGAGGCCTTCGCGGCGGCCGGCCAGCGGCGGCCGCTGATGGTCTCGGTCACGATGGAAACCACCGGCACGATGCTGGTGGGCTCCGATATCGCCGCGGTGGTCTCGATCCTGGAGCCCTTCCCGATCGACGTGCTCGGCCTCAACTGCGCCACCGGACCGGAGCAGATGAAGGCGCACATGCGCTATCTGAGCGAGCACAGTCCGTTTGTGATCAGTTGCATCCCCAACGCCGGATTGCCTGAGAATGTGGGCGGTGTGGCTCACTACCGGCTCACGCCCATGGAGCTGCGACTGCAGCTGCTCCACTTCGTTGAGGATCTGGGGGTGCAGGTGATCGGTGGCTGCTGCGGCACCACCCCCAGCCACATCGCTGCCCTCGCCGAGCTGGCGGCGGATCTGCAGCCCAGCCCCCGCCCCGTGCGCCTGCCGGAGCAGCGGCTGCAGCGGCCCGCTCTGCAGTGGGAGCCGGCGGCGGCCTCGATCTATGGAGTCACCCCGTATCACCAGGACAACTCCTTCCTGATCATCGGCGAGCGGCTCAACGCCAGCGGTTCGAGGAAGGTGCGTGATCTGCTCAACGCCGAGGACTGGGACGGGCTGGTGGCCCTCGCCCGTGGCCAGATCAAGGAGAACGCCCATGTGCTCGATGTCAACGTCGACTATGTCGGGCGCGATGGCGAGAAAGACATGCACGACCTGGTCAGTCGTCTGGTCACCAATGTGAATCTGCCGCTGATGCTGGATTCCACGGAGTGGCAGAAGATGGAGGCCGGCCTGAAGGTGGCCGGTGGCAAGTGCATCCTCAACTCCACCAACTACGAGGATGGCGATGAGCGCTTCTTCAAGGTGCTGGAGCTGGCTCGCCGCTATGGCGCCGGGGTGGTGGTGGGCACCATCGATGAGGAGGGTATGGCCCGCACGGCGGAGCGCAAATTCGCGATTGCCCAGCGGGCCTATCGCGATGCCGTGGAGTTTGGAATCCCGGCCCATGAGATCTTCTACGACCCCCTGGCGCTGCCCATCTCCACCGGCATCGAGGAGGACCGCCGCAATGCCGCCGCCACGATCGAGGCCATCCGCCTGATTCGTGAGCATCTGCCCGGTGTTCATGTGGTGCTGGGGGTGAGCAATGTGAGCTTCGGGCTCTCACCGGCGGCCCGGATCGTGCTCAATTCCGTCTTCCTGCACGACTGCTGCGCAGCCGGCCTTGATGCTGCCATCGTCAGCCCTGCCAAGATTCTTCCTCTGGTGAAGATCACAGAGGAGCATCAGCAGATCTGCCGTGATCTGATCAACGACCAGCGCCGGTTCGAGTCGACAGCGGCCGGGGCAACGGGGACGGCGGCGGCAGGGGCGATCTGCACCTACGACCCGCTCACCGTGCTCACCGGCCTGTTCGAGGGGGTCAGCGCCAAGGAGGCGAGGGCCTCTGGGCCAAGCCTGGCCGATCTGCCCGTGGAGGCCCGACTGCGTCAGCACATCATCGATGGCGAGCGCATCGGCCTTGAGCCGGCCCTGCAGGAGGCCATGACCAGTCACCCGCCCTTGCAGATCATCAACACCTTTCTGCTCGACGGCATGAAGGTGGTGGGTGAGCTGTTCGGCTCCGGGCAGATGCAACTGCCTTTTGTGCTCCAGAGCGCTGAAACGATGAAGGCCGCCGTGGCTTTTCTCGAGCCGCACATGGACAAGATCGATGGGGTGAGCAGTGCCAAGGCCAAGTTTCTGATCGCTACCGTCAAGGGTGACGTGCACGACATCGGCAAGAATCTGGTGGATATCATCCTCACCAACAATGGTTATGAGGTCATCAACCTTGGCATCAAGCAGGGGATAGAGGCCATCATCGAAGCCCAGCAGCTGCACCAGGCTGATTGCATTGCCATGAGCGGACTGCTGGTGAAATCCACTGCCTTCATGAAGGACAATCTGCAGGCCTTCAATGAGGCGGGCATCACCGCTCCGGTGATCCTCGGCGGTGCGGCCCTCACTCCCCGCTTCGTGCAAAAGGACTGCCGCTCGGTGTACAACGGCCAGGTGATCTATGGCCGCGATGCCTTCGCCGACCTGCGCTTCATGGATGCGCTCTCGGAGGCCCGCAAGGCCGGCCAGTGGGACGACCAGCTGGGATTCCTCGCCGGTGCCCCCGCCGGGCTGGGACTGGAGCCCGAACCGGCTGCTGCCGCTGAGTCAGCCGCTGAGCTTGAAGCGGCCGGCCCGGGCGATCAGGCCCCAGGAACCAGCCCCCCCGCCATCACCAGCCATCGCTCCGAGGTGGTGCCGGAGGAACCCCCCGTGGAGCCGCCCTTCCTGGGCAGTGCCCTGATTCAGGAGGGGGAGATTCCCCTCGATGAGGTGTTCGCCTATCTCGACCGCAATGCTCTCTTCGCCGGCCAGTGGCAGCTGCGCAAGGGCCAGGAGCAGAGCCGCCAGGCCTATGAGGCGATGCTGGCCGAGAAGGCCGAGCCCGTGCTGCAGAGCTGGATCGAGCGTTGTCGCCAGGAGGCTCTGCTCACGCCACGGGTGGCCTACGGCTACTTCCCCTGCGGCCGCGATGGCAATGCCTTGGTGGTGTTTGAACCCGAGGGCGGCGAGCGGGAGATCGGCCGCTTCGAGCTGCCGCGGCAGCGGGGCGGCAACCGCTACTGCATCGCCGATTTCTTCCGCGATCTGCGCGACGGCAGGCCCAGGGATGTGCTGCCGATGCAGGCGGTGACCATGGGCGAGCGGGCCAGCGCCTTTGCCCGCGAGCTGTTCGCCGCCGATCGCTACAGCGACTACCTCTATTTCCATGGTCTGGGGGTGCAGATGGCGGAGGCCCTGGCGGAGTGGACCCACGCCCGCATCCGCCGCGAGCTGGGCTTCGCGGCCGAGGAACCGACGGTCCTGCGCGACGTGCTGGCCCAGCGCTACCGCGGCAGCCGCTACTCCTTCGGCTATCCGGCCTGCCCCAACGTGGCCGATTCCCGCCAGCAGCTGGACTGGCTCGATGCAGGCCGCATCGGTCTGACCATGGATGAGAGCGATCAGCTGGAGCCCGAGCAGAGCACCACTGCCCTGGTGGCACTGCACAGCCGCGCCCGCTATTTCAGTGCCTGAGGCTCCCGTCCCTGCTCAGAGGGGTCAGTGGCAGGCTGAGGGGGTCTCCGCATGAACTGCCATGGCGATTGCCGGTCCTGATGGTGTCGATGCGGCGATCGCCGCCGGCGTTGATCTCGATAGAAGCCCGATTCCTGCCGAGATGCTCAGCCTCTACAACGAGGTGATGGCCCTGGAGGCGGCGCGGGCCCGCAGCGGCGTACGGAAGTCGATGCGCAACCGGGTGGTGAAGACGGGCTCGAAGCACCTGGATCAGGCCAGCCTCGATGCCCGCCTCAAGGCCGCCGGCTGGGATGGCCTCAAAACCAAGGAGATCGATTTCTTCTACAGCTGAGGCGAGGCTCAGAGCGACTCAAGGCTGTCGATGACCTCCTGCTGGAACGCCACGAGGCTGGTCGAGTCGCTCAGGTCAAAACCCTCACCCGCGGCGTTCTGGGTGAGTTCCTGGAAGTGGAAGGCCCCCTCCCCATGGGCGAGAAATTCCATGGCGGAGGTTTCACCGCTTTCCTTGAAGGCGTCGTACAGGGCCATGAAGGCAGCGTCTTCGGCGAAATCCCAGCTCATGAAGGTGTTGAAGGCAAGGCGGAAGGGCGGCAGAAGGAAGCCTTCCAGCACCGCTGCTCAATGACCTTTAACGCCTGCCCCCCCGAATCCGTCAACCTCCCCACAGAATTTCGTTCGCGCCGATGGTCTGATCCATGGTCAGACTCGTCACTCATGCCAGGGATTTTGCGTGGATCAATCGTCGATAGCTCCCAGCTCTGCCGCGCTGAATGTGCTGGGGCAGCCTCTGGTGATCTGCGGCTGTGAGCCGATGACCGGCTGGTTCCGCGATGGCCACTGCCGCACCGATCCCGCCGACCATGGCCGGCATACGGTCTGTTGCGTCATCACGGATCTGTTTCTGCGCTACTCCCTCTCCCAGGGCAACGACCTGAGCACCCCCAGGCCCGACTACGGCTTTGCCGGCCTCAAGGCCGGCGATCACTGGTGCGTCTGTGCCCCCCGTTGGCTGGAGGCCCACGACGACGGTGTGGCCCCACCGGTGCGGCTGGAGGCCAGCGAAGCCTCCTGCCTGGAGCTGATTCCCCTCGAGCTGCTTCAGGCCTTCGCCCATACGGCCACACCGCAGAGCTGAGCCCTCACCAGGGAATCGTGGTGCCGTCCCAGGCCAGGAAGCGGCCGGTGTCCGCCGGCCGCTGGGCGGCGATCACATCGAGCAGCTGGCCGGCGGCCCGCTCCGGGCTGAACAGCCGCTCCGGCGGCACCGAGCCGCGGAAGGGTTCGGAGAGCGCCGTGGCGGTGGTGCCGGGATGGAGCAGGCTCACGCAGGCCAGGGGCAGGCGCCGCTGCCACTCCAGGGCCAGGCAGCGCAGCAGCTGGTTCTGGGCGGCCTTGGCCGCCCGGTAGCCGTACCAGCCCCCCAGCTGGTTGTCGCCGATGCTGCCCACCCGCGCTGAGAGGCTGGCGAAGTGCAGTGGCTCCTGGCGGGGCAGCAGCGGCTCCAGGGCCTGGGCCAGCAGCACCGGGCCATAGGCATTGACACTGAACAGGCGCTCCAGCGAGTCCCGCCTCAGCTGCTGCAGCCGCTTCTCCGGTTGCAGATCCCCGTCGTGGAGCAGACCGGCGCTGTTGATCACCAGCCGCAGCCGCACCGTCTCCTGCCGCAGCCGCCTGGCACAGGCCTCGAGGCTGGCCTCGTCGCTGAGGTCGAGGGTGAGGGCCCGCTCGGGCGGCACCACGCTCCGCGTGGACCACGGGCTCCGGCTGGTGCCCCACAGCCTCAGGCCGGGGGCCCGCTGGGCCAGGGCCTGGAGCAGCGCCTGGCCGATGCCGCCGCCTCCCACCACCAGGGCATCCCCCTGCCAGTGGGCGAGCTCCTGGGGGGCTTCAGGGGCTCCAGCTGCCGGGGCCGGCGTCGACATGGGCAGGGAGGGCCGAAGGTGGAATGGCTCATGATGGCCGGATGGCACTGCGCATCGGCATCTACGGGCAGGGCGCTTGGGGCCGGGCCCTGGGCCAGGTGTTCCGCCAGGGTGGCCACAGGATCAGCACCTGGTCGCGTCGCAGTGGCGGCGAGCCCGCTGAGGTGCTGGCGCATCAGGATGTGATCGTCTGTGCCATCGCCATGGCCGGCGTGCCGGATCTCTCTCAGCGGCTCTCCTGCCGCTGGCCTGCGGGGCTGCCGCTGATCAGCTGCACCAAGGGCCTGAACCTGCAGCAACTCCTCACCGCTTCCCAGCTCTGGCAGCGCGCGATCCCCAGCCTCTCCAGCCTGGTGCTGAGTGGCCCCAACCTGGCCGGCGAGCTGGAGGAGGGGCTGCCGGCAGCCAGTGTGCTGGCTTCACTCCACTCCGATCTCGCCCAGTCGCTGCAGCAGCAGCTCAGCGGCGATCAACTGCGGCTCTACACCAACAGCGATCCGATCGGCACCGAGCTCTCCGGCGCCCTCAAGAACGTGATGGCCGTGGCGGCCGGTGTCTGCGATGGGCTGGGCCTGGGAGCCAACGCCAAGGCCTCTCTGCTCACCCGTGGGCTGGCGGAGATGGGCCGCCTCAGCCAGCGGCTGGGCGGTGACCCCGACACCCTCTACGGACTGGCGGGGCTGGGAGATCTGCTGGCCACGGCCAACAGCCGCCTCAGCCGCAATTACCGCTTCGGTCTGCAGCTGGCGGAGGGGCTCAGTGCCGAGGAGGCGGTCCGGTCCATCGGTGCCACCGTGGAGGGCCCATCAACGGCCGTCGCGGCCCTGGCCCTGGCGCAGCAGGGCGGAGTTCACCTGCCGATCTGTGCCCAGGTGGTGGGCCTGATTGAAGGTCGCATCACCCCCCCTGAGGTGGTGAGTGCCCTGATGGAGCGCGATCTCAAGCCAGAGGAACGATGAGCAACGGTTCTCTGCCGGCGGCCTTGATCACGGCCTTTGCCGAGCGTCCGCTCCAGGGCAACGGTGCCGCGGTGGTGGCGCTGGAGCGGCCGCTGCCAGCCGCCTGGATGCAGGCGGTGGCGGCCCAGCTGCGGCAGTCGGAGACAGCTTTTCTTCTGCCCATCGGCCGCCCAGGAGCCGCTGCTGAAGACCCCGCTGAGTGGGCCCTGCGCTGGTTCACCCCCCACTGCGAAGTTCCGCTCTGTGGTCACGCCACCCTGGCCTCCGCCCTGGCCCTTGGCCATTGGGGATTGCTGGCACCAGGGGCCTCCACCCGTCTGCACAGCCGCTCAGGACCGCTGCTGGTGAGCCTGAGCCCGAGCCGTGCGGGCCGCGCTCAGCTGGTCCTCCCTTCCGGGGGTCTGGAGCCTTCACCCCTGCCCTGCGAGCTGGGCCCGTCGCTGGCGGGCACCCCTCTGGGCAGCTGGCGATCGGCCCTGGGCTACTGGGTGGTGCTGCTGCCGCCGCAGTTCCCCCTGGCCGGCCTCAACGGGGACACTCTGGCGCAGGAGTTGCGCGGGGAATTGCGCCAGGGCCTGGTGCTGATGCAGGCGTTGGAGGCCAGCGACCAGAACCCCACCCAGAACCCCACCCAGAACCCCACGGTGCAGGGCCTGCCAGCCGACTACCAGCTGCGTTTCCTGGCGCCGGGTCTGGGCATCAGTGAAGATCCGGTCACGGGATCGGCCCATGCCCTGGTGGCTCCATGGTGGTGTGATCAGCTGGGGCGTGAGCGGGTGGTGGGCTGGCAACCCTCGCCCCAGGGGGGTGGGATGGTGTGTGATCGGCTGTCTTCAGGCATGATCCGGCTATCGGGTGCGGGTCAACTGCTATGGGATGGCCGCTTGAGCGCTGGTGTCATCGCTGGGGAAACCGCGGACTGGAGCTGCTGTCGGCCCGGCCCCGCCTGAACCGGGTGCTGGTGAGCGCGCCCCTGAGCGTGGTGGTCCTGGGCCTTGGTTTCCTGGCTCAGCAGACCCTCACCGAACCGCGTTCCAGCCTCGATTCCAGGGTGATGGAGGAGCTGCTGCCGGCCACCGCCGCCGATGATCCCGACCGCCAGGCCGAGGCGCGGCAGCTGGGCGAGATCCAGGCACGCCGCGCTGATGCGGGCCTCCCACCAGCCCCCTCCGGTGCCGCCCCCAGCGGCGACCTGGCCCTGGTGGAGCCGGCCGCTGGTCGCCCCGTTCCCCTGGAGGCGCGGGTGGCCCTGCTGCGCCAGGCCGGTCGACCCACGCTCTCGGCCGCGGGCCCCTGGCAGCTGCTCAGCGGCGATGGCCGGCTGCTGCAGCGCGGCGCGGCGGGGGAGCCTGTGGACTGGAGCCGCCAGAGCAGCGCTGATCTCTGGCTGGAGAGCCCCGGCGGTCAGGCCTTGCTGGTCAACGGATCGCCCTATGAGGGCCGGCTGCGCCTGCTGCGCGAGGGCGACGGCATCACGCCGATCAACCATCTACCCCTGGAGCGTTACATCGCCTCGGTGGTGGGGGCAGAAATGCCCAGTTCCTGGTCGATGGAGGCCCTCAAGGCCCAGGCGGTGGCCGCCCGCTCCTATGCCCTGGCGCACCTGGCCCGGCCCGCCAATCCCCACTGGCACCTGGGGGACACCACCCGCTGGCAGGCCTACCGCGGACTGGAGTCGGTCACGGCCCGGACCCGGGAGGCCACTGAGCGCACCAATGGACTCATCCTCAGTTACCAGGGGGGCATCGTCGAGAGCCTTTACGCCGCCAATTCCCAGATCACCGTGGAGGCCCATGGCCATCTGGGGGCGAGCATGAGTCAGGAAGGCGCCCAGCAACTGGCCCTGCAGGGTCAGCGTTACAACCAGATTCTCGGTCACTACTACCAGGGGGCCTCCCTGGCACGGTTGCAGATCGGTGGAGCGAGCTGAACGGATCTGGGCTGAAGCGCTGGAGCGCAGCCGTGAGGCCCTCGGCAGCGGCAGTCTTGTTCCCCTGGAAACGGAGCTGCTCCCGCCCCAGGGCTGGGAACCGTTTCAGCTGCGCCGCCTGCTCTCCGCCACCCCGAAGCACCTGCGGCCCCAGGGACCCAAGCCCAACCCCTTCCGCCCCTGGGATTCGAGCCTGCAGGTGCGCCTGCTGGGACAGCGGCACCTGGTGCTGCTCAACAAGTACCCCGTCCAGGCGGGCCATGTGTTGCTGATCACCCAGGACTATCACCCCCAGTCGGGCTGGCTCGAGGAGCACGACTGGACGGCGGTGGCCCATGTGGATGCCGACACCGGCGGGCTCTGGTTCTTCAACAGCTGCGCCGAAGCCGGCGCCAGCCAACCCCACCGTCATCTGCAGCTGCTGCCGCGCCACGACAACGAGGCGGCCTGCCCGCTGGAGCCGCTGCTGCAGGCTCAGCTGGCAGGAGTGGAGCGACCCTGGCCCTGGGCGTACCAGCTCAGCCGCCGCCAGCCCGGTGAGGGGGCCCAGGCCCTGGCCGCCACCTATCGCGCCCAGGCCAGGGCCCTCGGCCTGGGTGATCCCGCCGGCGATCCCAGGCCCCGCCATCCCTACAACCTGATCTTCAGCGACCACTGGTTCCTGACGGTGCGCCGCCAGCGGGAGCATATGGCGGGTTTCAGCCTCAATGCTCTTGGCTTCGCTGGCTACCTGCTGCTGAGCGAGCGCTCGGAGCTGGACTGGCTGCAAGGCCGGGGACCCTGGGCCCTGCTGCAGGCGGTGGCGGCGGCCAGGGGCTGAGCTCTGGCCATTCCGTGGTTACACGGTTGCCAGAACCCGCTGGCTGGTCCGTATCTGGAAAGGGGGCAGCGGCACTGAGGCCGTGGCTCCTGGATCGGGCTGCCGAGCCCATCCAGCTCGTTCTCCTTTACATCCACCTGTCTCAATTCCGATGACCAGCGTTTCCCTGCTTCAATCCCGCCCCGGCCGGCCCGGTCTGAGCCGGCGGCTGCGCCAGCGCAACGACCGGGTGGCCAAGCACCTGGAGCTGGTGCGACCGATCGCCCACCACTACAGCTCCCTCTGCCGCGAGGGTCGCGACGACCTGACCCAGGTGGGGCTGCTGGGGCTGCTCAGGGCTGCTGAGTTGTTCCAGAGCGATCAGGGCACCCCGTTCGAGGCCTTTGCCCGCCACCACATCCGCGGAGCGATCCTCCACTACCTCCGTGATCAGGCGCCTGTGATCCGGCTGCCACGCCGCCAGCGGGAGCTGGAAGATCGCCTGCGCCGCTTGCAGCAGAGCCAGCTTGGTGAAGCGGCCGCCACCAATCCGTGCCAGGAACCGCTCACCGGTGTCAGCCTTGCCAGGCAGCTGGGCCTGAGTGAGGCCCAGTGGCAGCGCTTCGAGCAGCTGCGACAGCTGGGCAGGCCGGTGAGCCTGGCGGGAGAGGAGGACAGGCTCGTCGCCGCCGAGACTGAACTGGAGGAGGGGCCCGCAGGCTGTGAGGCCGGCGAGCGGATCATGGCGCTGCTGGCCGAACTGGAGCTTCGTCAGCGCACCGTGGTCAGGGAGGTAGTGCTGGCAGGGCAGAGCCTCAGGGGCACGGCCCGCAAGATGCAGGTCAGCCCGATGACTGTTCATCGCCTGCTGGCCCGGGCTCTGGATACCTTGAGACAGCGCCTGGAGGGTGAAGGACTGGGCTTCAGCCCTGCCCTTGGCTCCCGTCACGGGCCATCTGCTTCTCCAGTGTGCTGATCGCGGCATTCACGGCCGCCAGTTGACGCTCGACCCCGTCCCGCCAGTAGGTGAGCATGTGCAGCTTGCGCTCTTGATGCTGCCGGCGACTGGAGGCGGGGTCGCAGCTGGAGGCCCCGAAGCAGGGCAAGGGAGGAAACATGAGAAAATGTCACGTGTAAGGACGGTTCTAGCGAGCGGTCCACCCCTGATGCGTCGCCTTCTCCATGGCAGGCCATGGAGCGACCAGCCCAACACCGCAAAGCCGTCCAACTTGAGAATCAGATTGAGAACACTAGGTCCCATCGGTCTCGCCACCATGGCCGCCCTCTCCGGCACGGCCGGCGTCGTTCTGGAGGCGCCCGCAGCTCGGGCTTCCTACATCCAGCTGATGTCCGGGCAGGCAGCCCGGCCTCTGCAGGGCCGTTTTAACGCCGTCCCGGTGCTCCACTCCAACCAGCCGGAGGAGGTGTTCGGCCCGGGCATCTTGATCAATACAGCCCCTGGATCGGCTGTGGCACGGGAAACAGGCCAGAGCCTGAGCAATTCCACGTTCACCTTCAACGGTGAATTCGGTCTGCACATGCACCACAAGTATTACCCCGAGGATGCCACTCGGCTGGGCTATGGCCTGGTGCGAGGCCAGCTCACCCTGGCCACGATCGTGATCAACCCCGGCACGAAGCCGGTCACGCTCGAATTCGATCGGGGCGCCGTGCGCAACAGCTTTGAGGCCCCCTATCTGGCGGATCGCCTGATGGGTGTCAAGCCGCTGGGTCCCAGGCCCTGGAATACCGGGCCTGGCGACGCCACGGCGGTGATCATGCTGCGCAACCAGCTTGATTCGAAGATGCCCGAGCGGTTCACCATTCCCCCCAAGAGTCGGGCCGTGCTCTTCCATACGCAGCTGCCCGCCCGCGGCATCGCCAACGGCCTGCTCAGCGGCCGCAGTGATGGTCCCTTCCAGATGGCGGTGGTGGCGGCGGAGGATCCCCGCAGCGATGCCGATCTGATCGCAGTTCTCGATCAGGGGATCCTGGCCCCGGGCCGCATTTACCTGAGCATGTTGCCCAAAATCCAGAACCGGCAGGTGTTCTCCAGGGTTGGCGGCGTGGCCCTGGGGGATGCCTTCGCGGCCAGCATCAGCCACGACCTCAGTCAGGCCCCCCTGCATGTGCCCTTCACCAGCACCAATCGCCACCATTTCGGCACCCGTGAGATCCAGGTCAATGAACTGGCCAGTCGCATGGTCGATTCCTCCCTCGACAACGTCGGCACCTATGGCGTGCGCTTTGACGTGGAGCTGAACCTCAAGGGGTCAGGACCCTACGAACTGGTCTTCAGCCACCCCACCGCCAATGGCCGCCAGTTCACCGCCTTTCGTGGATCAATCGGGATCGAAACTGATGCTGGCTATGGCGAAGTTCACGTGGGCATGCGCTCCGGAGAGAGCCTTTCCCTGAGGCAGTTGAACCTGCTCCCGGGTGTCAACAATCGCGTCAAGGTGAGCATGGTCTACCCCGCCGATGCCACCCCGGGGCATCTGCTCAGCGTGGTGCCGGCCTACCAGCTGGCCCAGCTGCGCGAACGGGAGCGCCGGGTGGAACTGGCCCGCGCGGCGGCGGCCTCAGACGCGGCAGCTGCGAAGCGCAGGACCGCACCAGCCGCCGCTCCGCCCGCGGTGGCGGCCGGTCAGCAGGCTCCAGCTCCAGCCGTTGCTGCCCCGGCCCGGGCCGTCAGGCCCCCGGCTGCCGCGCCTGTTCCGGCCCGCCCACCGGTCCAGCCCGCCAACGTCAGGCCCACGTCACCGCCACCGCCCCTGTCGATGCCGGCACTGGTGCCAGCCTGGTTGCCCCCGCTGCCGCCCCTGAGGCTCTTCAACCAGGCGCCCCAGACGCTACCCAGCCTGGCGGAAGTGCCTGTGGGCACATCCAAGCCAGCCTCTCCCCAGGAGACTCAACAGCTGCGGGATCGCTACCACGAGGCCGCCGATGTCCAGCAACGCTTTCTCAGGCAGTTGATGGGCCGTTAAGCCCGTCCTGATCAGGTTTCTGTGCCACCCGACGAGACAAAAGCGGATCGCCAGAGAATTCAGCTCATCCTGCCCGTCGCCCAGGTGGAGCAGATCGATGAGCTTTGCAAGCAGCTGGGGCACCGCAGTCGTGGCGCCCTGCTTGAGCGTTTGCTCGATGATCTCTTCCCCAGCGACCAGGATTTCGAAGGCGAGGGGGATGCTGACCAGCTGGAGGAGGTTCTCGATGAGGGCCTGGATGCCTGCCGGGCTCTGGTGCTGGTCACGGGGCTGGCCGGGGATCTGCTGTCCCTCGACGCCATGGATGAAGAGAGTGGGCTGGCAGATCAGCCCGCGCTCGAGACCATCGCCAGACCTGCCCGCCATGGGCAGCCCCAGGAGTCGCGCCAGAGCACCGGCCGAAGCGGCATCGACCTGCCAGGGTTCGTGCGTCAGTCGTCGGCGCGGTTGAAGCGCAGCCTGCATCCGCGGCCCGCCGCCGCTGAACCGCTGCCCTCGGTTCAGGCACCGGAACTGGATCAGGCGCTGTTGGCGGCTGATGAGCACTGGCTCAATCTTTACGGAACGGCAGCGAATGAGGCCGTTCTGGAGGCCGCCTTGCTCTGGCTGGCCCGCGACATCTGGGCCCAGTCGGATCAGGCGGAGGGGCGGCCCTTCACCTGGGCCCTGATCGAGCAGTGGATCAGCGGTTTCGTCAGTGGTTGGCCCCCGGGACCGCCCATGTTCAACCGGGTGATCGTGGCCGCTGGCTTGCTGGAGGATCCCTTCAGCACCGGCACCATCACCCTGCGGATTCCCACCTTGATCCGCCGCTTTGTGAATCGCTTCCGCCGGCGGCGGCAGGGCACCTCCTTCCAGACCTTGGAGCACACGATGACGTTGCAGGGTGCGTTGAAGGTGCTGGCCCTGCCCACTGCACCGGGGCACCAACTCAGCCTCCATCAGATCCGAGAGGCCTATCGCGAGCAGGCCATGAGCCACCACCCCGATTCAGGAGGCAGCGCCGATGCGATGCGCCGCCTCAATGAGGCTTATCAATGGCTCAAGGAGCTTTACCGCCGCAAAACCTGAAAGGGAAGCCCGCTAACCTGTTTCAGTTGTCTCAATCTAGACCCTGAGCTGGTCCTAGTAGCAGTCTCACTCGAAGTTCCCAAGACCAATTTCTGGATGCCGATGAGACCAAGGGAATAGCGGGTCCGCTCTGGCTGGAGCTGCTCGTGCGAACTCCTTCTGGTTCTCTTCAGGTTGCCGAGTCCTTGAGGGGAGCGATTGGCCCTCTTCAGCAGCAGACCCTGGACTGTGTGTCCAAGCCGGCCTGGACACACAGTCCAGGGCCGATCTGGCCGCTCAAATGACAGTGAAGGCAAGCTTTTTCGATTTCGCGTACCTGCTGTAGACACAGGTACGCGAATGATTCTGTCTGTCAGAGCCCCATCGCTCTGCTGCGATGACGCTGAATGGGCGATTTTTGGGGTTGGATCACAGCTGGGCCGGGAGGCCGAGCGCAATTGCTTCTTAACCATCTCAAATGAGAGGCCTACTCGGTCCAAGACTTGGACTCAATCTGGATGAAAGTGTCTAGGCTAAGACGCATAGCGAGTCTTGAAATGGATTCCAAGTGAGTCAGCTGAGCAACTCCCTAGGGCTGCGTGGACTCACGGCTTGACCTCGGGATCCGGATCCTCGCTCTCCCTTGGCTCAGGCCTCCGGCCAAGGCGCGGGGCTCACCTGATAAATCCTATTTGTCCTGAATGGATCTTGAGGCGAGACCTATATTTCATCCCTTATGAGATGAGAAAGATTATTCCAAAGGGGCGAAGAATTGGCGGCTGTTCATCCACGTTTGTTGCAACTCTGGAAGTTGCCTCAGCTTGGCTGGCTGAGTTCAGGCTGATGGTTTTTGCGGTCAGTGCAGCCGATTGGTCTGGTTGCTCCCTTGGAGGCGCTCGGGTCGAAGGGCTGGCGACACATTCACTTATCTCAATAATGTCCAATAACTGGACTCATGCATAGACCAAGATGAGACTATTCATCCAGGTCTTTCGCCAGCTCAATCCAGTTTCATCTGATCAGTCCCTCACTGCGCCTGGGTGTCAGCGCAGGACTTCTCGATCGACACCGACTTGGTGCTGGACTATCCCCTCCAGAGTTCCATCACCTTCGCTCGGAGATCTGCTGGAGTTGCTGGAGTAAATCATCACGGACTATGGCTCAAGTCCGGGCCGCTCGTCGCACTGGCCCATCGCTTGGATCTCCTCATTTCCGCTGATTGAGCTCTCGTTCATCACAGTTCCTGGCTGTGATCATGGCGGTGATGCGCGTCACTGACGTGGGCATGCTCGTGTTCAATCGGAGCATGCTGATGCTCATGGGCATGCCAGTAAGACCTTTGTGGGTTGGCTGGGCCCATGCCATCCCCAGGATGGTTGTGGCTGTGGTGCGGGTCGCCACCGGCGAGGTCGTGGCGGTGACGGTGGGCATGGTGGAGCGCCTGGTGCCGATGCAAGTGGGAATGATCTTCCTTGAGCAGCAGGGCGACGCCGAGCAGCATCGCGGCTGACGCCATCACCATGCCACCGGTGAAGGCTTCCCGCAGCACCAGCAGGGAGAAGAGCAGGCCCACGAAAGGCGCCGTTGAAAACACCACGGATTCCCGCGCCGCACCCAGGTGGCGAAGAGCGAGCAAATCCAGCCAGATCGAGAGGCCATACCCAACGGCGCCAATCGATAGCAACGCCAGAAGAACGGGCCAGGCCGGTATGGACTGCCGGGCAGCGAGGGCCAGGATAAGCATGGGAACCGAGGCTCCGATCGCCTTCAGCAGCGCGATCTGAATTGGGTTGCACAAACTGAGGCGTTGGCTGAGGTTGTTGTCGATCCCCCAGGCAAGACAAGCCCCGCCGATCAGCAGCGCGCCCTGCAGGCTGGCACCGTTCAAGGAACCTTTCGTGAGCAGTACGGCACCTCCTATGGTCAGAACAGCAGCGATCAGCCCCTTGCGGCTGAGGTGTTCACAGCCGATCAGCACCGCGATCAGCAGCGTGAACACCGCTTCCAGATTCAGCAGCAGCGAAGCGGAGCCCGCCGAAAGCAGGGTGAGACCCTGCACCAGGCAGATCGGACCAACCATCCCCCCCAGAACGGTGAGCCCCAGCAGCGGTGGCAGGTCACGGCGCTGAACCGGTGACTCCTCCTGCTGATGGCCCAGGACCCCCCGCACCACCACCAGAGCGATGGCAGCTCCTCCGTAGAGCAGCGCGGCGATCATCAGCGGCGAACCTTCGTGGCTGATGACGCTGATCAACGGTGCGCTGAGGCCGAAGAACACGGCAGCCAGCAGGCCGGCGATCAGGCCCCAGCGCTGCGGGTTGCCCCTCACTCCCGTCACAGGATCACCGCCAATGGCTTCAAGCCTCGCGCAGGCTTCCGGAGGCGGGTGAGCAACCAGCGTCCGAAACTGGCATGGAGGGCCGGGAGCACCAGCAGGGTGGGGCTGGTGGAGGTGATCAAACCACCGAGCACCACAATCGCCAGGGGTTGGAGGATCTCGTTGCCTGCCCTAAAGGCCAGGGCCAGCGGCAGCATGCCCAGGGCCGAGGTGAGGGCCGTCATCAGGATTGCGTTCCGGCGCTGAAGGCTGCCGCCGCGGATCACCGCCTTGAGATCGATTCCTTCCACGTGGCGGCGACTGTGCTTGTCCACCAATTGATCGTAAGACGACCGCGCCATTCCCCCGGAGACTGGGAACACATCGGCGCAGGCTGTGATGCCTCAAAACTCGCGCCGAGGTAGCCATCATCTGATGCGCCAACGAATTGTCTTCCATCGCACGGCTGAGATCAGCCTTCCTCCAGACCTCAACACAGACTGAGATTGAATCCTCTCAGGAAGTCGCGCGGGTGCTGATTCCTCGGTAGGCACGGCATGCGATGATCGGCGTCAAAAGGTTTCCCGTAACGATTCATACCCACTGGAGCAACTGCAACCTTTGGGCAAAGATAGGTCGCTCCAATAAATGTTCTGAACAAGATTAATTGGACTCTGGTGTGCTCGCGCTGCCAGTCACTCCGACAGGACTTGGCACTTCCATGTGACCAGGATCTCTGCATAGAGTGGCGATCTCTCGCGGTTACGGAGAGCAGGGATACGGGGCGTTGAAGGCGACACACCACGAGGCCTGATCCGCAGACATGCGAGGGCTGTTCTGTTGAGGGACTGGGAGCGAGATGCGCTTGCTTTTGCCGCCAGAGAATGCCACTGATGACCCTGGGAATCAATAGAATTACCTCTTGTACATCTCTCCAGTACGCCCAACATGAGAGCGTTTGCAATTCGATTCGCAGCTGCCACTTCCCTGCTCCTGCCGATCGCGATCGATGGCGCACCGGCTGTCGCTGTCAACCATCTGGAGGCTTCCGGTTACAGCTGTCGTTTTAAGCGCACGACTGGCTACGTCAAGTTTTCTCCAGTCAAGCCAAGGGGTCGCCGCAACTGGACCTTCGAGCTTCAGCTTGATCGAAGGTCTCAGCAAGTTGCGGTTGTCATCGATGGCAAAACCACAACGGTGCCGGCCTTGTTCCGTGATGATGACGTCCGCTTCACGATTCCCGTGCAGGGTCGCAATGAGCGGGTCTCATTTGATACGGAGGATCTGGACTTCGTGATGGTGGCAGACACCACCCGAGCCCGCCTGCAGTATCTGGGGGTATGTGAAAAGGTCAGGCCCTGAAGTATTCCCCTTAGGTCTGTTGCCATGATTGAGAAGCCCCAGCGCTGGGGCCTCCATTCGCTGCGGGCGTCTCCCTGAGGACGTCCGCAGCAACACGTCGTCACGGTTTCGAATCGGTCCGGCAGGAGAGCAGCACGGAAGTGTTGCCTGTCAGGACCAGGTCGTCACCGCTCCGCTCAAGCCCGAAAGGATGCTCACCCGCTCGCCGTTGCGGCGAGCGATCACCACCGTCGCTAGTTCAGCGATGCCGCGGCGATAGCGGAACACCACGGGCTGGCCGTTACGCAGCTGCACGGCATCGGTCGGAAGCGTGAACCGCCGTTGCGCGGACGGCACAGTCACGAACGCCGTCCCGGCGGTGCCCGCCGGGGGGAGCTGGCCCTCAATAATCCCGGCCCATACCACCATCAGTCGTGGTCTGAACGCTATTGCCCGGCCAGGGCGGTGCGCAGCTTGGCCGTGTTGCCGCTCAGCAGCAGATCTCCGCCGCGCACGCCTCGCAGGATTTCAGCCCGCTCAGCCGACTGCTGGCCCACCACCACCGGCACTGTCTCCACCACACCCCGTTGGTAACGGAAGACCACTGTCGAGCCATTGACCAACTGAATGGCATCGGCCGGCACCATGAACCGTTGTTCGGAGGCCGGCACCAGCACAAAGCCCGTCACCGCTGTGCCGGCAGGAGGCATCGTGGCATCCACCAACTGGGCGCGCACTACCGTGACTCTGTTTCCTGTGCTGCTGTCGGGGGCGACCGCCACCACGCGAGCACGCAGATCTCTCGATCCCGCCTTCACGCGCATCAGCTGGCCGCTCTTCAGGTTGGCGGCCAGCACCGGCGACACCAGGAAGCGCAGTTCGCTGCCACGGGCATCGTTGATCTGGGCGACTACTTCACCCGCTTGAAGCACCGCTCCGGGTGACGTCTTCACCGCCGTGATCTGGCCATGGATCGGGCTTCGGACCAACAGGCGTCCCATGGCATCGGGTTGTCCCATCGCCGTGGCCGTAGCCGCCGCAGCACGGGCGCTGCTGGCTGCGGTCACGCTGGCAATGCGGCGGCTCTCCAATTCCTGTGCCGACAGAGCACCCTGCTGTGCTGCCGGGCCGACCAGACGGTACTGATAAGCCAGCGACTGTGCCGTGGCCTTGGCCGCCTCAGCGTCGGCTCGCGCCACCGCCGCATCGGGACTCTGCACTTCAGCGATCGGCTCACCGGCGCTTACAGCACCGCCTGGCGCCACAAGCACGCGAAGGATGAGGCCCGCCACCGGCATGCCCACATTGGATTGCGCTCCAACAGCTGCTTCTACAAAACCTGACATCGGGCGTTCGGTGCCCACGCTCACTTCAGGGCGGATGGTGCTGAGCCCCGAACGACGCAGTTGCTCATCACTCATGGCGATGGAAACGCCACGATCTGAGCTCTCTTTTGCCGCCCCTGTGGGCGCTTCCAAGGTGGCAGCCCCACCTTGAAAGCGGCCCAGAGCAAAGCCCACCAGCAGCGATCCGCCAACGGCCAGGGCAAGCAGCAACCGGGGCTGGCGCAGCCGATTCGTGATGCGGTTGAGGCTCAGATTCATAGCTGGGAAGCAGGAAGGGAAGGGGAGGGAGTCGCGACTGGGGGCAGAAGCCATTGACCAAACTGCGCGTAAAGCGCCGGAATCACAAGCAGCGTCAGCGCCGTGGAGGTGATCAGACCGCCAAGCACCACGATCGCCAGGGGCTGCAGGATTTCGTTGCCGGCACCGAAGGCCATGGCCAGAGGCAGGGCACCGAGGGCCGAGGAAAGGGCGGTCATCAGGATCGCGTTCAGTCGCTCCAGGCTTCCCTCTCGGATCACTTGGGCCAGGGGCTGACCATCGGCGTGGCGGCGGTTGTAGTTGTCGACCAGCAGCAGGCCGTTGCGCACGGCAATGCCAAACAGGGTGATGAAGCCGATCAGCGAGGCGATCGACAACACGCCCCCAGTCAGTAACACCGCCATCACCCCACCGATCAGGGCCAGGGGCAGGTTGAGCATGATCGCCACCGTGGCTGGCAGTGACTTGATGGAGACCACCATCAGCACGCTGATCACAACTGCGGCAACCAGGCTGTACGAGACCAGACTGGCGGTCGCTCGTTCCTCCGATTCAAACTGGCCGCCATAGCGAATTGTGTAGCCCTGGGGCAGGCGCACTTCGCGAGCGATCGTGCGCTGAATGTCTTTCACCACACTGCCCAGTGGGCGGCCGCTCACGTTTGTGGATACCACGATCAAGCGGGAAACGTCCTCCCGGTTGACGACGTTGGAGCCCAGCCCTTCCTCAATCCAGGCGACGCTGCCGAGGGGCACCGTCATTCCGTTGACAAACGCCACCGGCACCGAGCGAATGGCATTGAGGCTCTGGCGGGTGTCCTCCTTGAGCTGCACCAACACGTCGCTGCGCACCCCGGCCTCGACCACGTGGCCGGCTACCTTGCCGTTGAGGGCGATTTCCACTGCCTGCGAGAGTTCATCCACCGTCAGCCCCAGGGCCGCTGCCAGCGGGCGGTCGTAGTGGATCTGCACCTGGGGGATGGGTAGTTGCGGCTCCAGTTGCAGATCCACCACACCCGCAATCGGCTCGATGGCCTTCTCCACCGCTTCGCCAAGGCGACGCAGCTCGCCCAGATCAGTGCCATAGATCTTGATGGCGATGGCGCTGCGCACCCCGGAGAGCACCTCATCCATGCGGTGGGAGATGAAGCCGCCGATGTTTGGGGCCACGCCGGGAAGACTCAGGAACGCCTTGCGTAGTTCGGCAATGGCGGCAGGGCGGTTAGCCATGGCCTGATCGCTCAGCTCCACGTCCACGTGTGCCAGGTTCACGCCAGCGCCATCGGCATCACCGGGAGCCCGGCCGGTGCGCACCTGCACCCACTCAAAGAATGGATTGTTCTGCAGGGAACGGGTGAGGGCCTGACCGGCACGGTTGGTCATCTCCAGTGATACCCCGGGGTAAAGCACCATCGAGTTGACCAGCGACTTCTCGCGGAATTCGGGCAGGAACACCCGCCCTAGGGCCGGCAGGACCAGGCTGGTGGCCACCAGCAGCGCAAGGGCCAGGGCAAACACCCGCTTGGGCCAGGCCAGCGTGAGGTCAAGAATCGGACCGTAGAGCCGCTCGGCCTGGTTGGCCAGCCAGGTGTTCTCCTCCGGCAGTTGCACCGGCGCCAGCAAGATGGCACAGAGGGCCGGGGAGAGGGTAACTGCCACCAGCGTGGAGGCGCCGATGGATAACAGATAGGCCAGACCCATGGGCGCAAAGATGCGCCCTTCCACCCCGGTGAGCGAAAAGATCGGCGCAAACACCACCGCGATGATCACGGTGGAGAACAGCACCGGTTGGCGCACCTCCACCGAGGTATTAAACACCACCTGCAGAGAAGATTTCGGCTTATTGCTCCCCTGGTTGCTGCGCAGGCCGCGGTAACAGTTCTCCATGTCAACGATCGAGTCATCGACCACCGATCCGATCGCCACCACCAGACCGCCGAGGGTCATGGTGTTGATGCCGAGGCCCAGGGCCTTCATCAGCATCAGCCCGATCAACAGGGACAGCGGAATGGCACTGAGGCTGATCACGGCGGCGCGCCAGTTCATCAGGAACAGCACGATCACCAGTGAGACAATCACTACTCCCTGCAGCAACGACTCACTCACATTGCGAATCGCGCTGTCGATGAAGTCGCTTTGGCGGAAGGTACGGTGAATCTGCACATCTGCTGGCAGAGTCCGGTTCAGTTCGGCCACGCGTTGCTCCACGGCGCGCGTCACCGTGGGGGTGTCGACATCAGGCTGCTTGATCACCATCAGCACCACCGAGGGTTTGCCGTTGAAGCTGGCGTCCCCACGCTTGAGCGCCACACCGCGCTTCACCTCCGCCAGGGTGGAGAGCAGGACCGGTTGGCCCTGTTGATTGCGGACGGCGGCATTGGCCAGATCGGTGACCTGGGTGATCTGAGCCAGGGGGCGAATGAGTCGCTCCTGGCCGCCGGCGATCAGGAAGCCGCCGGGGCTGGTCGCCATCGCCTCAGACACCCCCTCAATCACCGCCTGAAGCGAGACGCTCTGGACCTGCAGCTCCTGGGGATCGAGCAACACCTGAAACTGCTGTTCATCGCCGCCGTAGATCGTCACCTGGGCCACACCCGGCACCGCCAGGATCGCCTGGCGATAGGAGCGCAGCACCATCTGCTGCAGATCCAGCAGCGAGGTGGCGCCATCCCCGTTCACCGTGAAGGCGAGCTGCAGGATCGTGCCCAGCGGAGAGACCAGTGGTGACAGTTCCGGGGCGCTGGCATTGGCAGGCAGCTGGGGGGTGACCTGCTGCAGCCGCTCGGCGACCGACTGGCGGGCCCGATAGATGTCGGCGTTCTGGTTGAACACCACCTGCACCATCGACAGCCCCGCCTTGGAGGAGGAGCGCACGGTCTCCACCCCGGCGATGCCGTTGACGGCCGATTCGATCGGCAGGGTGAGGCGGGATTCCACCTCTTCCGGCGAAAGACCGGCGGCGCTGGTCTGCACATCCACCTGCGGTGGCGCAAACGGTGGGAACACATCCAGCGGCATCTGGCCGACGGCCAGCACGCCCCAGACGCTGATCATGAGGGCTGCAGCCACGATCAGCCAGCGGCGGGCGATCGAAAAGCGCAGGGTGGCATTGAGCAGCCGTTCAAGCATTGGTCTTCTTGCGGCGGCTCAGCCAGATCCCTCCACCAGCCAGAAAGACCACGGCCCCAGCCGCCAGCACAGGAACCGGAAGGTTGCTGACTCCTGCAGCGTTGGTTTCTGCTGCTTCCGCCGGTTTGGCACTGGCGGCGGCAGGCTCGGCCTGCTGGGTCTTCTTGGACTCGGCGTAGAGCAAGAGCGCGCCTGAGACCACAACGTCATCGGTGGGATCGATTCCTCCCGTCACGACGACTCGGTCTCCCTGGTCGGCTCCGGTCTCCACAGAGACTGGGTCGTAGGTCTTCTCGGTCTGCACAAAAAGCAGTGGCTTGCCATTGGCATCCACCAGAGCTGTGGAGGGCACGGTCAGGCCATCAGGTCCTTGTTCGGGCTTGGCCGTGGCCACACCGAGCAGCCCATCGCTGTCGGCATTGCGCTGCACCTGGCGGGCATCGCCCTGCTGCTGGAACTCATCACCGTGGCCCACGTGGGCCCTGGCTAGCGGTGATGCCGTGGCGATAGCGAGCAGGGCAGCGGTGGAGAGGCTGGCTCGAGCCGCCAGCTGCAGGAATCGGTTGACCAAGGCCCATGGGAACGGTGGATAGGCGGAGGATGGCGCAACCGCGATGAAAAACAGGTGAAATCGGCTGTGCTGCCTAGCATCTGCCCGCTGGAGCCGACCCCTGATGCCGCTGCGGATCCTGCTGGTGGAAGACGAAGAGGATCTGGCTGCGGCCATCCAGACCGTGCTGCAGCGTGAAGGGCACGTGGTGGATCGCTGCACCAGTGGCCTAGAAGGTTGGACCCTGCTCAGTGGTGAGCTGACCACCTACAGCCTGGCGATCGTCGATTGGATGCTGCCAGGCCTTTCCGGGGTTGAGCTCTGCCGGCGGGTGCGCGGGGCCGGTCTGACCCTGCCGGTGTTGATGCTTACGGCGCTGGCCGACACCAGCCACCGGGTGCAAGGCCTTGATGCCGGCGCTGACGACTACCTGAGCAAGCCCTTTGCGATGGAGGAACTACTGGCGAGGATCCGGGCGCTGCAACGCCGCCAGCCCAATTACCGCGAGCCACTGCTCAGTTCCGGGCCCTATGTGCTGGATCCGGCCGAGGGCTGCCTCACCGTTCAGCGGGGAAAGAAAACCACCAGGATCACCCTGTCCGCCAAGGAACTCCAGCTGATGGCCTACTTCATGGAGCATCCACAAGTGATCATTCCGGGAGCGCGGCTGCGCTCTCAGCTCTGGTCATTGGATGAGGATCCGATCAGCAATGTGGTCGCGGCCCAGGTGCGTCTGTTGCGGCGCAAGATCGCCAGCTACGGGCTGGCCTCTCCAATTGAGACCGTGCCCTCGAAGGGCTATCGCTTCGATCCGGATCCTGAGCCATAGGAGGTGTCGCCGTGGCCAAGCCTGGACCCATCCCCCGCAGCCGCCTGCGACTGGCGGCTGTCTACCTGGCGGTGATCGGGGTGATTCTCTATAGCGCTGGCTTTGGAATGTTTGGCCTGCTGATGCGTGCCAACTGGACCGCCCTCGAGCGCGAGGTGGAAACCCTGGCCGGCACCTTGCATGACAGTCTCAAGCCATTGTTGCCACAAGAAGCCAAGCCCTCTCCCCAGCTGGCCGCTGTGCTTCCCGGTCTTTGCCTGGTAGGCGATCCCTGTCCGTTTCCCCCCTCACTGATCTCGCGTCATGCCGTGAGCGTCACGGACCCGGAGCGGTTCTATCTGCGCCTGCTGGATCCCCGCGGCGTTCTGATCGCCCATTCCCCGGGATCGCCAATTCATTCGCCACGAGCCAAGACTGAACTCTCCGGCCCCGCCTGGTCGGTGGTGGCGGGGCCAGGGGGCGATCGCTTTCTGCAGTATTCGATCCACCTGCACCGTTCCCATACGCCAGCGCACCCTGGCGCAAATGCGAAGGAGCAGGATTGGGGTTATCTGCAAATCGGGCGCAGCTTGAGCGGGCTCGACGCAGAGCGGGAACGGCTCTGGTGGGCAACTCAGACGATTGTTGTGTTCGCCCTACTGGTGGCGGGCCTGGCCAGTTGGTGGCTGTCGGGTCTGGCGATGAGCCCTCTGCTGGCGGCGTACCGGCAGCAGGAGCAGTTCACCGCCGATGCAGCTCACGAACTGCGCGCACCTCTGGCCAACCTGCTAGCCGTGGTGGAGGCCTACAGAAGACAGCAGCCCGCTGAAAACATGGGGATCGAGCAGACCCTGACGGTGGTCCACGGGCAGGGACAACGGCTGAGCCGCTTGATCACAGATCTCTTGTTTCTGGCCCGCCTCGATGCTCCCGAGACAGTCGCGGCACGACAGCTCTGTTCCTTGACTCAGATTGGGCGCGACCTCGTGGAGGAGACCAGTGAGGCGGCTGCGGCAGCAGGGGTTCAACTGCAGCTGCTGGGTGGGGATCCAAGCCTCGAGCTGCTGGCTGTGGAATCCGAGCTTTATCGGCTGGTGTTCAACCTGCTGTTGAATGCAATTCACTACACCCCCAGCGGCGGGGAGGTGGTGCTGAGCCTGAGCCGGGAGGGACATCAGGCGCTACTGCAGGTGAGGGACAACGGCATCGGCATCAGCCCTGCCGATCAGCGGCGCCTCTTTGATCGTTTCTTCCGCAGTGATGGGGGGCGCTCCCGGAGTCAGGGTGGCACAGGCTTGGGCCTTTCCATCGCGGCAGCGATCGTTCGCCGCCATCAAGGGGAGATCAACGTGTCGTCAAAGCTGGGGGCTGGGAGCCTTTTCAGCGTGAGACTGCCGTTGGCGGGCTGACGAACCTGCGTTGCCTTGTGAAGTCTTTGGCCTCAGAGCTCAGCCCTGGGTCTGCATGCCCTGAATCAGGTAGTCGAAGTAGGGGGCGGCACTGGAGGCATCCTCGTTGCCGAGCAGGGAGAGGGAGGCTTCCTTGAGGGCGCGCATGCTCTCGACCATGCCCGCCATGGGCACTCCGAGACTGTTGTACATCTCGCGGGCCCCGTTGAGGCCGATCTCCTGGATCTTCTCGGTGCTGCCGGCCAGCACGCCGTAGGTCACCAGGCGCAGATACCAGCTGAAGTCCCGCAGGCACTGGGCCCGTTGCTTCTGGCCGTAGGCATTGCCGCCCTGGGCCACATAGTCAGGCTTGCGGGTGAAGAGGAGGCGGGCGGCCTCATCGACAACCTTTTTCTCGTTGGCAGCCAGGGCGCGAGCCACACGGATGCGCTGGGCACCACCAGAGAGATACTGCGCCATCGAGCGGAGCTCTCCGCCACTGGGATACCGCAGCTGATCATCGGCTTGGAGGATCAGATCCCGAACGACGCTCATCGAGGACACCAGGCGCCTGATCACTTTATCGATCCGGGAACCCCCTTGCGGCAGGACGTCTTCAGATGTAACGCCCCTTTGCATCTAGGGTTTGCTCAACGACCCACAGCGCTCCGATCCCCATGGGACTTCCCTTGCCGGTCCCAGGTACGGACCTGGATCTGTGCATCTCCGGCCTCAACCACCACGGCCAGGGGGTGGCACGCATCGCCTCCACCGACGGGTCGTCCCCTGACCTGGTGGTCTTCGTGCCCGAGGCCTTGCCCGGAGAGCAGGTGCGGGCCCGGGTGCACCACAAGGCCCAGCGTCACCTGGTGGCTCACCCTCTGGAGCGCCACAACGATTCGCCCGAGCGGCGTCAGCCTCCCTGCATCCTGGCCTCCGACTGCGGCGGCTGCGGTGTTCAACACCTCAACGACCAGGCCCAGCTGACCTGGAAACAGGACCTGGTGCAGCAGGCCATGCGCCGCATCGGCGGCCAGAGCCTGGAGGTGGAGCCGATTCTGGCGGCCGCCAGCCCGCTGGCTTACCGCAACCGCACCACGATTCCCCTGGAGCGCTGCCCCGACGGGCAGCTGCGGGCGGGCTTCTACCGCAGCGGCACCCACAGGATTGTCAACATGAATCGCTGCCCGGTGCTCGATCCCCGCATCGATCGGATGATCGCTCCCCTCAAGCTCGATCTCGAGCAGAGCGACTGGCCGGTGGATGTGGATCTCAGCGAGGGAGGCGGCCTGCGTCACCTGGCCCTGCGGGTCGGCCACCACAGCGGTGAAGTGCTGCTCACCTTGATCAGCAGCCACAGCGACCTGCCCGACCTGGCGGCGATGGCGGAGATCTGGATGGAGCGCTGGCCGGAACTGGTGGGCGTCGGTCTCAACATCCAGCCCCTGCCCACCAACACCCTGATGGGGCCCCGCACCCTTGAGATCGCCGGCCGCCCCTGGCTCAACGACAGCTTCGCGGGCCTGGAGCTGCGCATCGGCCCGGACACCTTCTTTCAGGTGCACACCGCCCAGGCCGAGCGCCTGGTGCCCCTGCTGATCGAGGCCCTGCGCCCCGCCCCCGGCCGCCGGCTGGTGGATGCCTACTGCGGCATCGGCACCTTCAGCCTGCCTTTGGCCGCCGCCGGCGCCAGGGTGCTGGGCCTGGAGCAGCACCCCTCCAGCGTCGAGCAGGCCCGGCTCAATGCCGGGCTCAACGGGCTCAATGGCCTCACCCTCGAGGCCGCCGATGTGGCCCTGGCCCTGCCCGAAGCGCTAGAGGGTGCCGATGGACTGCTGCTGGATCCGCCGCGCAAGGGGCTGCCGGAGCGGGTCTGCGACGCGATCCTGGCCGCCCCTCCCGAGCGGGTGGCCTACCTCAGCTGCAACCCCGCCACCCTGGCCCGCGACCTGGCCCGGCTCACAGCGGCGGGAACCCTGCGTCTGCTGCGGGTCCAGCCGATCGATTTCTTCCCCCAGACCCAGCATGTGGAGGCTTTGGCCGTGCTGGAGCGCACCTTCGAGATCCCCGGCAGCTGAGCCCTGCGTCGGCGCCGCGGAGCCCTAGGAGCGTCTGGCGGCGCCGAACTGCTTCTGCAGGGCGCCCACAATCTTGGAGTGGGCCTGCTCCACCTCCGCCTCGGTCAGGGTGCGGCGGGCATCGCGGTAGCGCAGGCGGAAGGCCTGGCTGGCGTGGCCCGCCTCCACCTGGCTGCCCACGTAGCGGTCGATCAGTTCCGCCGATTCCAGCAGCGGTTTGCCGGCCTTGCGGATGGCGCTCAGCAGCTGGGCGGCGCTGACGGCATCGGGAACCACCAGGGCCAGGTCGCGCTCGGAGGCCGGCACGGTGGCGTAAGGGGCGAAAGCCGGTTGCCAGCGGTTGCGCCGGGTGGCGGCGTCCAGCAGTGGAGTCAGGGCGAGCTGGAACAGGTGGGTGGCCTCCGGCAGATCGAGGGCTTCGGCCCGCTGCGGATGCAACTGGCCGAACCAGCCCGCCACCCGGCCCTCCACCACCAGCTCGGCGGCCCGGCCCGGGTGCAGCAGGGGATGGTCAGCGTTGGGCCGGTCCTCGCAAGGGATCTTCAGGGCGGCCAGGGCCCGCTGCAGCACACCGCGGGCCTCGAAGTAGTCGAGGTTGCGTCCCTTGCCGGCGCTGCTCCAGAGCTCCGAGCGGCGCTCGCCGCAGATCACTCCGGCCAGCTCGCTGCGCTCGCTCAGGCTCTCCCCCTCGCTCTGAAAGACACGGCCGATCTCGAAGGCCCAGAAGCCCGGCATTGAGGCCTGCAGGTTGCGCCGGGCGGCCAGCAGCAGTTCATCGAGCAGGCTGTCGCGCAGGTGGCCGTAGTCGGTGAGCAGGGGATTGGTGAGCCCCAGCCGCGGGGCGTGCTCGATCAGGCCCTGGGCAGGCACCAGCGAAAAGGAGCAGGTTTCCTGCAGGCCGGCCTGGCAGAGCGCCTGCCGTAACCAGCGCTCCGCCTGCTGGCCGGGTTCGAGCCCGCCGGACTCGATCGGATCGGGCAGGTGGCTGGCGAAGTGGTCGTAACCCACCAGCCGAGCCACCTCCTCGATCAGATCCACCTCCCGGGTGAGATCCATCGAGCGGGAGGGGGGTACCGACACCAGCCAGCTTTCGCCGTCGTCGGCCTGCAGGCTGCAGCCCAGGGCCGTGAGGGTCTGCTCGATCCGTGCATCGGCCAGGTCTTCGGCCTGACCATCCACCAGCACCGGGCCCAACAGGTTGTGCAGGGCATCGCGGCGCAGGCGCAGGGGCTGCACCGGCTGATGGGGGCGCTGATGCAGCCAGCGGCCTTCCACCTGGCCGCCCGCCAGCTCCTGCAGCAGTTGCACGGCCCGGTCGGCGGCCGTCAGGGTGACCTCACGGGGTAGGCCCTTCTCGAAGCGGGCGCTGGCATCGGTGCGCAGGCCGACGCTGCGGGCACTGCGGCGCACGGCTTCGGCGCTGAACATCGCCGCTTCCAGCCAGATGGCCGTGGTGTCGGCCTGCACCGCCGAGTCGGCGCCGCCGATCACGCCGGCCAGGGCGATCGGTTGATCGCCGTAGGTCACCACCAGCGCTTCAGGACCCAGCTCATGGCTGGAGCCATCGAGGCCAGAAAAGGCTTCAGCCGCCCGGGCGGAGCGCAGGCCCAGGGCCGCCGGGTCGGCTGGCCCGCCCCCCGACAGCGCCAGCCGGCCCTGGTCGAAGGCATGCAGCGGCTGACCTGTTTCCAGCATCACCAGATTGGTGATGTCGACCACGGTGTTGATCGGCCGCAGGCCGGCCCGCTCCAGGCGACGCTGCAGCCAGGCCGGCGAGGGCTCCACCCGCACGCCGCTCAGGGCGGTGAGGCTGAACAGGCCGCCGGCTTCGATCGCGGCGGCGCTGGCCGGATCCACCGGCAAGGGCTCGGCGGGGATCACGGGTGCGGCGGGGGGCAGGCTGAGCCGGCCGCCGGTGAGGGCGGCCACTTCCCGGGCGATGCCCAGCATCGAGAGGCCGTCGGGGCGGTTGGCGGTGATCGCCAGCTCCAGCACCTGATCGTCGAGGCCAAGGGCCGCCGCCACCGGAGTGCCCACGGCCGGCACCACCTCCAGCAGTTCGTCGAGCACGGCGATGCCGTCGGAGTTGCCCGTCAGCCCCAGTTCCTTGAGGGAGCAGATCATGCCGCTGCTGGCCACGCCCCGCAGCTCGCTGGCCTGGATCGTCAGATCCACGGCGCTGAGGTGGGCGCCCACCAGGGCCACGGGCACATGGATGCCGGCGCGCACGTTGGCGGCGCCGCAGACCACCTGCAGCGGCGCTTCGGCAGATCCGGGCCCCGTCACCCTCAGCTGACAGACGCTCAGGCGGTCGGCACCGGGATGGGGCTGCCGATCTTCGACATAGCCCACCACCACGCCCGCGGCCTGGCTGGCGAGGTCGTCGATGGCCTCCACCTCAAAGCCGGCGATGGAGAGCCGCTCGGCGAGCTCCTGGACCGGCCCATCGCAGGAGACCAGGTCCCGCAACCACTGGAGCGAGACCCGCATCCGTCTGCATCAATCAGGGTCCAGATCCTAAGGATCGGAATGGCGGAGCCCGGGAGGGTAAAGTGCCGGATTGTCATTTCGCCTCGCATCAAGCGGCGCACGTCCTTCCTATGGCCAAGAACAAGGGCGTCCGGATCGTGATCACTCTCGAGTGCACCGAATGCCGGTCCAATCCCGCCAAGCGCTCTCCCGGGGTGTCCCGTTACACCTCCCAGAAGAATCGCCGCAACACCACCGAACGGCTGGAGCTGAAGAAGTTCTGCCCTCACTGCAACAAGAGCACGGCTCACAAAGAGATCAAGTGAGGTCCGGGGTCGCTCGCCCAAGGGCGCACACCCCAGCAGCTCGTCCTTCATTCCCCTGTCCGTTTTCGCCCACCCATGTCCAGTTCCTTTTTCAAGAAGCGCCTCTCACCGATCAAGCCCGGTGACCCGATCGACTACAAGGATGTCGATCTGCTCAAGAAGTTCATCACCGAGCGCGGCAAGATCCTTCCCCGTCGTCTGTCTGGTCTCACCGCCAAGCAGCAGCGCGACCTCACCAATGCCGTCAAGCGGGCCCGGATCGTGGCGCTGCTGCCCTTCGTGAATCCCGAAGGCTGAGCGGTGCTTCTCCTGCCCCAGCGGAGCATGACGGTTGCAGCCGGGTGATCTCGTCGGTCTGAACGGCTCGAAAGGTCCTGAACTGGCCTTGATCGAAGCGATCCAGGGCAGTCGTGCCCGTCTCAAGGCCGGCTGGGACGCCCGTTCCCAGACGCTGCCGATGCGGCAGCTGGACCTGCTGGCGTCCCTGCCAGGCCTTCAGGATCCGCCTGCCCGCCTGGATCAGCCCCCCTGGCAGCTGGTGCCTGCAGCCCTGGTGGCCGCATCCCCGGGTCGTCGCGATCTGGGAGCGGCTTGGCTGCTGCTGGTGGAGGATCCTCCTGAGCAGGGGGTGAGCCTGGAGGAGTTCAGTGAGCTGGTGGCCGGTGCCGATGGTCCGGCCACCAGGGCCGCCTGCTGGTGCTGGTTGCAGCAGGGCGAGCAGCACCTGTTTCGCTGGCGCCAGGGCCGGGTTCACCCCCGCTCCCTGCGGGATCTGCGCCAGCTGCGCCACGACCGCCACCGACAGGTGCTGGAGGAACGGCGGCTGCAGCACTGGTTTGGCCTGCTCAGCCGGCGCACCCCTCTCCAGTCCGCGGAGCTCGATCCCGCCCAGAACCGGCATCTGCAGCAGCTGCTGGCTTTTGCTGCCGGCGAGATCGAGGAGCTCTCCGACCCGGAACTGCGCCGGGGCCTGCAGGCGGCCCACTGCGCCGCCGAACCCGGGCCGGTGCGCCGGCTGCTGGTGGATCTGGGCCAGTGGTCGCCCCATGACCTGCCGTCGCTGCGCAGCAGCGTCTGGGATCAGGGCTTCGATCCAGCCCTGCTGGCGGAGGCCGAGCGGCTGCTGGCCCAGGCAGAACAGGAGCTGCCAGGGGATGAAAACCGCCGTGATCTCACCGGCCTGCGCAGCTACACCCTCGATGACGCCGACACCGAGGAGATCGATGACGCCGTGGCCCTCGAACCGCTTGATGGGGGTGGGCTGCGTCTCTGGGTTCACATCGCCGATCCCGGGCGGCTGGTGGCCAGCGGCTCTCCCCTCGATCTGGAGGCCCGCCGCCGGGGCTCCAGCCTTTACCTGGCCTCCGGGGTGGTGCCGATGTTCCCCCTGGCCCTGGCGGTGGGTCCGTTCAGCCTGCGTCAGGGGCAGCGCTGTGCCGCCTGGAGCTGTGCGGTGGAGCTGGCCGCAGACGGCAGCGTGGAGCGCCATGAACTCGTGCGCAGCTGGATTCGCCCCACCTACCGCCTCACCTACGGCGATGGCGATGCCCTGATCGATCTGGCCCCGCCCGAGGAGCCCGACCTGGCCCAGCTGCAGGATCTGCTGGATCGCCGCCGCCGCTGGCGTCATGCCCGCGGCGCCCTCTCGATGGAGCAGAGCGAAGGGCGGATCCGCCGCCAGGGCGATGAGGCCGCCCTGGAAATCACCGATCCCTCGGCGGCGCGGGCCCTGGTGGCCGAAGCGATGATCCTCACCGGTTCGGTGGTGGCCTCCCACGCCGCTGATCTGGGCCTGGCCATGCCGTTCCGCGGCCAGCCGACCAGTGAGCTGCCGCCCGAGAGCGAGCTGGAGGCCCTTCCGGAAGGACCCGTGCGCCACGCGGCCCTGCGCCGTTGCCTCAGTCGCGGCAGCACCAGCGCTTCAGTGAGCCCCCATTTCAGCCTGGGGTTGCCGGCCTATGTGCAGGCCACCTCACCGATCCGCCGTTACGCCGACCTGGTGGCCCAGCGGCAACTGGCCGCCAGCCTCGGCGGCGGTGAGCCCCTGGAGGCCACCGAGATGGCTGAGCTGCTGGAGCGGCTGGATCCAGTGATCCGCGAAGGCATCCAGATCAGCCGCGAGGATCAGCGCCACTGGCAGCAGGTCTGGTTTGAGCAGCACCGCGAGGAGCGTTGGGCGGCGGTGTTCCTGCGCTGGTTGCGTCCCCAGGACCGGCTGGCGCTGGTGCATCTGGAGGCCCTGGCGATGGATCAGGCCGTGCGCGCTCCGGAGTCGTCTCAGCCGGGGGATGCGCTCACGGTTCAGGTCCAACAGGTGGATTCCCTCTCCGATCTGCTGCGGCTGGATGCCCGCTAGGCCGGCAGCGATCCCGCCTCCAGCCGCGACACCCGCAGCCAGGGACCCCAGGGATTGGCCACACCGATCAGGCGCAGCGGCCGGGGGGCCGTCTGCTGCCGCAGCCAGTGGTGCAGGCCTGGCTCCAGGGTGATCAACGGCCAGGAGCGCGTGGGCCCCTCAAGGCTGTAGCCACCGGCTCCATCGGGCACCAGGGTGCCGGCGAAGGCCTGTTCATGGGGTTCGGCCGGTGCATCGAAAGGGCTGGGGGCTGAGCTGCCACTCAGGCTTCCCTTGGGTTGCAGCAGTCCGGGATCCTGGAGAGCTCGGCGCTGGCGCTCCTGCCACTGGGGGTGGTGCCAGGGGGTGTCCCAGAGGGGCATCGGTCCGGCCGGGGCCGCCCCATCGCTGATCAGGGCCTCCTGCACAAGCCGCACGTCGAGGTCGGCAGGCGCCGTGCCGGTGGCGACGCAGAGGGCGGCTGCGGCCCCGGCCGCCTGGCCGATGTTGAGGATCAGCGGCTGCAGCCGGGTGGCTCCGTTGGCCATGTGGCTGCAGCTGATGGCCTTGTCCGCCGTCAGCAGGTTGTCGAGATCGGCGCTCACCAGCGCTCCGTAGGGAAGCATGAACGGCGTGCCGCTCCAGCGGCCGCCCCAGCGGCAGCTCTTGGGGGCCAGGGGCCAGTCGGCGCCGGGATAGTGGTGATCGTTGGCGTAGTTGCCCACCGCGATCGAGCTGCAGCGGCCCTGCCGGTCGCGCGGGATCGGCCCGATCCAGGCCCCGTCGTCGTCGGGGCCGCCCTTGGCGCTCGCTGGGATCAGGGGCAGCAGATCCTGCTCCAGCACCAGGCTGTGGCCCACCAGCCGCCGCCCCTCGCGCCAGTAGGGCATCAGGGCCAGCGACGAAGGACCCGCCAGCGCAGAGCCGGCACAGCCGGCCTCGGGGAACACCTGGGCGGGCTGCAGCCAGCCGCCGGAGGCCTCCTGCAGGGCGGCGAGAAACGCCAGGCTGTGGTCCCGCATGGCTTGCTCCAGCTCCGCCTGGGCGCTGAGATCGTCGCCGAAGCCGCGCTCGAGGCCGTCGTGCCAGTCGTTGCCATGCAGGGGCCAGTTGAGCATCACCAGGCCACCGGGCAGCCGGCCGTAGCTGAGGGTGCGCTGCAGGCCAAAGGTCTCGGTGGCCCGCTCGAACGGAGTGGCCACCGGGCTCCCCTGCGGGCAGGGACCCTCCGATTCCCGGGCCAGTACCACCCAGGTGGGGGATTGCAGCGGCTGGCGCTGGAAGAACGGTTCGCTCCCCAGTCGCTGGCGGCTGGGGGCGCTGGGTTCAGCCCAGTCGTCGCTGGCCTCCCAGCCGAAGCGGAAGGGCACCTGGGCCAGGGGCAGCAGATCGCCGCGATCGCTGCCGTCGATGGCCAGATCCAGAGCCAGCCGCACCAGTTCACCGCGGTGCTCCAGCACCAGGGCTGTGAGCCGGGTGCCGCTGCGCTCCAGCTGATGCAGCCGGCAGCCGCTCCACCAGCGCAGCCGGGGCTCAGCGGCCACCCAGCCGCGCAGCACCCGCTCGGCGCTGGCGGGTCGCCAGCCGAAGCAGCTCACCCAGTTGTGGTCAAGGCCTTCGGGTTCCTGCCGCTGCAGGGCCCGCAGCAGTGCTCCCCAGATCCCGCTCTGCCAGGGACTGAGCTCGTTGCCATCCGGCGCGCAGACCCCCGCCGCACTCACCATGCCCCCCAGCCAGGGTCCTGGCGTCAGCAGCAGGGTGTCGGCACCGCCGCGGGCGGCCTGCAGGGCGGCAGCCACGCCGCCGCTGCCACCACCCCAGACCACCACGGCGGCCTGATCGTCTCTCGCTCGCATCGGGCCGCTGACCACAGGGATGAAACCGGCTGCTCGATTGTGCCGATCCGTGGGGCCCAGGGCCGGCGTGACTGGCTGCGCAGAGGCACTCGGTAGGATCCGGCCCCGGCGCAGGGCCGCTCTGGCGGCGCAGCGGGCCCTTCACCAACGCCGATGACTTACACCCTCACCACTCCCCTCTATTACGTCAACGACAAGCCCCATCTCGGCAGCGCTTACACCACGCTGGCCTGTGATGCCCTGGCCCGTTTCCAGCGGCTGATGGGACGGCCGGTGCTGTTCATCACCGGCTGCGATGAGCACGGTCTGAAGATCCAGCGCACTGCCGAGGTGGCCGGGCTCACCCCCCAGGCCCACTGCGACTTGGTGAGTGATCAGTACAGGGCCCTGTGGCAGCGCTGGCAGATCAGCCACGACCGCTTCATCCGCACCACCGACCCCCGCCACCGTCTGCTGGTGGAGCAGTTCTACCGGCGGGTGGAAGCGGCCGGCGATGTGGTGGAGGGGCGCCAGCGGGGCTGGTACTGCGTGGCCTGCGAGGAATTCAAGGACGATCCCCCCGAGGCCCGCACGCCCCAGTGCAGCACCCACCAGCGGCCGCTGGAATGGCGCGACGAGCTCAATCTCTTCTTTCGGCTCTCCCGTTACCAGTCGGCGATCGAGGAGCTGATCCAGCGACCCGGTTTCATTGCCCCCGCCAGCCGTCGCCGCGAGGTGGAGAACTTCGTGGCCCAGGGGCTGCGCGACTTCTCGATCTCCCGGCTGGACCTGCCCTGGGGAATCCCCGTTCCCGGCCATCAGGGTCACACGTTCTATGTGTGGTTCGATGCGCTGCTCGGTTACCTCACGGCTCTGCTGGAGCCCGGCGATGCCCCTGATCTGGCGCTGCTGAGCCAGCGGGGCTGGCCGGCGAGCATCCATGTGATCGGCAAGGACATCCTGCGCTTTCATGCCGTCTACTGGCCGGCCATGTTGCTCTCGGCAGGGCTGGAGTTGCCGGGGCGGGTGTTCGGCCATGGCTTCCTCACCCGCGAGGGACAGAAGATGGGCAAATCGCTCGGCAACGTGCTCGATCCCGGCGAGCTGCTGGAGCGCTGCGGCCCCGATGCCGTGCGCTGGTACCTGCTGCGCGATATCCCCTTCGGCGACGACGGTGATGTGCAGCAGCAGCGCTTCAGCGACCTGGTTAACAACGACCTGGCCAACACGATCGGCAACCTGCTCAACCGCACCTCCTCGATGGCCCGGCGTTGGTTTGATCAGGCGGTCCCATCCCCCAGTGAGGCCGTGGGCAGCCACCATCCGCTGGCCCAGGCGGCCCAGCTGGCCCGCGAGCAGGTGATCGATGGCCTGGAGCGGCTGGATTTCCGCCAGGCCGCCGCCGCCGCCCTGCAGCTCGCCATCAGCGCCAACGGCTACCTCAACGACCAGGCGCCCTGGAGCCGAATGAAGCAGGAGGGGCAGCGGCAGCAGGTGGCCGACGACCTCTACGCGGTGCTGGAGGCGACCAGGCAGGTGGCGTTGCTGCTGGCCCCGATCCTTCCTGATCTCTCCGGCCGCATGTTGCTTCAGCTCAATCAGCCCCTGGCCCCCAGTGGCGCCGTGGCTGGCGGCCAGGACGGCCCCGATGGCGAGCAGGTTCCCTGGCAGCAGCGCCTGACCTGGGGATCGCTGGCGGCAGGCACGCCGCTGCCGGAGCCGGAGCCGGTGATGGCCCGCCTGGAACTGGACGGCCCACTGTGAGGACTGAGCCTGCGAAGACTGAGTCTGTGAGGACTGTGCTGCCCAGGGCCCTGATCCTCGGCATGGCGCTGGTGCTGCTGGTGGGCTGCGATCGCAAGCCGCCCAAACCCAAGGCGCCCCAACCCTTCGTGTTCCGCTCGCTCAACCTGCGTCAGCAGGATGGCCAAGGCCGGCCGGCCTGGGAGCTCACCAGCCCCCAGGCCCGTTACGACCTGCAGCGCCGGGTGGCCCGCGCCACCGAGCCGCGCGGGGTGATCTACGCCGCCGGCAAGCCCCGCTACAAGGTGCAGGCCACCAGTGGTCTGGTGATCAACGATGGCGAGGTGATTCAGCTGGAGGGCAAGGTGCGCATTCAGGTGCTCGGCCCCAGGGGCTCGCTGATCAGCGGCGATCGGGTGCGCTGGACGCCCAGCAAGCAGCTGATGGAGATCGACCGCAAGCCCGTGCTCACGGAACGGAAGAGCCGCCTGAGTTCGTCCACGGCCCGCTTTCTGCTCGACAAGGAGAAGCTGGAATTGCGCGGCCCCACGCGCCTGCAGCAGCCGGAACTGGATCTGCGCGTGAGCCGGGCCGACTGGCTGGCCAAGACCGGTGCTCTGGTGGCGGCCGGTCCGGTGAAGGGGGAGCGGCGCCCCGCCGGCGAGACAGGCACCATCCAGACCGTCACCGGTTCGTCGCTGGAGGGGAACACCCGGGAGGAGGTGGTGGACCTGCTGGGACCGGTGCGCTTCGTGGATCCCTCGCGCAAGGCGGTCTTCAACGGTCAGCGCACCCGCTGGAACGCCAAGGAGCAGGTGCTCAGCACCGATCTGCCCTTCACCGGCGTGGCCGACCAGACGCACGTGGCTGGTGATTCCCTGCGCCTGATGCTGGGCGAGACGATGGCGATCATTCCCAGCGGTTGCCGCCTGCGCCAGCCCGGCGAACGGCTGCAGGCCAGGGAATGCCGCTGGAACTGGGGCCGCCAGGAGATCGAAGCGGTGGGGGGGGTTCTGCTGGAGCGGGATCAGAACCAGCAGATCACCCGCAGCGAACGGCTGTTCGGCAAGGTCGGAGCCAAGGGTCTGGCTGAGTTCACGACCCCGGGGGGACGGGTGTTCTCGGAGCTGAAGATTCCTCCTGCTTCGAAGGAACGCCGTCAGCCTGCTCCAGTGACGTTCTGAGCTTGTCGGCCCAGCCCTCGATCCAGACCTCATCACTGCGGCTGAAGCAGCGTGGCGACCAGCCGCCGGCCAGCAGCCAACCCTCGCTGCCGATGGGCTGCACCAGCACCGCCGGTGTGCCCTCTGGCAGGCAACGGAATTCATCGCGGCCGGGGTAGAGCTTGAGGCTCACCAGGGAGATGGCCCGGGCCGTGCTGCTGGCCCGGCGGCAGATCTCCCCTGGTTCAAACGGATTGGTCCCCAGCAGGCCCCGCCGCAGCAGCGTCATGCCCCTCCAGTGGATCAGCAGGCTGGCGGCCGGGGTGGCGGTGAGCAACAGGCGGCTGCCCCAGGCCAGCTCCAGGGCGAGCTCCTGGGCCATCTCGGGCGCCAGCTCCAGCCCCTGCTCCCCCTGCAGCTCCACCCGCTCGGGGGCGAGGGGCACAGCCCGGGTCCAGAGCACGGCCACCAGCATCAGGCCCACCGCCATCAGGCTGGCGAGCACCCCGGCGCGCTGCAGGGCCGGGCTCAGCTCGCCAGCGCTGAGCTGATTGAGCAGACAGAGACCAAGTCCGAGCACCCCTGCCGCCAGGGTGAAACGGGCCGGAGTGGGCATGGTCGAGAGGGCAGAGCTGAGCGTCAGCGTGAACGCTGACACGGATTCCAGCGGCCAGCCTGCCCCCTGGCAGGCCCCGTTGCTGGAATGGGGCCGTCATTGCTCCCCACCCCATGGATGTCAGTCAGGCCTTTGCCGCCATCGCCCTGGCCGCTGTCGCCTGTGACGGCAGCCTCGGTCGCGAGGAGGCCAAGGCCCTGCGGGGGCTGCTGCAATACCGCAGTCCCTACGCCGACCTCTCCGATCTGGCCATGGCCGAGCTGTTTGATTCCCTGCTGGCTGAGCTGCGCCAGGGGGGGCTGGAGGCGCTGGTGCGTGCAGCGGTGCCGGTCCTGAGCGGCGAACAGCGCGAAACGGCCCTGGCGGTGGCCGCTCAGCTGGTCCACAGCGACCGGGTGGTCCAGGCCAGCGAGAGGGTCTTCCTGCAGAGCCTGGCGGTTCAGCTCGACCTGCCTGGGGGTAAGGCCGGTCAGATTCTCGCGGCGATTGAGGCCCTCAACCGCGACAGCCTGGCCAGCTGAGGGCAAACTGTGAGTCAACGACCCGTACCCCACCGCCCGTGCGCCTGCTGAACCGATTGCTGGCCGTGCTCACCGCCCTGGTGATTCCCCTGCTCAGCGCTGCTCCTGCCTGGGCCGTGGGGGTGCGTGACCTGCCCACACCGCCGGCCTCTCAGCATCTGATCGATGCGGCGGACCTGTTCAGTCGCTCCACCTCCGCGGAACTGGAACACCGCCTGGCCGACCTGGAGAGCGATCACGTCCAGGCCCGGCTGCTCACCGTCCCCCGCCTCGACTACGGCCTGGAACTCGAAGAGCTTGGCGAGCAGGAACTCGAGGCCTGGGCGATTGCCGAGCCCAACGATGAGTCTGAGCTGCTGGTGTTGATCGACGCCCAGACCAACACCGCTGCGGTGGTGGCCAGCCCCGATCTGCTGGAGCAACTGCCGGCTCCGCTGCTGCGCGACACCGCCGACAGCACCATGGCCGTTCCCCTGCGGCTCGGGACCCGCTATCGCCAGGCTTCCCTCGATGCCCTCGACCGTCTGGTGACGGTGCTTCACGGCGGTGAAGATCCCGGGCCGCCCCTGGAGGAGACAGCGGCCCCCCTGGTCAGCAACATTCCCAGCCGGGAGGAGACCGCCAACAGCAACGGCTTCCAGTGGGTGATCGTGTTGCTGGCGGTGGGCACCATCGTGCCGATGCTCACCTGGTGGGTTTTCTCACGCTGATCACCGATGGCCCTGCGCGACTGGATGGGTACGTTCGGCAAGGCGCGCTCCAGCGATCTTGTGATGCAGCTGGAGCGGGCCTACGAGGCCGCCCTGCTGATCCAGAGCATCGAGATCGAGTTCTTCGCAGATCGGCCTGTGCGCACCGACCTGGAGCTGAGCGTGCCCCGTCAGGTGCGCGGCCAGATGCTGCGCCGCTTTCGGGTCGCCCTCCAGCTCTGCCGCGAGAGCCTCGAGCAACTGCTGCCCCGCCGCCACGAACTGGATTCCCAGCAACAGCGCCAGCTGCAGCTGATCGAGTCGGTGGAGGCCCGCTACGACTCGCGCTCCAGCACCGCCAGCTTCAGCCGCTCGCCTGATTTGATTCCCCGCAGCCTGATGGGGGCGGTGGAGCGGGTGCGCCAGCAGCTGGACCCAGAAGCTGAGGCCACGGTGGTGGCGGGCTTCCGGCGCAAGCGCAACACCACACTGGTGTCCCTGCGCATCCTGCTGCTGCTGGTGCTGGTTCCCCTGTTGATGCAGCAGGCCAGCCGCTCCTTTGTGATCTCCCCCGTGGTGGATCGCTTTGCGCCCCATGTGCCTTTTCTGAGTTACACCAAGCCGCAGCTGGAGGAGGCGGCCGTGGAGAAGCTGCGCATCTACAAGGCGGAGATCGAGTTCGATGCCCTGCTCAAGGGCTCTGTGCTGCCCACCAATGAGGAGCTGCATCAGGCGCTGGCGCTGCGGGCCGAGGAATTGAAGCTGGAGGCGGACAGCCAGAGCACCCGGGCCATCAAGAACGTGATCTCCGATGGCTTCGCCATGCTGGGCTTCGCTTTGGTGTGTGTCTTTGGTCAGGAGGAAATTCGTGTGCTGCGTGGGTTCATCGATGAACTTGTCTATGGGCTGAGTGACAGTGCCAAGGCCTTTGCGATCATTCTGTTCACTGATATCTTTGTGGGCTTTCACAGCCCAGAGGGATGGACTGTATTGCTTGATGGTGTAGCCAATCACCTGGGACTGCCGCAGCGTGAGAACTTTATTCTTCTGTTTATTGCAACGTTCCCGGTGATCCTGGCAACGATCTTCAAATATTGGATCTTCCGCTATCTCAACCGTGTGTCGCCATCCTCGGTGGCCACCCTGCGCAACATGAATGGCGGTGGTTGATCGGCCTGCTGCAGCCGGGCTGACCCTGGTGAGTGGCCCCAGCCGCAGTGGCAAGAGCCGCTGGGCCGAGCATCTGGTGGCCCGCGCCGGCCGTCCGGTGCTCTACATCGCCACCGGAGCGCTGGCTGGGGATGATCAGGCCTGGCAGCAGCGCCTTGAGCTGCACCGCAGCCGACGTCCCGGCCACTGGGCCACCTGGGAGGTGCAAGGGGAGCTGGAGGCGGCCCTGGGCCGCGCATCCTCCGATCAGCAGCTGCTGATCGATTCGCTCGGCACCTGGCTGGCCCACTTCCTCGATCTCGATGCCGAGGCCTGGGAACGCCGCCAACAGGGCCTGCTGAAGGCACTCCTGAACTGCCCTGCGCCCCAGGTGCTGGTGACGGAGGAGGTCGGTTGGGGCGTGGTGCCCGCCACCGCGATCGGCGGTCGTTTCCGGGATCGGCTTGGGGCGCTCCAGCAGCGACTGCAGCCCCTGGCCCAGGCCAGCTGGCTGGTGGTCCAGGGCCGTGCGCTCGATCTGCGCGCCCTCAGCCTGCCGGTGCCTGAGCTGTGAGCGGCCTGCCCAGGGTGGTGCTGTTCCAGCCCCAGATTCCT
Source organism: Synechococcus sp. CS-1329 (assembly GCF_025128055.1). Taxonomy (GTDB): domain Bacteria; phylum Cyanobacteriota; class Cyanobacteriia; order PCC-6307; family Cyanobiaceae; genus Regnicoccus_A. The sequence goes on along the minus strand of NZ_JAHLYS010000048.1, from coordinate 24,536 downwards.
CCCAACACCGGCAATGTGGCCCGCACCTGCGCCGCCACCGGAGCTGAGCTTCACCTGATCGAGCCGCTGGGGTTCAGCCTCGACGACCGCCAGCTCAAGCGGGCCGGACTCGACTACTGGCCCTGGGTGCCCCTGCACGTCCATCCCGGTTTCGAGGCCCTGCACGCCGAGCGCCAGCGGCGGGGAGGGCGGTTGCTGGCCTTGAGCAGTCAGGCCGATCAGCCCTATCAGCACTGCACCTACCGCCGCGACGATTGGCTGCTGTTCGGGCGGGAGAGCGACGGCCTGCCGCCGGAGTTGCTTGAGCAGGCCGACCTGCGCCTGACAATCCCCATGCCCCGCTCCGTGCGCCACGGCGGCGGGGTGCGCAGCTTGAATCTCTCGGTCTCGGTGGCGGTGGTGCTGTTTGAGGCCCTGCGCCAGTTGGAGACAGGGATGGAAGTGGTCAGCCGCTGGCAAGATCATTCCTGACGATCAAGGGGCTGACCCAAGAAGACTTGTGCCAGATGGTTCAGGCCGCTACTCTCAGCGCGGTCCGGGGATAGTGGCTTCTCCATCGGGCTCTGTCCAACGCGTGAATACCTGCATGAAGCCTTTGCATCTGATCCTGCCGCTGCTGGGGACCATGCCGGTTCTCTCGCTCGTGGCTGCCGGGGCCATCCCCGGCATCGCCGACGCGCGCCGCCCCGGTTTTGAAACGATGCCTGAGCGCCTCGAGATCGATCCTGAGGTGGTGACACTGCCTCCGGCGGCCGAGCCTCAGCTTCTTGCCGCCCTTCCCAGCGCGTTCCGCGACAAGCTCTGGGTCCGCGTTCGCAGTGAGATCAGTCTTGAGGAGCTGGCCAGTCAGCTGAGGGTTCAGGAAACCCCCCTGGCCAAGCTCAACGATGTCAATGAAGACCATTCCTTCAGCACTGGCGACTGGCTGGTGCTGCCCTCCTCCAAGGCCTCCACGGCCAAGCAGCTGGCCTCGCTCGACACCAGCGAACTGCGTCGCTCGGCTCCCCTGAAGGAGCCCCCGCCTGTGGAGAGCACGGGTGTGGTGCGTTTCGGCGACAACCTGGTCAAGCTCGCCCAGCGCTACAAGCTGAGCATCCAGGACCTGTTGCGGCTCAACCCCGGCCTGGAGGCGGCCCGCCTCGTGGAAGGAAGCCAGATTCGCGTGTCCAAAGCCGGCTCGACCCGCTCGCGCATGGTGCTGGGTCTTAAGCCCGTGGGCAGCGGTGGCCTGAGTTGGCCCGATCTCCCCGGCTTCAACAATCCGGGTGATCAGCGCACGGAGCCCCCCCAGATCGGCAGTGGCTGGATCTGGCCGGCCCGCGGCGTCTTCACTTCTGGCTATGGCTGGCGCTGGGGACGGATGCACAAGGGCATCGACATCGCCAGCAATGTGGGAACGCCGATCGTGGCGGCCCAGGGCGGTCAGGTCACCTATGCCGGCTGGCACGACGGCGGCTACGGCTATCTGGTGGAGATCCGCCATCCTGACGGCAGCAAGTCGCTCTACGGCCACAACAGCCGCGTGCTCGTGCGGGTGGGACAACAGGTGTCCCAGGGCACCCAGATCTCGGCCATGGGCAGCACCGGGCGCAGCACCGGTCCCCATCTCCATTTCGAGATTCATCCTCCTGGCCGTGGGGCTGCAAATCCGCTTCAATTCCTCCCCGGCAGGGCCTGATCTCCATCTTTGCCATCTCCCTCTCCCCAGGTCTGGAGAGGGAGGCCGATCGTTTAAAGTCCTTACAAGCGGCTCGGTAGCTCAGCTGGTTAGAGCGTGGGATTCATAACCCCAAGGTCGGGAGTTCAAGTCTCCCCCGAGCCATTTTGGTGCTTGTGAATGCCCGTTCACTCACCATGCAACCCCAGGTCTTTGCAGGCCTGGGGTTTTTGGTTGGAACGGGCCCCGGCCGGGGAAGTTCAGCGCATCTCGACAGCGTTGAGGCGCTCGCGGAAGCTGGCGGAGCCGGAGCCCCCGTCTGCGGCGGCCGGAGGCAGATTCGGTGCCGGAGCCGGGCCGGCAAAGCGACGGGCGCGGCCATAGAGCTGGGGGCGCACATCCACGGCTCGCACCAGGGTGCCGGTGCGGGAGCGGCCGCCACCATCCTCGTCGCCGGGTTCCTCCCGGTTGAGGGGGCTGGTTTTCAGTTCGCTGCGCAGCTGGCTGAGCAGGCGGAAGTGACCGGTGTTGTTGTACTTGCGAAGCAGGACAGGGTCCCAGGACATCAGAAAAAGGCTGTGGAAGGGGGCGGGGCCTCAGCCGTCGTCGCCTCCTGCATCGTAAGGGCAGCTCCGCCAGGGTTCCGTGATAAATTGTTGCCGTATCAACTGGTAGTCGGTCCGAGTTCGGACTGAGCCGGTCTTTTCCCCTTCGTCACCCCCTTCACAAGCATGTCCCGGCTCGTCGGTCTGCAGGCCCCTGATTTCACGGCCACCGCTGTGGTCGACCAGGAGTTCCAGACGGTCTCCCTCTCCCAGTACCGCGGCAAGTACGTGGTGCTCTTCTTCTACCCCCTCGATTTCACCTTCGTCTGCCCCACGGAGATCACCGCCTTCAGCGACCGCTTCGGCGATTTCACCAGCCGCAACACCGAAGTGCTGGGCGTGTCCGTGGACAGCCAGTTCTCTCACCTGGCCTGGATCCAGACCGACCGCAAGCAGGGCGGCCTCGGTGACATCGCCTACCCCCTGGTGGCCGATCTCAAGAAGGAGATCGCCTCCGCCTACAGCGTGCTCGACGAGGACGCCGGTGTGGCCCTGCGCGGCCTGTTCATCATCGATCCCGAGGGTGTGATCCAGCACGCCACCATCAACAACCTGGGGGTGGGTCGCAACGTCGAGGAGACCCTGCGGGTCCTGCAGGCCTTCCAGTACACCCAGGCCAACCCCGATGAAGTCTGCCCCGCCAACTGGACCCCAGGCGAGAAGACCATGAAGCCGGATCCCGTCGGCAGCAAGGAGTTCTTCGCCGCCGTCAACTGATCAGCGGACCGTGATCTGCCGGTGGTGATCAGGGACCACAGACCCTTGATCCCCCGTTGGGGCCCCCAGGGGCCCCTTTTTTGTTGGCCACCTTTGCTGCCTGCCCACCACGGGGCGGCGCCTCAGCCCAGCAGGCTGGCGAACAGGCGCTGACCGTCGAGGCCGCCGGTGCGGGGGTCGCAGGCCCGCTCCGGGTGGGGCATCAGGCCAAGCACATTGCCGGTGGAGTTGCACAGCCCCGCCACATCACCCACGGAACCGTTGGGGTTGGCTTCGTAGCGCAGCACCACCTGGCCGGCCTGCTCCATGGCCTCCAGACTGGCGGGATCGCACTGGTAGCGGCCTTCGCCATGGGCGATCGGCAGCTGGATCACTTCGGCCTCGTCGTAGCCGGAGAGCCAGCGGCACTCGCCTGGGCGCACCGTCAGGGCTGTGGGCTCACAGACGAAGTGAAGGCGGCTGTTGCGGGTGAGGGCACCGGGCAGCAGACCCAGTTCGGTGAGAATCTGAAAGCCATTGCAGATGCCCAGCACGGGCCCTCCCCTGGCGGCAAACGCCACCACTTCCTCCAGCACCGGCGCGAAGCGGGCAATGGCGCCACAGCGGAGGTAGTCGCCATAGCTGAAGCCACCGGGCAGCACGACAGCCTCGAGACCGGCCAGGTCGCGCTCCTCATGCCAGAGGAAGCGGGTGGGGATACCCAGGCAGCCCTCGGCCGCCCAGCCCACGTCCCGGTCGCAGTTGGAGCCGGGGAAGACCACCACACCGATGGTCATGCCGACAGACCGGCAGTGCCGGTGGCGATTTCGCTGAGCTCCAGCTCCCAGTTCTCGATCACCGGATTGGCCAGCAACCGGTCGCTGAGCAGCTCCACCCGCGCGCGGGCCGTGTCGGCATCGGGGGCTTCGATCTCCAGTTCCACCGCCTTGCCGATGCGCAGGCGGCTCACCCCTGAGACCCCCAGGCGATTGCTGGCGGCACGGGTGGCCTCTCCGGCCGGATCGAGAACCGAGGGCCTCAGGGAGACCAGCACACGGGCGTGAAAGCGAGGCACCAGGGAGCCGAGGCATTTGTTAAATCTTGGCAGCCCGTGTTCCCCTCCCGCCAGGCCCAGATCCAGCTTGAAAGGGTGAGTTGGAGAAGGCCAGGGCCATGCGCGCTCCACCCCTGCTGGCCCTGGCGGCGGTCCTGACGATGGGGTTGGGCTGGGCGGCGCGAACGGCACTGGGGGCCGAGCCACCGGCCTACCCCGTGCAATGCCGCCTGGGGGATGGCCCCTGGCACCCCTGTGTGATGACGGTGCAGTCGGTGGGGGAGCGCTGGCAGATCGACCTTGGGGACCTGCGGGTGGTCTTTCGCCACGATGGGCGCGGCAGTGTCGAGATGCGTCGCGCCAGCGGCCCCTGGCAGCCGGTGAGTGGCCGCTGGAGGGATGACCACGCCCTTTGCTGGGACGGGCTCTGTGCCAAGGGCTCCTTCCCGCTGGACTGAGGACCTGAGGACCTGAGGACCTGAGGGCCGTTTCAGGCCTGGCGGCTGAGGGCGGCGGCGCCCAGGGCCTGCTCCAGCCGCTCCCGGTCGAGGCGCAGGCCCAGCACCACCAGCTGCAGGCCGGAGCTGCCGTCGCCTGGGGCCTCGGCAGGCTGGCGGTCGTACCAGCACTCGAGCCGCGGACCCACCGCCTGGATCTGCAGGGGCCGTGGTTTGCCGCTCTGGCGCAACCAGCCCTTCAGCCGCAGGATCCCCTGCTCGACGATCTGCTCCACCAGCAGACGTTCCAGGGCCTGGCGATCGAAGTCGCCCGGCAGCTCCAGCGCCAGCGATTGCATCGGCACATGACTGTGGTCATGGACGTGGTCGTGGTCGTTGTCGTGGTGGTCGTGATCGTGATCGTCATGGTGGTGATGATCCGAGCCCTGGGCGGCGCCGGCCGGCTGCACTCGCTCCAGACCCAGCAGCAGCTCGGTGGGGACGGCTCCACGCACCATCGGCAGCACCTGCACTCCAGGCCGGCAGAGGGGCGCCAGTTGCCGCTGGATGGCCTCGCTCTGGGAGGTCTCGAGCCGATCGGCCCGGCTCATCAGCACCAGGTCCGCCGCCGCCAGCTGGTCGCGGAAGAGGTCCTCGAGGTCGCTGAGGTGATCGAGGCTGGGATCAGCCGCCCGTTGACGCTCCAGGGCCGCCGGATCACCCACCACGCTGCCCTGGGCCAGAGCTTCACCATCCACCACCGCCACCACGCCATTGACGCGGGTGCGGGTGCGGATCTCAGGCCACTGAAAGGCCTGCACCAGCGGCTCGGGCAGCGCCAGACCACTGGTCTCGACCACGATGCCGTCGAGGCGATCGGCCCGGGCCAGCAGGATCTGCATGGTGGGCAGGAACTCGTCTTGAACAGTGCAGCAGAGGCAGCCGTTGGCCAGCTCCACCAGCCGGCCCTCCAGCTCCTCCTCAGGGCAGAAGCCACAGCTGCGCAAAAGGGCTCCATCGATGCCCACCTCGCCGAATTCATTGACCAGCACCGCCAGGCGCTGGCCGCTGTTGAGCAGCAGCTGGCGCAGAAGGGTGGTTTTGCCGGCGCCGAGAAATCCAGTCACCACGGTGACCGGCAGCCGCCCACTGGCGGGGGGCGCCAGTGGAGTTGAGGTTGGGGAGGTCATGGTCAGGGCACCAGCTGGGTCCAGGCGAACGTGCCGCCGATGCCCATCAGCAGCCCCGCCAGCAGCCGCAGGTTGGCGGGCTGGAGCCTCCGGGCCCAGGAGCGCACCAGGGTGACGGCCACGACCAGCAGGATTCCCTGACTGATCAGCAGACCGAGCAGGTAGGGAATCTGGGCCGAGATCGACCAGCCCAGAACGGCCTCGCTGAGCACGCTGCCGTGCAGAGCGATGGCGGGCAGAAGGATCCAGCGGGGCCAGCGGCCCAGCACCACCAGGCCGGTGGCCACCAGCGAGAGGGCCACCAGCAGCTCGCTGCCGGGCAGCACGGGCAGCACCAGACCGAGGGCGGTGGAGCTCAGGCCGATGGCCAGCAGGCCGATCACCCAGCGCAGCGGCTGCTGCAGACCCACCAGACCGAGGCTGAGCAGAAAGAGCAGGTGGTCAGGACCCAGCAGCGGATGGCCCACTCCGCTGAGGAAGCCGGCCATGGGCCCCTCCTTGAAGCCGAAGATCTCCATCACGTGGTGGGCTGAGGCCGGCGCCGCCAGCAGCGAGAGCAGCAGCAGGGGGAGCAACCCGATCAGGGCGAGCACACCGCCTGCTGAGGAGTGGCTGGGGCGGGAGGTCTGGGGTGTGGTCCGTGCCGGCTGGGGCAGCTGACCTGGATCCCGTGACAGGGAGAGCATGGTCTGGAAAGCCGGTCCGCGCCGGAGCAAGGGGGAAGAACCGGCGGGTGTTCTGACTGGCTCGTGCGGCGGCGATCGACCGGAGCACGGGCTTCACAGCTGCGGGACAGTGCCGGATTTGCACCGGTCTTTCCCCCTTGCCCCCGGTGGCTGTTCTCCACCGGAACCGGACTGTGATGCTACCGGCAGCCCAGGCTTTCAAGGGTGGACACCCCGGTGCTGGGGTTGACGCCATCGGCGCGGGAGCAGAGCGCCTTGACCTGGGACAGATCCAGCACGGCATCGCTGAAATCGGCCCCATCGATCTGAGCCCCGGTGAAGCGACTCTGCATGAGCATGGCGTTGCGCAACACGGCCCCGCTCAGATCGGCCCCATCGAAGCGGGTGGCGAAGGCCACCGCGTTTTCGAGGTTGGCCTCGCTCAGATTGCTGTTGCTGAGATCGCTGGAGTTGAACACGGCACCGCGCAGATCGCTGCCGCTGAGGTCGTAGCCGCCCATCGAGGCCTTGAGGAATTCCTGCTGACGCAGATCACGGCCGTGCATGTCGGGCTGGAGATCCTGCAGGGCCCGCTGGCCGCGCAGCTCCGGCGCCGTGATCGCCTCAGCGCTGCCCACCCCCACCACCAGCCAGCTGCCCACCAGCAGGATCAGCCCCGCCAGCAGTGGCCAGACAGGGCGCAGGACGCGCTGCCAGGAAGACGGGTGGGGGCTGAAGCCCCGAGGAGCAGACGACAAGGCGCACGTAGCGTGACCGCTCAAGCTATGGCACATGAGCATGTCGCTGCGGGTGGTCGTTCCACCCCATCCCCTGATCGCCCACTGGCTCACCGTGCTGCGGGATCAGCAGACCCCTTCGCCGCTGTTCGCCACCGCCATGGCCGAACTGGGGCACTGGCTCACCTATGAAGCTGTGCGCGAATGGTTGCCCCAGCGCTCCCTGCAGGTGCAGACCCCTCTGGCCGTCTGCGACGGGACGGTGGTGGATCCCTCGGTGCCCGTGCTGGCGGTGCCGGTGCTGCGGGCCGGGCTGGGGCTGTGGGAAGGCGCCAGAGCGGTGTTGCCCTCCGCCCGCGTGGCCCATGTGGGTCTGGTGCGGGATGAGCGCACGGGTGAGGCCAGCTGCTATCTCGATTCCCTGCCGGAGCGCATCGGTGAGCGGGTGGGGGTGATGGTCTTCGATCCGATGCTGGCCACCGGTGGCAGCCTGATCCAGGTGCTGGAGCGTCTGGAGGCCCGGGGAGTGAGCGGCCAACGGTTGCTCGTGATCACGGCCCTGGCGGCCAGACCCGGGCTCACGGCCGTCGGCAGGCGCTTCCCCGATCTCAAGGTGTACACGGCCTGCATCGATCCCGAGCTGGACGGGGCCTTCCGCATCGTTCCTGGCCTCGGCGATGCCGGCGATCGCCTCTACGGCTCCCAGTCGCCGCAGTTTCCAGCGGAAGCTCAGCCCTAGGCTCGCACGATTCCCCCCTTCGCCTCGCCCCTCGAGCTCATGGCCGTCGCCACCCCCTCCGGCAGCCCCCTGACCCTGGGCTCCAACGCCGGTGCGGGTCGCAGGCACAGCCTGCGGGGAACGGTACGGGTGCCGGGTGATAAATCGATCTCCCACCGGGCCCTGCTCTTCGGTGCCATCGCCGAAGGTGAAACCCGCATCGAGGGACTTCTGCCCGCCGAGGACCCCCTCAGCACCGCTGCCTGCCTGCGGGCCATGGGTGTGAGGATCAGCCCGATCCAGGCCGGTGCAGCGGTGCTGGTGCAGGGCGTGGGCCTCGACGGCCTGCAGGAGCCCGAGGATGTGCTCGATTGCGGCAATTCCGGCACCACCATGCGCCTGATGCTGGGGCTGCTGGCGGGCCGCTGCGGCCGCCATTTCGTGCTCAATGGTGATGCGTCGCTGCGGCGGCGGCCGATGGCCCGGGTGGGGCAGCCCCTGGCCACCATGGGCGCCCAGATCCATGGCCGGGCTGGCGCCAACTTCGCCCCCCTGGCGATCGAGGGGCACCAGCTCCATGGCGCCGTCATCGGCACCCCTGTGGCCTCGGCCCAGGTGAAATCGGCGCTGCTGCTGGCGGCCCTCACGGCCAGTGGTTCCACCACCGTGATCGAGCCGGCCCGCTCCCGCGACCACAGCGAACGCATGCTCAGGGCCTTCGGCGCCAACCTCGAGGTGGGTGGCGACATGGGACGCCTGATCTGTCTCCATCCCGGCTCCAGCCTGCGGGGGCTGACGGTGGTGGTGCCGGGTGACATCAGTTCGGCGGCCTTCTGGCTGGTGGCCGCCGCCATCACCCCCGGGGCCGAGATCACCGTGGAGAACGTGGGTCTCAACCCCACCCGCACCGGCATCCTCGAGGTGCTGGAGCAGATGGAGGTGCAGCTGGAGGTGCTCAATCCCCGCGATGTGGCCGGTGAGCCGGTGGGGGATGTGCGCGTCAGCCATGGTCCGCTCAAGGCCTTCGAGATCGGTGGCGATCTCATCCCGCGCCTGGTGGATGAAATCCCGATCCTGGCGGTGGCGGCCTGCTGCGCCGAGGGGGTGAGCCGCATCCGCGATGCCGAGGAACTGCGCGTCAAGGAAACTGACCGCCTGGCGGTGATGGCCCGCCAGCTGGGGGCGATGGGGGCCGATCTGGAGGAAACCGCCGATGGGATGGTGATTCAGGGTGGCCGTCCGCTCCATGGCGCTGAGCTCGACAGCGAAACCGATCACCGGGTGGCCATGAGCCTGGCGGTGGCGGCCCAGGTGGCCGACTCCGCCAGCTGGCTGCACCGCAGTGAGGCAGCGGCCGTGTCCTACCCGGGCTTCTGGGAGGATCTGGCGCGCCTGCAGGCCGACCCCACCGGCCCGGCGGGGTGACGCCCAAGGCCCCGGCCACGGGTCATCTCAGCCCGCGGATCACCGACGACGGCAGCTTCAGTCTGCACAGCGCTGAGTTCGCCGAGGGGTTCCATTCCCGCAGGGGCGCCCTGCTTGAAGCGCACTGCACCTATGTGAACCCAGCCCAGCTGGAGCGCTTCAGCGCCGGTGAGGAGCTGACGCTGGTGGACGTCTGTGTGGGGCTGGGCACCAACAGCGCCGCGCTGCTGGAAGCGGCGGTGCCGCTGGGGATCCGCCTGCGCTGGTTCGGCCTGGAGATCGATCCGTCCCCTCTGGCCCTGGCGCTGGCGCAGCCCTGCTTCCGCCGCCAGTGGCAGCCGGCGCTCGGTCTGGATCTGCTCCAGCAGCTTCAGACCAGTGGCCGCTGGCTGAGCCCCCACGGCCGGGGTGAGATGCTCTGGGGGGATGCCCGCGGGCAGATCGAGGCGCTGCTGGGGCAGGTTGCCGGGCGCTGCGATCTGGTGATGCTCGATGCCTTCTCGCCGCGCCATTGCCCCCAGCTCTGGAGCCAGGAGTTCCTGGCTGCTCTCTCTGGGCTCTTGGCTCCCCGCGGCCGCCTGCTCACCTACTGCTCGGCCGCCGCCCCCCGGCGCAGCCTGATGGCGGCGGGCCTGCCGCTGGCGGCGCTGCGATCCGAAGCCAGTGATCCAGGGGCTGAGGCTGGTGACGATCTTGGTGACGACCCAAACGGGGCCTGGAGCGCCGGCACCGTGGCAGGCCCGGAGCTGGAGCCGTCGTCGCCCTGGTGGCGGCCCCTTTCGGCGATGGAGCGGGAGCATCTGCTGAGCCGGGCCGGTGAGCCCTACCGCGACCCCAGCGGTACAGCCGCCGCCAGCACGATCCTGACCGAGCGCCTCAGCGCCCAGGCCCTCAGCGGGGCGGAGCCGGCCAGCGTCTGGCGGCGGCGCTGGGGCCTGCCCGGAGGGGCCCGGTAGATTCCGTGCCCAGCCGCCTTGATCCGCCGATGCTCGCCGTTGCCGTGCTGGCTGCAGGAAAGGGCACCCGGATGAAGAGCGATCGACCCAAGGTGCTGCAATCCCTGGCGGGGGCCACCCTGGTGGAGCGGGTGCTGGCCAGTTGCCGCCACCTCGACCCCCAGCGTCAGCTCCTGATCGTGGGCCACCAGGCCGAGCGGGTGCGCTCCTCCCTCGCCTATCTGGAGGGCCTGGAGTTCGCCCTGCAGCAACCCCAGAACGGCACGGGCCATGCCGTGCAACAGCTGCTCGGACCCCTGGAGGGGTTTGAGGGGGAGCTGCTGGTGCTCAATGGCGATGTGCCCCTGCTGCGGCCCGCCACCCTGGCGGCATTGCTGGAGCGGCATCGGGCCTCGGGTGCCGCGGTGAGCCTGCTCACGGCCCGGCTGGCCGACCCCAGTGGCTACGGCCGGGTGTTCACCGATGAGCTGGGTCAGGTGGAGGCGATCGTGGAGCACCGCGACTGCAGCGAGGAGCAGCGCCGCAACGACCTCACCAATGCCGGCATCTACTGCTTCAACTGGCGCGCCCTGGCTGAGGTGCTGCCCCAGCTGAGCACGGATAACGACCAGGGCGAGCTCTACCTCACCGACACCGTGGCGATGCTCAGCCCGGCGGTGCACGTGGAGGTGGCGGACGCCGCTGAAATCGCCGGCATCAACGACCGGATGCAGCTGGCCCAGTGTGAGATCGCGCTGCAGGAGCGGCTGCGCTCCCACTGGATGGCGGAGGGGGTGAGCTTCGTGGATCCAGCCAGCTGCACCCTCAGCGAGGGCACCCGCTTCGGTCGGGATGTGCTGGTGGAGCCCCAGTGCCATTTCCGGGGCCGCACCAGTATCGGCAGCGGTTGCCGCATCGGCCCCGGCTGCCTGATTGAGGACAGCCAGCTCGAGGACGACGTGGACGTGCTCTATTCGGTGCTGCGTGAGGTGAGTGTGGCCGGCGGCTGCGTGGTGGGTCCCTTCGCCCAGCTGCGCGCGGGGGCGCGGCTGGAGAGCGGCTGCCGCATCGGCAATTTTGTGGAGGTCAAGAACAGCCACCTGGCCGCCGGCTGCAAGGCCAACCACCTCAGCTACCTCGGGGATGCCGATCTGGGGGCGGGGGTGAACGTGGGGGCGGGCACGATCACCGCCAACTACGACGGCGTGCGCAAGCACCGCACGGTGGTGGGTGCCGGCAGCAAGACGGGCGCCAATTCGGTGCTGGTGGCCCCGATCGTGCTCGGTGCCGGTGTGACGGTGGGGGCGGGCTCCACCCTCACCCGTGATGTGCCCGCCGGTGCCCTGGCCCTGGGCCGCGCCCCCCAGCTGATCAAGACCGACTGGAGTCCGCCGCGGGGCTGAGCCCCTGCTCCAGCAGGGGCAGCAGCCGCTCCAGGGCCACCCCACGGCTGGCCTTCAGCAGCAGGTGATCGCCGGGCTCCAGCCAGCCCAGCAGTGTTTCGGCGGCTTCAGCGGGCGCCTCGAGCCGTTGCAGCCGCGGCAGGCCGGCGGCACCAGCCAGAAGGGCGTCCCCCTCGGCGCCTCCCGCCACGATCACCAGGCCATCGAGCCCGAGGGCCTGGGCCCGCTCCCCCACCCGACGGTGCAGCTCGGTGCTCTGCTCCCCCAGCTCAAGCATGGTGCCCAGGGCCGCAAAGCGGCGGCCAGGCTGGGTTGCCAGCAGGTCCAGGGCCGCCAGCATCGCTTCGGGGGAGGCGTTGTAGGTCTCATCAAGCACCTCGATCCCCTGAAGGTGGATCCTCCGGCTGCGCCCGCCCGGCAGGTCCACCTCCAGCCGCTGAAGCGTCAGGGGATCCACCCCCAGCTCGCAGGCCACCGCCAGGGCCAGCAGCAGGTTGCGGGCGTTGTGGCGGCCCGGCAAGGGCAGCTCGGTGCTGTGCTCCGCCGCCCCCGGCTGGGCGTGCCCCCAGATCAGCCGCTCGCCGTCGGCCGCGGCCTCCAGGCGGCCCAGCAGCTGGGCCGGTTGAGGGCCCGGCGGGTCGCCTTGAAGGGCCACGCGGACCACCCGGCCACTCCAGACGGCGGCGAGGCTGGCCTCCAGCAGGGGATCACCGGCAGGGATCACCACCAGTCCATCGGGGCGCAGAGCCGTGACGATCTCGCACTTGGCCGTGGCGATGGCCTCACGGCTGCCCAGACGGCCGATGTGAGCCGTGCCGAGGTTGGTGATCACGGTGATGTCGGGTTCGGCGCAGCGGCTGAGCCTCTCGATCTCCCCCAGGCCGCGCATGCCCATCTCCACCACCACGGCACGGTGCCCTGCGTCGGCCCTGAGCAGGGTGAGCGGCACGCCGATGTCGTTGTTCTCATTGCCCACACTGGCGAGCACCGGCCCGAGGGGGGCCAGCACGGAACGGATCAGCTCGCGGGTGGTGGTCTTGCCGGCTGAGCCGGTCACGGCGATCACAGGAGCGTTGCCCTGGCGGCGCCAGAGGCGCCCCAGCTCCTGGTAGGCCGCCTGGGTGTCGTCCACCAGCCAGATCCGGCCGCCATTGGCGTGCACCAGAGCTTCGGCCTGCCCGGGGCTGAGGCGGTCGCGCTGGGCCAGGCTCCCCAGGGCTCCCTGCTCCAGTGCCGACGCCAGGAAGCGGTGGCCATCGAAGCGCTCCCCCACCAGCGGCACGAACAGACAGCCGCTCTCCAGCTCGCGGCTGTCGCTGCTGATGCGGCTGAAGCTGGCCCCTGGATCAGCGGGAGCGGCTTCGATCGGCGGTCCCCACAGCTCCACCAGAGTCTCCAGCCGCATCGCTTCCGCCCGCATTGAATGAATCGAGCAGAATCATGCCGCCGCCCACGACGGCGGTCCGGCCCACGGCCGCGCCGCCTGGCCCGATCAGCCGCAGCTGCTCATAGCCCAGGCCAAGGGCCTGCTGCCACCACTGCTGCGCCAGCCGTTGCCGCTCGCCCTCAGGCAGGGTCCCGAACGCCGCTGAAATCTGCAGGTTCAGCAGCGTGGCGCTGCGGCTGGCTGGGGCCGACAGCAGCAGGCCTGAGTCGTCGTTGAAGCCCTGGGGCAGCACAACTGGGGCGCTGCTGAGGGTGCTCCTGTCACTGCTGCCTGCGCTGTCAGGCAGATCGTTCTGGGGCTCTGGCTCTCGCTCGGGCGTGGTGTCCCCGGCTTCAGAGGAGTAGGAGTCCATGGCTGCAGCTGAGTCGTTGGTCACGGCTGCTTCCTCCCTGGAGCCCTCGCCGGCGTTCAGCGGCGCCGCCAGCGGATCGATGGCTGGGCTCTTGGCTGCTGCTGGGCGCCACTGCCGATGCGAGAGATGTCCCGCCAGCGTCAGCAGGATCACCGCCAGCAGCAGCACAGCGGGCCAGAACAGGGTGGCCTGACGCCGGGGCCAGAACGCCGGCAGGGGTAGATCTCCCTGCCATTGGCGCCGCCACAGCCGCCTCAGGGCCAGCCCGCAGCTGGCGGCCACGGCGCGCAGATCCCGCCCCAGGGCCCGCCAGGGGCTTTCGTAAACGACCGGCAGCTCAGAGCCGGAGCGTTCCATGCTCAGCCCTGGCCGCGGCGCAAGAGAGCGGAGAGGGGATTGCGGGGACCGCCGCCCCCGGCCGGCCGGGCGGCGGCGGCCGAGGCTTCAGCCGTTTGTCCTGAGGTCGCCGCCTGGGTCGATCCAGCGGAGGGGACGAGGCTGGGGTCGGCCTCCTGACCGAGGGAGAACTGCTCCACATCGGCGGCTGAGGGGGTGGGTTGTTTCACCCCGCGCACATCGCGGTACATGGCGTCGTACTCCAGGGCCGAGCGGGTCCAGCTGTGGTCCACCGCCATGGCACGCAACTGCAGCTCCCGCCAGCTGTGGCTGTGGCGATAGGCCTCCCAGGAACGAACGATGGTGGTGTAAAAATCCACCGGCTCATAGCGATCAAAGCAGAAGCCCGTGCCGCTGTGCTCGGCGGGCACATGGGGCTGGACGGTGTCCACCAGGCCCCCCACCTTGCGCACGATCGGGATGCAGCCATAGCGCATCGCCAGCATCTGACTGATGCCGCAGGGTTCGAAGCGACTGGGCATCAAGAAGGCATCGGCACCGGCATAGATCAACCGGGCCAGGGCATCGTCGTAGGTGAGGAAGACGGAGAAGCGGCCGGGATGGCGGGAAGCCATCTGCCAGAGGCCCGACTCATAGCTGCGGTCGCCGGTGCCCAGCACCACGATCTGGCTGTCGGAATAGGCCAGCACCCGGTCGGCCACCTGCAGCAGCAGGTCCACCCCCTTCTGGTCCACCAGCCGGCTCACCATCCCCATCAGATAGGTGTCGGGGTTCACCTCCAGCCCCATGCGCTCCTGCAGCACCTGTTTGTTGGTGGCTCTCGGGGCCATGTCGGTGGCGCTGAAGCAGGCGGGCAGCAGCGTGTCGCTGGCGGGATTCCAGGCTTCGGTGTCGATGCCGTTGAGAATGCCGCGCAATTTGCCGCTGATGTAATTCAGCAGGCCATCGAGGCGCTCGCCATACTCGGGCGTGCGGATCTCCTGGGCATAGGTGGGGGAGACGGCATTGACCCGATCGGCATAGAGCAGAGCGGCGGCCATGGTGTGGTCTCCCTGCATGTACCAGGGAATCCAGGTCATGCGTTCGAGTTTCCAGCGCCAGGGGCCCTGATACTCGAGGTTGTGAATGGTGAAGACCGTGCTGATCTCAGGGTCCTGGTGCATCCAGACCGGGATCATGCCGGTGTGCCAGTCGTGGCAGTGAAAGACCTCTGGTTTCCAGTGATTCCAGGCGAATTCAGCGGCGGCGTTGGCGAAGAACGTGAAGCGCCAATCCTCATCCTCGCCGCCGTAGATGCGCTCGGGATCGAAGACCGGATGGCCGATGAGATACAGCGGCAAGCCATGGGTCGGATGCCGGGTTTCATAGACGGCGAAATCATTGCCCATGGCCCGGCCTCGCCAGACCGGCTCGGTGGGGACCTCCAGGCGGCTCCAGAGCCTGCCGTAGCCCGGCATGATCGTGCGCACGTCGTGGCCGAGGGCCGCCACCGCCGGTGGCAGCGACCCCACCACATCACCCATGCCCCCCACCTTGATCATCGGGGCGCACTCGGCGGCGGCGAATAACACGCGCATGGGGAGAACGCAGGGGAGGGCCGAACTCTACGTTTGCTGCCCTGCTCAGACCGCCGGACTCCAGGTCCAGGGACTCAGGGCAGCACCGTCACCACGGTGCCCATGCGCACCAGATCAAACAGGTCACGCACGTTCTCGTCGTACATGCGCACGCAGCCGTGGGACACCGCCTGGCCGATGCTCTCCCGCTGGGGGGTGCCGTGGAAGCCGGCGGTGACGCAGCCTTTCACCTCCAGGTGCTGCTGGCCGTTGAAGCCGCTTCTGCCGGCGCAGTCACGGTGGAAGCCGATCCAGCGGCTGCCCAGGGGGTTGCTGGGGCCTGGGGGATAGAGCTTGCCGCTCACCGGATGCTTCCAGGTGGGATTGGGAGCCATCTCGATCACCTGGAAACGGCCCAGGGGCGTCTCCCAGCCGGGCATGCCCACCGCCACAGGGAAACGCCGTAATTCGCGGCCCTCTTCCACCACCACCACCTGCCGCTTGCCGCGGTGAAGGACCAGGCTGCGCTGGGGACCTGGCGAGGCGACCGCCACGGCCGCCCGGGGCTGCGCACTGGGTTGAGCTTCCAGCGCTCTCTGGCGCAGCGGTTGGAGTGCAGGGGTGTGGGGGAGCGCCACCGGGGGATGCCAGGCCTGGGGAGCCGTAGCCAGTGGCAGGGGCTGGCCTTCGGCCAGGGCGCCAACCGGGCTGAGCAGGCCACCGAGCAGCAGGGTCGCCAGGGGGACGGTGAAGCGGGGGGGCGCAGCCAGGGGTTGATTCAGACGCTCTTGATTCTCAAGTTAGCCAAGCGGCTCAAGAGCAGCCGCGCCGAGCCGGGAGCCACTGTGTCAGGGACCTCCGCTGCCCAGTTCTATGGCTG
Source organism: Synechococcus sp. CS-1329 (assembly GCF_025128055.1). Taxonomy (GTDB): domain Bacteria; phylum Cyanobacteriota; class Cyanobacteriia; order PCC-6307; family Cyanobiaceae; genus Regnicoccus_A. Next base: position 8,422 of record NZ_JAHLYS010000048.1, on the reverse strand, counting down.
ATGCTCCCTATCTGATCGCCCTGGCCCTGCTGGAGCAGGGAGAGCAGCGGTCGATGCCGCTGCAGCGCCAGTCGCTGCCGGAGCCTGTGCCGGCCGACGGCAACCCCGGCGATGTCGGCCGGCAGCAGGCGCTGGAGCTACTGGTGAGGGTGTGGCAGCGCAGTGAGGGGGGAGCCCTGCGCCGGGCGGCCGGCGAGCACAGCCGATGGATCTCCAGCTGCCGCCAGACCATGGGTTCTGTATCCGATGCTGCAATTCAAGCGCCCTTTGGTGGCGGCGCCTGGTTCAGGGCAACCAAGGGGAATCGCTGAAGTCGGGGTCGCGCTTCTCCAGGAAGGCGTTGCGCCCCTCCTGACCCTCGGCCGTTCGATAGAAGAGGTGGGTGGCCTGGCCCGCCAGCTCCTGGATGCCGGCCAATCCATCGGTTTCGGCGTTGAAGGAGGCCTTGAGGCAACGGATCGCCGTGGGGCTGTGCTGCAGCACTTCCCGGGCCCAGCGCACCCCCTCGGCCTCCAGCTCATGGAGCGGCACCACCGCATTCACCAGGCCCATGGCCAGGGCCTCTTCAGCGCTGTAGCGGCGGCAGAGGAACCAGATCTCGCGGGCCTTGCGCTGGCCCACCAGCCGCGCCAGGTAGCCGGCGCCGAAACCGCCATCGAAGCTGCCCACCCGCGGACCCGTCTGGCCGAAGACGGCGTTCTCCGCCGCCAGGCTGAGGTCGCAGAGCAGGTGCAGCACCTGGCCGCCGCCGATGGCGTAGCCCGCCACCAGGGCGATCACCACCTTGGGCAGGGAGCGGATCTGGCGTTGCAGATCGAGCACGTTCAGCCGCGGCAGGCCGCTTTCATCGAGGTAGCCGCCATCGCCACGCACGCTCTGATCGCCGCCGGCGCAGAAGGCGTAGCCACCGTCGGCGGCCGGGCCCACACCGGTGAACAGCACCGCGCCCACCCGCGGGTTGTCGCGCACCCGGCTGAAGGCGTCGTAGAGCTCCACCACCGTGCGCGGGCGGAAGGCGTTGCGCTTGGCCGGACGGTTGATGGCGATCCGGGCGATCCCCTCCCCACAGAGGTCGAAGCGGATGTCCTCGTAGCTGGCGGCGGGCTGCCAGTCCACCAGGCTCTCCCCCGGCAACACCGGGCCAGAAGCGGGGGCAGCGGCCGGCTGGGGATCAGCGCTCATCGCGGCGGGGGCTGGGGCGCAGTCATTCTGAGCTGTGGGCGCGGCCGGTCCTGGCGCAGACGCTGGCGCAACCGGGCATCGGCCTGGCGGTCGGTTCTCACCTCCAGCAGGGCCACGGGCCGCTCCAGGGCCCAGGCGAGGGCTTCGCCCAGTTCGGCCAGGGCCCCTACCCGCCGCCAGGGCACCCCATGGGCGGTGGCCAGGGCGGTGTGATCCAGGGGCTGAGCCATGGCGAAGAGGCGCTCGAAATCCAGCCCAGCCGCCGCCCGGATCGGCAGCTGCTCGAAGATGCCGCCGCCACCGTTCTCGATCAGCACCACGGTGAGCTGCCCCCGCAGGCGGTGGTGCCAGAGCCAGCCGTTGGCGTCGTGGAGCAGGGCCAGATCGCCGCTGAGCAGCACCAGCTTGCCGAGGCTCTCCGCCAGCCCGGCCGCCAGCGACAGGGTGCCATCGATGCCGGAGGCCCCGCGAAAACCATGAACGGGCCGGGCGGGGCCGCTGGGATCGGCGAAGCTCTCCCAGTCGCGCACAGGGCTGCTGCTGGCCAGCATCACCGCCAGGCCCGGTGGCAGCAGCTGACTCAGGGCCCGGGCCAGGCTGGGTTCGTCGGGCTGGCTGGCCCCAGGCTGGTTCAGTTGGGTGTTCAGCCACTGCTGGGTGTCGCCCTCGGCGGCACGCCAGCGCGCCAGATCGCCCTGGTGGGCGGTGGTGCCGTCGCCGCCCTGCCAGAGAGCCACCGGCAGGGCGGCGCACCAGGACGAGAGGCCAACACTGCAGCTGGCCGTCACTGTGCCCAGCGGATCGAGCGGTCGCGGATCCCCTTCGCTGATCAACACCTGCCGGCCGCCGCCCTGCGCCAGCCAGCGCTGCAGCCGCCTGCTGGCGGGCAGAGGGCCGAGCCTCAGCAGCTGGGGGGGCGTCAGCCCGGGGTCGGGGTCGTCGAGGATCAGGTCGTAGCCGCTCACCAGCTCCAGATCGGCCAGGCCCCGCAGGCCGGAGAGCCCATCGGCCAGCAGCGGCCAGCCACTGCGCCGCTGCCAGCGCCTCAGCGCCTCCACAAAGGCTGGCCACTGCTGGGGCCTGCCCCGCCAGGGACCCGCCACGATCAGGCCGGGGCGATCGGGATCCAACCCGAGCAGACCGAGCTCTCCGCTGCTTTCCGCTGGGGCGTCAGTTGAGGCGTCAGCCGGGATAGCAGCGCTGGCTTCGGCTGCGGTGCCCAGTTCAGCGGCCAGGCGCTGCAGGGCCTCTGCGCTGGCATGGAGCGGTTCCTCGAAGGGCAGATTCAGGTGCACCGGCCCCATCGGGGCCGCCAGGGCGCTGCGGTGGGCCTGGCGGGCCAGCTCCCGGATGGCCCTGGGCTCCATGGCGCCCAGGCCCCGGTCATCGGCCTGGGCGAACCAGCGGCAGCAGGGGGCGAGGAACTCCTCCTGGTTCACCGTCTGGTTGGCACCGCAGTTCTTCAGGCGCAGCGGACGGTCGGCGCTGAGCAGCAGCAGCGGGATGGCGCCACTGCCCGCCTCCACCACCGCCGGCAGCAGGTTGGCCACGGCGGTGCCGGAGGTGGTGATCACCACCGCTGGCCGGCCCTCGGCCCTGGCCAACCCCAGGGCGAAGAACCCCGCCGAGCGCTCATCGATGGCCGTGTGCAGCTCCAGGCCCCGCTGCAGCAGCAGCCCTGCCGCCGCCGCCAGGGGCCCCGAGCGGCTGCCCGGGCAGAGCACCACCCGCCTCACCCCAAGGGTCATCAGCTCCAGCAGCAGCTGTGCCGCGGCCCGCAGGTTGGCCTCAGCCCGATCACCGTGCTGGGGAGGCAGCTCCTGGCTCACTGGGTCCGCCACCGCTTCAGGATGGAGCGATCATGCCCAATCCCCTCCCGCCCCCCACCGCGATGACGCCCGCCGGCCCCAGCCGCCGCTGGGGGTTCGCCCGCCAGCTGGTTCCGCTGCTGCTCTGGGTGGCGGTGGCCCTGCTGCTGCGTTGGCAGGTGATGGAGCCCCGCTGGATCCCCTCGGGCTCGATGCTGCCCACCCTGCAGCTGGAGGACCGGATTCTGGTGGAAAAACTCAGGCCTCGGCTGGCGCCGGCTCTGCCGCTCGGAACGATCGTGGTTTTTCGTCCGCCCGATCCACTGCTGGCCGCCGGCTACGACCCCCGCGCCGCCCTGATCAAGCGGGTGGTGGGGGTACCCGGCGACCTGATCGAAGTGGCCGCCGGAGAACTGCGCCGCAACGGTGAGGCGGTGAGTGAACCCTGGCTGAGTGAGCCGATCGATTACGACCTCGCGGCCCTCACCGTGCCGGCGGGTCACCTGCTGGTGATGGGAGACAACCGCAATGCCAGCCTCGATTCTCACCTCTGGGGTCCGCTGCCGGCCGACCACGTGATCGGCACCGCCGTGTTCCGTTACTGGCCCCTGAGCCATCTCGGCCCCCTTCGGTCTTCACCACCTGCGGCGATCGGTTGATCTGAAACCTTGCGTTAGGGTTCCGTACCAGAAACGGATCACGCCGGAGGGGCATGTTCAACCCGGAGTTCCTGACCACCGACAGCGAAGCGATCAGCGGGAATTCCCTGATTCAGTATCTCCAGGATCAGTCACCTGATGTGCTTCAGCGGGTGGCCCGCTCGGCCAGCGGCGACATCCAGGACATCATTCGCCACAACGTTCAAGGACTGCTGGGGATGCTCCCCGGTGAGCAGTTCGAGGTGAAGATTCAGACCAACCGCGACAACCTCGCCGGCCTGCTGGCCTCCGCGATGATGACCGGCTATTTCCTGCGCCAGATGGAGCAGCGGATGGAGCTGGAAACCACCCTCTTCGGCGAAGGGGGCCTGGATGTGGATCCAGGCGAACTCAAGCTCTGAGGTTCGGGTCTCCCCCTGCTGCGCTGGGCACCACACCCCAGCGCAGCAGGGTCTGATCGATGCCGGCCAGGTAGCCCCAGGAGCCCTCGGAACTGGCCCACGGCCGTTGCCTGATGGCGCTGGCCAGGGCCAGGAGATCACCGGCTGAGCAGGCCACCGGCGCGTCGTAGTGGGCGGGCACGATCCAGCGCAGCTGCCCCAGTTCGCCGAGCTTCTCCAGCCAGGTCAGCAGGGCCTCCCGGCAGCGGGGGAACACCAGCCGCTCCAGCACCGGCGCCACCTGCAGGCGGGCTTCACCGCGGGGTCCCAGCAGGGCCCTGAACTCCGCCTCCCAGCCGGGCGACCAGCGAAAGGGATAGAGGCCGAAATAGGCCCTGGGCTGACGCAGCCCCGGTTGCCAGGCCTGGCTGAGCACCTCACTGAAGCTGGGCACCTGTACCGATTGGGGTTGGAGGTAGGAGGCGAACAGCACCATCCGCCACCAGCCGCGCCGCCGCTGCTCAGGGGTGTCGATCAGGGGCTGATCGCCCCGGTCGCGGCCATGGAAGAGCAGCGGTGTGGGGTCGCCTTCGAACAGTGGCGGTGGCGCCGGCGGGATCGCCACCAGGGCATCGGTGACCAGCAGGGTCCCGCTCGCCTTGTGCAGGCAGGCCAGCTCCATGAAGGTGCCGATCCCCAGATCGAGGGGACCGAGGGGATGCCAGCTGAGTTCGTCAGCGTGGGGCAGGCCATCCGCCAGGAGCACCCGGGTGCGGCTGCGGGGAAACCCCAGCCACGACAGGGGCAGTGCCAGCGGAAAGCTCCACTGCTGCGGGCTCACCCAGACTTCGGCGCCGGGGAAGGCCCGGGCCATGGCCGGCACCGGCAGCTTGTGTTCCAGCCCCGAACTGGTGGGCAGCACGATCGTGCGCACCGCCCCGTAGCGACGCTCCAGGGCCCGCAGTTCCCCCAGCAGCTCCTCGGTGGGGGGCACCGGCGCATGCAGCAGCAGCCCCTGGCGCAGCCGCAGCACCGTCATCCGGATCGGCACCGCCACATAGAAAATCCCCTGCAGCTGCTCAAAGCTCCAGACCTGTTCGGGGATCAGCGTGCGCACCAGGGTGCGGCGGCGTCCATAGGGGTAGAGCGGCAGCAGGGGCCACCAGGGCCAGTGCTGATCGGCATTGCTGGAGTGCGGCTGTTGAACCGCAAGCGGTGCTGGCTTCACGCCTTCCATCCTTGCCAGGGCTCAGCTCTGGTGCTGCCTGAAGATGCCGTGGCGAGGGGCAAAGAAGAAGGCGAGCAGGAACAGGAACGTCTGCACCAGAACGATGCAACCCGCCGTGGAGCTGTCGGTCCAGTAGCTCACGTACACCCCTCCCGCACTGGAGAACACACTGCTGGCCACTGCCAGCAGGGTCATGCGGTCGAAGCGGTCGGTGAGCAGGTAGGCCGTGGCGCCGGGGGTGATCAGCATCGCCACCACCAGGATGATGCCCACGGTCTGCAGGCCCGCCACCGCCGCCAGCGACAACACCGAGAGCAGCAGGTAGTGCAACAGGCCGGTGTTGATGCCGATCGAGCGGGCGTGGGTGGGATCGAAGCAGAACAGCATCAGATCCCGGCGCAGCACCAGCAGCACCGCCAGCACAATGGCGCAGATCACCAGGGTGTCGGTGATGTCGCTGTCGGAGATGCCCAGCACGTTGCCGAACAGGATGTGGGTGAGGTCGATGTTGCTGCGGATCTTCGAGATCAGCACCAGGCCGAGCGCGAAGAAGCCGGTGAACACCAGGCCGATCACCGTGTCCTCCTTCACCCGCGACTTCTGCTTGACGAAGCCGATCACCGCCACCGAGCCCACCCCGAACACGAAGGCCCCCACCGCAAACGGCAGGCCCAGGGCATAGGCCACCACCACGCCGGGCATCACCGCGTGGGACACGGCATCGCCCATCAGGGCCCAGCCCTTGAGCGTCATGTAGCAGGAGAGCAGGCCGCAGACGCCCCCCACCAGGGCACTCACCAGCAGGGCCCGCAGCATGAAGCCATGGCTGATGGGCTCCAGCAGCCAGGTGAGCGGCGTGCTGGCCGCCAGCAGGAGCGTCATCGTTCGTTCTCGCGGGAGGGCGTCGGGCCCATCAACAGATTGGGCGGCAGGCCACCGAAGGTGAGGGAGAGATTCTCCGGCGTGAACACCTCAGAGGTCTCGCCGTAGGCCAGCACGGTCTTGTTGATCAGCACCACGCGGTCGCAGAAATTGCGCACATGGCTGAGGTCGTGGGTGGAGATCAGGATCGAGCGCTGCTCCTTGCGGAACTGCATGAACAGATCGGCCATCAGTTTTTCGGTGCGCACATCCACGCCGTTGAAGGGCTCATCCAGCAGCAGCACCGAGGCGTCCTGGGCGATGGCCCTGGCCAGGAAGGCCCGCTTGCGCTGGCCGCCGGAGAGGGCACCGATCGGCCGGTCGCGCAGCTCCAGCAACTCCACCCGCTCAAGGGCATGGTGCACCGCGGCGCGGTCGGAGGCGCCGGCCACCCGCAGCAGATTCATCGAGCCGTAGCGGCCCATCATCACCACATCCCACACCGACACGGGGAAGGCGCAGTCGACGCCATCGCTCTGGGGCACATAGGCCACGGCCTGCTGGCGCTGGGCCTGGCGCACCGAGAGGCCATTGATGCGGATGTAGCCCTTGGAGGGGCGCAGGAAGCCCATCAGGGCCTTGAACAGGGTGGTCTTGCCGGCGCCGTTCATGCCCACCAGGCCGCAGATGCAGCCCGCCTCCAGCCGCAGGCTGGCGTCGTGCAGGGCCATGGTGCCGTTGTAATCAACGCAGACCTGGTCGGCCTCGATGCGCAGCCTGTCGGGGCCCAGGGGTGGTCGGGCTGCGCTCATGGGGTCACTCCGTTCGCCCCAGGGGCACCCAGACCCTTTTGGATCAGACCCACATTGTGGCGTTGCATCTGGAGCAGGGTGGGGGCGGGGCCGTCGGGCTTGGAGAGGGAGTCGACGAAGAAGGTGCCGCCAAAGCTGGCGCCGGCGGCCTTGGCCACCTGCCGCTGGGTGGTGTCGCTCACGGTGCTCTCACAGAACACGGCGGGAACCTGGCGGTCGCGGACCGTGGCGATCAGGCGGGCCATCCGCTGGGGAGTGACCTGGCTCTCGGCGTTCACCGGCCAGAGGTAGGCCTCGGTGAGGCCGTAGTCGTGGGCGAGATAGCTGAAGGCGCCTTCGCAGGTGGCCAGCACCCGACGACCTTCCGGGATGGTGGCCAGGGAAGCCCGCAGCTCCTGATCCAGCTGGGCCAGCTGTTGCTTGTAGGCCTCACCATTGGCCCGGAAGCTCTCGGCGCCGTCCGGATCCAAACGGCTGAAGGCGGTCACGATGTTGTCGATGTAGCGCTTGGCCTTCTGGGGCGACATCCAGGCATGGGGATTGGGCTTGCCGGCATAGGCATCCTCGGCGATCGGCAGCGGTGTGATGCCTTCGCTGAGCGTGACCACGGGCACGTCGCCGGCCGCCGCCGTGAATTTGCGGGCCCAGAGCTCCAGATTGAGGCCGTTCTCCAGAATCAGGTCGGCCCGGCTGGCGCGCTCCACGTCACTGGGCGTGGGCTCATAGCCGTGGATCTCGGAGCCCAGCTTGGTGATCGACTCCACCTGCAGTCGATCGCCGGCCACCTCGCGCGCCATGTCCGCCAGCACCGTGAAGGTGGTGAGCACCACCGGGCGCTGATCCGCGGCGGCCTCGGGGGCCTTGGGGCTGGGTGAGCCGCAGGCAACCAGCAGCAGCGCAGCGAGCGCCGCCCCGAGAGAACCTCCAAACCGGCTCCCCATGGGCAGGCGGCGGCTGAAGCAAGCCGATCGACGATCCATGGGGGAGTTGGGGATTTTGTAAGCGACGTTACAAACCGTGCTGAGGAGCCCCGAGGTGCCCCCTGGATCGTGCAACGGTCTGTGACACGGCACCAGCCACGGCCGGGCGCTGAGCAGGGCCGCCGGGCGGCGTCCATGAAAAACCCCCGCCGAAGCAGGGGTGAGGAGCGCCACAGCCCGAGAAGGGTGGGCTCTGCTCAGGCCGGTCAGCCGATGACAGGGGCTGTGAGTGGCAGGGGCACGATCTCGCTGGCGGCCAGATCCAGCGGGAAGTTGTGGGCGTTGCGCTCGTGCATCACCTCGAAGCCGAGGTTGGCGCGGTTGAGCACGTCGGCCCAGGTGTTGATCACCCGACCCTGGGAATCCAGAACCGACTGGTTGAAGTTGAAACCGTTCAGGTTGAAGGCCATCGTGCTCACGCCCAGGGCGGTGAACCAGATGCCGACCACAGGCCAGGCGGCCAGGAAGAAGTGCAGGCTGCGGCTGTTGTTGAAGCTGGCGTATTGGAAGAT
>NZ_JAHLYS010000047.1 GCF_025128055.1 Synechococcus sp. CS-1329 | reverse complement strand
CCCCGGCGGGAGCCACCGGGGGCTGCCAACAGGTCAAGGCGCTGGACTCAGAGCGCCGACGCTGGAATCGCAGCAGATCTGAGCCACGGCAGGGCTGTCACGGCAGTGGCGCGCTGATTATTCGTGCAACAGCCTCCTAGCCCAGCAGGGCCCTGACGTGGCTGACGATTCCCTCGGGATCGAGGCCCTGGTGGGGGAACTGCTCCCAGAGGCCACCGCAGCCCTCCTTGTGGGTGCCCAGGTGGCCGTAGCGGGGGCTGAAGCCCCGCTCCAACAGCCAGGTGCCATAGCGGCTGCCCAGGCCCGTGCGGCGGTTGAAGGATTCCACCACCAGCACGAAGGGGGAGGCCCCCGCCTTGGCGAGCATCGCTTCATCCACCACATTGAGGGTGGGTTTGTTGATCAGACCCACATCGAGGCCCTCGGCCCGCAGCCGCTCCACCGCATCAAGGGCGCGGTACAGACATTCCCCGAAGCTCACGACATAGCCGGCGCTGCCCTCCCGCACCAGTTCGTCTTTGCCGCTCTCGAAGACATAGCCCTCGCCGTGCAGATCATTGCCGGCCGCATCGAGCAGGTTGGGCACCTTCGAGCGGGTGGAGAAGATGAAGCGCAGGCCCGGATCGTGGAACACGGCCTGCACGCAGGCCTTCATCTGGGCCGCATCGGCCGGGAAGTAGAGGCGGGTGCTGTTGTGCTCCTCGAGGCCGTTGTCGGCGAAGCAGTTGTTGAGGCCGAAATGGCAGGTGTTGTCCGCCATGTCGTCGATGCCGGCATGGGAGAAGTGGCTGAGCACATTGGCCCCGTTCAGCCGCGCCATGGTGACCTCGGAGATGATCATCTCCAGGAAGGCGCTGAAGGTGGCGAAGATCCCCTGGCGGCCGGCCTCCATGCCGAAGCCCGCGGCCGCCGAGAAGTTGGCCCGCTCCATGATGCCGCCGCTGATGAAGATCTCCGGATGGGCCTTGCGGATCTGGGCCAGGCCGCAGGAGCCCTCCAGGTCGCTGTCCACCACCAGCACGCTGTGCTGGCGGGTCTCGGGCGTCATCGCCCCGAGGATCTCCACCACCGCATCACCGAAGACGTTGCGGTTGGCCTCCAGCTTCTGGCCTGAGCCCAGGAAGGTGGCGGGATTGGTGGGTTTGACGATGCCCTTGAGGTAGCTGGCGGCCACGTCCTGGCCGCGCTGCTCCAGGTAGCTGATGGCCAGATCCACCGGGATCACGTCGTGGCCATGGGTGCTGCCCTCCAGCCCCTGGATTCCCACCGCCATCGGCCGCTTGTTGATCACCGCCACCGGGCCGTCGCTGGCCACCGCGCGGCAGAGACGGGAGTGGAGATCATCGAGGTCTTCGCCGTCGCCACTGAGGGTGAGCAGGCCATGGCCGCCGAGGGTGCGCTCCAGGTCGTAGCCGGGCTGGTACTGCGAGGGATGACCGGCGATGGTCACGTCGTTGTCGTCGATCACCAGCTTCACGTTCAGCCCATGGGCCACCGCGAAGCGGGCCGCCTCAGAGTCGTCACCCTCCTGCTGGGCGCCATCGGAGCCGAGGCAGAACATGGTTTTGTCGGGGTGGGCCAGGGCCACGCCGTTCACGAACGGCCAGAGGTGGCCCAGCCGGCCGGAGCTGAACTGCACGCCCGGGGTGAGGCCCAGCTCCGGGTGGCCCGGCAGGCGCGAATGGGCGGCCCGGTACTCCAGCAACACCTCCGCCGGCAGCTGACCGCGCAACACGCTGATCAGGTACTGGGTGGCCACCCGGTGACCGGCCTCATCGAAGAACACCGGCAGGAAGCGATCGGGTGCGCCGCGGAAGAAGGCATCGAGGATCATCACCTCAGGCACGGTGTCGTAGGGCCCACCGCTGTGGCCGCCCACCCCCCGGGCCGCCCCGGTGGCCGTGAAGAAGATGATGGCGTCGCGGCAGAGCTGGATGTTGGCGCTGAGGGCCTCGCGCTCGCTGGCGCTGAGGCTGGGTTGGGCGGGATCAAGGCTGAGCGGCCGGTAGGCACTCAGATCAATGGCGAAGGGGGTCGTGGTGGCGGTCATGGGGGGAGGGGCCAGGCGCTGGACCCAGGATGCCCCCGCCGCCGCACCTGGGCACAGCGCCGGTGCGGATGAACACCCTTTCTCGCAGGACCCTCAGCGGACCTGGCCGCCGACGGCTACAAATAGCAACGCTTCCACGAAACAACAGTAGCGTTATGTCGTAGGGTCAACGCTGCCCGATGTCCAGCGCGGGCCATCGCCCACCCCTGCACCGCTCGTGATGACCACCACCCTTGCCGACACCCTCTCAGGCCAGGCCATCTCCGACCACGCCAGTGCCGCTGATGCCGCGGCCCGCCGAGGCTTCGGCCCCAGGGTCCGGCGTCTGCATGGCCGCATCGGCGCCGCCCATCACCGGGCCGAAGGCATGACCTTCTCCAGGGCCCTGCTCGACGGCCAGGCCAGCCCCCTGCAGCTGGCGGCCCTGATCCGCGCCCTCGGACCTGCCTACGCGCTGATTGAGCAACGCGGTCCAGAGCTGGCGGCCGCCCTCGGTGCCACAGACCTTCCCTGGGCCGACCTCGGTCGCAGCGAGGCCCTGCGCCACGACGTGGCCCTGCTGGCCGGCATCGAAGCCAGCGGGCCCTCGGTCGCGGCCGCCGCCTGGCTGGAGCATCTGCACACCCTCGCCCAGCAGGAGCCGCACCGCTTCCTGGCCCATGGGTACGTGCGCTACGGCGGCGATCTCTCCGGCGGGCAGCAGCTCGCCCAGCAGGCCAACGCGATCCTCGCCGCCCATGGCCTGCCCTCCCTGCGCTTCTGGCAGTTCGAGCGCCCGATCCCGGAGCTGAAGCAGGCCCTCCACGACGCCATCGAGCAGCTGGAGCTCAGCGCAGCCGAAGAGGACGAGCTGCTGGAGGAAGCGGTGGTCGCCTTCAACGACACCCAGCGCCTGCTGGCCGAGCTGGGAGAACTCGCCACCCCCACGGCGACGGCGCTGGCCGCCACCAGATCCCAGCCCGACCTGCTCCCCCTGCTGGTCAAGTACGACAGGCCCGTTCCCCGCTACACCAGCTATCCCACCGCCGCCGCCCTGCACAGCGGCGTCGGCTCGGCCGATCTGGCGAGCCAGCTGCAGCAACCGAGCACGGCGGATCTCTCGCTCTACGTGCATATCCCCTTCTGTCGCCACGCCTGCTGGTACTGCGGCTGCAACCGGATTACCACCCAGGCCGGCTCGACCGTGGTGGGGCCCTACCTGCAGGCCCTGGCCAAGGAGCTGGCGCTGGTGAGCCAGGCCTCGGGCCGGCGGCGGCGGCTGGGGCAGTTGCACTGGGGCGGCGGCACACCGAACTACCTCAACCCCCAGGAGCAGGGCCAACTCTGGAAAATGATCGAGGACCACTTCGATCTGGCCCCTGACCTGGAGGCCTCGATCGAGCTGAATCCGGAGTTTCTCAGCTGCGATCAGGTGCTGAACCTGCGCCGGCTGGGCTTCAACCGGATCAGTTTCGGCATCCAGGATGCCGACCCCCGGGTGCAGGCGGCCGTGAACCGGATCGTGCCGGTGGAGCAGCTGCGCCGGGCGATGGAGTGGATGCGGGAGGCGGCCTTCGAGAGCGTCAATGTTGATCTGATCTGCGGGCTGCCGCTGCAGACCCCAGAGCGGTTTGCGGCCACCATCGCCCTGGTGCAGGAGCTGCGGCCCGAGCGGGTGTCGCTGTTCAGCTTCGCCTACCTGCCCGAGCAGCTGCCCCTGCAACGCAAAATCGCCGCCGACGACCTGCCCAGCCAGCGGGAGCGGATCCGGATGCTGCAGCACGCCTACGCCAGCCTCACCGCCTCCGGCTACGACGCCATCGGCATGGACCACTTCGCCCTCAGCAGCGACAGCCTGGCGCTGGCGGCACGGCAGGGGCGGCTGCACCGCAATTTCCAGGGCTACACCACCGGCGGCGAGCATGATCTGCTCGGCCTCGGCATCACGGCGATCAGCCAGTTCCAGACCCTGCTCTGCCAGAACCAGCGCACACTGAAGGGTTATGTGCAGGCCCTGGGCGAGGGCCAGCTGCCAGTGGAGCGGGGCCTGCTGGTGCGGGATCCGGAGGTGCTGCTGCGGCGCTCGATCATCCAGAGCCTGATGTGCCGCTTCGCGGTGGATTTCGACACCGTCGCCCTGGGGCAGCCCCTGGCGGCCCAGCGCCAGTTCGCCAGTGAGTGGGCCGATCTGCAGCTCCTCGAAGCCGATGGCCTGGTGCGTCTGGGGGCCAACAGCCTGGAGGTGACGGAGCCGGGCCGCTGGTTGATCCGCACGATCGCGGCGGTGTTCGACCCCAGCCAGCGCCGTCAGGCCAGCGGTTCACGCCTGATCTGAGCCCTGGTGTGCACCCGCCACCACCCGCCACTCGTGCAGCACCCAGCTGACGCAACCGGAGCGGATCAGCGGATCGCTCTGAACGATCGCCTCGGCCTCCTGCCAGTCGCTGGCCTGAAACAGCAACATGCCGCCGGCCCCATCGCCGTTCATGCCCTTGCGCTCACGCCAGTAGCCACTGCTGGCCTGGTGGCCGCGCCGCTGCAGATCTGCCACCCAATCGAGGTGGTCACGCAGGTGGGCATCGAAATGGGCACGGTCCACCAGACCCTGCTCCAGCTTCACGAACCAGGGCAAGGCGAGCCCCCCGAAGCAACGGCTCCAACCTAGGCCTGAGGCCCGCAGCCGAGCCCTGATCGGCGGGGAGCGTCATGGGCGCCGAAGCAGCTGAGTAGAAATCCCGATAGGGAAATCCACGCTGAACCCGCCGGAGACGTTACATTTCGTAGGACGTTCCGAGGGGCGGGCTGTGGTAGGCCCCCTCTTTTTTTTGGCTTACGGCAGGTCCCTCAGCGCCGGGACCACGTCGCCCTCCAGGGTCAGCCCGACGCTCTCTCCACCCGCCAGGGGCAACTCCAGGCGCAGGGGGGCCACCGCGCTGGGCCTGGGATCAAGGCCGGCGACATCGAACTGGGCTGATCCGGCGGGCACCGGTGCCTCCCCAGGCGCATCCCCAGGCGGCACCATCTCGTCGCTGCAGTTGGTGAGCGTCCAAGCGCCGCCGAGGCCATCGCGCAGGCGCAGGGGTCGTCCATGGTCGGCCTCCACGCCGGGGACATGGGCATTGAGGCGCAGGCGCCAACCTGACGGGTAAGCGGGATCGGGCTGCTCAAACAGGCTCAGGCCCCAGCCGTGACCGGCGTCATCCACGACCCGCCAGCTGCCGATCAGCGCAGCGGCCGGAGCCGGAGCCGGCAGGCCAAGGGCGAGCAGCAGAGTCAGCAGCAAGACCAGACCGGCGCCGAGCAGGCGCCGGGAAGCCCGGAGATCGAAACGCATCGCAAGCTCGAATGGACAAGCTTTTACAACGATAGCGTCATAAAGAGATTCAGGCTCAACCTGCACTGAGGAAGTGCCCCAGCAGATCCCCTGGGGTTAACGATGTAGGCCAGTGGCCCTAAAGGCGGCTCAGCAGCTCGGCTTTTTTGGCGGCAAATTCCTCCTCCGTGAGGATGCCCTTCTGCATGAGCTCGCCGAGACGCTCGAGGGTGGCGAAGACATCGGTGGCAGCAACGGCCGGCTCAGCTCTGGCTGGAGCCACCGGAGCCGAAGGGGTCTGGACCTGGGGCTGAGGCACTGGCACCGGAGCGGCTGCCACTGGAGCTGCCACTGGAGCTGGCGCTGGAGTGGCGCTCACCGGCGGCAGGTGGGTGAGGCTGATGCTGCCGGCGCCGGTGCTGAACGTCACACCGCCACCTGAGGTCTGCTGCTGAGAGGAGAATCCGGCGATCTGGTGACCGCTGGTGTCGTAGAGGCTGACCTTGCCGTTGACATTCACCGCCAGACGCCCGGCGGCCGGGAAATAGGCGTAGCGCACCTCATTCTGGGAGCCGCTGGAGCTGGGGCTGCCGAGTTCGGCCGGCCACCAGTTGTCCTGGGGATCCGGGGTGAACAGGGCCCCTGAGCCGAAGTTCATCGGCGCCATCGACGCCATTGGCACCATCGGTGTCATCGGCGCCATGCCGACGGAGCTCTGCATCTGCTGGCCGCCACCGCTCTGGCTCTGCGACTGGAAGCTGCCGCGGGGAAAGAGATCGGGCTGGCTGGAGATTGCCGCGGCCAGCCCCTGGCAGAGCCCATCCACGCGGGCCTTGAGCCCCTGGTTGAACATGTCGCCGAGCATCATCATGCCGCCGTTCATCCACTGGCCGGAGCCGGCGAATTCCGGATGGTTGAACTGAGCCATGCCGCCACGCCCCTTGAGCATCGCGAAGGTCATGTGCAGCACGGCGTCCTGGCTGAAGCCATACCGCTGGGCTAGGTCGTTGACGACCTCAAGCCCTTCGGCCGTGAGTTGTTCCATGGCTGATGTCCTGGCTGAGCCGATGCCGGTGCGAAGCCGGACTGAAAACTAGAGCGATTAAGGAAGCTACCACCATCTCCTGGCCAAGGCTGCAGGGAGTCCTCGGGGACAGGCGGGATTGAACGAGCCACCCGAGCCGCATGAGCTCACGCGCCTAAGCCGATTCAACGCTAGTGTTGTAAAAGGATGAAGGCAAAGCGTCGGGCCCACCGGCCCCGGCCGCCATCGCCCCATCCCTGTCCAGTCGTTGTGATCCCATGACCATCACTTCCCTCAGCCGCAGGCGCGGCCAGCCCTGGGAGTCCTTCAAGGACTGGGTCACCAGCACCGACAACCGCCTTTACGTGGGCTGGTTCGGCGTGCTGATGATCCCCACCCTGCTGGTGGCCACCTGCTGCTTCCTGATCGCCTTCATCGGCGCTCCCCCCGTCGACATCGATGGCATCCGTGAGCCCGTCTCCGGCGGCCTGCTCTACGGCAACAACATCATCACCGCCGCGGTTGTCCCCTCCAGCAACGCCATCGGCCTGCACTTCTACCCGATCTGGGCCGCCTCCAGCCTCGATGAATGGCTCTACAACGGCGGGCCCTATCAACTGATCATCTTCCACTTCCTGATCGGCATCTTCTGCTGGATGGGACGCGAATGGGAGCTCAGCTACCGGCTGGGGATGCGCCCCTGGATCGCCGTGGCTTACTCCGCTCCTGTGGCGGCCGCCACCGCGGTGCTGCTGATCTATGCCATCGGCCAGGGCTCCTTCTCCGATGCCATGCCGCTGGGGATTTCGGGCACCTTCAACTTCATGCTGGTGCTGCAGGCTGAGCACAACGTGCTGATGCACCCCTTCCACATGCTCGGTGTGACCGGTGTGTTCGGCGGAGCCCTGTTCGCCGCCATGCATGGTTCGCTCGTCACCAGTTCACTGGTGCGGGAGACCACCGAAACCGAGAGCCAGAACCGTGGCTACAAGTTCGGCCAGGAGGAAGAGACCTACAACATCGTGGCCGCCCATGGCTACTTCGGCCGGTTGATCTTCCAGTACGCCTCCTTCAACAACAGCCGCAGCCTGCACTTCATCCTGGCGGCCTGGCCGGTGGTGGGCATCTGGTTCGCCGCCCTGGCCGTGGCCAGCTTCTCCTTCAACCTCAACGGCCTCAACTTCAACCACTCGGTGCTGGATCACCAGGGCCGGGTGGTGAACACCTGGGCCGATGTGCTCAACCGCGGTGGTCTGGGCATCGAGGCGATGCACGAGCGCAACGTGCACAACTTCCCCCTCGATCTGGCCAGCAGCGCCAGCACCCCCGTGGCGCTCACCGCCCCTGCGATCGGTTAGTGGGACTTTGACCCCCGCCCCCAGCCGATCACCATTCGCTCAACGGACTGAGCCGTGAACCGTGGCCTGGAGTGATCCGGGCCCGTTTCAATCTCCAGGATCGGTGCCGATTCGACGATGGGCTTCCTGGCCAGACTTCAGACGATGCCGTCGTCGCAGACCTCTTCCCTTGCCCTGGCACCATGCTCTTCGCCCTGAATTTCGTCCACCCAGTGCTCATGTGGGTGCTGCTCGGCCTGATGCTCTACTCGGGCTACCTCGGCTTCAAGGCCAGCCAGGTCCGCAAGGTGAGCGCCGAGGAACGCAAGGCCATGATTCCCCTGCGCTTCGGCCAGCGTCACGCCCAGCTCGGTGCGGTGATCCTGGGTCTCACCCTGCTGGGCGCCGCCGGGGGAATGGCCGCCACCTTCCTCAAGAACGGCAAGCTGATCATCGGCCCCCACCTGTTCGTCGGCCTGACTGTTGCCGTGCTGGTGATCGCGACAGCCTCCCTGGGCCCTTCCCTCCAGAAGGGCAAGGACTGGGCCCGGGGCCTGCACGTGGCCATCAATGGGGGGGTGCTGCTGCTGTTCGGCTGGCAGGCCATCAGCGGCATCGCCATCGTCCAGAAGCTGCTGAGTTCAGCGGCAGCGCCAGCGTCCCTTGGCACCTGATCCGATGACATCCACCCTTTCTCTCCAGCGGCTGGCCTGGCTGGCCCGCTCCTTCCTGCTCCTGATCCTGCTGAGCGTCGGGCTGTTGACAGCCCTGCCGAACACCGCCCTGGCGGCAGAGGCCTCGCCACCGGTCGATTCAGCGGCCCTCGCCAAGGCCGTGGTGGCGATGGAGCAGCTCGATCAGATGCGCACCTCCTTGGCCTCCATGCTCGAGGGCCGCAGCGAGGAGCCCACCATCGAAACCATGAAAGAGGTGTGCAAACCGGTGGGCCTGCGGGCTATCGCCATCGGTAAGCAGAACGGCTGGCAGGTGCGTCAGGTGGCCAGCAAGTACCGCAACCCCGACCATGCCCCCGCCGGCCCCCAGGAAACCCAGGTGATCGATCTGCTGGAGCTCCATCCGGAGATCACAGGCCTGTGGGAGCCGGCCGGCGCCGGAGAGAGCGCCGGCGTGACGTACTACCGCCGCATCAACGTGGAGCCCAGCTGTCTGGCCTGCCATGGCACCAAAGCCAGCCGCCCGGGCTTCGTGGCAGCCAACTACCCCAACGACAGGGCCTTCGATTTCAACGTGGGTGATCTGCGGGGCCTGTACGCCGTGTTCATCCCCGAGCTGCAGGAGGCGCTGGCGGACTCTCTGGCGGAGGTGAGCTGAGGGGAGTCTTCCAGGCGGGGAGCCAACTCATCGATAAGGCCGGCTTCAGCCGGTGCCCGGGCTTCCGTGAACCATGTCGATCCGACGATGGGGCATCCCCAGCTCGATGCCATGGGCATCAAAGGCCTGCTTGATGCGCAGCCTGAACTCCCGCCCCACCAGCCATTGCTTCAGCGGCTTGGTCATGATCCAGACGCGCAGCTGGCTGCCGGAATGCTCGATGCGATCAAACCCCAGAATCTCGATCGGCTGGAGAATCAGCTCCTTCCAGGCGGGGTCGGCATAGAGCTGGTCGGCAACGGCTTCCACCACCTCAAGGACATGACGCAGATCCGCTGAGGCGGAGACATCCACCTCAAAGTTCACCCGCGACCAGTCTTTGGACAGGTTGGCCACGGTGCGGATTTCGCGATTGGGAATGGTGATCAGCTCCCCATCAGCCGAGCGCAACTGGGTGGCGGCCAGGTTCATATTTTCCACAAAGCCACTTGACACATCGACATTGATCACATCACCGATCGCGAAGCGGTCTGTGGCCAGAATCAGGATTCCGTTGATCATGTCCTCCAGCAGATCACGGGAGAGAAAGCCAATCGCCACGGCCACCAGCCCTGCCCCTGCCAGCAGGCTGGGATCCACCCCCAGCGCCATCATGGTGATGTAGAGGCCCGTGACGATGCAGAGCAGCCTGCCGATTCCCTTCAACACCCTGGCGTAGGTGGTGGCGCGCAATTGATAGCGGTTGGAGGCTGTGCCCTTCACCAGGGCCGTGTTGACCCACTGGTTGAGAGAGCGATCGATGCTCAGATCGATCAGCAGCTCTGAGAGCGCCACGCCGATCCAGATGATCGGAATCAGCACCGCCTGTTGCGCCAGCGCCAGGGCGAAGATCCGCCAATCAGGGTTGATCAGGCCGAGAATGAAAATGCCACCGATGATCACGCTGAAACGCGCCAGCTGCAGCACTTCCACCAACACTCGCAGCCCACTCTGGCCTTGCCGCAGCAGAATTCGCTGATCGATCTCAAGCCTGGAGATCTGTTGGCTCAGCTGATCTTTCCCCCTGACCAAGCTGTTGAAGGCCAGCGGAATCCCCTTGCCAAGAGTCTTCCTGTGCCAGAGCCTGCTCCAGAGTTTCGCGCGCTGCTCCCGGATGCCGGCAGCCCCTTCGAGCTGGGGTTCTGCTTCGGCTGGATCGGGGCTTTGGGGGGCTGGAGGGCCTTGATCCGGGAAATCAGAGCTTGCCATCGCGGCACGTTTCGCCTGATCATCCAATGCATTGATGCGGGCCTGAATGGCTCGCAGCCACTGGCTGAAGAAGCGACGCAGTTTGGCGATCAGGAACGCAGTGGCAAAGCTGATCCCAAGAATGGCCATGGCCAGAAACAGCCTGGCCAATGGGAAGGTTCTGTTGAACTCGAGCCCCCATACCGCTGTGTTGAAGGAGGATTGAAAATCTCTTTTCCATTGAGCGGCCAGATCTTCTTTGCTCAGTCCGGCGTGCTGGGCATCCGTATCGGTCACGGTGGCAAGGATCTGCTGGGAGATCTCAAGCTTTTCATTGGCCAGCACAAAGACCACGGTGGCGTTGTTGAGCGTTCCGATGTCGAGGCCTGGATTCAGCGGATGCAGAGGTTTGGGCGTTGTAATCAGCCAGAAGCGAAGCGAATGCTTGCCCTGGAAACTCGCCGCTGTGCCATCCCGCTGCTTCGATGAACCGAAACCTCCCTCGGCTCGTCGCAACTGACTGAGCACAGCGTTGAAGCTTTCCACGATCGTTTCGGATCGTTGCTCCACCATTCGCGCCCAATCGGAGTCAGCGGCATCGGGATCGGCGGCCACGGCCACCACGAACTTGCGGTTGTCTTCCCCCAAGGTGATGTAAGGAAGCAAGACCTGACTGCACCACAGGCGCCCACAGCGTTCGGCCTGGGCGAAATCCCACCAGGGCTTCGCCCTGGCGGCGGAGCCGGAGCTCTCGCTGGAGGCCAAGGGGATCTGGGCCTGGACGGCCGGGCTCAGCATCACCAGGGTGCAGGTGAGCACCAGCAGCACGACCGGCATCCAGCCCCTCAGGCCTCGGCGCCTCCCTTTGATGTCCATCTGCTTCGCCGTCACGTTGTGCTGCCCTGCGGGTGGATGCGGCAGGCACCTCACACCCAGGCCGCGCAGAGCAGCTCCGCCTGGGCCAGCACAGTGTGTACGGCAGCGTCCTGCAGATCGGGGGGATAGCCGTATCTGCTGAGGATGCGTTTCACCATCACGCGGATTTTGGCGCGGGCACTCTCACGCAGGGTCCAGTCGATCGACACGCTCTTTTTCACCTGGGTGATCAGCTCGGCGGCAATCAGCTTGAGCTTGGCGTCGCCCATGGCAGCCACAGCACTGTCGTTGGTGGCGAGGGCGTCGTAGAAGGCAACTTCGTCGTCGGAGAGGCCCAGATCTTCGCCGCGCTTGCCGGCGGCATCGAGCTCTTTGGCGAGGCTGATCAGCTCCTCAATCACCTCCATGGTGGTGATGGCACGGTTGTGATAGGCGTTGAGAGTTTTTTTGAGCTTCTCGGAGAACACCTGGCTCTGCACGAGGTTGCGCTTGGAGCGCAGCTTGAGCTCATCTTTCAGCAGTTTTTCCAGCAACTCCGCGGCCACATTCTTATGCTTGAGGCCGCGCACCTCGGCGAGGAACTGGTCGCTGAGGATCGAGAGATCGGGCTTGGGCAGGCCGGCGGCGGTGAACACATCGATCACCTGGCCATCGGTGGTGATCGCCTTGTTCACCAGCTGGCGGATGGCGGCATCGAGTTGCTCGGGTGTTTTGCCGGTGCTGCTGGTTTGCTTGCTGAGGGCAGCCTGCAGAGCCTGAAAGAAACTCACGTCGTCGCGGATGGCGGTGGCCTCCTCGCTGGCGGCACAGAGGGCGAAGGCGCGGGAGAGCTCCAGCATCACCTGCAACCAGCGCTGCTTGCCGTTCTCCTGCAAAAGGATGTGCTCCTGGCCGGCGGGAAGCAGCTGCAGGCGTTCGCCGGGGGTGCCGCTGCTCCAGTTCGACCAGTCAAAACCGTGCAACAGATCAGAGGCCATGCCGTGTTTCTCCAGCATCACGGCGATGGCCTGGGCGGTATCGAAGGTGGGGTCGCCCTTGCCGCCGCTTTCGGTGTAGCTGGCCAGTGCCCGCTTGAGCTGATCGGCGAGGCCGAGGTAATCCACCACCAGGCCGCCGGGCTTGTCACGAAACACGCGGTTGACGCGGGCGATGGCCTGCATCAGGCCGTGGCCCTGCATCGGCTTGTCGGCATACATGGTGTGCAGGCAGGGGGCATCGAAGCCGGTGAGCCACATGTCGCGCACGATCACGATCTTGAAAGGGTCGTTGGCGTCCTTGAAGCGGTTGGCCAGCTGGCGGCGCGCTTCCTTGCTGCGGATGTGGGGCTGCCACTCGGGGCCGTCGTCGGCGCTGCCGGTCATCACCACCTTGAGGGTGTCTTGCGCCCACTCAGGCCGCAGCTGGATCAGGGCGTTGTAGAGATCGACGCCGATGCGGCGGCTCATGCACACCACCATCGCCTTGCCGTCCATCGGCTCCAGGCGTTTCTCCACGTGGGCCACTAAATCGGCGGCTACCAGGGCGAGGCGTTTGGGATCCCCCACCAGGGCTTCGAGGGCGGCCCATTTGGTCTTCAGCTTTTCCTTCTGCGTGAACTCCTCGCCTTCGGTGATCTCCTCGAATTCGGCATCGAGACCGGGCAGCGCGGCGGCATTGAGGGAGAGCTTGGAGATGCGGCTCTCGTAGTAGATCGGCACGGTGGCCTTGTCGGCCACGGCGCGCTGGATGTCGTAGATGGAGATGTAATCGCCGAACACCGCCCGTGTGTTGGCGTCGGCCTGCTCGATCGGTGTGCCCGTGAAACCGATGAAGGAGGCATTGGGGAGGGCCTCACGCAGGTTGCTGGCGAAGCCGTAGGACATCTCCCCGGTTTTCACGTTCACCTTGCCGCCGAAGCCGTACTGGCTGCGGTGCGCTTCATCGGCGATCACCACGATGTTCTGCCGGGCGCTCAGCTCCGGCATCGGCTCACCCCTTTCGGGCATGAACTTCTGGATGGTGGTGAACACCACGCCACCACTGGCCCGGTTGAGCAGGTCGCGCAACTGCTCGCGATTGGCGGCCTGCACGGGAGTTTGCCCGAGGATGTCGGCGTAGCGCTGGAACTGGCCGAAGAGTTGATCGTCGAGATCGTTGCGATCGGTGAGCACCACCAGGGTGGGGTTCCGCATCGCGGGCTCGCGGATCATGCGAGCGGCGAAGAAGAGCATGGTGAAACTCTTGCCGCTGCCCTGGGTGTGCCACACCACGCCGGCGCGCCGGTCGCCCGGCCGGCCGCCCTGGCTGCGCGACGCAGGGCCCATGCCGCTGGCGCCCCCTGCGTCAGGAAAGTTGTCCGCTCGGTCTGACCCATCCACCAGGGGGCCAAACCGACGACCATGAAACCGACCTATGACACCGCTGTGCGGGACCAAGTCCGCCAGCGCATGAGCCCGCCAAACCGGGAGAGCATGGCCGAGATCGCCCGCTCCACCGGGATCACGACCCAGACCCTCTACAACTGGCGCAGCCAGTGGCAGAAGCAGGGTCAGCTCGTGCCAGCCACCACCAAGCCGCCGGAGCAGTGGAGCGCTCTCGACAAGCTGGCCGCTG
>NZ_JAHLYS010000046.1 GCF_025128055.1 Synechococcus sp. CS-1329 | reverse complement strand
GGATGGCTGGCCGGGATCCGCTCCTCGATCGAGACGTAGGAGAACAAGGAGCCGCTGCGCTCCTGCTGACCTCGCATCAAACCTGGGGCAGTTGACTCATTCTCGCAGAGGAAGCGGGGTTTTTCAGCAAACTCCTAAGCGCACGGCGAAGGCGAGCCAAAAACTGAAGGCGATCAGCAGCCCATCCACAGCCATCAGAACGAAGCGGCGGACCAGGGCGAACGAGCGGACTGGGATCATGGCAAACCACCTAAAGTGTTTTGCAAAGAAGATGTGGAGAGTCTATAGTCGGCAAAGTTCGAAGCGTGGATTGCCACATATTAATATAGTTGGGCGAGACTAAAACTGCACGACCTTACCTAGCCAGGAAGATCTTGCGGTGCTTTCCCTGATACAGGCCTCCGGGGCAAGTAAGTCCGCGAAAGAATGCTAACTAAACCTACTAAGACCTCATTGTGGCCTAACGGCTAGGCCACTGACTCCCGCCCACTGGCGAGGCGGGGCGATTCCCATACACTCAGAACAAAGTTCGGCAATCATGAACTCCAACACACAGGACATGCCAGCTCCCACGGCCTACGCCCTCTCACCAGCGGCACTGCCCGTGGAAGAGAGCGAAAGGGGGCTAAAGATTCTAGTGCGGATCTTGCAGCGTAGACGGCGCATTTTCTTGGCTACCACGATGGCCGTGACCCTGGCGGCTGGGCTGTGGACGGTGTACCGGCGCATCACCAGCCCTGTGTTCCAGGGAGGCTTCAGCCTGCTGATCTCGGATCCGATCAACGAAAGCGGTGGGGCCAGTGCTGAAGCTGGTGCCAGCGCAATCTCCTCGGTAGCTCGCAATGTGATCAGCAACGACGTGCCCACATTGATCCGTGTGCTGGAGAGCCGCTCGGTACTTGCTCCGGTATTCACCGCCCTGCAGCGGCGCTATCCCGAGCTAAGGAGTCCGGACGTCACTGTGAGTTTAGTGACTGCTGATCCCACCCAGACAACCCTAGCCTCTGGAGTGATCGCTGTTCAGGCTACAGGCAGCAGCCCGGAATTAGTGAGCGAAACCCTGAAGCTCACTGAAGAAGCCTACCTAAAGTGGGCCCTGCAGCAGCGCCGCGTCAAGCTCACCGAAGGCGTGAAATTCCTCGATGAGCAAGCCCCTGAACTGCAAGCCCGCAGCACTGAGCTCCAGGGTCAACTCGAGCGGTTCCGCACCCGCAACAATGTGTTGTCTCCTCAAACGGAGGCCGCAGCAGTGCGCAGCCAGGCAGAAGTGCTGAGCAGCTCTCTGGAGAACCAGCTGGCCGAGCGCAGCCGGTTGCAGCAGGTGCGTGCCGATGTGGCGGCTGGCCGGCTCACAGCCCGCACATTCACCAGCACTGCTGGCGATAGGGGCAAAGGCGAATCTGCAGGCTCCGGCACGAGCGTGACCCTCGATGTGCCCAACCAGCCGCTGCTCACCGAGCTCAACCGGCTGGAGGGGGAGATCGCGGAGGCCCGCTCGATCTACACCACTGATTCGCCCTACCTGCGCAACCTGCTCAGCGCCCGTGACCAGCTCAAGCCGGCGCTGCAGCGCAAGGAACTGGAAGCGGTGGATGCCACGCTGCAGCAGCTCGACGGCTCGATCGCGGCCCTGCGCTCCCAGATCAGCAGCACCGAAGAGCGTTTCCGAAGCCAGCCAGGCCTATTGCGCCAGTTCGAAGACCTGCAGGGGAAACTGGAGGTCGCACAGGGCAACCTGGCCAGCTTCCAGAGCACCCGCGACCAGTTCCAACTGGAGATCGCCCAGAACAACGTGCCTTGGAAGGTGATCAGCCCGGCAGAAGTTAATCCAAGTCCTATAGAGCCCCGCTTGGGCCGAGGACTGCTGCAGGGCTTGCTACTGGGTGTGGTGGCCGGAGGTGGCGTGGCATTAGTGAGGGACCGCCTTGATCATGTGTTCCATACTCCCGGTGAAGTGCGTGAGGAGCTGAAGCTGCCCCTGCTGGGCAGCATTCCCTACTTGTCTCTTTTTGATGAGTTGCCGATCGACAAGGCCTTCCCTCTGAAGGATCTTGATAACCAACAGACTGGCATGGGCGGCTACCAGCGCTTCACCTACCAAGAGGCGTTCCGCAATCTTTACACCAGCCTGCGCTTCCTGAACAGCGACCGTCCGTTGAAATCGGTGGCCGTGACCAGCTCAGTACCCTCAGAGGGCAAGAGTTTCCTCATCGTCCTGCTGGCCAAAACCCTGAGTGAACTGGGCAAGCGTGTGCTGCTGGTGGATGCCGACCTGCGCAAGCCACAGGTGCACTACCGCCTCGGCATGAACAACCTGAGAGGGCTCTCGAACCTGCTCACCGAGGAGGAGCCCGACTGGCGTTCATTGTTGCAAACTGTGCCCAACCACCCCAGTTGGCAGGTGCTCACCTCTGGCAATCGTGTGCCCGACCCGCCGCGCCTGCTCGGCTGCGCACGTATGAAGCAGCTGGTGGAGGACATCGCCGCTTCAGGCGCCTACGACCTGATCCTTTACGACACCCCGCCTGCTCTGGGCCTGGCCGATGCCTCCCTGGTGGCAGAAAACCTTGACGGTATTCTGCTGATTGTGTCCCTGAACAAGGTGGACAGGCAACTGCCCCAACAGACCGTTGCTCGGATCCGCTCCAGTGGTGCTCCTTTGCTAGGGATTGTGACCAATGCCCGCAGAGATACCGGCGACAAGAACAGTATCTACGGCTATGGCAGGTATGGCTACGGCAGCTCGACCGATGGAGACTCGGCCCTCGATCCAGGTACGGCTTACGATTACTATAACTTAAATAGCGATGCCGAGGCATTAGAGACAACGGGAGTAGCAACTATCCTGCCCAACAAGGGGAACCGAAAGCGCTGGAAGAAAGCGCTTAAGAACTGGTTTCAGGGCTAACCCTCAGCTTGCCGTAGGCACAGGTTTGACTGAAGGTCCTCAGCTCAGACCAGCTCAGACTGGATGAGTTCCAGCACCAGTTTTCGTGCCCCAAGCAGGCGATCTCAGTGCGGGGGTGGTCCGGAATCTGCGACAGTCTCAAGCGAATGCATCGGAACCAGTTCATGAACTTGAATGCAACGCGTTGCATAAGTACGCCTTAGGGCGACTCATGTGGTTAGGAAAGCACAGGCCTTTAGGCCTCAATTCAGTTTTCACGTAGTAAATGTCACTGAATCCGATGGGCCAGCAGCGGACCCATCACATGGTCGGTTGCCATCTCCTCAGCAGCATGACAGAGATTGCTGACGATTGACACCATCATCAAGAGCGCCCCTGCTGGATGCCAAACAGCTTATCGATTTGCTTCGCCTCACATCTGGCGTCTTAAAATAGGAAGTGATTTTTGAGATTCTTCAAGGCCACCTTGAGCTGCTCTCTGTCAATTCAGCTTTCCAGAAAGTGAACAGCCTTGGCCTGATCAAGATAAATGCCGAGTGACGCAATCAAAACCGCCAGAATCATTACGGTCATGGTCCCACCCACAAGAAAAACCACCCCAAGAAGAGCCGTAGCGCTCGCGTATCCAACTGCAATCCGTCGCGGACTCATTCCAGCCCTATGAAGGCGTTGATAGAGATGCAGGCGATGGGCTTGAAACAGCGAATGGCCGGCCCTCCACCGCCGCATGACGCAGATCACGGCATCGCCCAGCAGCGGCGTGGCCACCAGCAGCAGACCCAGGGCTTTGCTCCAGTTCGTCTCCTGCAGCACCACGCTCGCCATCACAGCGCCGAGGAAGGTGCTGCCCACATCCCCCATGAACACCCGGGCCGGATTCCAGTTCCAGGCCAGAAAACCGAGCAAGGCTCCCACCAGCGGCCAGAGCCAGGCGGCCCCCAGGCTCAGGGCTGCCACCGTGAAAAACACGGCCAGACAGCTGGCTACCAAGCCATCAAGGCCATCCATGAAATTCACGAAGTTGATGGTGGCCGTGATCGACACCACGATCACCAGGCCGGCAAGCACACCCAGCCAGTCTCCTGAGATGACGGGCAGGGCAGCAGCCGCCAGCAACGCCGTGGCCGTGAGCAACTGGGCCAGATAACGCAGGCCCGATGGCAGGTCGTAGCGATCGTCGAGCAAGCCCACCAGGGCCAGCGGCGTGCAGAGAAGAGGGGTGATTGGCAAGCCCCAGAGCACCCCGACCAGCACGAAGGCCACCCCCCCCCCGCGTGGCGTGGTCTGGCCATGGGCACTGCGGGCGTTGGGGTGATCGGGCAGACGTCGCTGGAGTAACGGCAGCAACAACCCAAGAAGCCCCGCGCTGAGCAGGGCCGACAGGGCCACTGTGACCAGAGCCATCAGAACAGGCGCCATCATCGACTTATCGACGTCGCTCGGTAGGGATCGCGGGAGCGAACGGTCGACGCGGGCGATCCAGCAGCTCCGCCACCGATGGGAAGCCGGCCAGATCGGCGCTGACCCGCTGCAGGGCCTCAAAGGTCTTCGGGGAGAGGAGCAGCAGGGGAGAGGCCATGACCTGGAAGAGGCGGGTGGGCAGGTTCAGCAGGAGGCAGCGGGCGGCGCGGGGATCACCGCGCTGCAGACGCTGCAAAAGCTGGCGATAGCTCAACTCCTCGTCGCCACCAAGGGGCAACAGGGCGGACACTGCGTCTGGAGCGGTGAGTCGTTGCGCTTGATCCAGGGCGACGGCGGCCAGATCAGCGGCGGCGATCGGCTGGCGGAGGCCGGTGTGGGCGGGAAGGGGTAGCAGGGGCAGGCGGCGTAGCCAGAGGCGCAGCGTTTCCACGTTGTGGTCGTGGTGGTGGGCCGTACGCCCATGGATCAGGGTGGGCGCCAGGATGCGGGCCGGCACCCCCAGCTGCCGGCAGTCGGCCAGCAGCTGCTCCTGGCTAGTGGCCAAGAGCAGCACCAGGTCGCGATCGAAGCCGTTGGCCGCGTAGCGCTTGGTGATCACGCTCGACGAGGAACAAGCCACCACGCCGCGCAAGCCCTCCAGGGCTTTGGGCTGCACCGCCATCAGCGCCTCCAGGAACGGCGCCAGCAACCAGAGGTGAGCAAAGCAGATCCAAATCTGGGGGCCAGGGGGAAGGACGGCGGCCACAGCCTGCAGTGCCACATCCGACAGGTCGCTAAGATCGCAGTGCCTCCAACGCTCTGCGGCTACACCCGGCGGCAGCCGCCGCCCCAGGCACTGCCAGGCGGTGCTCTCGGGGAGCTGTCCGATGAGGTCGTCGCCGCAGAGGCTGTTGGCGCCGAAGAGCACCAGGGTGGGCGGCAGGCTCACCACAGCCTGCGGCAGGGAAAAGCCGCCAGGGCGGGATCGAGGGTGACCAGGGTGAGGCCGTCGAGTTCCGCCTGAGCGGCGAGCAGGCGATCGAAGGGATCACGGTGGGCTTGGGCGTACCTGCCGGCCCGCAAGCCATGGCGCCAGCTCACTGGAAGAGAGATGAATCCCTGAGCCTGCAGCAGGTTCCATCCCTCCTGCATCAGGGGTTCGGCGGATGGCAACCGACCCAGGCGATGCTTGGTGGCGATCTCCCAGGCCGACGCCGAGCTCACAAACACCTGCTGAGCTGGATCACCAAGAGCCTCCAGCACCCCTGCAGACAGGCGCTCCGGTTCCGCCAGCCACCAAAGCAGGGCGTGGGTGTCGAGCAGCAACTCCATCAGAGAAGCGAGGAGGCCTCGATCGCCTGCAACTCGTCCTCAGGGAGCGGCGCCATCAACACCTCCGGCGGTGGCAGTTGCAGGCGTCCGCGCAGCACGCCGGGTTGCCGCCTTGTCTGGGGCTCCTCCAGTGGAACGAGCCTGGCCCAGGGCCGCCCGCCTTTGGCCACCAAGATCGTCTCGCCCGCATGCGCCGCATCGATCAGGCGGGAGAAGTGGGTTTTGGCCTCATGCACATTCACGGTTCGCATCACCCAAGGCAGCCCTTTGCCGGTTGGTTGGTCAACATGTTAGTCCATCCATAAGCGAGGCCGTTCACCCCCCAACCGGAGAGCGAGGCTCCAGCAGACTCCATCCCCGCTGCAGGTAGCGCAGCAGAAAGGGCAGCGGCCAGCGCCAGCCGAACGCCCGGCGATAGGCGCGCCGCACCTCCTGCAGGCGGCGGCGATGGCGCAGGCCGCTCACCCCGCCGGCAGCCATCTGTACGAGCTCCAGGTCGAGGCGGGTGATCCGCAGGTCCTTGATGAGTGAGAGCTGCAGGAAATAGTCGAGGTCGGCCGAGAGCTGGAAGCCGGGGGCGTAGCGGGCAAGGCGGACGCGGGCGCCCGGGCCGATCAGGGTGGCCTGGTGTGGCGGCGTGGAACCCAGGACAAGGGAACGGCGGTAGCTGCCGAACCAGAGGAAGGCGGTGGCGCGGGCCAGGCGGGGCTGGCATGCAGGGTCGGCAACCAACGAGACGTACCGACCTCGGCAAACGATCAGATGGGGCTGATCCGCGCCAACGGCCTGACCAATCCGCTCGAAGACATCGGGAGCGGCCGCCCAGTCGTCACTGCCCCAGAACAGCAGCCAGTCTTCGGAGCCAGCCGCCGCGAAACCCTGGTTCATGGCCCCGAAAATGCCAGGCTCGTTGGGGTCCTGAGGGATCCAGGTGAAGCGGGAATCAGCGGCGCAGAGCCGATCAAGCCAGGCGCGGTGCTCAGCCCCACTGGGGCCGTCGATGAACAGTACGCGCCAGTCGCTGCTGGTCTGCCCCTGCAGCGACTTCACCAGGCGGGGGAGCAGCTGGAACGACTCGAGAGTGGGAACGATCAGCAGGATCCTCAAGGCGCTCGCCCCAGAAAAGGAGGATGGCCGTCCCAGCCGGTGGCGCGCCAGAGCTGGGCGCGCAGACGGTCGCGTTGGGTTCGCAGGGGATCCTCGGGGGCAGCCTTGGTCCTGGCTGGCCAGCCTGTCACAGGCAACCCCTCGGCCCCCAGCACGAGACGGGCGATGGCCATGGCCCGAGGCAGGTGTTCCTCACCCGTCACCAGGAGCACCGAACCGATGGCAGGGCCATTGGCTGAGCGGCGCCAGCGGCGCAGGGCCTCAGCCAGGCAGGTGAGCTGGCCGAGGGTGTCGAGGCCGCAGGTGAGCGGCTTCACCCGCTCGCGCAACGACGGAGGGAGCGGGCGGGCCTGCAGCTGGGCCTGTACGGCCCGCTGCAGGCTGGGGCCAGCGTGGGGCACCAGCCAGGCCGCGGGGATCCGTGGCCAGATTTCCAGCGCCGCCTCCGTGCGGCGGGGATCCTCGGCGAGCACCACCACGGCGAGGGAACCCGATCGCGGCCGCAGCCGTGGCGCCAGGGTGGGCCAGCACCACCAGAGCAGCAACGCTCCAGCGGCGATTCCCAGCAACGACCAGAACGGCCCCTGCTTCACCTGTGGCCCACCAGCCGAGCAGGGTTGCCCGCCACGACCGCCCCCGGGGCCACGGTTCCCTTGACAGCCGCCGCCAACGCGACCACCGCGCCGGCGCCCACGTGGGTACCAGGGGCCAGCACCGCCCGTGCGGCGATCCAGGCATCGGCGTCGATCTGGATCGGCTGCACCCGCAGGCTGAACTGTGGGGAGCGGAAGTCGTGGTTGCCAGTGCAGAGGTACACCCCCTGAGACAGGCAGACCCGATCCCCCAGCCGCACCGGGGCGAGGTTGTCGATCCAGACCTCCTCCCCAAGCCAGCAGTGGTCGCCCATCTGCAGCCGCCAGGGGAACTTCACCCGCAGGTGCGGCTTGAACCGCCCGCCACTGCCTAGCCGGGCACCAAACAGCCGCAACAGGGCTTTGCGCCAAGGCGTGCCGGGCAGAAACGAGCCCAGCAGCGGCTGGCCCGCCAGAAGCCAGAGCACCTGCTGCCCGCGGGGTGCGCCGGGGCTCCAGTGAGCCGGAAGGCGGTAGTGCGCCAGGTCCTGAAGCGGTGCCGTCATCAGGAGCGGGCCTTGCCCAGATCCACGAAGGCCGGTGGGGTGCCACCGCCCAGGATCCAGCCATAGAGCTCAGCGCACTGGTGGGCGATCGTGCTCCAACTGAACTTCTCTGCCACCAGGGCACGGCCCTTGCGTCCCATAGCCGCAGCTTCGGTGTCGGGAAGGGCCATCAAATCCTGGATGCGGGCGGCGAGATCGGCCGGCTGGGGTTGCACAGACCAGGCCGCACCAGCCGAGATGGAGTCAGGCAGATTGCAGGCTGGGCTCAGCAGGCAGGGCAGGGCCCAGCTCATCGCTTCAAGGGCTGCCATCGGCAAACCCTCACTGAAGCTGGGCAGCACGAAGGCCGAAGCCGAAGCAAGACAGGCCTCCTTCTCGGCACCAAAGCAAGGCCCCAGCACCAGGCAGCGCTCAATCGGCTCGCGTGCCAGGCAGGCCGCCAACTGCCCCTGATCGCCGAAGCCCACCACCACAAGCCACCAGCCCTGCCGCCTGGCCTCCGCCGCGAGGGAGTGCCAGGCCTCAAGCAACGGAACGAGACCCTTCTTGGCATGGAAGCGTCCGAGGAACAACAGGACCCGCTCGCCTTCCGGCACCATTTGCATCCAGGGGGGTGGGAGCTGTGGCCGCTCGAGATCGGGAAGCCCCACCCCATTGGATATCAAGGCCACGGGACCGGCGAGGCCCAGCGATCGAATCGCCACCAACTCCGCCTGACCAAGGGCCTGCAGGCAGGACGCCACCACCAGCGCCTGGTGCTCCCATAAGCGCCAAACCAGACGCTTCTTCCAGCGGGAATAGCGCAATGCCCCAGGATCCAGCATGCCGTGGGGAGCGATCACCACGGGCAGGCCCCTGGAACCGCGGCAGCCACGCACGAGGGAGGTGGTGATCCTGGTGGGGGAGCGCCAGAGGCCGTGGATGTGGGCGAGGGAAGGGGTAACTGCTCGGGTGGCTTTGATCAAATCATGGTCACGGCGCCAGGCTGAATGATGATCCGCCAAAAGCCATTGCACCGGAAGTGGCACCAATCGCTGGGCAGCAACCAACGGGCCAACTGCTGAAGCAATGCCGCCATCGGCTTCGGATGCTGAATGCGACAGGTGAACAACTTCCACCTACGGACGGCCTGGCCCAGACGCTGAAGCTGGCTGAGGGGAAGATCCGGCTGGTGGTACAGAAGCGATTGGCCGCGCCAAACGGCCATAGAGCCAAAACAAGGGAGCTACAGAGAAGACAAAGAGCATCAACACCTGGGGCAGATATCCGCGGCTGACAACCACGTAGAGATAGCTGGCAGTGAGCACGTAGACCACCTGAGCAAAGGGCTCTTGATAACGCACAAGAAACCAATTCCAGAGGCAGCGCAGCAACCAACCAAACAGCAGACTCATGGCCACCAATGAAGGCCAGCCTGCTATCAAGAAATATTCTCCATAATTGAGGATGGCAGACCCTGACGCACGAACCTTCCCACCGTAAACAACTGCGGTTGCATTAACAAGATAATCAGCCGAAGCCTTCTCGGGGTAAAGGATTCTTGGGATTGGGAAAAGCAGGGCCGCGATAAATGGTTTTGCCCCCACATGGGGATAGCGACCAGGAGTGACTTGCATTACTCCACTTGTGGTCAAGAAAACACTGCTCTCATGAAGACCGGCCTCAATAACCTCATCGGCGGTGATGTCGTCTAGACTAGATAAATCGAGGCCACGGCTATACTGCCGGGTCAAGCCAATCACCCCGGACACAACGATTAACAAAGCCGCCGCCACAGAGATGGTGACCAGGCGCGGCCGCCGCTGCCTAACGATGTACCAGAGCAGGAGAAACGGTACCGCTATCAGCACAAGGCGATAGCGAAAGCCCAGGGACGTGTAGATCCCAACTGCGGCAAGGGTCCAAAGCAACAGGCCTGTGCTGTGACGACGGCTGATGAGCCAGCTGACCCAGATCAGGGTTGTTCCTGGAATCAGAAAGTTTACAGCATAGACAAAGTAGTTGGCCAGGGCGCCCACATCAACACCACGATCATCCAAGCCGCCCTCAATCAGCTGCCGTGCGGCCAGGGGGTTGAGGAGAGCCAGCACCTTAATACCGCTGACGAGCGTGAACATAACCAACCCCAACCAGCACAGACCTTGACCAAGCCGGTAGAGACGTTCCGGGTCGATCACTGGAATTATCCGGCTGCGGAACGCGGGGGCAGGAAGCTCATAGAAGCCAATCAGAACCGAGAGATAGAACACGAAAGCACCACCCCAGCCCCAGACCATGGCCTCCCGCAGATTGATGCCCCGATCGCCCCATACGCCTTGGGAGAGTCCCCAGAGTGGGCCCAAGAGGCAGTAATAAATCAGGATCGCTGCCACGATTAGCGTGGGACGGAACAAGGCGACCCAATGGCGGCTGCTCCAGGCCCTGAAAGCCTCCCAACCCATCAGACTGATCAATCCACCCACCAGGAAGCCCTCCAGCACAGTGAGTTGGGAGGGATCGTTCATGGCAGGGGCTCGCGGCGGGAGAGGAGATCGGCCATCAGGGCAGCTCGGCGGCTGAAACGTGGATGAGCGCTGGCCCATTCCAACGCCTGATGCAAGCCAACGGCAAAACGGCCCGGACTGAATGCGGAAAGCCGGTCACGGGCGGCGGAGGTCATCGTCTCGCGCCGGGCGGGCGTCTGACGCTCGGCCGTGTTCATCAGAGCAGCGAGCGCCGCGGGATCGGCCGGATCGAACGTCCAGCCGCTCACCCCGTGCTCGATCAGGTCGGCAGCACAGCCGCAGGCACGGCTCACCAGCACAGGCAGGCCTGCCGCCATGGCCTCGTTCACCACCAGGCCCCACTGATCGCTGTAGCTGGCCAGTACGAAGGCTCCAGCCTCGCCGTAGGCCCTGGCCAGGGGCTCCAGCTGAAGGAACGGATCGCAACGCACCTGGGTGGGATCAGGAAGGCTTTGTGTGGCTGAGCGGATCTGAGCCTCCAGCGGTCCCGCACCGATCAGGCGCAGGCCCCAGCGACCCCCTGCAGCCTGGTAGCGGCCATAGGCGGCCAGCAGGCCGGTGTGGTTCTTCTTGTGCACAAAGCGGCTGACGCAGAGAAAGTGGGGTGGAACCCCTGAAGGCGAGCGGGCGGAGCCGGCCACGGCCTGGAAGACGGCATTGTCGACCACATCCCAGGGACGAAAAATCGCCTCGGCAGGGAAGCCAAGGCCCTCGAGGTAGGCCTGGCTTTCACTCCCGGCCACCAGGGCCGCGGAGTATCCCCTCACCAGCTGACGCTTGATCCACTCTTTGGGCGCTGAGCGGGGCTCATCATTGACGCGGCTGTCGCTCACAATCACCAGCGGAATCCGGCGCAGGTGGCAGGAAACCAGCAGCCGTTGATAGGCGCGGTCGGCCCAGCCTATGCTCACCACCGCCCGGGGCTGCAAAGCGTCCAGAAGCTGCCTGAACTGCTGGTCGAGAACCGCCAGCGGGGGGTCCTCCTCGGGATGGCCGTGACCCTGGAGCCGGTGGATCGGGTAGGCGTTGCCGGGATCGAACGCCCAGGGATATTCAAGCGACCGGGACCGGGTTTCCAGCACCTGCAGCGGCACGATCCGCGCGGCAGCCACCAGGCGAGCGTGGTGGTATGGGCCGATGCGGTGCAGCACCACCAGCAGCGGATCTGCTGATGTCACGGCACATCCAGAGCTGCCAGCAGCCGCTCGCTATAACTCCCCCAGCTGAACTCCCGGGCACGCTCCCGTGCTGCCGCTCCCATCTGCCTGCGCAGGGCTCGATCCTCCAGGAGCTGCTGCAAGCGATCAGCCAGAGATCCTGCATCCCGGATTGGCACAATGAAACCATCCACGCCATCTCGCACCACCGAGCCGCAGTGGGGTGTGGTGATCACCGGCACACCACAGGCCATCGCTTCGAGGTGGACCAGGCCAAAGCTGTCGGCCAGGGTGGGAAGCACGAACATATCGGCGCGGCGAAATTCCTCCTGCACCTGGCTTCGGGGCACCTGACCCAGGTAGGTGGGGCCGACGAAGAGGGGATGGGTCACATCCACCTGGGCTGGGCCGGCGACACGGCATTCGAAGGGCAGCCCACGCTGTTCGAACAAGCGGCAGGCTTCCGCCAGATAGTGATTGCCCTTGCGCAGCCCCACCTGACCCACAAACAGGATGCGGCCAGGTTCAGGTTCCGGTTGCAGATCAAACCAATGTTCAGGAATGCCGTAGGGCACAACGCTGATTTTGGAGGGATCACAGCCCAGAGTGATGGAGCTCTCGCGGCAATACGCCGACGGCACCAGCACCTGATCACTGAGCGCCCACTTCCTGCGGTCGCGCTCAATGCCGGCTTCCACCACCTGCTCGGGCTCTCCTGCCGGCTCGATGCCGGGATAGTTCCGCCGCTCCTCCAGCAGGATGCGGCCCACATCGGCACCGATGATCAGCTCGTGAACCAGATACAGGCCTTGATCCTTGGCCTGGCGAACGGCCTCGATGTCGTTGTTGATGAAGTTGGTGTAGAGGGCATTGGCGCCGCCGAAGCGCTCGTTGCAGGCGCGCTCCAGCACTAGGGTCTCGCCACGATCTCCGCGTGCCCAGCTGAGGCTGGCCAGGGGCTGATCGCGCACCAGCCGCCGGGGCAGCTCAGCTGGCAGCCGACGTCCGATCAGGCGCTTCAAGGCCTTGGGCTGGAGAGCCCTTGGCCAGAAAGCATCAAGCGCCTGAATGGGCCTATGGCTGCTGTGCAGGTCTGTGTAGAAGGCCGCCAAGGCACCGGCGCGAGCTAGCAGTGCCGGCACGGCGTAGTGCATGCGAGCGCCAGCCTGGAGCACGGCATAGCGGCGACGGCGGCTGGGGGTTGTCATCGGCTGGCGGATTCCTGCTGAGCCAGCCTGAACACCCGGCGATAGTGCGACATGTAAGCCGCTGTGACCGCGGGTGCGGCGTAGCGCTCCTGGAAGCTGCGCCACACCGCGCGGCGATCGATCTCGCCGAGGCGCGCCACCGCCTCGGTCATGGCGGCCTGGTCGGCCACCACGAAACCATTGCGGCCGCTCTGCACGATCTCAGGCACGGCGCCACGGGCGTAGGCGAGCACGGGGGTGCCACAGGCCATCGCTTCGATCATCACCAGGCCGAAGGGCTCCTCCCAGCCGATCGGGAACAGCAGGGCGGCGGCGCGGGCCAGCAGATCCTGCTTGCCTTGATCGTCGAGCGGTCCGAGAAAGCGCACGAGCGGATGCCCCTGCCAGCGGCGTTGGAGCTCGGCGGCGTAGGCGTGGGAGGGGGCATCGAAGGCGGCACCGCCGATGTCGATCGGCCGGCCGGCCGCCACCGCCACGGCAATCGCCTCATGCAACCCCTTGGAGGGGTCAAAGCGGCCGAGGAAGGCGAGAGGCGCGTCGGCGGCCAGGCTGAAGCGGGGCTGGTAGAGCTCCTGGGGCAGGCTGTTGGGCACCATCGCCAGGGGCGAATAGGTGGGGGGAAAGGCCCTCTCCATCCAGTGGGAGGGCACGGTGTAGCTGATCCGTCCGGGCAGGAGGCGATCGAGGCCGCGGATGGTGGCGGCGCTGAGCGGGCAGGCGTAGGTCTGCACCAGGCGAGCGCTGCTGAACGGCAGCCAGGGCAACAGGGTGATGCTGCGGGCGAAGGAGTGCACGATCTGGAACCCTGCGTGGCGCAGGCGGGCAAGGCCGAGCCGCAACAGCTGGCTGGGGCCCGGCCAGATGCCCACGGGGCCGAAGGCCACGCTGCGCACCCCAGGCTGGGCTGAGCCGGCGGCGGCAAATACCACCACACGATGGCCGAGGCGGGCAAGCTCTGCGGCATGGATCGCCACCACACGCTCCACGCCGCCGTAGGTGGCGGGCGGCGTTGTCTGGTTGAGCGGGGAGATCAGGGCGATTGACAGAGCGGTCATGGCGTTGCGGGAGCTCCCAGTGCGAGGCAGTTGCGAAATCGATCAAGGCGGCAGAGGCGCTCGGCCACAAAAAGCAAATCAGCCTTGGGGATGAAAGCGCCGTCGGAATAACCGAAGCGGCTGTTGCGCATGGCCGTACACATGATCGGTTCGATGGCTGCCACCAAAAAGCCTCAATCACGCAGCTGGTCGATCACCTCGCCGATCAAGGGGGCGCCGCTGTTGAAGGGCAGCAGGGAGCACTCGAGCTGGATCAGAGTGATGGCAGGAGGCCGGTTTACGGCGCAGCAGAAGGCCGCGGCCCTGGAGCTCTGCCTGCAGGAGAGCCTTTCCTGCAACACCGTCGCTCAGCGCATTGGCCTTCCCTCCAGCAGCCTGGCCCGCTGGGTGCGCCACTTCCACCCCACCGGCGTGGCAGTACTGAATCCCTTCAGCAGCAGATCAGCCCTGCCACACCTCGGACAGCTCAACGCGAAGGCCAGGAAACAACTCGCTCGCGTCGAGCTGATCGGCGGGTTGCAGGCGCTCGGGAGGTGTGCCGCAATCCCCGTGCCAGATCTCCACGGCCTGCACAGCAGGAAAGAGCAGCCAGCCCAGCCGGGCGCCGTTGCGGCGGAAGAGCTCCATCTTCTGGCGCAGGGCGCACACGCCGCGCGGCCCCTCGTCACTGGGGCTGGCCAGTTCCACCACCAGATCCGGGCAGAGGGGCGGAAATCCGCGGCGTTGATCGAGGGTGAGCGCCTGCCAGCTCTCCAGCCGTACCAGGGCAGCATCGGGGCTGAGGACGGAGCCATCGGGCAGGCGGAATCCGGTGGAGCTGTCGAACAGCTTCAGGGGTAGGCCGCTCTGGCGCACAGCCAGCCAGAGCAGAGCACCGAGCGTCTGATTGCGCTGGCCCGTCTCTCCCCCGGTTGGCGTCATGGCAATCAGGTGGCCATCGGCGGCCAGTTCGAGCACAGCATCGGGATTGGCCTGACACACCTGCTCAAACTGCTCAGGCGTCAGCTGCAGATCCCAGGGCAACTGCAGGGGAGCCAGGGAACCGCTGGCTGCCGGGGCGGGTGGCGCAACAGACATCACACACCGTGGCCAAGGCCTTCAGGCTAAGCGGGAACAAGAGGCCAAACAACAGCCCGCAGGCAGATCCGCAATGGGAATCCTGGGGCTCTGAGCACTTGTGCTGGCACGTCTTCGCCTACTGCCCGATTCCACGGGACGTTGCCTTTCTGGCCGCGCGCCCCCAGGCTGTGTCGGCAGGCATTCGCAGGGCTGCAGCTGATCACGCCTGAAGAATGGATGGCGGCTTGATCAGCCCAGGATTGCGGCCAACCGCTCCACAGCTGCGTCCCAGGTGAACTCCCGCCAGCGGGGTGGCAGGGCCGAGCGCCAGGCCAGGTAGCTCTCGTAGGGGGTGAGTCGTTCCGCAATCCAGTTCGCCACGTCAACGGGGCTGGGATGGGCGGCGAACAGGAGGCCGCAGCCGGCATCGGGCAGGGTGGAGGCGATGCCACCCACGGCATGGGCCAGCACCGGCACTCCCAAGCGCAAGCATTCCCGGTTGGAAATGCCGAAGGCCTCAGCTGTGGAAAAGAGTGCGCCGAAATGCCAGCTGCGCAGCTCGTGAACGAAGCGGGCCGTGTCGCTCTGCTTGTTGATGAAGCCCAGGGGCTGCAGGGCTGGATGGGCTGGCAGGGAAGCCGGAACGGGTCCTATGACGCGGATCACGGCTGGGATGCCTCTTCGCTGGAGCTCCACCGCCAGCTGCAGCAGAAAGGGACCGCCCTTGCGTACCCAGTCTTTGCCGAGAAAGCCCAGGCGCAGGGGCTGATCCACCGTGGGGGGCGGCGGTGGCGGTAACACGGGGAGGGCCGCCAGCTCGGTCTCATCAAGGTTGGCCCCACCAGGAACCACATGCACCTTGGCCGGATGGATGCCGTAGTCGCCGATCACTGAATCGGCGGCCCACTGGGCCATGCAGATCACGGCCCCGGCAGCGGCATACGCACGTCGTTCACGTTCCAGCACCTCCTGGCGGTAAGCGGGCGCGAGGCGGCAGCCAAAGCCGTAGTCGTTGAACACCTGATGGGTGGTGGCGTCGATGTAGAAGTCGACGCGCCAGAGCCGGGGCCAGGGATGGGGTGGCAGCAGCGGGAAGTGGCTGAGCAGCCCCAGGGGATGATCCACAGGCAGCTGCGCCTGGGCGAGCAATGCTCGCGTGAATTCATGGCTGTACTGAAAGCCACCCGGCCGGCCATGGCGCAGCAGCTGGGCCAGGTTCCAGAGCCGCCGCTGGCCGCGGAGATGCTCCGGCTGCAGGGCCAGGCCACCGGTCAGCAGTCCGCTGCGCTGACCAGCCTGCAGCAGGAAAAAAGGGGTGCTGCTCCAGGTGGCCAGCTCGGTGGGATCGCCGCAGCAGAGGAGTTGACGGCTAGGCGCGCCTGGCCTAGGCATCAGGTCGCCAACAATTGGTACCAGCGATCTGCGCAGTGGCGGATGTCGTACTGCGGTGCCAGCAGCAGGGCCCGCTGCGCAAGATCTTGGCGCTCAGGCGATGAGGCCAGCAGCTGCTGCAGGCACTGGCTCCACGTCGCCACATCAGCCGCCGGCAGCAATTCGCCGCCAGCTCCATGCTGCAACACCTCCCGGCAGGCGGGCACATCGCTGGCAATCACCGGCAGGCCCGCAGCCATCGCTTCGATCAGCACAATGCCAAAGCCCTCAGCGCGGGTGGTGGAAAAGGCGAACAGATCCGCCTGGCCGAGCAGCTCGGGGATGTCACTGCGGCGCCCGAGAAAGACATCGGCCGGATCCAGCCCCAGCTCGCGGGTCAGGGCCTCCAGCCGTGGGCGATCCGGTCCCTCGCCTGCCAATTGCAGCTGCCAACCAGGCGGGCGGGCGGCGGCAAAGGCCCTCAGGAGGGTGGCCTGATCTTTGATCGCATCCAGACGCGCCACCATCAGCACCCGGCGGGGATCTCCAGGTGGCCGCTGCGCACGGGCGGCCGCAGACCTGGAAGCGATGGTTGCTGTGTCACAGCCGTTGGCGATCACAGGGCCCAGGCTCAGGCCCCGCGGCAGGGGCTGCAGTGAGGCCGCCACAGCCTCGCTGCAGGGCACCGCCAGCACCCCCAGGCGCTGGAACCAGAGGAGGAGTCTCCGCCACAGATGCCGACCGGGGGCATCGGCAGGGGCAGCGTTCTGCACCGCCACTGCCATCCGCCGCACCCCCGCCAGGAGTGCCCCCAGCGCCAGCCAGAGCATTGGCCGGTTGCAGGGGTAGAGGAGCAACGCATCGGGCCGGCGGCGGCGGCAGAGGCGGAAGCTGCGCCAGGCCAGCTGCAGTCCATCGCAGCGACTCCACTGATGCAGGGCCCGGAGCTGACCGCTGGCCCGCAGGGCCTCGAAGGCCGGCGACAATTGCTGCTGGCTGCTGTCGGCATTGAGCAGCTCGCTGTGAACCCCCTTCGGACCATGGGCGATCAGCTTCAAGGCCAGGGACTCGATGCCGGCGGCGTGCAGACCGCTGAGCACATGCAACACACGCATCAGAGGAACTCAAGGAGCATGGCGGCCATCAGCGACGGAGAAACGAACCGCACCACACCGTGAAGTCCAAGGGTGGCGCATCTCGACGCACGAAACGGCGCACGCTGCTCGCCCAGCGCCTCAGGCGGCAGGTCACCCTCAGCCGAGGCGGAATCGTTCAAATCAGTTCCGGTGACTCTGCAGCCCAGAGTCCCCAGCAGATAGGCCGTGGCAGTCACATCGCCAGCGCCATCCAGCAGCCAGCGATATTCACTGCCCCGTGTCCAGTGCTGCAGACCTCCCTCGAGATAACTGCGGAAATAGGCACTCGATCAGTGATCAATCAGATAGCGACGGAATTCCTCCAGAGATGTCTGGTCACGCAGGGCGAGGCTGGCAAGGGAGAACTCATCAGAAGTGACTGTCATTCAGGAACAAAACAATGAGATAGCAAGGACTCAGCCAGTGGCCATCATGCCCAGCTCACGTCCATAGGCCATGGCCATGGATTCCACAGTGAAATCCCGGAGCGCTCGCTGACGCGCCAGTATGGCTCGCTCAGCCGCAGCCTCGGGCTCCGCGAGCACCTCCAGAATGCCGGCGGCCAGTGCCAGCGGATCGCCAGGTGCCCCCAGACGACCGAGACGGCCGCCCTGGAGCACCTCACGGCAGGCGCCCACATCGGTGGCCACGATCGGCACACCGGCGGCCATGGCCTCGGCCAGGGCGATGCCGAAGCCCTCATCGGGCCGTGCGGCGAAGACGAACAGATCGATCTGGCCCAGCAGCTCGGGAACATCGCGGCGCATGCCCAGCAGATGCACCCGATCGGCCAAATCCAGCTCGGCGATCAGCTCCTCGAGCTGCTCACGTTGGCTGCCGTCTCCCACCAGCTTCACCTCCACCGCCACCCCCCGATCGCGCAGGACAGCGGAGGCGCGGATCAGGGTGGGCTGGTCCTTGTGCAGTTCAAGACGCGCCACCATGGCAAGGCGTGGTGGGTCATGGAATGTCTCAGGGCGGCTGATGCCGCTGAAGGCCTTCAGATCGCAGGCGTTGAAGATTGCGCGCGTTTCCCGCCGACTCAGCGAGAAATCACGCACGGTGGCCGTGCGCACATACTCAGAGCAGCACAGAAGCCGGTGCGTGAACGGGCGGCCCAGCTGCACCAGCAACTTGAACTTGGCAAAAGCCGATCCAGTCCACACCGGCGGCAGATTACCGACATGGGCGCAGACGCGCCGCACGCCTGCAGCTCGGGCGCCGATGGCGATCAAGGAATGCCAGCCAAGTGGGAAGCTGAGCACGGCTCGTGGCCTCTGCAGTCGACAGAGCCGAAAGGTGAGCCAGGCCAACCGCGGGTAGCGGCCCAGGCCATGGCTGAGATCGAACCAATGGATGGGCACCCCCAGCGCTTCAAACTCCGCCAGCAGGTCGAGCGGCTCACGACTGAGCACCACCAGGTGCACCACAACTCCCTGCCGATTCCAGTGCCGCGTGAGCTGCAGGACCAGCTGCGGGCAGCCCTCGGCAGCCAGGGAGGTGAGGACGATCAGCAGATCACAGCGCTGGCAGGTCAAAATCCTCAGTGCTGAGGGACGTAACACTGATCAAAGTGGCACCTACCACCAGGATCAACACTGGGGAAGTAGCCAAAAGATTCCATGTAGGCATCGATATCGCACGCCATCCCAAGGCCTGCTGCACGCTGGTCATTGATTTCCACGATCACCTTGCGACATCGGCGCTCCCTGAGCAGCACGCACATGCCTCTCAAAACAGCCGCTTCGAAGCCTTCCACGTCAATCTTCACCACTAACCGATGGTGATTCCAAGCCAGATGCATGGCCGGCCACTCGGACAGTGCGCCGGCATTGAGAAGATCATCGAGCCGTATGGCCTGAACCATCAGCTGCTCTTCTGCACATGAATACCCAGGCCCGAGCGAGTTGCCGCCGGAATGGGAGATGTGGCCGATACGAAACGGCAGAAACCCGGAGGTGTCCGCGGCCGCCGCCAGCAGAACTGACGGGGGGGGGGGAGCAGTGAGCAAAGCACAGTTACGCTGCAAATCGGCAAACTCGCGGCTGCTGGCCTCCAGACTGAGCACAGCTAAACACCGGGGTTGGGCAAAACAGGATGTGAGGCCAATGTTGGCGCCCACATCGATGAACCCATCGGCGCTGGAGAGGTCGGCAAGAAGGGCCATCACTTCATCGTTGCCGTAGCGGGCGGCAAGCCAGAAGGTGCTGTCCGCGAAGCGAGTGTGAAGGAGAGGACCATAGCGAGAGCGAATGGGAACCCCATCCAGAAACAACGCACCCAGTTGGGCGAGGCGATACTTGCCTCGCTGAATGGGTACATTGGCCAGCACATCCAAGAGGCGTTCCGCCAGACAACGACGAAGACGGATCATGGGCCAGTCCCTCCCTGGGACAGCTCGTGCAACACGTGCAGAACGCGCGGGGCAATCACGCGTACATCAAATCGCTGCATCACAGCCTCACGGCAATGTTCGCGGTTCAATTGCGGTACCTGGGCCACGGCATCGACAAATTCATCGATGGTGCGCTCAGAACTGTCGCAAAGAAAACCTGTCCGGCCGTGCTCGATCACCTCAGGAGTGGAGGCTCGGCGGGTGGCAATCACGGGTGCGCCGCATGCAAGGGCTTCCACCATCACGTTGCCGAAGGGTTCCTCCCAGCGGATCGGAAAGAGAAGGGCAGCGGCGCCGGATAGGAGTTCCTGCTTCTGCTGGTCGTTCACCGGACCGATCCAGCGAATGCGATCGCCATCGAGATGGGGTTGCACCTGCTCGCGGAAGAACTCAGGCCCTCCCTGCTCGTTGGACACGTTCCCCGCGATCACTAGGCGCCGCCCCGATCGCCGAGCAACTTCGATCGCTGTATCCACTCCCTTGTTGCGAGTGAGCCGACCGAGAAAAGCCAGGTAACCCTCAGCGCCATCTCCCGGCAGAAAGGCCTCGGCATCCACAGGATTGGGGATCACATGCACCGGACGATGGATTACTGCGTGTCGTCTCTGATTCTCACTGATCAGATGAAAAGCGAAAGGTCCGCCTACGCGGGCCTCGGCAAAGTCAATTTGGCCCTGATCAATCGGGTTCGGGAAATTATGCAGGAGTGGCTTATGAACTCGAAGGAGTGCTTCCAGATAGTCGAAGCGGCCGAGGTTGAACACCACATCCACATTCCGTGCAGCCCAGAGGCTCTGAAGCTGGAACTGGATCTTGCGCCGAGATCTACTCACATACCGGAGACTTGGTGCACGATGGATGTGCAGCCGACCGCCATAAGCCTGCGACCCCTGGGCGGCCATCAGGTGCACCTGATGGCCTAGCCGGGCAAATTCCTGACAGTACAGATGGACGATCCGCTCCGCACCTCCGTAGTGGGTGGGTGGTACGGGAATTTGAGGATCGGCAATCAAGAGAATCCGCATCAGACAGTTTTCTGTCTTAAGACGAGAGATATACGCTTACTCAAAACCTCAGCATAGTGGCGCGAAGAGTGCTCCTTGGCAAATTCAGATTTCAGGAATAGGTGCCCAGACGCAACCATTTCCTGATATTCTCCTATTTTCACGCTCTTTAAATAGGCGACTAGCGCTTTTGCACTGTTAAACTCGCGAAGGTCAACAAAGAAGCGGCCTACCCTGGCCGACAAAGAGGCAAGGCGTTTATCATCATTTGCAGGCTTATAGATAGGCACCCTTCTGGCGCGTATTACATTAAAGATCTTTTCAGTAACGTAGCCTGAGTCGCCAATCAGATTTTCTGTGGCAAAGAAGTATTGGAAGCCCTGGATTATCGAAATTGGATTGCAGGGGCTAAATCCTACAGCACACGGATTGGGCCTAGGTCTGATTAGCCTGTGCGCAGGTGAATATGAGCTGCCATCCCATTGCCCTCCAAATATACGAAAGTCTTTGGGAATCAAATGTGCAAGCCCTGTCGCCCATTGCCGACGCAGGTTCAAGCCATCTTCTAGGCCCCACCACTTTATACTATCAGATAGTGAAATGCGATATGAACGAGTATTGATTACTTGCGGCCATGCTCGAATATTTGAAAGGCGAGATGGCTTATTTGTCCCCATCATACCAATTAACCGCAGAGATGCATGGCCATAGAATGGGCCATGGCGATAGAGGTATGGCAGATTTGAAGGAAGGGCATATTTTGACACTTTGCTACCATTTCGCACAATCGTTGAGTAATGAAATACATGATGCCATCTACTTATTTCATCAGATGAAAGAAGCTCGGGACGGTCGTGAAAAGACTCCATCGCGATCAAGATTTTAGGAGCATCTGGTTTGACTTTTTGAGCGATGAGATGCTCAAGCTCATACCTCCTATGGGGTAGATCTACCGATATAAGAGCATCTGCCCTGTAGGACGCTGAGAATGCCTCAAAAGGTCGAAGACGAATTCCTAAATGCAACAACAAGTTTTTCAGGCTACAGTGGGGAATGGAATAATAACTGCATCGCAGCGTGGTATTTAGTGAGAAAAGGGTATCGGCTGGAGACAACCCGCTCCCCCATTGCACGAACAAGACATTCAAGGATTTTCTCTTGCGCTAGGCACAATAATGGCGATTAAAAAAAACGATGAGGGACGGCTGTCTCAATCTCAACCAGAGATAGCAATGGAGCGCAAACTCTCACGCAGCTATAATACCTGCCAGCCGCAACCCCAAGCCGGAAGGCTAGCTGCCGCTGGCCAGTCTTTCACTCTACTCGATTTGCTTCTGTTCATTTACAACATGCTAGA
This sequence comes from Synechococcus sp. CS-1329, assembly GCF_025128055.1. Taxonomy (GTDB): domain Bacteria; phylum Cyanobacteriota; class Cyanobacteriia; order PCC-6307; family Cyanobiaceae; genus Regnicoccus_A. The sequence continues at coordinate 1,409 of NZ_JAHLYS010000046.1, read as the reverse complement.
ATAGAAATCGATGGTGCGCTCTTTAGGCAGAAGCAGCCAGCCGAAGATATTCCTAGTCTTGCTTAGCATCTTCTCTGGAGAGCATTCATGCTCGTATACACCATGTGGCCTTGGGTGGCCAGTTCATCCACGAGATCAGTTAAAAGGGAGGGGCCGCTCGGAATTAAACAGCAACCTGATCACAGGTCGCAGAAATTAGCTACCTAATTTTCTGGAAGTAGGTGTCATTTTATCAGATGGCAGCGATTCAGAAAAGCAAGACCCGCTACCTTCCCCCCAAGGCATTCCCTCCACCGCCAACCGATGGCCCCAACAATCTATCTGCACTGGAGCGCAACCCCCTACGACTGGCTTCGGCCCGGGGCCTATCACACGATCGTGGCGGGCGATGGACGGGTTCAGCGGCTGCATGCTTACACGATTGACCTTTACAGCCACACCTACAGGCGCAACAGCAATTCGGTGGCGATCTGCTGCGCCTGCATGGGCGGCCGGCCGGATCCCTGGTCGATGCCCCCCACCGAGGCGCAGATCAGCGCGATGTGCCGCGAGGTGGCCAGCGTCAGCCACGACTGGGGCTGGCAGGCGAACGACATCACGATTCAACGGGTGATGACCCATGCCGAAGCGGCCTCGAATCGCGATGGCCGCGTGATGCACGACAACTACGATCCGGTGATCTGGGGCGGCACGGGGGAACGCTGGGATTTTCTCCAGTTGCGCCGCAGCATCCGTGAGCAGCTGATGGCACGAGCCAAGGGTGCCGGCCCAGAAACCAGCAGCCCCGCTTTCGTCTTCAGCCGTCCCGCCACGATGCAGGCCCGTGGCGAGGAGCTGGCGGTGGAGATCGATCGCAACGGCACCTCCTGGGCCCTGGCCGCCGACCTGCTCGGCCTCTATGAGATTCCCTACGAATGGGATCCACGCCAACGGCGCCTTCTGATCGGCAGCAGCGATGTGGCCCCCACCTACCGCGACGACGGTCTGCAGGACACCAGCGGTCAGCCGATGTTCGAGATGGCCCTGCTGGGCGGCCAGTCGCCGGTGATCCTGCGGGGTCTGGTGATCGAGAACCGGGCCTGGTGCCGGGTGCTGGAATTCGCCGAGGAATTCGGCATCACCGCCTTCTTCTCTCCCTTTACCCTGGGGGACCGCCGCGGCGGCTGACGGGGTTCAACCCGCCCAGATCTCAGCCAGCTTCAAGCGCAACCCCGGAAACTCGGATCCAGCCTCCAGCCACTCCAGCTCCACCAGGCGCTGGGGCTCGCCACTAGGAGGCTGTTGCACGAATAATCAGCGCGCCACTGCCGTGACAGCCCTGCCGTGGCTCAGATCTGCTGCGATTCCAGCGTCGGCGCTCTGAGTCCAGCGCCTTGACCTGTTGGCAGCCCCCGGTGGCTCCCGCCGGG
>NZ_JAHLYS010000045.1 GCF_025128055.1 Synechococcus sp. CS-1329 | reverse complement strand
CTCGTCGGTCACTTCGGTGATCCGATCGAGGCAGGCGTTGAGCAGAGCAGCGGCTTCCCAGCGGCTCAGGGGCTGCCTGCCTCTGAAGGTGCCATCGGGGTAACCAGCGACGCAGCCGTAGCGCTCGATCAGGTTCGAGAGCGCCTGGTAGGCCCACTCGGTGGGCTGCACATCTGAGAACTGGGTGATGCTGGTGACCTGGTCCCAGCTGGTGTTGACGGAGTTCTGGGCGTACCGGTTGATGCCGTCGAGGTTGAGCTCAGCCGCCATGGCCTCGGGGGGGGCAACAGGAAACAGCAGGGCCAGGGAGGCGGGAGCGACCAGGCGTAGCAGCGGGTGGGTCATCGGTGGCGAAGGGTTCAACAGTGGCCTGGAGGATGCAGCCCGACGCGTGGGGGCTTCGGGTCGGGCCCTCAGGATTCGACATGAGAATGATAATGGTTATCGATTGACTCTTCGCTGTTCTGCGCCGGTTGGTGCTGTGGCGTGGTCGCCCTGGTGATGGGCGGGCCAGTCTCCGCCCTTTGGCCTTAGCCCGATGATTGAAAGCTTGGCCCACTCATTCGGGAGCCGATTGGCCTGCGCAGTGAAGCCGCCACTGCCATGGGGCGTCAGCACGTAGGCCATTCCCTGTGGATCGGGGTAGATGCCGGTGGCGGCTTCAAAGAGTCTGTCCGTTTGAGCGTGACGAAAACAGATGACATGGCCCCCGCTGCGCAGCGCTGCCAGCCATGGCTGTGGGTTCATCTGATCCTTGAAATCAGCATTGGCCTGTTCACCCTTGCTCCTGGCCATAGTCTTTTCTCCTCCAACCCCGGCCTCCGCATCGACAGGCCACGCCAGTGAGGCCGGCTGGAGATTGCAGTGGGATCCCATCTCAGAGGCTGTCGCGTCAGCCCTGGTGCTGGCATGGACAGAGGGAAGACTCACGGTTCCGCCAGTGCTACCAAGCCCTAGGCCAAGGGCAATGGCAGCGGGTGTTTTGAGCATTGGAGCCACAGAATGTTCAACGCAACCATTCATTCTGAAATTGGCTCCATGGGGCCCGGCCTCGAGCATCAACATCGCTCTGTGAGATAAGGCACGTCGCTGGTTGATCACGACGACTTGATCAGCAAGTTGCCAATGGCCCAGGGCCTGTTGGTGAGCAGCAGTGAGCCATTAGCTGATCTGCGACCAGGCCTTCACCAGGGCCTCGCCCCCCTTGCGGTCGCAACGGCCGCCCCAGCCGTCGACGATCGTGCAGGTGTTGCGCACCAGGGTGGCCATGAGGCTGAGGGGACCGTCGGGCCCCATGGCCAGACCATCGGCGGCCAGGGGCACCGCAGCGATCGGTACGCCGCTGAGTTCGCTGATGCGCTGGAGGGTTCTGGCGGGGGGGCTCTGCTCGGCGAAGAGGCGGGGGGTGGCGCCGGCACGGAGGCTCTCGACCACCTGGCGGAAGGCGTCGGGACGCAGGGCCTCACTGGTGCTGCTGGCATCCACCAGGGGCAGTTCATCGAGGCCGTAGGCCAGAGCCAGGCTGGCGAAGGCGCGGTGGCTGCTGGCCAGGGGCGGCCAGGGCCTGGGGATGGAGTTGAACTGGACCCGATTCCAGGCGTCAAGGCGCTCCAGCAGCGCGCCCATGGCCCTGGAGCGCCGCTGGATTCCCTCCGCTGTGGGTGGATCCAGCTGACTGAGTTGGTCTGCGATCACTGCCGCCATGGCCGCTGCCTGGCGGGGGTTGTGCCAGAGGTGGGGGTCCTGGCCACCGTGATCGTGACCGTGATCGTGATCGTGGCTGCTGGCGCTCTGATCACTGGCGTGGTTGTGGTCGTCTTTCGGCGTGAGCGCGGGGGGCTGGGGCACCGCCTGCTCAGATACGGCCACCGCCCCCGGCAGACCCGCCAGCGCGGGCGTGAGGTCGTAGCCGCTGATCAGCAGCAGCCCGGCGCCGCTGATCTGGGCTTTCTGCTCGGGCTTGAGCCGGAAGTCGTGGGGATCATCGCTGGGCTGCAGCAGGCAGCTCACGCTCAGCTCGCCGGCGGCCAGCCGCTGGCTGAGATCACAGAGCACACCATCGGCCGCCACCACCTGGGGCGCCTCCGGGCTTCGGCTGCAGGCCAGCAGGAACAACCCCAGGCCGGCGCAGACCAGCAGCGGCGCCGCTGGGAGCGGCTGGCGCCGAAGAGCTGGCCTGGAGCTGGAGCCAGGGGCGGTGGCCATGGATCGCGGACTGCGGCGCACAGAGTGCAGGCAAGACTTAAGAATGATAACAGTTCTCATTGCAGGGTCCTGTCGGGCGCTGCTCCGGTCTTCTCTGTCGCGGCGCCGGCCGCTGCTGGCCGCCTCGGTCGTCGGTAGGTTGCGATCACATGTCCCCGCTGCCGGCGCCGATGGCCCTTGAGGCCCGTCATCTCAGCGTGCGCCGCGGCGAGGGGCTGGCCCTGGAGGACATCAGCTTCTGCCTGGAGCCCGGCACCCTCACCGCCCTGGTGGGACCCAATGGCGCCGGCAAGAGCACCCTGCTCCAGGCGATCGAAGGCCAGATCCCCCTGCTCTCCGGTGAACTCCTGCTCGATGGCGCCGCACTCACCCCCCGCCTGGCCCGACGCCAGCTGGCCCTGATGCCCCAGCGGGGGGAAATTGCCTGGAACTTTCCGATCAGCGTGCGCGAGCTGGTGGGTCTGGGCCGGCTGATGGCCGCTCGCCCCGGCTGCTGTGCCGTCGAGGCGGCTCTGCAGCGGGTGGGCATTGATGCCCTGGCCTCGCGCCGCCTTGATCAGCTCTCCGGCGGCCAGCAGCAACGGGCGCTGCTGGCGCGACTGCTGGTGCAGCCTGCCTCGGTGCTGCTGCTGGATGAACCCTGCGCGGCGATTGATCCGCCCTCCCGTACCCAGTTGCTGCAGGTGATGGGCCAGCTGCGCGACGCCGGCTTCACCCTGCTGGTGAGCAGCCACGACTGGGGCCATGACCTCGACGCCTACGACCGCGTGCTGGTGATCGACCGGCGGCTGCTGGCCGATGGCCCCCCGGCCTCCGTGCGTCACTCCTTCGGCGACCTGCGCCTGGGCAACCATTGCTGCGGCTGATGGCGATGTGTTCAGGCCTCCGCGCTGGCGGAGGCGCGGCAGCGCGGACAGCGGCCGAAGTATTCCAGGGTGTGGAACAACAACTCAAAGCCCTGGGCCGCCTCCGGCTGGGGCTGGATGCCATGCATCGGGCAGTGGTCCAGCGGCAGCGTCAGCCCGCAGGACACGCAGGTGAGGTGATGGGTGTCCCGCTCCCGGGGGGCATAGAGGGCCTCACCGCTGGGCAGGTGACGGCAGCGGGCCAGACCGAGGCGCTGGAGCTGGCGCAGGTGCCGGTAGACCGTGGCCAGTCCAATCGGCTGGCCGTTGAGGCGCAGCCGCTGGTGCAGTTCCTGACCGGAGAGTTCTTCGCTGCTCTCGCGCAACATCGCCAGCACGCTCACCTGTTTGGCGTTGAGCTGCTGGCTGGCCGCCTCGGAATCCATCGGTGTCTGTTCGGGCCCCTGGGCGGGATCCTATGCAGACCGCCCCGGTTCCCCCTCTCCGCAGCAGCCCGATGACCGCGACCTGGTGGATGCTGCCCCTGGCCCTGGCCCTGCTCAGCGGCCTGCTCTGTCCCCTGGCAGGCACCCTGTTGCTGGTGCAGGGGCGCCTGTTCCAGGCCAATCTGATCTCCCATGCCGTGTTGCCCGGACTGGCGGTGGCCCTGGCGCTGGGCCTCGACCCTGGCCTGGGCGGGGTGGTGAGCGGTGTGGCCGGCGCCCTGCTGGCGGAGCGCTTCAGCCGGCCCGCCAGCTCCGGCGGCCGTAGCGATGAGGCGGTGCTGAACACGGTGCTGGCCGGGTTTCTGGGCCTTGGGGTGCTGCTGATTCCGCTGTTGCGCATCCGGGTGAACCTCGAAGCGGTGCTCTTCGGTGATCTGCTCGCGGCTGGAGCGCCGGACCTGCTGCGCACTGGCCTGTCGCTGCTGGCGGTGCTGGGGCTGCTCTGCTTCCGCTATCGCCAGCTGGTGTTCCTGGGCGTGGACCCCCTCGGAGCGGCCAGTTCCGGGCTGGCGGTGGGGCGCCTGCGCCTGCTGCTCACCTTCGTGACCGCCCTCACGGTGGTGAGCGCCATGACAGCCGTGGGGGTGGTGCTGGTGATCGCCCTGATGGGCGCCCCGGCCCTGCTGGCCCTGGAGGGGGCGATCAGCCTGCGCCAGGCCCTGGTGCGGGCGGCCCTGATCGGGGCCCTGCTGGCCGGCTGCGGCTTTGTGCTGGCGATCCAGCCGGCCATCAACCTGCCGCCTGGACCCTTGATCGGGGTGCTGAGCCTGCTGCTGTTGCCCCTGGTGCTCAGCCGGCGAGGTTCAGCCCGGTGAGAGCCAGCTCACCTGCCGCACCGGCCCCTGGAGCAGGGTCAGCTCCAGGCTGGTGGCATCGATCAGTGCCGCCCTCGACTCCACGGGGGGCCGGCCCGGCAGCCCTGCGGCCGGCTGCAGCGGCCGCAGGGCCAGCAGCAAACGGTCGGTGGTGGGGTCGTAGCTCAGGCCGGTGCCCGGCTCCAGTTCCCAGCCCTCCAGCCGCTGCCGCCGTTCGCCCCCCCCGCGGCTGAGGGCCAGCACGGTCAGTTCGGGTCGCTCGATTCCATCCAGCAGCAGCGCCCAGACCCGCTCGCCTCCCCTGGAGCAGGCACTGGCGAGCAGGGCTTCCGAACCCAGCCAGAGGGTTCTGGGCGCCTGCGCCGGCTCCACCAGCTCCAGGGAGCGGCGGAAGTCGGGCCAGTGGCGGCTGAGCAGGGCCCGGCCCGCCACCGGGCAGAAACTGCTCAGATCGCGGCTGCCTGGCAGCAGCTGGCGGCGCTCCGGCAGTGGCGGCAAGCTCCTCAGCGCCAGACCATCGGCCTCGGGCACCACCAGGGCTCCTCCCTGGGGCACCAGGGCAATCGGTCCGCGCGGATCCAGCTCCAGACGGCGACGGCTGCCGTTGCGCTCCCACAGCACCACCTCCTCCTGGGGGAGCTCGCGGCCCGGGGTCTGGGCGGCCGCCTGCACCAGCAGATCGCCACTGGTGTTGCTGCTCAGATTGGCGAAAACGAAGGTCTCGGAACTGAAGGGTTCGAGGGCCTCGACCTGGGCTGGAGCCAGTTCGCTGGAGCGTTGGGCCAGGTGCCGGCGCTTCAGGTCCAGCTTCCAGACCCGATGGCCCCCCTGCAGGTCGCGGCTGACCACGCCAAGACCCGAGCCATCACCGAGGGCCACGGTCTGGGGGATGGCGGACCATACGGGGGTGAGGGGCCGCCAGACCCCCCCGGCTGTGCGCAGTCGCACCTGTTCGCCTCCGGGCACGGGCACCACGGCCAGCAGGTCGGGGCGGGGATCCCAGAACCAGCGCTGGGGGGGCAGGGCCAGCCCCCGCTGGTCGCGCCCCTCCAGTCGCAACTGCAGGGGCTCTTCAATGCGGGAGCCGACGGCGGGCAACAGCAACAGCGGATTGCCCTCCCCCTGGATGCTGAAGGGCAGAGTCGGTTGCAACTGGCTGTCCGAGGCCACGCTGGACGGCTGCATCGGCCGGCTGAAGCGCAGGCTCAGGGCCGCTGGCCCGGAACTGGCGCTGGCCTGGCGCAGCTCCAGCAGGCGTGGGGGCCGGTGCCAGAGCACTTGCTGCTGCAGCAGGGCCACGGCCGCAGCGGCGATCAGCATCAACCTCAGGCGCTTCTGCCGGCGCCACCAACGCAGCGGAGACCTGCTCATGGCTCCAGCGGCTGGCGGGGCCTGGGGATCGGCTCCACAAGCCTGGCTTCCACCACGCTGCGCTGGCGCTCGCCCACCGTTTCGCTCACCATCACCCCCTCCAGGCGCAGCCACTGGTCGGCCCGTGGTTGGGGCTCGCCGGCGGGCCAGCGCACCGGCAGCCCCACCGGCACGGCATCCACCAGGCAGCAGCGCACCAGCAGGCGAGCCAGATGCGGCTCCTCGCCGGGCATGGGCAGAACGAAACCGCTGATGCGCACCGCATCTCCCGCGTAGAGCCGGGGATCCGGTTCGCTGCGTAGCAAGCGCACCCAGTCGGTGAGGCTGCGCTGGGCGGGGGGGAGCACGAAGCTCAGGCCCGGCTCCTCCAGCAGGTTGGCCTGGCGGTTGGCGGCCAGATCGGCGAAGGACGGCCTGGGGGGAAGGGCCAGCACCGCCAGGGCCGCGCCGATGCTCAGCAGCGACGTCCAGCGGCCGCTGCTGCGGCTGCCATCACGCCAGCGGCCGCTGATCTCCACCGCGGCCAGCAGCAGCAGCAGGATCCCGCTGCCCCATACCAGCGGATGGAACACGGCCCGCAGCAGCAGATCAAGGCGTCCGCTCAGGGCGCTCTGCAGCAGCGCGACGCCCCACAGCGCCAGGGCCAGGGCCTTGAGCCGGCCAGGGCTCAGAGCAAAAGCAGATTGACCCATTGTCCGATCAGTAACACCACCAGGGACGCCGCCCCCGCCGTGAGCAGGATGGCGCGTGGCCGCAACAGGATGCTGAACAGCCCCACCAGCTTGAGGTCCATCACCGGCCCCAGCAGCAGGAAGGCCAGCACCGCCCCGGGGGTGACCTGAGCGGCGAAACCCAGGGCCAGAAAGGCATCCACGCTGGAGCACACCGACACCACCAGGCTGAGCAGCATCAGGCTCAGGATCGAGAGGGTGGGGGTGCCGCCGACGGCGATCAGCCACTGGCGCGGCACCACGGTCTGGACCAGCGCGGCGATCGCGCAACCCATCACCAGCAGCAGGGCCAGCTCCAGAAACTCGCTGCCGCCGTGGGAGAGCACCTGGCCCAGGGGGGGACGACGGCTGGATCCCTCCAGGGTGGGAACGGCAGTGTCCGCCGACACTCCGATCAGGCCACTGCGACGCTCCAGCAGCGTCACCTCCGCCAGGGGTTGACTCAACCGCCGCTCCTCCAGCAGGGCCGGCTGCAGCAGTTCGTGCTCGGGCAGAAGCCGCAGCAGCGTGGCCAGGCAGACCGCGATCAGCACGGCCCCCAGGGGCCGTGCCGCCAGCAGCCAGGGTTGATTGGGAAAGGCGGCCCAGGTGCTGGCCAGCACGATCGGATTGAGCACCGGTGCTGCGAACAGAAAGCCCAGGGCAGTGGCGATCGGGGCTCCCTTCACCAGCAGATGCCGGGCCATGGGCACGTTGCCGCACTCACAGGCGGGCAGAGCAAAGCCCAGGGCCGCGCCGCTCAGGGGTCCCAGCAGCGGGTGGGCGGGCAGGTCCCGCACCCATTTCCCCCCGGGGCTGATCCAGCGGGCGAGGGTGGAGAGGGTCACCCCGATCAACAGGAAGGGCATGGCTTCCACCAGCAGGGCCTGAAACAGGGCCCAGGTGGTGGCCAGCCTCTCCACCGCGATCACAATCCCCCCTGGGCAAACCACTTGGGGCTGGCCTCATAGCAGGCGGCGTTGCGTTCGTTCTCGCGCGCCTCCACCTTCCAGCAGCAGCTGCGGCCGGCGTCGCGCTCGCGCAGCAGCTCGTTGGCCCAGCCCCAGACCAGCTCGGCGCTGCTCTCCATGCCCACGTTGGCCATCACGCGCAGATCCAGAGCCCCCAGATCATGCAAGTGGCGCCACTGCTCCAGCAGCGGGTCATCGGCGTTGACCAGGAAGGTGTGATCAAACTGCCCGGCCAGTTGGGCCTCCAGTGGCTTGAGGCCTGAGAAGTCCACCACGAAGCCGTTGGCATCCAGCTGGCTGGCCCGGAACCAGCAGGTGAAGCTGCGGCTGTAGCCGTGCACGAAGCGGCAGTGGCCCCGGTGCCGCCACTGGCGGTGGCAGCAGGGATAACCGCTGAACTGTTTCGAGCAGGTGAACGGGGCCATCGCCGGGATGGGAGAGGATCGCATCAGCCGGACTCCCTTTCCTTGGAGGCATCATTTCAGCCCCCCAGCCCGACCGGGGCCGATCCCGCCGCCTGGCTGGATCAGCTGCGCTTCGATGGGGCCGGTCTGATCCCCGCCATCGCCCAGGACTGGCTCGATGGGGCGGTGCTGATGCTGGCCTGGATGAACCGGGAGTCGATCCAGCAGACCCTGGCCACGGGCGAGGTGCACTACTGGAGCCGCTCCAGGGCCGAGCTCTGGCACAAGGGCGCCACCAGCGGCCATCTGCAGCGGCTCAGGGGGCTCCGCTACGACTGCGACAGCGACGTGCTGCTGCTGACGGTGGAGCAGGTGGGCGATGTGGCCTGCCACACGGGCCAGCGCAGCTGCTTCTTCACAGCCGCCGGCGGCGAGGCGATCAGCGCTTCGGCTGCCGGCGTCCCACCGGCTGATGCCTGCACCGAACTGGCTCGGCAGATCGAGGACCGTCGCGATCACCCTGTGGAGGGCAGCTACACCAACCGCCTGCTGGAGGGGGGTGACAACCGCATTCTCAAAAAGATCGGTGAGGAGAGTGCCGAGTTCGTGATGGCCTGCAAGGACGACGAGGCCGACGCCATCGCCGGCGAAGCCGCCGACCTGATCTTTCACCTCCAGGTGGCCCTGGCCCAGCACGGAGTCCAGTGGCGTCGGGTGCTGGAGGTGCTCGCCGCCCGCCGTGGCGCTCCGCGGCGCCGCTGAGGCCGCGCATAGGGTCGAAACACCTTGGCCCGCTCCCCTTGCCTTCTTCGCCCCAGGACAACACGGCCAACTGCGGAGGCCGACCGCCGCTGCTGGCCACGGGCGTCGCACCCCTGGGGATCATCTCGATCGGGATCGTCCCCATGGGCGTGGTGGCCATCGGCGTGGTGCCGATGGGGGTGATCAGCCTGGGGGCCGTCTCGATGGGTCTGGTGTCGGCGGCGGTGGTGAACATGGGGGTGCTCACCGCTGGGGTCACCACCATGGGCGTGTGGTGGGCCGGCCTCGAGGGCCATGGACTGGTGCAACTGAACGCACCCGCCACGCCGCCGGTGCCGCTGACGGTGGAGCCGGCCCGTTCTCCTGGTCACCAACACCAGCGCAGCACGCCCTAGGGCGGCGGCTGGCCGAAGCGGCTGGGTTGTTGGTACAGCCAGCGCACGGTGGCCCGGTCGCGGGCACTGAGGCTGAGCACCGGCTGGGCGCCGGGCACCGCCGCCATGGCATCGCCGGGGTCATCGCTGTGTCCCCAGAGGCCGATGGCATGGCCCAGCTCATGCAGCGCCGTGGCCTGCAGGGCCTCTTGACGCTGATCGGGGCTAAGCAGCACCGTCACCCGGGGCTCCGGACGCCAGCTCCCCTGGCGCTCCACCTCCCGCAGTTCCAGCAGGGCGCGGCCATGGCTGGCCCGTCGGCGGCCCTGGGCATCGAGGAGTGGCGGCCGTCGCCGTTGGATCAGGATCTGGGCCCGGGCGGGATCGCTCACCATCACCAGGCTGAGTTCTGAACTCCAGCTGCCCAGGGCGCCATCGACCGCCTGCTGCCAGCGCTGCTCAAAGCGAAGGCCGGGGCCGGGCTCCCCAAGGGGCTGCACCCAGACGCACCAGCGATCGAGCCTGGGCCAGCCCAGGGGTGTGGTCGCCAGCAGATGGCGGTAGTCAGGACCTGAGGCTGCTGCCGGGGCTGTCGGGGCTGCCAGGGCTGGACCTGGGGGCTGCGGCCTGAGGGGGCGGCTGGAGGTGGCGATGGGGCAGCTCAGCTCAGCAGCGGCAGCAGCCCCGTCAGCGGCCCCTTTCACCGGCGGAGCCGCCAGCAGCAGCGCGATCAGCGCCAGGCTCCGAATGGTGGAGGAACTGGGCACGCGCCCCCCTCAGCCCGGCAGCCCGACACCGCGGGCCATCAGGGTGGCCAGCAGGGGGATGGTGGCGAAGCCCACCAGCTCGATGTTGAGGATCCAGCCCAGGCGTGTGGCCAGGCTCTGGCTCACCTTGGGCAGCTCGCCCCGGCGCAGCGGCAGGGCCCAGAGGATGTAGGTGACCGTGGGATAGAGCGAGAGGGCACCCACCGTGAGGTACACGCCCACCTTCCACCAGAACAGCGGATTTTCGGTGTAGAAGCTGCTGCCCTGGCCGTAGTGCAGCACCCGCAGGATGCCGCTGAGCAACACCAGCAGAGCCGCGATCCCATAGACGATGTCGGTGATCACCATGGTGATGGCCACCGAGCGATCGGGATCGGGCCGGATCAGGCGGCGCTCCAGCACCAGGGCGCCGAAACAGACCATGAAACTGAGGTAGTGGACGTAGGCCACAGCGGCACTGGGCAGCACGCCGGTGGGCAGCACCAGGGCGGCAGGCAGATGAACCAGGGCTGTCATGGCCAGGGCCTTGCTCGATCAGAGAAACGACAGTAGCGAGCGAGGGGTGAAGCCGAGTCGCCGGTGGCGCGGATCGCAGCGGCGGCATGCCCTTGACGCCCAGTCCCCATCAGTGCTGAATACCGAAGCAAGTTGGAAGTTGGAAACCTTTCTGGTGATTCAGGGCGAAAAGAACTTTCGCTCTAGATTCAACAAAGCCTCGGGGTGGAACATGGCCAGTTCGTTGAGTGCCTTTCTCGGAGAGATCGGCCGTCATCAACTTCTTACCCCAAACCAAGAGCTCACCCTTGGGCGCAAAGTTCAGGCGATGATTGCGCTCAACGAACGCTGCGCCCAGGCGGGAGGCAGCGGCGCTGCCTGTGATTACAGCGAGGGGGAGCGCCGCACCATCCGCACGGGTGAGCGGGCCAAGGATCAGATGATCACAGCCAATCTGCGCCTGGTGGTGAATCTGGCCAAGCGCTATCAGGGCAAGGGTCTGGATCTGCTCGATCTGATCCAGGAGGGAAGCCTGGGTCTGGTGCGTGCCGTTGAGAAGTACGACCCCACCCGTGGTCATCGTTTCAGCACCTATGCCTACTGGTGGATCCGCCAGGGCCTGAACCGCGCCCTCTCCACCCAGAGCCGCACGATTCGCATCCCGGTGAACGTGAACGAAAAGCTCACGAAACTGCGCGCCGCCAAGGCACGGCTGCTGCAGGCCAACGGCCAGAGCGCTTCGCCGAGGGAGCTGGCTGTCAGCATGGATCTGCCGCTCAAGGAGGTGGAAGATCTGCTCTCCTGTGAACTGCGCAGCATCACGGTCAGCCTGCAGGGAGCGGTCAACTCGAAGTCGGATGCCTCGCAACTGGTGGATGTGCTGCCCAGCGATGAACTGCCGCCGATGGAGCGGGCCGAGCTGGCTGAGCGCAACGCTTCGGTCTGGACCTTGCTTGAGGCCTCGAGCCTCACCCCCCGTGAGCGCACGGTGGTGATGTTGCGCTTCGGGCTCGATGGCAGCCACGAATGGCGCACCCTGGCGGAGGTGGCCCGCCAGCTGGGTTGCAGTCGCGAATATTGCCGCCAGGTGGTGCAGCGGGCCCTGCGTAAGTTGCGCAAGGCCGGTGTTCAGAGCGGCCTTGTGGAGGTGATCTAGGAGCGGATCACCGCACGAAATTGGCCTGAAATCCTCCTTGTCTGCTCAGGGCCGGTTGATGATGATGTCATTGTCCGATGCTCCCCAAGCGAGCCATGGCCCCAACCGACGCCAGCCTTTCAGACTTCTCCGATGGATCGTCGTCTGGGGGGGGCTCAGACACTGGAGATCAGACCACCGTTGAGACCGAAGTGCTGGAGAGCACCGTCATCGACGAAGGGATCCTGCAGCGGCTGCTGCGCAAAGCCGGCCGTGCCATCGCCCTGCCAGCGCTGGAGTGTCTGGAACTGCTGCTGGATGGCAGCACCCCCAACCAGGTGCGGCTGACCATGCTTGCCGCCCTCACCTACCTGCTGCTGCCCTTTGATCTCATCCCCGATTTCATCCCTGCCGCTGGCTTCAGCGATGATCTGGTGGCGCTCACGGCACTGCTCGGTTTGACGGGGCGCCATCTGACTCCAGACATCCGCTCCAGGGCCCGGCGCAAGCTGGATCGCTGGTTCCCTCCCGGCCGTTGATGCCAGATCACAGCACTTCGTCAATCCACGCCTCGTCTGCCGGAATCTCTCCGGCAGATCCTGCTGCCAGCCGAGCCCCCCTGAACGGGGAGCAGCTGGAGGATCTGCAGACCTTCCTCAAAGACTGGTTGCGTCACCAGGGGCGTACCCAGGCCGACCTGCGCCGGGCCCTGCGGGCTGAGTCGATCCGCATGCCGGTCTTGCTGGACACCCTCCAACAACTGCACGCCCAGGGCGGCCTCAGTGCGCTGGCCGCCCGGCTCTGCGGCATCGAGGACCTCTGGCAACAGGACGCAGGGGAGATGGGCGATTCGAGCGGGACCCAGGAGATTTCCCAGAGTCAGCTGGATCTCCTCCTTGAGGAGATCCGACAAGACCGGCGCGTTTAGCCGCCGGAAGGCAGAGTGGCAGGAGCCACGCTGCCCTCCATGGCACCCCCGACCCCCAAGACCCTGGCGAGCCCAGGCCTGATTTCAGCTTCAGCCGCGCACCTGCTGCTGCTGGCTGTCGCCCTTCTGGCACTGGTGCCATCGGTGCTGCGGGCCCAGAGCCTGCGTTACAACCTCGGCCCGGGCAGTCGCGTGGGAGTTCCCACCCAGGTGGAGCCCACTGATTGCGTCACCGATCCCACCGATGGCTCGGTCACCTGCGGCACCAAGCTGGTGAACCCACCGGGCGACACCCCCGCCCGACCCAGCTTCGAGCCCTTCAGCAATTGATGAGCCGCTTCTCCGGCCTGTTTGATGACGAAGCGTTCCTCGCTCTCGTCGATCGCTTCGAGCGCCAGCTGGCCAAGGCGCTCTCCATCCTGCTCTGCGTGGTGCTGATCGCTGCCACCACCCAGCTGATCATTCAGGTGTGGCAGGAATTCTTCAACCCCAGCACCGGTTGGCTGGGCAACGATCTGATCAAAATCCTCGGTGATGTGCTCACCGTGTTGATTGCCCTGGAGGTGCTGCAGAACGTCACCGCCTACCTGCGCCACCACGTGGTGCAGATCGAGCTGGTGCTGCTCACCGCCCTCACCGCCGTGGCGCGGAAGGTGATCGTGCTCCAGCCGGGTGCGGAGGACAAACCCCTGCTGCTGGTGGGACTGGGGATCACGGTGGTGAGCCTGTCGGCGGGGTACTGGCTGGTGCGTTCCTCCACCCTGATGGAGAAGGTGTCCAGAAGAGGGCGAGCCAAAGTGTTCCGGGATCCGGATCAGTAGCCACCACCCGGTGGCGGCGTCGGGGGGCGATCAACAGGCTGTCGCCCATGGACAGCTCCCGAGCCTGAGCTTCGTCCTCGAAGCGCAGGCGGGCACTGCCGCGCAGCAGCAGCACCCATTCGCTCTGCGGCTGGTCGTACCACAGGCCGCTGGTTGTGCTGTGGGCGCAGGAGTGAATCCGCTCCAGGCGCAGGCCAGGGCTCTGCAGCAGCAGGTCCAGCCGCTCCTCCCCCGCCGGCGGGCAGGGGCTGTCCAGCAGGTTTCCGGGTCCCGCGCTCGGCCCCGGTTGTGCCGCTGCGATGGGTTCGCCCCAGCGCTTGCCGATGTCATAGCCCTGGGCCCGGGCCAGGGCCACCACCTGGTGGTGACTGGAGCAGGCGGCGAGGGCCGCACGCAGCTCCGACTGCGCCTCGCTCTGGGCCACGAAGGCGTTGAGCTGGCGCACTTTCTCGAGGAAGGCCTGCAGCTGCTCCTCGGCCATGGCGGGGTCTCAGCCGGAAGGAAGATCTTTGACCATACGGAAGCGGCGAAACGGCACCGAGCCGATGCTGAGCTCCTCGATCCAGTCGACGCTCCAGCCCTCCCGCTCGAAGAGGGGTCGCGAGAGAAAGCTGGCTTCGGTGCGCAGGCGGCGGCTGCCGTAGCCCCGCGCCAAGGCCTCGAGGGCCCGGAGTAAGGCCGTGCAGCGGCCCTGGCGGCTGGCCCTGCCGCGGCAGTAGAGCAGCGAGATGCGATCGGCCGGCTCCAGCACCGCAAAGGCCTCGATCACCTCACCGGCGCCGGAGCAGCTGGCCAGGCCAATCCCCTGCTGCAGGATCGTTTCGAGGGTGGAGCCCTGGAGCCCCACCTCAGCCCAGGCCTTCACCTGCTCGGGGCTGTACAGCTGAGGGGCCAGGCTGAGCACCGCATCGCGGTACACCTCGCGTACCGCTTCAAGATCCTGGAGGGCGAGGGGGCGCAGGCTTGGCATCGGCTGACACCTGGCTGACTGCAGGGAGGGTATCGGGCCGGCCCAGCGATTTGAAACAACATTGTTTCAGCCCCTGCCGATGGGCCAGTGGCGCAGGGCCTGCTGCATAGCGTGGAATCAGGTTCAGCGTTTGGCCGTGTCCGCACGGAGAGCGCCGGGGATCGCCATGACAGGCTCACGACCGCTCAGCATCGGGGAACTGGAGGCGGGCTTTTCGGCCTATTGCCAGGCCCTGCGCCGCTTGGTGGCCGAAGGCCGCAGCCTGGAGCGCATCGAGCGCACCCTCTGCTGGCATCACCTCAGCGCCCTGCACAGCTCGCTGCCCCAGCGCTACCGCTCACCGCAGGATCTCTACGCCCGTTACCTGCGCGCCCTGAAGGCTGAACAACCAGCAGACTGAAGCGCCTGGCGCCCCAGCACCCGGATGTCTTCACTTCAATCACTCCCCTGCAGCCCCCCGGCCTGGCGCCGCTGGCTGGGGTTCCTGGTCCTGATCGGCCTGGTGCTGCTGCTCTGGTGGCCCCGGCCGGCCTGGGGCGCGTCCGGCGAGAGCCTGTTCGCCAACCATTGCGCTGGCTGCCACATCAACGGCGGCAACATCCTGCGTCGCGGCAAGACCCTCAAGCTCAAGGCCCTGGAGCGCAACGGCATCAGCGGCCCCGAGGCCATCGCCGCCATTGCCTCAGCCGGTCTCGGCCAGATGTCGGGCTACGGGGAGGTGCTGGGGCCAGGGGGAGCGGAGGCCGTGGCCGACTGGGTGTGGCAGCAGGCTCAGCTCAACTGGATTGCAGCTCAGAAGGCCTGAATCCAGGGGTAGACCTCCACGCTGGTCCAGATCCCCTGGCGCCAGTACACATCCCCCTTCACCAGGGCCTCCACCTGCTCCTGGCTCTCGGCTTCATAGAGGCCGAACACCCTCGTGGTGCAGGCGGTGGGGCCGAGGGTGATCAGCAGCCCCTGCTCCTTCTGCTGCTGCAGCCCGGCCAGATGCTCCTCACGGAAGGGGCCCCGGCGCTCAAGGACGTCAGGGCTGTAGGTGCCCCAGAGAACGAATCTGGCCATGGTCAGTCGCTGATCGATCTGTCCAGCACTCTGACGGCAGGACCTGCACCGCTCAACCCCTCAGCTCTCGACGCCCCGGCCGAGGAGCAGGTCGCGGGCACCGTTGACCAGCTGCATGGTGTCGTGCTGGCCGCCACGGTCGGGATGGTGTTCGGCGGCGGCCAGTTTCCAGGCTCGGGTCACAGCGGTGGCGGTGATGCGGCCGCAACGGGGCAGGTGCAGCCGTTGTCGGGCCACGATGGCCTCCAGGTCGGGGTGCTTGCCGAGGGGACCCCAATCGGCCTTGCTCAGGGCTGGATTGCGTTTCTTGCCGCCCCTGGCCTGGCCTTTGGCGCGGCCGCCGCTGGAGCGAGGGGCTGGGCCGGATCCGAATCCCTTGCGCGGCTCCTGCTCAACGGGTCGGGCACGGGCCAGTGGAGAGACAGGTTTGCGCAGGGTCTGGGGCATGGCTGTGGCTAATCGTGAAACCAGCCTGATGCATCACCGGACAGCCTGGCGTGTTCATCTGCCAACAGTGATTACTGAAAAGCAACTGGCTGTCAAGCTGCTGAAATACTCCTTTACGTTGGCAGGGCTTCCGGGTCTGCCCCGGGCCGCCGTCACACTCCGGTTCAAGCCTCTGCGGCTTCAAGGCACTGGAGGCCCAGCCAATCCAGAACACTCGTTGTTTCCCATGACTCTTCACCAAGGCCAGATGGTCCGGCTCAGCGGCAGCCCTGAGCACACCTATCAAGTGATCAGCATCGACGCCGACGCCAGCACCTGCTGGGTGCGCCGCTGGCCCCTCTCCCGCCATGGCTCGCCACCCTTTGCCCTGGCGCTGGATCAACTCCAGCAGCTTGAGCCCGCCAGCGTCTGATCAATCCGCCGCCGCTGAGCAGGACCTGCGCTGCACCGGCACCTGACTGTCAACTCCAGGGAGACCCCGTTGTGATTCCCATCCGTTTCCTGATCTGCTCCCGCCTGCTGGGCGGCAGCACCCGCCTGCTGCTGCTGGGGGTGCTCACGGCCAGCCTCGGCGAGCTGCTGCTCCACAGCCTTCTCTGATCACCGCACTGCTTAAGTGCACCCGGCCCTGAACCAGCTCTGAACCAGGACATGAACCTGGCCGACGCGCCCCTCGCTCAGCCCCTGGAGCTGCTCACTCTTCCCAGCCGTCCCGGCCTGGAGGCCCGACTGCGGGCCATGGGGGTGAAGCCGGGCTGCCAGCTGCTGGTGATGCGCCGGGGCAGCCCCGGGGGGATCCTGCATCTGCGCATGGGTCTGCTCGATTTCATGCTGCGCCGCTCGGATGGCGCCGAGATGGAGGCGCTGCCCCTCAGCCTCAGCCCAGACCGAGACGAAGCCCTCCCTGGTACAGGAGGAAGGCCATCACCCAGGCCAGGCTGAAGGACCACAGCAGCGACAACGCCACGAAGCGGCCGCTGCGGCTTTCCCTCAGCTGCACCGCCACCGTCGAGAGGCAGGGGGTGTACAGGAGGGTGAACATCATGAAACTGAGGGCCTGCAGCGGCCGGATCGCCCCCACCACCGCGCTGGCCAGGGCGCTCTCGCGGGTGACATAGATCACCGCCATGGCCCCCAGCAGGATTTCCTTGGCGATGAAGCCGAAGATCAGCGAGATCGTCAGCTCAGGGTTCATGCCGATCGGCCCCAGCAGCGGCTGCACCAGCCGGCCGATCTGGCCCGCCAGTGACTGGCCGGAGAGGTGATCCACCCCGGGGGGCAGGTTGTTGAGCAGCCAGATGGCGATCACCCCCAGGATGATGAAGCGCCGGGTGGTGAAGAAGAACGTCACCATCTCGCGCCAGGCGCGGCTGAACACCGTGGCCAGGCTGGGGGCCCGGTATGGGGGCAACTCCAGGACAAAGCCCCCCTGGCTGGGGAACACCCGCTTGAACAACAGGGCCGTGAGCACAGCGGCGCCGAAGCTGACCACATAAAAGCCGAAGATCACCGTCCCCGCTGCCCACCAGGGCCTGGGGAAGAAGGCGCCGGCCATGAACACGAACACCGTCAGCCTGGCCTGACAGAGCGAAAACGGAATCATCAGCATCGCCAGCCAGCGCTGGGGCCGGTCGCGAATCACCCGGGTGCCCATGATCGCCGGCACATTGCAACCGAAGCCCATGATCTGCAGCACGAAGCTGCGGCCATCGAGGCCCAGCCAGTGCATCACCCCATCCATCAGAAAGGCCGAGCGGGCCAGATAGCCCGAATCTTCGATCAGGGCGATCATCATGTAGAAAAGAAAAATGATCGGCATGAAGCTGATCACCGTTGTGGCGCCCATCCACAGGCCCTCGCTGAGCAGCCGGCTGAAGAAATCGGGCAGGCCCAGGTTTTGCAGGGCCGGTTGCAGCAGCTGGGCCTCGAGGCCGTCGAACAGGTTGCCCAGCCAGGCCTGGATCGGCCCGCCCACGGCATAGATCAGCTGGAACACCGCCAGCATCACCACAAAGAAACTGAGCAGCCCCAGCAGGGGGTGCAGCAACAGCCGATCGAGGCGGTCCCGTCCTGGATCCGAGAGGGGTTGGTCGTGGCCGGCGATGCAGCCCGCCACCAGCCAGGCCTGATGCTCCTCCAGCTCCTGCTCAGGCAGCAGCCTGGTGGGGGCCGGCACCAGCTGGGCAAAGCCGTGGATGCGCTCCAGCAGTGTGTCGAGTCCCTGGCTCTGGCGGGCACTGATCACCAGCACCGGCAAGCCCAGGTCGGCGGCCAGGCGCTGGTGGTCGATGCGCACGCCGAAGCGCCGGGCCTCATCGCCCATGTTCAACGCCAGGATCAGGGGCAGTCCGGTGGCCTGCAACTCCAGGGCCAGCCGCAGCTGGGTGTCGGCCTGGCTGGCATTGAGCACCACCACCGCCAGATCCGGGCGGGTGGCGCTGAGGAAGCGGCGCACCACCGCTTCATCCTCACTGCTGCCGCGCAGGTCGTGGATGCCGGGCAGGTCGATCAGGTCGAAGGGGCGGCCGCTGCTGTCGGTGGGCAGGGATCCGCGCAGCAGATCCACCGTGAGCCCAGGCCAGTTGGCCACTCGGGCGTGGCCGCCGGTGAGCTTGTTGTACAGCGTCGACTTGCCGGTGTTGGGCATCCCCAGCAGGGCCACCTGCACCGCCGTGGCGCTGCTCATGGTCGGGGATCAGGCTCCGCTGCGGCCTTGCGGCGGAACACCAGGAGCCGGTTGTTGGCGGGCATGGGCCGATCATCAATGGCCTGCAATCCGCAGCCGGCGGCCAGCTCGCTGAGCTCCCGGACATCGCGCACACCCATGGCGGGATCAAGGCTGCGCAGGTGTTGGTCGAAGGCGGCGTTGCTGGCACTGGTGTGACGGCCGCCCTCATGGAAGGGGCCGTAGAGCAGCAGCAGCCCCGAAGGCTTCAGCACCCTGGCGCTGCCCTCGAGCAAGGAGGGCACGGCACTCCAGGGCATGATGTGCGCCGTGTTGGCGCTGAAGACCGCATCGAAGGGGCCTGCGGGCCAGTGGGGCTGGAGCACATCCAGCTCAGCGGGGGCCAGCAGCCACCCCAGCTGGCCGCTGGCCTGACCCTCGAGCTGGCAGCGGCGGCGCAGATCAGCCAGGTTGATGGCCCGGTCGCTGGGCTGCCACACCACCTTGAGGTGGCGGCAGAGGTGCACGGCGTGCTGGCCGGTGCCGGAGCCCACCTCCAGCACCCGCTGTCCCTCCTCCAACCACTGGCGCAGCGCCTCCAGGATCGGTTCCTTGTTGCGTTCGCAGGTCTCGGAGAAGGGCAGAGCCATGGGCGAGTCGTCTGGTGCCATGGGCTGTTTCAGGCGTCGAGGGCCCGGCGTAGGCCGGCGATGAATGCAGCGGCGGCGGCGGCGGGATCGGAGCCCTGCTGGTGGGCTGCTGCCATCACCTTCACCAGGGCACTGCCGACGATCGCTCCATCGGCGCCCCAGTCACGCACCTGCCGGGCCTGCTCGGGACCCGAGATGCCGAAGCCCACCGCCACCGGCCTGGGGCCGAGGCCCTTGAGCTGCTGCACCAGATCACCCACCCGGCTCTCCAGGCTGGTGCGCACACCGGTGACTCCCGTGACACTCACCAGATAGGTGAAGCCACGGCTGGCCTCAGCAATCCGCGCCATCCGCTCGGCGGGGGTGGTGGGTGCCACCAGCAGCACCAGGTCAAGGCCGTGGCTGGTGGCAATCGGCGAGAGGCGCTCCGCTTCCTCCAGCGGCAGGTCGGGCACCACCAGCCCGGCGGCACCGGCGGCGGCGGCGTCGCGGCAGAAGGCCTCGAGACCGCGGTTGAGCAGCGGGTTGGTGTAGGTGAAGAGCACCACGGGCAGGCTCAGCTCACCCTTCAAGCTGGCGAGCATCTCCAGCACGGCGCCGGGAGTGGTGCCGGCGCCGAGGGCCCGGCTGGCGGCGGCCTGGATCACCGGCCCGTCGGCCAGCGGATCGCTGTAGGGGATCCCCAGCTCGATCAGGTCACTGCCTTCGGCCTCCAGGGCCAGCAGGGTGGCGCGGGTGGTGGCCAGATCGGGATCGCCCGCCATCAGGAAGGGCATCAGGGCGCAGCGCCCCTGCTGCTGGAGCCCAGCGAAGCGCCGCTGGATCGGAGTGCTGGCGAGGGTGGCGGGAGCGGCGCTCATCGGAGCCGTGTGGCGGAGGCGGGCAAGCCCTGAGCCTATGGGGTCAGGCTGCGGCGTCGTCCTGCCATTGGCCGATCTCCCGCAGCAGCTTCTCCTGCTCGGCGGGGGAGAGGGCGTCGAATTCCTTCTGCAGCTCCTCGGTGGTGAGGGCATCGAAGGCAGCGCGGTAGCGACGGCGCTGCTCCATGAAGCTCATCTTGCCGGTAACCACCCGCAGCAGGTAGGAGCCCGTCCAGCCGATCACCCCGAGAATCAGCACAGCTTCGGCGGCGATGCCGGCCGAAAAACCCTCGAAGCCGGCGGCCTTGAAGCCCACGTAGCCCAGGCCACCTGCCAGGAAGACCCCCAGCCCGATCAGCAGCGCCTGACCCCGCTTCATTCCCCCTGACCCGCCATGCGCAGATTCAGGAAGGGAGCGAACAGGATCAGCCCGGGGAAGAACAGGAACACCAGCCCGTAGACCGACGTGCGCTCGATTTTGCCCATCACGGTCCAGCGCTTGTGCATCCAGGCGTAGAGGGCCAGGGGCACCACCACCAGGTAGGCACCGCCCAGCACCAGATAGGCACCCAGCACCAGCAGAGTGTCAGTGGAGATCAACCCAAGGTCCATCGTCAAGGAGCTCAGCAACCCGGGGAACGGCACGACCGTGGAGGCAAGGTGACGCAAATCTAGGATCTCCTTGCCGGGGGCATGGCGAAATTGGTAGACGCAGCGGACTTAAAATCCGCAGACGGCGACGTTGTGGGGGTTCAAGTCCCCCTGCCCCCATCGCTCCAGATCGTCCGCCGCACAGCTTTTGTTGGATGCCCTTGCCGTTCTCCTGCAGCCGTCCGCTCCTCCGTCTTGTCTTTGGGCTGGTCGGCCTGAGCGTGACCTGGGGGGGGCTTCCCTTCGGGTTCAGCGCGGGGGGCTCCAGGGCAGCCGCGCGCACCCTGCGGGTGGGCGTCAGCGGCTCGGCCCCCTTCGTGATCTCCCAGGGGCCCTCCACCCAGGGCATCAGCGTGGACGTCTGGAGGGATTTCGCCTCAGCTGAAGGGCTGCCCTATGAGCTGCTGCCCCAGATCTCCACCGCAGCCAGCATCGAGAACGTGGCCACCGGAGACCTGGATGTGGCGATCGGCCCGATCAGCATCACGCCGGATCGGCTGATGATCGAGGGCGTCGAATTCACCCAGCCCTACTTCATCAGTCATGTGGGCCTGCTCGTGTCCGACAGCTCACCGGGCCTGTGGCGGCGCATTCGCCCGTTCTTCGGCTGGGCAGCCCTCTCCTCGGCCGGAGTGCTGCTGATCTGCCTGTTCACGGTGGGGAATCTGATCTGGCTGGCGGAGCACCGCACCAACCCCGACCATTTCCCCCGTCATTACCTGCGCGGGGTGGGGAACGGCATGTGGTTCGCCCTCGTCACCCTTACCACCGTGGGCTACGGCGACCGGGCCCCGGTGACCGGCGTCGGTCGCTGGATCAGTGGGGTCTGGATGGTGGTTTCGTTGATCGCGGTGTCTTCGATCACCGCCGGCCTGGCCTCGGCCTTCACGATCTCCCTGGCCCGGCTGGGGGGAACCCGGCTGTCGGAGCCCTCCGACCTGAGCGGAGCTCCGGTGGCGGTGGTGCGCGGCACCACCAGCGTGAAATGGGGAACCCAGTACGGCGCCCAGCTCACCCAGGCCGACTCCCTCGAGGAGGCGATCAGCCTGCTGCGCGCCAACCGGGTGGAGGGAGTGATCTTCGATCGGCCGGCCCTGAAATATCACCTGCTGCGGAATCAAGAGCAGCGACTGAAACTGGCGCCATTCAGCCTGGCCACGGAACCCTACGGAATCGTGATTCCCAGCGGCAGCTCCCTGGAGCGCCCCCTCGATGTGGCCCTGGTGCGGATGCAACGCCTGGGCCGCACCCGCGAAATCGTCGATCGCTGGATCGAGGGGCTGCCGGATCTGGGCCCACCTGCCGAGGGCGCTTGAAGGGCGGCTGCCAAGCGCTGATGACCACTCAGCCCGATCTCCATAGCCCGCTCGATATCGTGCGCAGCTGTCATGCTGGCTCAAAGTCTGAGAGTGCAGCCTTGAAAGCATGAAAGTGACTGTCGAATTGTCAGGAAAGGAGATGGCTGAAATTCTGGATCTCACGGGTGAGCGCAAGAAGGGCCCTGCCATCCGCCGCCTGATGGAGGAGGCCCTGCAGCAGCGCTTCCCCAGCGGCGAGTGCCAGCGGGATCAGGAGCTCGCCTCGTGACCCTGCTGCTCGACACCAGCCTCTGGATCGACATCACCGGGCCCGCAGCCCGGCCTCGCTGAAGCCGTTCTCGCGCCCTTCTTGCTGGACCCCGGATGTCAGGGGCCGAAACTGTTCAATAAAAGGGACCCACCTCAACCTGGATCGGGTGCACCGCGTGGTCAGCGGCAATCTCCTGGAGCGTCTTGCGACCACTGATCGCCTCCATGGCGACCCTGGCCTTGAACTCGGGGCGGTGCCCCGCCTCAAAGGTTACCGATGGGCCCTGTCTAGAAAACCCAGACCACCTCAGCGCTAGCTACCTAATCAAGAGTTAATATGACGACAAAATGGGACAGCCGAGGCTGCCTGTTTCAGGCTGATTGTACCTATCGATTAACTGTGGCCAAAGATGTGCCGGCTGGCCAGCTCTGGGCGTTGATTCTGTATAGCGAAAATACCCGTCGCCCCTATGACAATGGAGGCGCCGAATTGCGCGATGTCAGCATTGATAGCATGCTGTCCGGTCTGGACTTCAACAGCAATGGAAGCATCAATCTCTATGTCGGCACTAGCGGCCCAGCAGGCTGTGAGAGAAATTTCCTGAAAACTGGCCGGCGAGGACGGGTTGGTTTCGTCTGTTTCCGGCTGTATGCATGCACCTTTATGGCCATTCTTCGACAAGACTTTCAGCCTGCCTGTTCTCGACATGATCAGTTGAGAGCATTGGTAGGCCACCCCATGAGTCGGCGATGGCTGTCACTTTGCTGGCAACCCTCCGCTGTCCCTGAAATGGCCTGGGTTTCAGGGCGCTTGCTGGGGGGCGGGCTTGGGTGTGGCGCTTGGCTTGGCCGCTGGTTTCGTGGCAGGTTTGGCTGGGTCTGGGCTGGCTTTCGGCTTGTTGACGGCGCCTGGCTGGGCCGGCGCTTCTGTGGCGGCATTCGGGGCTGGCCGGGCGTTGGCGCAGAGACTGGCCACCATCTGGTCTTCGCCACCGGTGGCGGCCGATTCGCCCGCACTCAGCGGCAGGCGCCACGATTCCCACTGGGCATCGGCCACCTGGCGGCTGATGCGCAGGCTGGGGCAGAACACCGCCACATTGCCCGTGATCGGCGGCTCACCGCAACGGAACGTGGTGGTGCGCACCCCTTTGGCACTGAGACGCCATGTGGTCCAGTCGTATTGGCAGGCCCCGAAGCTGCGCCAGCGGGGTGCCTTCAAACGGCGGATCTGCTCCAGCAGTTCCTTCTCCCTGGCGGTGGGGGCTTCAGCCGCCTCCGGGCCGGCCTCCTTCGCCGGAGTACCCGTGGCTTCAACGGGTTGGGCGGCCTCGTCCTCGGCCAAGGCAGCGGCCTGGCCGAGGCCAGCGAGGGCCATCAATGCCAGCAGGACGACACCGATTCGGGGGGATACGCCCGAGGAGCGCAGTGACACCGCAATTCTGCTGAGGGCTCCAAGGTTCATCCGCTCAAGGCTGAGGTAGGGCTCCTCAGCCTGTAGCAGTGCGGGCACGCTGGCAAGCCGCTGCCGGCCGCCGCCTATTTCGCTTCCTTCTTCTGCAGATGCTCACGCCGCAACAGCGTGAACAGGTAGTCGGGAGCTTTGTACATGCTGGGTAGACAATTATGAAGTGTTTCCAGCCGACTCCAGCACACGGTGCGCTGGATCTCCTGGGAGGTTCTCTCCTCCTTGATCAACATTTTCATGGCTTTGCAGTAGAGGTGATAATTCGCCTCAAGCTCGCCGACCGTCAGGGAGGCTGCTTCAGTCATGGCCATTCAGAACCGGTTTTCAAGGGGATTGGATCGTTGGGATCCTGGTCTGGAGACTGGGTCGATCCGATCATCCGTGGGCCGAGATCGATCCGGCGTTCAGCAGCTCACGGATACACATCAGCCTAAACCTCCGCTGGTGCGGGTGCTTGCTCTGAGCAAACTTTTGCCGCGATCTGGGGGCAATTCAGTCAAGTCAGTCTCTGGAGAAAAGGGTTCGGCCACGCCAATGGCCAAGGGTTGAAAGATATCGTCACTGGAGTCAGTCAAAACGGGCTCCATTCCTGAGGAAAAATACCTAGCGAGGCACTGTTGAGCCTCTTTCGCCAGACTTGGTGTCCCGATCCGCACCGCCATGGACCTGAGCAACGAGCGCTGTGTACCCTGCCGCGATGGCGCCCCCACCCTCACCAGCGAGGAGCTGGATGCCCTGCTGCCCAGCCTGAGCGGCTGGCAGGTGGTCGACCACCACCATTTCCACAAGCAATGGTCATTTGCTGATTTTCAATCCGCCCTCGACTGGATCAACCGGGCCGGAGCGGTCTGTGAGGCGGCGGGCCACCATGCCGACTTTTCCCTGGGCTGGGGACGGGCCGAGGCCGTGATCTACACCCACAAGGTGGATGGTCTCACCCGGGCGGATGCAGTGCTGGCGGCCAAACTCGATGCCATCAGCGCAGCAGCGCCGGCCACCCCCTACGGCGGCTATGCCGCCGCTTCGCCGGCATCGGAGCCTGGGCCTGAAACCTTGAGCTCAATGACGTAGCTCAGCTGCGAACCCACATCCGTGCCGCGGTAGGTGCCGGTGGTGGGAGCCGCCATCAGGTGGTCAGGGGAGGCCGCCAGGGCCACATGGCCATCGGCCACCGCCAGCCCCAGGCTGGGGTCGTAGCCCCGCCAGCCACCGCCCGGCAGATACACCTCCGCCCAGGCGTGCAGTTCGTGCTCACTCACCTCCGGCGGGTGATGCATGGAGTAGCCGCTCACGAATCGCGCCGCCAGACCCTGGCTGCGGCAGGCCATCACATAGAGCATCGCCGTGTCGCGGCAGGCCCCGGTGCGGCCCGAGAGGGTCTCCTCCGGGCTGAAGGGTTCGCCATCGAGCCGGCCGATGTGGTGGAAGCCGTGGTGGATGTCATCGGCCAGCTGCATCAGGAAGTCTGGGGTGGAGTGCTCCACCCGGGCGGCGAGGCCAGCGGCCCAAAGGCCCACCGGACCGGAGCCTGGATCGCTGGTGCCCGCTCTGGAGCAGCTGGGTGCGAGGGATCGCGCCTCAGCGGCTGGGTAGGCCGCCGGCAGCCGCTGGGCCTGGGGGTGGGTGAGGATCCAGTCGAAGGGATTGGAGCGCAGGGTCTCCACCACCGAACTCACCTGCAGGTGCAGCTGTTCGCGCTTGTCGTCGAACCAGAGCACCCGCGCATCGTTGCCATCGGGCTCGAGAATCAAGCTGTGGCCTGCTGGAGGCTCACTCACCGTCAGTTCATGGGAGATCAGCCGCTGGGTCACGTCCTGGCGGGGACTGAGCCGCACCGTCATCGGCTCAAGAAAGACCGGCCGCTCGTAGCGGAAGCGGATGGAGTGGTGAATCTCGAACAGCATGCCGGTGATGACGCGGGCTGGGGAATTCCGCTGGGTGAATCAGCGGCGGCCGAGCAGGTCTTCCCAGCTGGGGGGAGTCGGATGCTGGGAGCCTGGGGATTGGCGGCCACTGCGCTGACTGCTGCTGCGAAGACTGGAGCGGAGGTTGGAGCGAAGGCTGGGGCGTTCGGTGGCCGCAAGGCCTGCCGAGGACAAGGAAATGGTCATGGAGAAATCAAGTGTGATCTGGATATGGTTTCTGCACCGGGTGCCACTCGCAGATCCTGGGGGGACCGGCATGGCGGGTGGCGTTGGGAACCTGATGGCCGTCCCGGGAAGCAAGGGACTGGCGCGGTGCTGGATCAGACCCTGTGCGAGCTGCGCGGCTCGCCGGCTTCGGCCTGACTCAAACAACATAACCCCATCAGCTGATCAGGTGCTGGGCCGGTTGCATGCCGTCATGACCTGAGCAGTGAGGCGATCTGGTTGCGACCATTGGTCTTGGCCAGCTCCAGGGCCCGTTCGGCCCGTTGCACCAGGTCACTGAAACTGGTGTCGTCGTGGGCAAGCGCTGACACCCCGCCGCTGATGCTCAGGTGGTAGCCGGAGCGCGAGAACACTCCGTTCATCCGGCTGGTGGCGTCCCGGATCCGTTCAGCCATCTGCAGAGCCACTGCGCCGCTCTGGCCGATCAGCAGGATCACGATCTCCTCATCCCCCAGGCGGGCGATGAAATCCTGCTCCCGCAGGAAACCCCTGCAGAGCCCACTGAAATCCAGCAGGACCCGGTCGCCGGCGGGATGCCCCCAGCGGTTGTTGATCTGACGAAAGTTGTCGATGTCGAGGCAGATCAGGGCCATCGGTTCAGCGGTTTCCCGGGCGTTCTCCAGTTCCCGTTGCCCCACGCTGAACAGGGCACCGCGGTTGGAGAGCCCTGTCACGGGACAGAGGCTGGAGTCGTGGCGCCATTCGATCTCGCGCATCACCACATCGGCCAGCAGGCGCAGCTGCTGCCTCTGCTCCAGGCTGAATTGCCGCGGTTTCTGATCGATCACGCAGAGCGTGCCCAGGTTGTGGCCGTCCTTGGTGCGCAGGGGAGCCCCGGCGTAAAAACGGATGCCAGGGGCTGAGAGCACCAAGGGGTTCTCGCTGAAGCGCTCGTCCTCAAGGGCATCGGGCACCACCATCACCTCGTCGTTGGTGATGGCGTGGGCACAGAAGGCCACCTCCCGCGGGGTTTCGCTCACCTCCAGCCCCTCCCTGGAGAGGAACCACTGCCGGTCGTGATCCACCAGGGAGATCAGGGCGATGGGCATGTCGAAGATCGCGCTCGCCAGCTTGACGATCCGATCGAAGTGAAGATCGCCGGGCTGATCCAGCAGTTGATGGCGCTGCAGCTCGCGCAGCCGCAGCGCTTCATCCGGGGGAACCGGATAGGAGCGGGCCGGACCATCACCTGCCGTTTCGTTCACCTTGTCTGCCGCAAGCCTGTTGGCAATGTAGGCAGAGCCGATTCCGCCGGCTCCAGCCGGATCAGGGCTCCATCGCCGGCCCCATCGGTGAGCACGTGCAAGTGGCCATCGGGTCCTTCGCGCACATCGCGCACGCGCTGCCCCACCGGCAGGACGCTCTGCCTCAGCACCTCTCCGCCGGGACCCAGCTCGATGCGGCGCACGTCCCTTGAAACGAGGCCGCCGGCAAACAGGTTGCCCTTCCAGGCGGCCACGGCCCGGCCGCTGCCCACCGCCAGACCCGAGGGGGCGATGGCCGGCGTCCAGACCAAGCGCGGATCGACAAAACCCGGTGCGCTCCTGAGCGGAGTGATCTCAGGGCCCGAGTACTCCCGGCTGTGGCTCACCGCCGGCCAGCCGTAGTTCCCCGCCGCCACCAGCAGATTGAGCTCGTCGCCGCCACGGGCCCCGTGCTCGCTCGACCAGATCCGCCCCTGCAGCGGGTCGTGGGCCAGACCCTGAATGTTGCGATGACCCAGACTCCACAGGGCTGGATCGGCGTCCGGATCCGAGCGAAAGGGATTGTCGGCGGGGATGGAGCCATCATCGTTGAGCCGCAGCACCTTGCCGAGACCGCTGGCCTTCGACTGGGCCTTGAGCCGGATCGCCTGGCCCTCCAGCTCGATCGGCGGGTTGCCCCCATCCCCCACCGACAGCAGCAGGGTGCCATCGGGCAGCCAGAGCAGGCGCGAGCCGAAGTGCTGGCTGCCGGGCTTGAGCGGCGTCACCGCGTAGAGCAGCGTCAGATCTTCGAGGCGGTGATCCACCAGCCGTGCCCGGACCAGGCGGGTCTGATTCGCCTGGGCCTCACCCGCCGAGAAGGTGAGGTACACGAGCTGATTGCGGGCAAAGCGCGGGTGCACGGCCACATCCAGCAGGCCGCCCTGGCCCATGGCCAGCAGCGGCGGCAGTCCGGCGATCGGTCTGGGGTCGAGCACGCCCTGACGCACCAGCCGCAGCCGACCGGGGCGCTCAGTGATCAGCAGGTCGCCAGCGGGCAGCCAGGCCAGGCCCCAGGGATGCTCCAGGCCGCGCACCAGCACCGTGCGGCGCACGCCGCCCTCGTTGACTGCGGCTTCAGCGACCGGGGCCTCTGGCCTCGCCCAGGAGCATCCAGGGGCCACAGCCAGGATCAGCGCTGCCAGCAGCCCGGCGCCTGACGGCAAACGGTCCCTGGAGGTGCCTCCGCTCAGCCTCCTGAGGGCCAATAATGGCCATGGCGTGGGCTGGAGTTCAAGCAGCGGCATGGCCCAGTTGATTCCGATCACAGCAACAATTCTGATTCTGTTCGTGCTGGGCCATGGGTTGGGGGCGGGTCTGGCGTTGCTGAATCCAGCGGCCTTCGAGCGCTACGCCACAGCCCTGCATCACGCCCCCTGGCTGCTGCCCCTGGAGATCAGCCTGGCGCTGGTCGCCCTCGGCCACCTGGGGCTCAGCGTTCAACGGCTGGTCGCCAACCGCCGGGCCCGGGGCATGGTGGCCTACAGCCAGTGGCGCAGCAGGCGTGGGCAGCCCCTGGCGGCCCTCTCCGGCCGCATGGCGCCCGTCAGTGGGGCTCTGCTGCTGTTGTTTCTGGTGGTGCACCTCGCTCAGCTGCGCTGGCCCCGGCCTGGGGATGGGCTGGAGCGGCAGGCCCTGGACCTGGCGCTGGCCTCCCCCTGGGCCCTGCTCCTCTACGTGCTGGCGGGGGTGGCCCTGGGCCTGCACCTGTTCCATGGTGCCGAGAGCCTCAGCCGCAGCTTCGGCTGGCTCGACGAGCACAACGCCACGGGGCTGCGCCTGGCCGGCCGCACCCTGGCGGCCGTGGTCGGGGGTGGCTTCGCCCTGCTGCCCCTGATGCTGCGATCCGCAGTCGCCCTGGAGGTCGCTGGGATCTGATGCGGCTCGATCCCCAGCTGCCATCGGGTCCGCTGGCTGAGGCCTGGAGCCGGCGCCGCCAGGATTTATCCCTGGTGGCGCCCTCCAACCGGCGCCACTTCCGGGTGCTGGTGGTGGGCAGTGGCCTGGCGGGCGCCTCGGCCGCCGCCAGCCTGGCCGAGCAGGGGTATCACGTGAGGCTGGTCACGCACCACGACAGCCCCAGGCGGGCCCATTCCGTGGCGGCCCAGGGGGGCATCAACGCCGCCCGCAACTATCAGAACGACGGCGACAGCGTTGAGCGTCTGTTTCGCGACACCGTGCGCGGCGGAGATTTTCGCGCCCGGGAGGCCGGCTGCCACCGGCTGGCCGAGATCAGTGGATCGATCATCGACCAGTGCGTGGCCCTGGGGGTGCCCTTCGCCCGTGAGTACGGCGGCAGCCTCTGCAACCGCAGTTTCGGGGGCTCGCAGGTGAGCCGCACGTTCTACGCCCGCGGCCAGACGGGCCAGCAGCTCCTCTACGGCGTGGTTCAGGCCCTGTTGCGCCAGGTGGCGGCGGGCCGGGTGGAGCTCTGCCCCCAGCGCGACCTGCTGGATCTGATCTGCCTCGACGGCGTGGCCCGCGGCGCCATCTGCCGTCACCGGCTCAGTGGTGCCCTCGAAACCCACACGGCCCATGCCGTGCTGCTGGCCAGCGGTGGCTACAGCAACGTCTTCCACCGCTCCACCAACGCGGTGCGCTCCAACGCCAGCGCCCTCTGGCGCGCCCACCGCCGCGGCGCCCTGATGGCGAATCCCTGCTTCACCCAGATCCATCCCACCTGCATCCCCAGCGGCGACCCCGACCAGAGCAAGCTCACCTTGATGAGCGAGAGCCTGCGCAACGACGGGCGGGTCTGGCTGCCGCGGCGGCCGGGGGATCAGCGTCGCCCCGACCAGGTGCCGGAGGCGGAACGGGATTACTTCCTGGAGCGGCTCTACCCCAGCTACGGAAACATGGTGCCCCGCGATGTGGCCTCCAGGCGTGCCCGCGAACTCTGCGTGGCAGGCCATGGGGTGGGGCCCGCCGGCCGCTCGATCTATCTGGATTTCGAGGAGGCGATCGAGCGCGAGGGCCGCGGGGTGATCGAAGAGCGCTACGGCAATCTGTTCGCCATGTACGAGCGCATCAGCGGCAGCGACCCCTACCGGGAGCCAATGCGCATCTATCCCGCTCCCCACTACACGATGGGGGGTCTGTGGGTGGACTATCACCTGATGAGCACAATTCCGGGTCTGTTCGTGCTCGGCGAGGCGAATTTCTCCGAGCATGGCGCCAACCGCCTGGGGGCCAGCGCCCTGATGCAGGGCCTCGCCGATGGGCTGTTCATCGCCCCGGCCACGGTGCCGGCCTGGCTGGCCGAACATCCCCACCCCGAGCTCGACGAACGCCATCCCGCCTGCCGCGAGGCCGCGGAGGGCGTGCGAGCGCGCATCGCCGCGTTGCGCTCCATCGGCGGCCGCCAGCCGGCGGAAGTCCTGCGCCGTCAGCTGGGGGCCCTGCTGATCGAGAGCTGCGGCATCAGCCGCTCGGCCCAGGGGCTGCGCTCAGGCCTCGAGGAGGTGGCGGCCCTGCGGGCCAGCTTCGATCGGGATCTGCTGCTGGTCGATCCCGGCACACCCCTGGATCCCGAGCTGGAGAAGGCCCTGCAGCTGCAGGATTACCTCGAGCTGGCGGATCTGATGCTGCGCGATGCCCTGGCGCGCGAGGAGTCGTGCGGAGCCCATTTCCGCGAGGAACACCAGAGCCCGAGCGGTGAGGCCCTGCGCCGCGACGACCAGTTCAGCCACATCGCCGCCTGGCAGTGGCAGGCGGATGGAGCACCGATCCGCCATCAAGAACCGCTGCAGTTCCGATCGATCAGCCCCACGGCCCGGAGTTACCGATGAGTGGCCCCACCAGCATCAACCTGCGCCTGCGGATCTGGCGACAGCGTCAGGATCAGCCCGGCGGCGGCTTTCTCACCTATCCGCTCAAGGACCTGAGCCCCGACCTTTCCCTGCTGGAGGCCCTCGATCGGCTCAACCAACAGCTGCTGCTGGCGGGCGAGCGGCCGGTGTCCTTCGACCACGACTGCCGCGAGGGCATCTGCGGGTCCTGCGGCTTCCTGATCAACGGCCAGGCCCACGGGCCCCGCAGCGGCACCGCCGTCTGCCAGCTCTATCTACGCGACTTCAGCGATGGCCAGACCCTCACCCTCGAGCCCTGGCGGGCCCGCGCCTTCCCCCTGATCCAGGACCTGGTGGTGGACCGCTCTGCCTTCGATCGGTTGCTGATGGCCGGGGGCTACCTGTCGGTGAACATCGGCAGCGCGCCGGAGGCCAATGCCCTGCCCGTGGCTCGGGAGCAGGCCGCCCAGGCCTTTGAGGCCGCCAGCTGCATTGGCTGCGGCGCCTGCGTGGCGGCCTGTCCCAATGCTTCGGCCAGCCTGTTCGTGGCGGCCAAGCTGGCCCATCTCGAGCTGCTGCCCCAGGGTCAGCCCGAGGCCCAGCAGCGCTCCCTGCGCCTGCGCGAGCAGATGGTGGCGGAGGGCTTTGGCACCTGCGGCAACCAGCTGGAGTGCTCAGCCGTCTGCCCGAAGGAGATTCCCTCCAGCTTGATCAGCCGCATGAACCACCTGGCGCGGGGTTGAGCGGCCGGGGGGTGGCCTGCACTGCCATGCTGACCCAGGGGCAGGGGCCATGAGCTTTTTCGTCAAACTCACCGAAGCGATGGCCAGCCGCCAGTCGCTGCTCATCACCGGCTTGGATCCCAACCCGGAGATGCTTCAGACCTGGACGCGCCACAACGCCGGCAGCGGCTCGTTCCTGGCCCAGGCCCGCCGCTGGATCAAGGCGGTGATCGAAGCCACCTCCGACAGCGTCTGCGCCTACAAGCCGAGCCTGGGTTTCTACCAGGCCCTGGGGCCCATCGGCCTGGAGCTGCTGCGGGAGGTGCGTGAGCTGGTGCCGCTGGAGCTGCCGCTGATTCTCGATGCCAAGCATGGCGATCTGAACAGCTCCTCGGCCCTGGCCCACTACCTCTTCCGTGACCTCGGCGTCGATGCGGTCACCCTCTCGCCGCTGGCGGGGCAGGACATCGCCGCCCCCTTTCTGCTCTATCCCGACCGGGCGGTGGTGCTCACCTGCCACAGTTCCAATCCCGGGGCCCGGGTGGTGCAGCACCACCCCAACGAAGACGACCCCCTCTACATCACGATCGTGCGGGAGACCCAGCTCTGGGGCACCCCGGAGCACCTGCTGCTGGAGGTGGGCACCAGCGATCCGGCCGTGCTGGCACGGGTGCGGCGGGAAGCCCCGGAGCGCTTCTTGATCCTGCGCAGCCTCTGGGGCGAGGAAGAGCGGCTGGAGGCCCTGCTGCAGGCGGGCCTCAACAGTTCAGCCGATGGCCTGCTGCTGCCGCTCCCCCAGCACCTGCTGGTGGAGGAGGGCATGGCGGCGGGCACCAGGGCCCTGCGCCAGCAGATCGAGACGATGCGGGCGAACTGGGACGGCGGCACGGCCGATCGCTGTGATCTCTGGCTGCCGACGCCCCGCGGCGGATCAGCGGCGCCAACGACCACTGCCAGCGCACCCTCCGCTGCCGAGGTCCTTGAGCTGGGGCGGCTCGAAGATCAGCGCCTGGACGACCAGCGCCTCGATGAGCTGCTGGTGGATCTGTTTGATATCGGCTGCCTGCTCTTCGGAGAGTACGTGCAGGCCTCCGGTGCCGTCTTCAATTACTACATTGATCTGCGCCGGATCATCTCTGATCCCAATTTGTTTCACCGGGTGCTGCATGCCTATGCCCAGCCCCTGGCCCAGCTGCAATTCGACCGCATCGCCGGTATCCCCTATGGATCCCTGCCCACCGCCACAGGACTGTCGCTGCAACTGCATGTGCCCTTGATCTATCCGCGCAAGGAGGTCAAGGCCCACGGGGCCCGCCGCCTGATCGAAGGGGATTTCGAGGAGGGCGAAACCGTCGTGGTCGTCGATGACATTCTGATCACCGGTGGCAGCGTGCTGGAGGGCATCGCCAAGCTGGAGTCGTCGGGCCTGAAGGTGCGCGATGTGGTGGTGTTCATCGACCACGGCGGCCAGGCCATCGCCCGTCTGGAGGCCCAGGGCTATGCCTGCCATGCGGTGGTGGGCATCGAGCGCATCACCAGTTCCCTGCGTGCGGCCAATCGCCTCAGCCAGGACCAGGCCGATCTGCTGGCGGCCCCCACCCAATCCACCTTGCCCTGCCGTTGATTCGCGGATGCTTCTTGCCCCAACCCTCAGCCTGAGCCAGATCCTGCTTGGCGCTGCCACGGAGCAGCCCAATGCACTGGAATTCCCCATTCAGGCGCATCTGCTGTTCATCGGAGTTCTGTTTCTCGGCACTCTGGCCATCAGCCGCTTCTCACCCAAGATCGGCATCCCAGCCATTCTCGGGGTGCTGCTGCTGGGCCTCTCGATCAATGTCAGCAGCCTCAGCATCACCCATGCCCAGGCGGCGAACTTTCAGTTGCTGGGCCTGGCCCTGCTGCTCTTCTACGCCGGGCTTAAGACTGATCTGGCGGCAATCCGGGGATTCTTCGAATACGGGATCATCCTGGCCATCGGTGGGGTGGTGGTGTCTTCACTGCTGCTGGGTGGGGTGATCTGGTTCCTGGCCTCCCCCGGGGCCAACTCCCTCACCCTGGGGGGCGTCGAAGCCATTCCGATCGGCGCCGCGATGCTGATCGCCGCCTGCCTGGGCTCCACCGATGCGGGAGCCACCTTGAGTGTGCTGCGATCGGTGCGGCGCCAGGTTCCCCTGCGGCTGCAGCACCTGCTGGAATTCGAATCTTCGGTGAATGATCCCTCTGCCCTGCTTTTCTACGGGCTGGTGGTGGGCATCTTCGTGAGCGCCGGGGCCGCCGCCGGGACCACCAGCCTGGAGAGCACGGTGCTCACTCAGATCAGGCTCTTTCTGCAGCAGATCGGTGCCGGCCTGGTGGTGGGCTTCATCTTCGGCTACCTGGCTCGCTTCGTTGTGAACTACCTGGTGGAGGATCGCTCTCAGCTGCTGGTGGTGGCCATGTCAGTGGCGTTTGTGGTCTACGGCGTGACCAGTTTGCTCGGGGGTTCCGGATTCATTGCCATCTACGTGACCGGGCTGTTTCTCACCAACACGACCTACCGTTCGCCTGGGATCAATCACATCACGATTCAGGAGGTGCTGCTCCCCTTCAACACGATGACGGAGATCACGATCTTCCTGGTTTTCGGTCTGCTGGTCTATCCCCCCGATCTGATCGACGCCCTGCCGATCGGCATCCTTGCGGCCCTGGGGCTGATGCTGGTGGCACGCCCCATCAGTGTGCTGATGTTTCAGCCATTCTCCCCCTTCAGCTTCAAGGAATCGATGCTGGTGTCGTGGTGTGGCCTGCGTGGCGCTGTTCCCCTCGCCCTCGCCCATGACCTCAGCCTGGCGATCCCCAGAATCCGTGGCATCGACCCCGCCATCATCGACGAACTCAGCCGCAACGCCGAGAGCATCATCTTCATCGTGGTGGTGGTCAACCTGTTCATCCAGGGCATCAGCCTGCCCCACCTCGCCCGGGCCCTGGGCCTGGTGCCCAGCCCGGCGGCCCAGACCAGCCTGATCCCCTGAACCGGATCGCCTGGGCCCAATCGCCTGAGCCCCTGCGCCAGATCAATCGCTGGTGAATTTGATCTGCCAGGACAGGGTCTCGCCGGCCTGAAACGGCACCAGAGGCTGCCCCACCTCCCCCTGGCCCCCCAGCTCCAGCTTCAGGGGAACCTCCAGGGGCTGGCGCACCAGTTCGATCCTGTCCTCGTTGAGCGGCAGGCCGTAGAAGCGGGGCCCGAACTCCGAGGCGAAGGCCTCCAGCCGCTCCAGGGCGCCCTCCTGCTCGAACACCTGGGCGTAGCTCTCAAGGGCGTGGGGGGCATTGAAGATGCCGGCGCAGCCGCAGGCCGACTCTTTCGCCTGGCGCGAGTGGGGCGCCGAATCGGTGCCCAGGAAGAAGCGCGGCTCTCCTGAGGTGGCAGCCCCGCGCAGGGCGATGCGGTGCAGTTCCCGCTTGGCCACCGGCAGGCAGTAGGCGTCTGGCCGCAACCCGCCCTGGAACATGGCGTTGCGGTTGATCTGCAGGTGGTGGGGCGTGATCGTGGCGGCCAGGGTGGGGGGCCCCGCTGCCACGAAGGCCACGGCTTCGGAGGTGGTGATGTGCTCGAACACCACCTTCAGCCCCTGGTGGCGCTGCAGCAGAGGCTCAAGATGGCGCTCGATGAACACGGCCTCCCGGTCGAAAACATCCACGTCGGGATCGGTCACCTCGCCGTGGATCAGCAGCGGCATGCCGATCCGCTCCATCGCCTCCAGCACCGGCGTGATGCGCGCCAGATCACTGACCCCGGCCTCGGCGTTGGTGGTGGCCCGGGCCGGATAGAGCTTGGCGGCCGTGAACACCCCCTCGGCGAAGCCCCGCTCCAGCTCACTCGCCGCGATCGTGTCGGTGAGATAGGCCGTCATCAGGGGCTCGAAGCCAGTGCTGGCGTCCACCGCCGCCAGGATGCGCTGCCGGTAGGCCGCTGCCGCAGCAGCAGTGGTGATCGGTGGCAGCAGATTGGGCATCACGATCGCCCGCCGGAACACCCGGGCTGTTTCCGGCGCCACGGCCCGCAGCATGGCGCCATCGCGCAGATGCACATGCCAGTCGTCGGGGCGGCGGATCAGCAGTTGCTGGGGAATGGCCGCCATGGAGCCGCGCTCGCGCAGAGATGGACCCATTCTCAGCCCCGGCGCTCGGCCTCCC
This sequence comes from Synechococcus sp. CS-1329, assembly GCF_025128055.1. Taxonomy (GTDB): domain Bacteria; phylum Cyanobacteriota; class Cyanobacteriia; order PCC-6307; family Cyanobiaceae; genus Regnicoccus_A. The sequence continues at coordinate 117,684 of NZ_JAHLYS010000045.1, read as the reverse complement.
TGGAGCTCCAACAGCTCGGAGCAGGTGCTCTTAGAGGTAGAGCTCCTCGTGCTGATACGAAATCTTCGACGTGGGGTGGCTGCCGAAGATCGCCGAGAGCAGCAGCAGGATGCCGATCCGCCCCACGAACATGCCCACCATCAGCACCAGCTGGCCCCAGCGGTTCAGCTCGGCGGTCACCCCCAGATCCAGGCCCACGGTGGCGAAGGCGGAGATGCAGGTGAACAACTTCTGCAGGAAGGAGAACGCCTGCCCCTCGGTGCTCACGCCGCGATCCAGGCCCAGCACCAGGGCCATCAGCAAGACGAACAGCAGCGAGGCCAGGGTGACCCCCACCGCCCGCAGCACCACCTTGTCGGAGATGGTGCGGCGCCGGATCACCACCGTGTCCTCCCCCCGCAGGGTGGAGCGGGTGGCCGCCACCAGGCTGGCGAAGGTGGTGGTCTTGATGCCGCCGCCGGTCCCGCCGGGGCTGGCGCCGATGAACATCAACGTCATCATCAACAGCAGGCCTGCTTCCGAGATTCCCTCCACGGAGATGTGCACGGTGTTGAAGCCGGCGGTGCGGGTGCTCACCGACTGAAAGAACACCACTTGCACTTCCTGCCACCAGGGCAGCGGCGTCAGTCCGCTGGAGCGGGTGAAGTGCTCGGTGAACAGCAACCCCGCGGCGCCGATCAGGATCAGAGCGATCGTGCAGCGCAGCACCAGGCGGGTGTGCAGGCTGAAGCTGCGGATCATGCGCACCTTGAAGCGGTTCTGCCAGAGGTCGTTGGTGACCCGGTAGCCGATCCCGCCCGAGACGATCATCACCATGATCACCAGGTTCACCACCGGGTTGGCGCTGTAGCCCATCAGGCTGTCGCTCCAGAGCCCGAAGCCGGCGTTGTTGTAGGCGCTGATGCAGTGGAACAGCGCCGCCCACAGCCGCTCCCGCGGCAGGGGAATGTCGCGGAAACCGATGGTGTAGAGCACCAGGGTGCCGATGCCGATCACCCAGGCGGCGGTGATCAGGATCGAGTGGAAGGTGCTGCCGATGCCACCCACGCCGAACTCGTCCATGGCGCGGCCGCGATCCAGCCGCCGCCGCAACCTCGAGCCCCGCTGCACGAAACCCTGCAGAAAGGTGGTGATGGCCATCAACCCCAGGCCGCCGGTGAGGATCAGCAGGGCCAGCAGCACCTGCCCGGGGAAGGTGAGCTCCTGACCCACATCCACCACCGTCAGCCCGGTCACCGTGATGGCGGAGATCACCGTGAACAGCGCTTCCCAGAGACCGACGCGTTCGGAGGAGAACACGGGCAGGGCCATCAGCAGGGTGCCCACGGCGATCACCAGCAGGCCGGTGAGCACCGTGAACTGGGGCACCGTCAGCCGTGTCCAGCGTTGCTGGAAGGGCTCCAGCAGTTCACGGATGGGGTTGGTGGGGGCGGGGGTGGATGGCCTGGAGGGGGAACTGGCGCTGCCTGGCACCCATCGATTCCGGAGTCGCATCATTATCAGCCCGGGTTAGCGGCATGTCCGTGGCAGAGCTGGCAAACTGCGCCCACTGCTCGGCTCCTGTAGATGCAACCCTCGCCCCGCTGGCTCCTCGCCCTGCCCCTGCTGCTGGCCTTCGCCCTCGGTGGTTGCGCCGATGACAGCGGCAGCGGCGGCGGTGTCCAGAGCGTCAAGCTCTCCACCATCCGTGGCCGCGGCAAACTGGTCTGTGGGGTGGACGGCAAGCTGCCCGGCTTCAGCTTCCTCGGCCCCGATGGCACCTACAGCGGCCTCGATGCCGACACCTGCCGCGCCGTGGCGGCGGCGGTGCTGGGCGACCCGGCCAAGGTGGAATTCCGCGACCTCAACTCCAGTGAGCGCTTCGCCGCCCTGGCCAGCGGGGAAGTGGACATGCTGGCCCGCAACACCACCATGACCCTCAGCCGCGATTCGGCCGGCGGCAACGGCATTTCCTTCGGTCCAACCACCTTCTACGACGGTCAGGGGGTGATGGTGCCGGTGGCCAGTGGTGCCACCACCCTCCAGGATCTCGACGGCAAGCCGATCTGCGTGGAGAGCGGCACCACCACCGAGCTCAACCTGGCCGACCGCATGCGCGAGCAGGGCATCTCCTACACCCCGCTCAAGTTCCAGACCGGTGACCAGACCTATGCGGCCTACCTGGGGGGCCGTTGCGTGGCCGTCACCAGCGACCGCTCCCAGCTGGCGGCCAAGCGCAGCAGCTTCCCGAACCCCGATCAGCACACCCTCCTGCCGGTGGTGATGAGCAAGGAACCGCTCACCCCCGCCAGCGTCAATGGCGACCCCGCCTGGGCCGATGCCATGCGCTGGACGGTCTTCGCCCTCTTCCAGGCCGAAGAGCTGGGTATCACCAAGGCCAATGTGGCCGCCAAGGTGGCCGAAGCCAAGGCCAACACCAACCAGGCCGACCTGCGTCGCTTCCTGGGGGTGGAGGGTGATTTCGGCAAGCAACTGGGTCTGCCGGCCGATTTCGTTCCCAAGACGATCGCGGCGGTGGGCAACTACGGCGAAATCTTCGAGCGCAACGTGGGCACCGGCTCGCCACTCAAGCTGGAGCGGGCTGAGAACCGCCTCTGGACCGAGGGCGGCCTGATCTATTCGCCTCCCTTCCGTTGAGCGGCACCTTCGAGCGAATTCCCTGGTGGCGTGATCGCCGGGTGGTGCCCTGGATCGTCCAGGCGGTGGTGGGCCTGGTGCTGCTGCTGGTGATCAGCCTGCTGGTGGGCAACCTGGTGCGCAACCTCACCGGCGCCGGGCTGTTGCTGAGCTGGCGCTGGCTGGGCCAGCCGGCCAGTTTCGATGTGGCCGAGAGCCTGATTCCCTTCGACGCCTCGATGCCCTACTGGCGTGCCCTGCTGGTGGGGCTGGTGAACAGCCTGCGGGTGATTGTGGTGGGTCTGGTGGGGGCCACTCTGCTGGGCACGGCGGTGGGCATGGCCTCCTTCAGCAGCAATGGGCTGCTGCGGCGGCTGGCCCGGGTCTATGTGGAGGTGATCCGAAACATCCCCCTGCTCCTCCAACTGCTGTTCTGGTACTTCGTGGTGTTTCTGGCTCTGCCCAACGGCACCGCCGCCTTTCAGCTGCCCGGCGTCGTCGTCTCGAAATCGGGGTTGTACCTGGCCTGGTTCGCCCAGGGCTTCAGTTGGCAGGGCCCGGAGCTGGTCAATGGGGTCTGGCAGGCCCCCCTGCGCCTGTCGGTGGAGTTCACAGCCCTGCTCACTGGCCTGATCACCTACAGCGGTGCGTTCATCGCTGAAGTGGTGCGGGGTGGCATCGCCTCGGTGCCGCAGGGTCAGTGGGAGGCGGCCACCTCCCTGGGCCTGCACTGGAGCGCGAGCATGCGCTCGGTGGTGCTGCCCCAGGCCCTGAGGGTGATCGTGCCCGGCCTCAACAGCCAGTACATCTCCCTGGCCAAGAATTCCGCCCTGGCCGTGGCGGTGGGCTACGTGGATCTGTACTCCGTTTCAGAAACCACCCTCAACCAGACCGGCCGGGCCCTCGAGGTGTTCCTGCTGCTGCTGGGCTCCTACCTGATCATCGATCTGCTGATCTCCGCTGTGATGAACGGTGTGAACCAGCTGGTGCAGATCCGGGAGCGCTGAGCCGGTGACCGCCCTACCCCCCGGCTCCGCCACCACCCCGCCCCTGCGGCCTGCCAGTCCGGCACCGCCATCGGTTCAGCGCAGCTGGGCCGGTGTCCTGCGCCAGGAACTGTTCGCCAGCCGCGGCGACGGTCTGGTCTCGGCGCTGCTGATCCTGTTGATCCTGGCCTCGGCAGTGGGTCTGCTGCGCTGGGCCTTCGGCCAGGCCCAGTGGGCCGTGATCCAGGTCAACACCACCCTCTTCGCCGTCGGCCGTTACCCCATCGAGCAGCAGTGGCGCCTCTGGCTGCTGGTGGTGCTGGTGGCGGCCCTCAGCGGCCTGAGCTGGGGTCTGCTGCGGGCTTTCCCACGGGCGGATCGCAGCGGTGAGCTCTGGCCCTTCAACGACCGCCTGGCGGTGGCGCTGCTCGGCTTCCTGGCGGCCTGGCTGCCGGCGGCCCTGGCCCTGGGCTTCCCCCTGCAGGTGCGCTGGTGGGCGATCACCGGCCTGCTGGTGGCCATGCGCTGGATCGCCGGCCACTGGGGCCGCAGCTGGCCGCCGCGGCTGCTGAAGCTGGTGCCCCTCAGCTGGCCGCTGCTCTACCTGCTGGGCATGGTGCTGATCGCTGGCGGCCTGGGGATGTCCCAGGTGTCCCCCTCCAACTGGGGCGGCCTGCTGCTCACCCTGTTGATGGCCAGCTTCGCGATCCTGCTGAGCTTTCCGATCGGCGTGGTGGTGGCGCTCGGGCGCCGCAGCGACCTGCCGTTGCTGCGCTGGAGCTCGGTGCTCTACATCGAGTTCATCCGCGGTGCACCGCTGATCACCCTGCTGTTCCTGGGCCAGAACATTCTTGGCTACATGCTCCCCGGCGGCTGGGCGCCGGATCGGGTCTGGCGGGCCGCCTGGGTGCTCACCTTCTTCTGCGGGGCCTACCTGGCCGAGGCGGTGCGCGCCGGCCTCTCCGCTGTCCCCCCCGGCCAGCTGGAGGCCGCCCGTTCCCTGGGGCTCTCGATGCCCCAGGCCCTGCAGCGGGTGGTGTTGCCCCAGGCCCTGCGCATCGCCCTGCCGGCGGCGGTGGGGCAATTCATCTCGCTGCTGCAGGACACCACACTGCTGTCACTGATCGGCCTGCTCGACCTGCTCGGCACGGCCCGTACCGTGATGGCCAATCCCGAGTTCCTGGGCAAGAACGCTGAGGTGTATCTCACCCTGGCTGTGCTGTTCTGGTGCTGCTGCGCCGCCCTCGGGCTGGGCAGCCGGGCCCTGGAGCGTCGCCTCGATCCCACCCATTCCCCCGCCTGAACCATGCCGTCCACCCAGCCGATGATCGAGGCCTGCGGGGTGCAGAAGTGGTATCCCAATGGCTTTCATGCCCTCCGTGGCGTCGACCTGAGCGTGAGCAAGGGCGAGGTGGTGGTGATCATGGGCCCATCGGGCTCCGGCAAGAGCACCTTCATCCGCACCTTCAACGCCCTCGAGGAGTTCCAGGAGGGCAGCATCAGCGTCGATGGGATCGTCCTCTCCAACGACCTGCGCAACATCGATGCGATCCGCTGCGACACCGGCATGGTGTTTCAGCAGTTCAATCTCTTTCCCCACCTCACGGTGCTGGAGAACCTCAGCCTGGCGCCGGTGGTGGTGCGCAAGCGCCGGCGCAGCGAGGTGGAAGCCCAGGCCATGGCTCTGCTGGAGCGGGTGGGCATCGCCGAGCAGGCCCGTAAATATCCGGGCCAGCTCTCGGGCGGCCAGCAGCAGCGGGTGGCCATCGCCCGCTCGCTCTGCATGGAGCCGCGCATCCTGCTCTTCGATGAGCCCACCAGTGCCCTCGATCCGGAGATGGTGGGCGAGGTGCTGGAGGTGATGCGCAACCTGGCTGCCGATGGCATGACGATGGTGGTGGTGACCCATGAGATGGGCTTCGCCCGCGAGGTGGCCCACCGGGTGGTGCTGATGTCGGAGGGGCAGATCGTTGAGGAGGCTCCTCCGGAGACCTTCTTCACCAACCCCCAGCACGAACGCAGCCGCCAGTTTCTGGCCCAGATTCTCTGAGCCCAGCACCAGCAGCTCTCACACCCACAGATCCAGCTGGTGGGCCGGGATGGCCTCAGCAGCCGTGCGGAGCGTCCGATTCACCCCAAACAGCCCCAAGCGGGGCATTCTGTTTCGACAGCTACAGAGCAGAGCGGGCCTGACCCGCATTGTTCGCAGGACTGCCCGCACGAACGGCGAACCCCGTCCGTGCTTCCATCACACTCACGTTGTTGTCCCACCATCTTTCATCATGAAAAAGGTTGAAGCCATCATCCGCCCAATCAAGCTCGACGATGTCAAGACGGCTCTTGTCGATGCCGGCATTATCGGCATGACCATTACGGATTGCCGGGGCTTCGGTCGCCAGAAGGGACAGGTTGAGCGTTATCGCGGCACTGAATTCACCGTCGAATTCATCAACAAGGTGAAAGTGGAAGTGGTCGTCGACGATGACAAGGTGGATGCCGCCATCGAAGCCATTGCCGGCCCTTCCCGCACCGGCGAGATCGGAGACGGCAAGATCTTCGTGACGACCGTGGAGAAAGCCGTGCGCATCCGCACCTCGGAAACGGGCACCATCGCTCTCTGAGCCGAAACCACCCCTCGCACAGGGCATTGCCGGACCATTACGGTCTCTGAGACCACAACGGTACCGGCGATCCCGTGCCCAGCCTTGAACTGCTCGGTCCAGCTCCGCACCTCAGCTCTGCGGCACTTTTCAGTCAGACGTCCCTGTTCGGGTTCGGCATCGCCTTCAGTCCACTGCATATTGCTGTGGTGGTGCTTCTTCTGCTCGGACAATCGCCGCTCAGGCGTGCCCTGGCCTTTGTGAGCGGTTGGGCCAGTGCCAATGGATTGGCGATCGTGGCCCTGATGGCGGTGGGTGACCGCCTCGCCCTCGGTCTTAACCATGGAGAGCGCGGGCAGGTGATGATCGACCTGGTGGGAGCGGCCGTGTTGATGGGCCTTGGCCTCTATCAGCTCACCCCTGCCGCTGCCATCGACGAGCAGGGCATGGCGATGCGTCTGATCGGCCAGTTGCCCGACTTCAGCGCACCGATGTTGGTGCTGATTGGAGCAGTCAGTGCCCTGCTCACCCCCGAGAATCTGGTCTTCTATCTCAAGGAGGCCGGCTTGTTGTTGATCAACCAGCCAGGAGTGGGCACGGATCTGGAACTCACTGGGGTGTTTGTACTGGTGGCCAGTTCCCTGCTGCTGCTGCCACCGCTGGCCTGGATGGCCACCGGAGGTGGCATCCGTACGCCCCTCAGCCGCCTCGAGGGCTGGATGGAGCACCACGGCGAATGGGTTGTGGGTGTTCTGGCGCTGCTGATCAGCGCCTATCTGGTCTGGGAGGGCCTGCACGGGCTCTGGCTGATGCAGGGAGCCGCACCGCTCTGAGTGGGGAATTCAGCCTGGCAGCATCACCCGGTTGATCACGTGCACGATGCCGTTGTCGCAGATCACATCGGCGGCATTCACGCTGGCGTTCTTCACCTCGAAGGGATCGAAGCGACGGATCGGCAGCGGTGCCCCCTCCAGTGTGGTCCACTCCGCCTGAGCGATCAGTTGCTCGCGGGTGTAGTGGCCAGAGAGCACGTGATATTTGAGGATTCGCGCCAGTTGCGGCGGGTTCTGCACGAGGGTCTGAACGGTGCCAGCCGGCAGCGCCGCAAAGGCATCGTCCACCGGGGCGAAGACCGTGAAGGGGCCAGGGCTGGCGAGGGCCTCCAGCAACCCGCCGGCTTCAACAGCCGCCAGCAGGGTCTGAAAGCAGCCGGCCGCACGGGCAGTATCGAGAATGTCAGGCACGGGGATGGTGGGCAGAGGGGCGGTGAATCAGCTCAGCGGTAGTCCTGGGTCTGCACATCGCGCAGGCGAGCTTCGGGCCGGAGGAAGCGATCCATCTGGCTTTCGAAGAAACGGCGATTGGCCAGAAGATGCTCCGGGTCAGGATCATCGAGTGGATAGAACAGCGCAGCCCTGAGGGCCTGGATCACCGCCGAGGTCACGTTGTACATGGAGCGCTGGAAGGTGATGCCCAGCTGAATCAACTGATCCTCCTCGCCACGGCGGTGCTGGAGATAGATCTCCTTGAGATAGGGAGGCAGGAAATGAACCATGTCCTGCATCAGCAGGGTGGGGGGGATGCCGGCTGAGCCCACCGGGAACACATCGGCATAGAGAATGCCGTAGTGAAAATCCGCCTGATCCGCCGGCACCTGACCCGCCTGAGCGTTGTACGACTTGGTGCCGCGAAAGGGTGCTGTGCGATAGAAGACTGCCTCCACATAGGGCAGAGCAGCTTCGTAGAGCCAGGTGAAACCCTCTGACTTAGGGATGATCTCCAGGCACTCTCCGTTGATGTAAACGTGGTGATAGATCGGCCGACCGGCCACTGCGAAGATGCCATTCACCAGGAAGTCCATCGCGGCGGGCACGCCGGAAAAGCCTCCTTCGTCGTAGATGTCGCTCATCTCAAAGAAGACCGGTGCCATCACCTCCCAGAACAGGCCCAGGTTGGCGTAGTAGCTGAGTTTGCGCACCTGCTCCAGGAACATTTCCGGAAAGAGCTTGTGCAGCCCCAGCATCAGGGGGTTGCCCTTGAAGTAGGCCTTGATGGCCCGATCGGCGTTGGCCTTGTAGGTGTCGCTCTCCAGGTAGTCGTAGAAGCGTCCGCCCATGCCCTGGTGCCAGAACATGGCATCCATGCAGGCCTCCGCGAACTCCATGTTGATGCGATCGTGCCAGAGGTGGTGGAGCAGCTTGGGCATCCGCCGCGTCTCCCCCTTCTCCATGAACTCCAGCAACTCGGGGTGCGCCCCGGCCTCTCCCCGCCAGATGCGCAGGTCGGCGGTCTCTCCGGCATAGGAATTAGGAAGATCGAGATACTCCTGGCTGGGGAAATACTTGAAGGCTGGCAGGGGATTGAGAAACACCCGCTCGGCGATGTAAAGCAGATCACGCCAATAGAAGTCCATCGGCACGGCATAGGCCTTGTAGATGCCGATGATCTGCATCAGATTTTCCGGGCTGTCAGGCAGCATCGAGCCACCGGCTTCCAGCCGCTGCACCACTTCAGCGAAGGGGTGGGTGGAGGGGGGGAGAGCTGTGAGCTTCGCGGTCAGCACCGTCATGAGGGGAGCTCCTGAAGGATGGAGGGGGCGGGAAGGGAGGCGATCAGGGGTTGGTGACGAGCCAGGGTCGCGGTGACCGATTCACTCCAGCCCAGGGTGAGGGGCGGCCAGAGGCCTCCCACCAGCACCAGAGCGGAGAGCACCAGGGCCGGCAACCGCTCGCCCCAGGTGGTGGCGGGGTAGAAGGCCTTGGCGTTGTCGAGTTTGCCGAAGCCCACCCGGTTGAACAGGCGGATCGCGTAGACCGCCGTGAGACCGGAGGCGAACAGGCAGCCGAGGGTGGGCAGGGGGAACACAGTCCAGCTGCCCTGGAACACCACCAGTTCGGCCACGAAACCCACCATGCCGGGCAGACCGGCCGCTGCTATCAGGGCCAGCAGGAACATGCCCAGGGTGAAGGGCAGTCCGCGCAGGGGGTTGAGCAGGCCGGAGAGTTCGGCGATTTCGGTGGTACCCGTCTTGGCTTCGATCAGGCCCACCACGCAGAACAGCAGCGAGGAGATCACCCCGTGGGCCAGCACCTGGGCGACGGCCCCCTGAAGGCTCAGGGGTGTGGCGGCGGCCAGGGCCAGCAGCAGCAGACCCATGTGCCCCAGGGAGCTGTAGGCCACCAGCCGGCGCATGTCGGTCTGGGCGATGGCGTTGAGCGCTCCATAGACCGCACCGGCGGTGCCCGCCACGGCGATCAGCGGTGCCCAGGCCTCCCAGGTGTCCCCCATGAAGCCCACTCCGAAGCGCAGCAGGCCATAGGCCCCGAGCTTGGAGACGGCACCGGCCAACAGCATCGCCACCGGTGAGGAGGCTTCGCTGTAGGCCAGGGGCTGCCAGCCATGCAGGGGAACCGCGGGTAATTTCAGGCCAAAGGCCAGCACCAGCAGTCCCAGGATCCAGACCTTGGAGCCCTCAGGGAGCACAGCTGTGGCCATGTCGTCGTAGGCGAGGCTGAAGCCGTTGGCGTTGAGCAGGTCCAGGGCGAGCACGGCCGCCAGCAGGACCACCCCAGACACAGCGCCGAAGAGCAGATAGCGAATGGCCGCCTGGCGGCTGCGCTCATGGCCCCAGATGGCAATCAGCAGGGTGGTGGGGACCAAGATCAGCTCAAAGGCGATCACGAACAGCAGGCCGTTGCGGGCCAGCAGGGCCCCTTGCAGGCCGAGGTTGGTGATCAGCACCAGCGAGAAGAACAGCCGCTGCCTGGGGGTCTCCAGGCTGGTGGCTGCGACGGCCATCAGGGTGAGCAGGGCGGTGAGGCCCACCAGCGGTAGCGACAGGCCGTCCTGGCCCAGATGAAAATCGAGCCCGAGCTGGGGCAACCACTCCAGCCGCAGGTCAGCGGCGGGCTGAACCGCCATCCGCACCATCAGCAGCAGCTGCAGGCCGGGGATCACCAGGGCCAGGCGGCGGGGCCATCGCCCCGGTGGAGCGACGATCATCGCCAGCGCGGCCGCCAGCGGAAGCAACAGGAGCAGAAGCAGCATGGGAGTGATGGCTTGACGGCTGGGAGAAGGGCGTCAGAAACGAAGCAGGGTGGGTGCCAGGGCCGGTTGGCGCACCAGAATCCAGGCCCCCATCAGAATCACGCCGATGAGCACGGTGAGGGCATAGCCCTGCACACGGCCGGAGGTGCTGTAGCTGAGACGGCGGGCCCCCTCCATGGTCAGACCACCGCTGCGGTCGCTGAAGCCATCCACCACTCGACGGTCGACCCAGCGGCTGGCTGCTGCCAGCACCACCACCAGACCCACAACGGTTCGGCGGTAGAACGTTTCGGTGTGCAGGTCGGCGGCCAGCCAGTCCTGCATGCCATCGAGGGGGTGGGGGAGCTGCTGCCAGGTGAGAGCACCCCCCAACAAGGTGGAGGCCAGCAGCGGCAGGGCCATGGGACTCCAGTTGAAGCCACCGAACTGGGTGGGGGCCAGCAGCACCGGCAGGTGCAGCACCATCCCCGCCCCCACCATGGTGGGCAGCACCATCAGCCAGAGCACCTCAGCCGAGCGGGCCGTGAACACCGAGGGAGATCCGCCCCAGATGCGCCGGAAGATGCGCACCAGGCAGGCGCTGATCAGTCCGTTGGTCAGCAGCACCACCACCAGCAGAGCCGATGGGGCGGACCCCTCCAGCAGGGAACCTGCCAGCTCGTTGAGCGCTCCAAACCCAGCCAGGGGCGGCAGGGCCACCATGCCGCCGGCGCCGACGAGAAAGGCCAGGCCCGTGAGCGGTCGCCTCGACCAGAGACCACCGAGCTGGGTGAGGTCCTGGGTGACGTTGCTGGTGATCACCGTGCCCACTGACATCAGCATCAGTGCCATCGGCAGGGGGTAGATCAGCAGCATGTGCCAGGCCGCATCCACGGAGCCGCAGCCCACGGCCATGAACAGCAGGCCGAACCAGCTGCTCACCAGGAAGGACAGGGCCCGTTTGATATCGACCTGGGCCAGGGCGATCAGGGCAGCCACCAGGGCGGTGGTACCGCCCACCACCACCAGGAACGCCAGGGCGGTGGGACTGATGGCCAGCAGGGGGTAGAGACGCAGCAGCACCCAGGCGCCGCCGGCCACCACCACTGAGCTGCGCAGGATCGTGGAGGGGAGGGGACCCTCCATGGCTTCATCCAGCCAGAGGTGAAGGGGAATCTGGGCACATTTGCCCATCGGTCCAGCCACCAGGGCCAGCAGGATCAGGGTCAGTGCCGGTGACGGTTCAGCCTGCGCGGCCCAGACGGCCAGATCATTGAAATTCCAGCTGCCGGCCATCGGCAGCAGGGCGATCACACCGGCCAGCAGCACCAGATCCCCCACCCGTTTGGTCAGGAAGGCATCGCGGGCCCCCTTGACCACCAGCGACTGGTTGTACCAGGTGCCGACAATCAGATAGGTGCCGAGAGTGAGCAGCTCGAGCACCACATAGGAGAAGAAGAGCGAATCGGTGACCACCAGGGCGCAGAGGCCAGCCTCGAAGAGGTTCAGGGAGCCAAAGAAACGTGGCCAGCCCCAATCCATCTCCAGATAGCCGATCGCATAGATCTGAGCCAGCAGATGAACGCCGCAGATCATCGTGATGGCGATCAACACGCTGCGATCAATCGAAGCGTCGAAATTGATCGTCAGACCGGCGGTGGAGAGCCAGGTCCAGGTGAAGCTGAGGGTGCGCCCGGAACAACCCATCCAGGCCAGCAGGCCATGGCTGAAGGCCAGGAAATTCATCACCAGGTTGACATACCCGGCAGGTCGCGGTCCACTCTGGCTGATCAGACCGGGCGACCAGAGGAAGGAGAACAAACCGCCAAGTAAGGGGTAGAGCGGAATCAACCAGGCCGTCTCGAAGAAGGGGACGGTCATCGCGTTGTGCGGTTTGCGGGAGAGTCGCAAAACCTTAGGGGCTTCCCGTGCGCTGCGGGGCGCCAATGAAGTTGCGTTGCCTATGACTCCGTTAAGCGTGGTTGATCAGCTTCGATCCCCCTGTCAGCCCAGACTCAGCCCATCGCCGGTGGCCACTGCTGCAACCACAGGGCTGAGGCCGCCAGCTGCAGCAGCACCGTGGGAATACCGAAGCCCAGCCACAGGCGGAAGGAGATCGGGCACCCTTCCCGGCGGCCGATGCCGACCGCCACCAGATTGGCCGAGGCACCGATGCTGGTGGCGTTGCCCCCCAGCGTCGCGCCCAGCAACAGGGCCAGCAAACTTGGCGAGAGGGCCTGCGGAGCTGTGCTCTCCAGCAGCACGGGCATGAGCATCGCCACCAGCGGGATGTTCGGCACCACGCTGGAGGCCGCTGCGCTGCTGAGCAGCAGCAACTGGCTGTCGCCACCGCTGCTTAGTCCGGCCAGTGCCGTGGCCGCCAGGGCCAGGACCCCCTGACGCTCCAGGCCACCGATCAGCACAAACAGGCCGATGAAATAGAGCAGTGTCGACCAGTCGAGCCGGGAGAGCAGACCCTCGACGCTGACCATGCCGCTGCGGTGAACCACCACCAGGCTGAGCGCAGCCCCCGCCAGCGCTGTTGCCCCGGGCTTGAGGGGCATGGGCAGCTCCTCACCCCAGAGGAACAGGGGCAGCATCCCCACCACCACCGCCAGCAGCAGGGCGAAGACCCTGGGGTGGAGCAGCCGCGGCGCCAACCGTTGCAGGGCAGGCCGCCGCAGTCTCCAGATGCGGCGGTAGAGCCAGGGCAGGGTGAGCAGCAGCATCAGCAGACTCAGAACAGCGGCGCTCGCCACCTGGCGGCCGTAGGCCAGGAAACCCAGGCCGATCTGGCTGGCCACCAGGTTGGTGGCGGGATCGCCGATCACGGTCAGCAGGCCGGCACTGTTGGCCGTGAGCACCAGCAGGATCAGCAGCGGCCGCGCATCCAGCTCCATCTCTCTGGCCAGGGGCGGCAGCAGCGGGCCGATCAGCAGGACCGTGGCGGCGTTGGGCAGCACGGCGCCGAGGGCCGTGGTGAGCAGCACCAGGCCGAGCAGCAGCCTGCGTCCCTCGCCGCGGGCCCCCTCCATCAGGCGATGGGCCAGCACAACAAAGGCCCCGGTGGCCTCCAGGGCCTGCACCACCACCATCATTCCGAACAGCAGCGTGAGCGTGCCCTGGGCCTGGGCCACGCTGGCCGCCGCCTCCGGCAGGCTGATCACACCGCTGAAGATCAGCACCGAGGCCCCCAGCAGGGCCGCCGCTGTGAGCTGGGTCCATCCGCTGGCGGTGGCCCCCAGCACGGCCAGCGCCGTGGCCAGGGCGATCCAGGCCTGGGGACTCAAGCTCGGCTCTCCCCGCTGAACAGGCCATGGTCCGCCGGCTCGGCGGTGGGATCCAGCCGCTGTGCCGCCAGGGCAACAGGAATCATCGGCAGCATCGGCAGGGCGCAGATCAGCCACTGCTTCAGGCTCAGGGCTTCGGTGCTGAACAACTGGTTCATCCAGGCCAGCTGGCTGAAGGCCACCTGCAGCATCAGGGCCAGGGCCAGACCCAGCAGCAGCACCGGAGCCTGGGTCAGCTGACCCCAGCCCCGCTCAGCGGCGCGGTGCAGCCCTTTGCTCACCTGGCTGATGCTGAGCAGGTACACCATCTGGGCCAGCACCAGCCCCTGCACCGCCATGGTGCGGGCGCCGGCCAGATCCAGGCCACTGTGGCGACCCCAGGCGAAGAGGCTGAAGATCAGGGCCCAGTTGAACAGCGACACCAGCAGGAGGCGCCGGATCAGCCCGCCGGTGAGCAGGGGCTGGCGGGGAGGTCTGGGTGGCTGCAGCATCAGCCCCTCGCAGCGGGGCTCGAAGGCCAACGGCACCGACATCGTCAGCGAACTCACCATGTTCAGCCAGAGCACCTGCAGCGCCGTGACGGGAAGCTCCAGGCCCAGCAGTGCCGCCAGCAGGATGGTCATGGAGGCGGCCCCGTTCACCGGCAGCACGAAGGCCAGGGATTTGCGCAGATTCAGGTAGACAGCGCGACCTTCCTCCACAGCGGCTTCGATCGTGGCGAAGTTGTCGTCGGTGAGCAGCATGTCGGCGGCCTCACGGGCCACCTCGGTGCCACCCCTGCCCATGGCGATGCCGATGTCGGCCTGCTTCAGGGCCGGGGCGTCGTTGACCCCATCACCGGTCATGGCCACGATCTCGCCATTGGCCTGCAGCGCCCGCACCAGCTCCAGTTTCTGGGCCGGGGCCACCCGGGCGAACACATCCAGCCGGTCCCCCTGGCTGGCCAGCTCGGCGGGCGTCAGCCGCGCCAGGGCCGGGCCATCGAGGCCCTCCAGGGGGCCATGGCCCAGGCCCAGGCCGATCTGAGCGGCAATCGCCAGGGCCGTGTCCAGGTGGTCGCCGGTGATCATCTTCACCCGGATGCCAGCGGCGCGGCAGGCTGCCACCGCCGCGATCACTTCCGGCCGGGGGGGATCGAGCATCCCCTGCAGACCCAAGAATTGCAGTCCCTCCGCCACGTGCTGTTCCTCAAGGCTGGGCTGCTGGGGCTGGGCCCAGCCCACCGCAAAGGCCAGCACCCGCTGCCCGCGTCCCGCCATGGCGGCCACGGCCCCGTGAACGGCGGCGGCATTGAGGGGCTCGTCGCCGCCACTGGCGTCCAGCTGGCTCAGGCAACGGGGCAGCACGGCCTCCACCGAGCCCTTCACCAGGATGCGGGCGCTGCCATGCAGGGTGGCCATGTACTGCCGCTCCGACTCGAAGGGAATGGCGTCGCGCCGGGGGTGTTCCAGCAGGCTGCGCTGCGCATCCAGGCCCGCTGAACGGGCCGACACCAGCAGGGCCGTTTCCGTGGGATCCCCCACCAGCCCGTCCTCCTCGCTGTGGCGGGCGTCATTGCAGAGCAATCCGGCCAGCAGGGTTTCGCCCATGGCGTGGTTGGCGGCCAGGGCGGCCTCGCCCCAGAGGCTCTCGAGCGGGCGCAGGTCGCCGCCGGCATAGATCTCCTGCACCAGCATCCGGTTCTGGGTGAGGGTGCCGGTCTTGTCGGAGCAGATCACCGTGGTGCTGCCGAGGGCCTCCACGGCCGGCAGCTTGCGGATGATCGCGTTGCGGCGGGCCATGCGCCTGACGCCGATCGCCAGGGTGATGGTCACGATCGCCGGCAGCTCCTCGGGGATCGCCCCCACCGCCAGGGCCACGGCCCCATCGAACATCTCAGCGGATCCCCGCTGGCGGATCAGGCCCACCGCGAAGGTGAGGGCGGCCAGCACCAGGATCACTTTCAGCAGGGTCTGGCTGAAGCGCTGGATCTTGCGCGTCAGCGGGGTGCTCAGGCTGTGGTGCTGGCGCAGCACCGTGGAGATCTGACCCACTTCGGTGGCCCCGGCGCAGGCCACCACCAGCCCACTGCCCAGGCCGGCGGTGACGAAGCTGCCGGCGTGAGCCATGCCGCGGCGATCCCCCAGGGCCGCCTCCAGCGGCGCTGCCTGGGTTGATTTCGCCACCGGCAGGGATTCGCCTGTGAGGGCCGATTCATCCAGCCGCAGTTCGCGCGTCTGAAGCAGGCGCAGGTCGGCGGGCACCCGGGCGCCAGCGCTGAGCCGCACCAGATCACCGATCACCAGCTGCTCGGAGGGCAGACGCAGCTGCCGCCCGCCCCGCACCACATCCACCTCGGTGCGCACCGATTGCGCCAGCGCCGCGATCGACGATTCGGCCCGATCCTCCTGAACGAAGCCAATCACCGCATTGATCAGCGTCACGCTCCAGATCACCAGCGCTTCGCCGAGGGAGTCGATCCAGAGCTTGATCAGGCCCGTGATCAGCAGGGTGTAGAGCAGAGGGTTGTGGAACTGCTCGAGGAAGCGCAGCCAGGCGGGCCGCCCCCGCAGCAGGGTCAGCTGGTTGGGACCGAAGCGCTCCAGCCGTCGGGCGGCTTCAGCGTCGCTCAGACCCCGCTCGGGATCACTGCCCAGCCGGCTGAGCAGAGTGGCGCCATCGAGGGCATGGAACGCTGAATCCTGGGGGCTGACGTCCCCCCCATGGGCAGGCGGGCCTGACATCAAGTCGCGCGACGAAAACTGACCCTATCGGCCCCTCCCCCAGGCGTTGTTCAGCGGACAGCGGCCTCAGCCGGCTGCCGCCAGCTCGGCCTCGATCGCCGCGATCGCCAGGCGGGTGGCGATCACCGCATCGGGATTGAGGCTGATCGAATCGATGCCTTCCTTCACCAGGAAGCGGGCGAACTCGGGGTAGTCGCTGGGGGCCTGGCCGCAGAGGCCGATCGGACGGCCGCAGCGGTGGGCTGTGTGGATGGCGAGGCGAATCATCTCCTGAACGATCGGATGACGCTCATCGAACAGGTCTGCCACCAGGGAGGAGTCGCGGTCGATGCCGAGGGTGAGCTGGGTGAGGTCGTTGCTGCCGATCGAGAAC
Organism: Synechococcus sp. CS-1329; assembly: GCF_025128055.1. Classification (GTDB taxonomy): domain Bacteria; phylum Cyanobacteriota; class Cyanobacteriia; order PCC-6307; family Cyanobiaceae; genus Regnicoccus_A. The sequence goes on along the minus strand of NZ_JAHLYS010000045.1, from coordinate 101,070 downwards.
CCATCGAAGTGCTGCGAGAAGGCCTCCGCGCCGATCACATTGCTGGGCAGTTCGCACATCACATAGACCTTGAGATCGTCGACCCCCCGCACCAGGCCATGGCTGGCCATTTCCTCCAGCACGCGCACGCCCTCCTCCGGGGTGCGGCAGAAGGGCACCATCGGGATGGTGTTGCGCAGACCCATCTGACGGCGAACCCTCAGCAGGGCCTGGCATTCCAGGCCGAAGGCCGCACGGAATTCCGCAGAGGTGTAGCGGGCCGCTCCCCTCCAGCCGATCATCGGATTGGCTTCGGTGGGCTCGAAGGCCCCACCGCCCAGCAGGCGGGCGTACTCGTTGCTCTTGAAGTCGGAGAAGCGCAACACCACCGGTCTGGGATGGAAGGCCGCCGCGATCCGTGCCATGCCCTGGGCCAGCCGGTCGACGTAGTACTCGGTGGGGTCGTCGTAGCCGGCGGTGAGGGTGGCAATGGCCTCCCGCTCGGCTGGATCGCTCACCCGCTCGGGCTGCAGCAGCGCCATCGGGTGCACCCGGATGTGGTTGGCGATGATGAACTCCAACCGGGCCAGGCCGACGCCATCGCAGGGAATGGCCGCGAAGCGGAAGGCCTTCTCCGGGTTACCCACATTCATCAGGATGCGGGTGCGGGTGGGCGGCAACTGCTCCAGCTTCTGCTCCTCCTTTTCGTAGCGCAGCAGCCCCCGGTAGACCATGCCGTCTTCGCCTTCGGCGCAGCTGATCGTGATCGCTTCGCCGTCTTGGATGCGCTCGGTGGCGTCGCCACAGCCCACCACGGCGGTGATCCCCATCTCGCGGGCAATGATCGCCGCATGGCAGGTGCGTCCCCCCTGATTGGTGATCACCCCCCGGGCCTTTTTGAGGATCGGTTCCCAGTCGGGATCCGTGCGCTCGGTCACCAGCAGATCGCCCACTTCAAAGCGATCGATGCCGCTGGAGTTGAGGATCACCCGGGCGCGGCCACTGCTGATCGAGGCCCCGATGGCGCGCCCGTGAGTGATCAGCTCCGCCTGATGGGGTTTGAGCTGCCAGCGGCAGAGCACCGAGCCTGACCGCCTCGATTCGACAGTTTCAGGGCGGGCCTGAAGAATGAACAGCTCGCCGCTTTCGCCGTCGCGGGCCCACTCGATGTCCATCGGTGTGGCCGCTCCATGGCGGGCGCTGTAGTGGTCCTCGATCAGACAGGCCCAGCGGCCCAGGGTAAGGGCCTCCTCGTCGCTGATGGCATAACGACCGCGCTCGATCGGCGGCACGGGTTCATTGCGCACCGTGCCGCCTTCGGCGTAAACCATGCGGATCGCCTTGCTGCCAAGACGCTTGTTGACGATCGCGGCATAGCCCTGGCGCAGGGTGGGCTTGAACAGCAGCAGTTCATCGGGATTCACCGCCCCTTGGACCACGTTCTCGCCGAGGCCATAGGCCGCGTTGATCAGCACGGCATCGCGGAAACCGCTCTCCGTGTCGATCGTGAACATCACCCCGGCGGCCCCCAGATCGGAGCGCACCATTCGCTGCACGCCGATCGAGAGGGCCACCTCCAGGTGATCGAAGCCGTTGATCTGGCGGTAGGAGATCGCCCGATCGGTGAACAGGGAGCTGTAGCAGCGCAGACAGGCCACCAGCAGGTCGTCCTCGCCGCGCACGTTCAGGTAGGTCTCCTGCTGGCCGGCGAAGCTGGCGTGGGGCAGATCCTCCGCCGTGGCACTGGAGCGCACCGCCACCGGACCGCCCCCCAGGGCGCCATAGGCCGCCTTCACGGCAGCTTGGAGCTCCGCTGGCAGCTCAGCTCCAAGGATCAGCTCGCGGGCGCTCTGGCCGGCCTGCTGCAGGGCCGCGAGATCACCACTGTCGAGGTGACCGAGGATGGCCCTCAGCGGAGCCTCCAGGCCGTTGCGCTGCACAAACTGCCGGTAGGCGGAGGCGGTGGTGGCAAAGCCGCCGGGCACCCTCACGCCCTGGCTGGTCAGCTCCCGGATCATTTCGCCCAGGGAGGCATTCTTGCCGCCCACCTCAGCGATGTCACCGATGCCCACCTGCCCAAAGGGCCGCAGCAGGGGTTCCTGGTTGGAGAGTGTGCCGGGAACGGTTGGGTTGGGGCCCATGGCGATCAACTCGCACAGAGACCCAGGCTAGGAACGGCTGGCGCTGGGGTCTGCCTTGAGGGGCGTCAGCCGCAGCTCCCCTGTGGGAGGAAGGCCAGGGGTGATGTCCAGGCGGCTGGCGGCGCCGCGCAGGGCCACCGGTTTGCCGGCCCGCCGGGCCTTGATGGCAGCGCAGAGGTCCTGGGGCTTGGCCGTGGCATCCAGCCAGTCCAGCGACCAGGCTTTTGTGCTCGAAGCGTTCACTGAGGAGACGGTCACCAGCTGACCGGTGTCGAAACCGGCGGCCTCCACCAACCCGGGGCTGTAGCCATAGCGTTGCTTGAACGCCTGCTCAAAGCGCCCCCAGCCCGGCCCACGACTGAGGGAGTCGACCCCCAGCTGGGGCAGGGGCAAGGGCTCGCTCACTGGGAACGGCCAGGCGAGGGTGAGGTTGTTCGGCAGGTCAAGTTCGGCCACGGCCCGGGCCAGGGAGCTGCCCGGGGATGTCATCACCACCAGTGAAGAGGGGGTGTACCAACCCACGTCATCGCGCAGCTGGGTCATCACCTTGGCGCTGGGTTCCACGATCGCCTCGGGTGTGTTGGTGGCCCCCACGGTCCAGCCGCCGCTGCCCTGGATCGTTTCCACGAAACGATCGGCCAGGGCCGCCTGCTCCGCTCCACCGTCATGAATCACCATCACCTTGCCCCCCTTGTCCTCCAGCAGGCCGCGCGCCAGCCGGTCGGCTTCGAGACTGCGAGAGGGCAACACCGGCCAGATCCTTTCGGCACCCACCTGGCCGGGCAGACGCTGCAGGGAATATCCCCGCTGCAGGGGCAGGAGCACATTCACCCCCCGGCTCTGGGCCAGTCGACCGTAGGGCAGCAGGTTGACGGCAGGTGGAGCGATCAACAGCTCGGGCATTGGTAACCCTGCCAACAGAGCTTCAGGGTCCTGCTCAGGGGGAAGCCATCCCAGGCCCTGGCTGGGGGGCCGCAGGCCGCAGGCCCGGGTTTCCTCCATGGCCAGGCCGTAACCGCGGCGCAGGCCGTCCCCCACCCCGGCCAGCAGCCCTTCACTGGGCAACAGCATCAACACATCCCTGGAGAAAGGGCTGCTGGCCGCCAGGCTCTGGACCCCCACCAGCACCGCGGCCAGTCCCGCTCCGACACTCCAGAGAGGAAGCCGCCCTCCCTGCTCTGGCGAGGGGGGAGGTCCACTTCCCAGTCCGCCAGTGGTCATGACTCATACCGTCCAGCCCAGCGAGATTACGTGCAGCGCCGTCCCTAAATTTGATCTTCTTGTCCAGGGACGCATGCTGAGCCTCACCGCCGCAAAGCTCGCTCCGCAGACCCCTGCAGCCCACAGGCAGAGCCTGACCACTCGGTGGGCCCGCTGGGGCCTGGGCTGCATCAGTGCGGTGGCTCTGCTTCAGCCGCTCCCGGCGATGGCCATTCCCCAGGCGGAGGCCATGAAGAAGCTGGCCGTCATTCCGGTGTTCGTCCTCACCGACACCAAAGGAATTCCGCTGCCCCTGGAGCGGAACAAGGCTTTGGTACTGCCCCTCTACCTGGATCGGGCCAAGGCCAATCAGGAGCTCGCCGCGTTCACCAAGGCCAACCCCACCATCAAGGCGGGAGTGCTGCCGATGCCCATGAATGTGGCCCTGGAGCGGGTGCAGGAGATCAATAAATCGCTGAAAGATCGCAAACTTCTCTCGCCGGTGATTCCATTGCCAGCAGATCTGAACCAGGCGCGTACCCTCCTCGGCAAACAGGGTCTCGATCAGAAGGCCATTCAAGAGGGGCTTGCCGTGCCGGTGTTTTTCACCCAACCACTGATCACCATTCAGACGCCCCAGGGTGAGCGTGGTCTTTTCTTCTTCGACTACGCCTCCCTGCAGAAGGCGATGGCCGGCATCCCCGACCGCAGCAAGCTCACCGTCCAGGCCGCTGATCTCAGCGCCGTGATGGATCAGATCGTCAAACAGCCCAAGGACACCTACGCCTTCTACCCAACACCGGATTACTTCCAGTTGGTGCAGCAGCAATCCAGCAGAACCGGGGCGGCAGGCCCCCCACCCGCCGCGGCTCCGCCTCCGGTGGCTCCACGCCGCTGAAGAACGTCAGCTAGCTGTTGTCGTCGGCTTCCATGTCCCGTTCCGGTTCGCCCTCCGGTTCGGCCTCAGGCAGCAACTGGGTGAACAATCCTCCACCCAGCAGCACCGCAGCGATCGCCAGGGCCAGGGGCCGGTTGGCTTGCGAGCCTTCTCCTCCCCAGAGGGCCGCGCTGAGGAAGGCACCACCCAGCAGCAGGCTGGGCACCAGCACGATGCCCTTGGCGGTGCGGTTCAGGCTCATGGCTCCTGGGCGTTGTCTTCGCTGGAGGGGCAGCCCTGGGGACTGATCAACGCCGGCAGGGGCTGAGCCAGACCGGCACTGATCAGGCCTGTGCCCAGGTCATCCCCTCCCCGCAACACCTGCACCCGCGCCAGCAGGACCCCATCGGCAGAGCCCAGCGGGCGCAGATTCACCCGGGTGCGGCGCGGCAGCTCCTGGCGCAACCAGTCTTCGGCGGCCCCTGAGAGCTCCGGGGTGACGCTGATGCAGCCCAGCTGCACCGGGTAGCTGCGGTTCTGATCACCCACCTGCAGCAGCACACCACTGCGCACCTGCAACACCTCGGCGGCGGCAGCCGGGCTGGCGCCGATGGGATCAAGCAGCAGGCCGATGGCCAGGACCAGGGCCAGAAGCAGGGGCAGGGGATTCAGAGCTTGGCACCGCAGCTGGGGCAGAAGAGATGGGCGCTTTCCGTGCTGATGCCACAGGAGCCGCACAGGCGGGTGGTGTCGATCGCCAGCTCCGGATGATTGGGAAGACCGACCATCTGGGCATTGCTGGCACCGGGGGGCACCATCGGATAGCAGTTCTCGTTGCGGCGGACGCGCACATCGATCAGAGCCGGGCCTGGATGGGCCAGGGCCTCGGCCAGTTGTTCGCGGAAGCTGGAGCGTTCGCTGATTCCCACCCCTCTGACTCCGAAGGCTTCGGCCAGGCGGGGAAAATCGGGCATGCCGCGGGTCATCTCCGAGGCGGAGTAGCGCTCGCCGTAGAAGCTCTCCTGCCACTGCCTCACCATGCCCTGCCAGCCGTTGTTGAGGATCACCACCTTCACGGGCAGGTCGTACTGGGAGAGGGTGCCCAGCTCCTGGATGTTCATCAGGATGCTGGCGTCGCCAGCCACGCAGATCACCTGATCGGCCGGGAAGGCCACCTGAACACCCATGGCGGCCGGCAGGCCGAAGCCCATGGTGCCAAGGCCGCTGCTGCTGATCCAGTGGCGTGGCGGGTTGTTGAGGTACTGGGCCGCCCACATCTGGTGCTGCCCCACATCGGTGGTGACGAAGGCGTCCGGAGCGAAGTCGCGCAGGGCCATCACCACTTCCTGGGGAGCGATGGCCCCCTCCGGGGTGGGGATCACCAGCGGGTAGTGGCGCTTCCAGCGGTTGATGCGCTCCAGCCAGGCAGCGGTGTGGCCGTGATCGCTCTCGCCGCTCGAGGCCTGCAGCAGGGCCTCCAGGGCCAGGCGCACGTCTGAGACGATCGGCACCTCCGGCAGGCGGTTCTTGCCCACCTCAGCGGCATCGATGTCGATGTGGATCACACGGGCACGGGGGGCGAAGCTGTCGAGCCGCCCGGTGACCCGGTCGTCGAAGCGGGCACCGGTGGCGATCAGCAGATCGCATTCGGTGACAGCGAAGTTGGCATAGGCGGTGCCATGCATGCCCAGCATTCCCACCGCCAGGGGATGGCGCTCATCGAAGGCGCCCTTGCCCATCAAGGTGGTGGTGACCGGCAGCTGGAAGCGCTCGGCTAGGGCAATCAGGCTGGTGTGGGCGCCGGAGCTGATGGCGCCACCGCCCACATAGAGCAGCGGACGCCGCGCCTGGCGAATCAGCTCAATGGCCTGAGCGATCGCCGCAGGGGCTGGTCCGCTCGGCAGCTGATACCCCGCCGGGATGGCCGTTCCCGGCTCCACAGGGGTGTACTCAAACTCTTCGAGCCCCACATCCTTGGGCACATCGATCAGCACCGGTCCGGGACGACCTGTGGCGGCGATCAGAAAGGCTTCGGCCACGATCCGGCCGATGTCGGCGGGATCACGCACCACCCAGGAGTGCTTCACGATCGGCAGGGTGATGCCGAAGATGTCGGTTTCCTGGAAGGCATCGGTGCCGATGGCGGCTCGCGGCACCTGACCGGTGATCACCACCATCGGCACCGAATCCATCTGGGCCGTGGCGATGCCGGTGACCAGATTCGTGGCCCCGGGACCCGAGGTGCCGAAACAGACGCCGACGCGGCCGGTGGCCCTGGCGTAGGCATCGGCGGCATGGGCGCCCCCCTGCTCGTGCCGCACCAGCACATGCTTCAGCCAGCCGCGGCTCTCGGCCTTGTGCAGAGCGTCGTAGATGGGCAGGATCGCTCCGCCGGGGTAACCGAACACATCGGTGACGCCATGGCGGTGGAGCGCATCCATCAGGGCGTCAGCGCCGCTGAGCCGCCCGGGAACCACTGGGGCTAAGGCCTCAGCGGGAACCTGGCCAGGGGCCGAGGGAGCGGTCGTCGCTGGGTGGGCGGCGGCGGCAGTCGTCGAAGTCACGGTGGTCACGGTCACGGTGGCGAGCAACACACGCAACGGAGACCGTCAGCGTAGAAGCTCAGTTCCAAGCTTGGGAGAACTGTTGCGCGGTCTGTGGCTGCCGCTGGGGAGTAGCGGAAGCCACAGACCGCTGAGGGGCCTAGAGCAGGCCGAGCGCATGCAGCGGACCCCGGCCACTCAGGAGCTCCAGCAGGAAGGCCGAAAATCCCAGCATCGCCAGGCGGCCATTCCAGACCTCGGAGCTGTTGTTCCAGCCCCAGGCCCACTTGTCCTGGGGGTAGAGCTTCACCTGGGTGGGCAGGGCGGCGGCCTGATCCAGGTTCACCTCAGGACCGGCCTGGGCCAGCTGCACCAGATCCGCCAGCCCCTTGATGAAGGTGGGGTAGGTGTCGAGGGCGGGCACGCGCACGAAGTTGCTGATGCCGGCTTCGGTGGCGATCTCCCGGTATTCGATGTCGATCTCCTCGAGGGTCTCGATGTGCTCGCTCACGAAGCTGATCGGCACCACCACCAGCTCCTCGACCCCCTCCTCGCCGAGCCGCACCAGGGCCTCATCGGTGTAGGGCTTGAGCCACTCCACCGGTCCCACCCGGCTCTGGTAGGCCAGGGTGTAGGGATTGCCATGGCCCAGCAGCTCCTCCAGCTTGGCCATCACCAGGATTGAGCAGGCTTCGATCTCCTGCTGGTAGGGGTCGCCGGCATCCTCCACATAACTCTTGGGCACGCCGTGGGCGCTGAAGAAGACGTGGGCGGCGGCGGGGTTCCGGCAGCTGCTCACCCCGGCGGCGATCAGCTCCGCCATCGCCAGCACATAGCCGGGATGGTCGTACCAGCTGCGGATGCAGCGGATCGGCAACTTGCTGAAGGCGGGGTCGGCCTGGCGAAGGCGCTGCAGTTCCCGGAAGCTTGAACCGCTGGTGCTGATCGAGAAGTGGGGATAGAGCGGCAGCACCACCACCTCATCCACCGAGTCGGCCTTGATGTCGCCCACGGCAGATTCGGTGAACGGATGCCAGTAGCGCATCGCCACATAGGTGGTGGCCTGAACCCCCCGCTGACGCAGCTCGCTCTGGAGCTCACGGGCCTGCTGCTCGGTGATGCGGCGCAGGGGGGAACCGCCGCCGATGGCTCGGTAGGCCTCCTTCGACTTGCTGCTGCGCAGGGTGCTGATCAGCCAGGCCAGGGGCTTCTGCAGCAGGGGCGTGGGCAGCCGGATGATCTCCGGGTCGGCGAAAAGGTTGTAGAGGAATGGCCCCACATCTTCGATGCGCTCAGGCCCGCCGAGGTTCAGCAGCAAGACGCCGACCCTGGCCATACCTGATCTGATCCACCGAATGGCTCAGAGCGTAACCCTGCTGGTGCCCGCTGGCGTTAGCCGGCCGTGATCGATAACCTCGGCGCCCACCGGCTCCAGCTGTTCTGACCCCTGCCCTTGCCGCCATCGATGCCGCGCTGAGCGAGGAGAATGCCCGTCTGGCCGCCAGCGGTCTGGCCCTGCGCCTGGAGCGGCGGGGGGGGCGGCTGGCTCTGCGCGGTCCCCTGCCCTGCCCCCGCGGTGGCCCCCAGCGGGTGCAGCGCCTGAGCCTGGGGCTGGAGGCCAGCCCCACCGGCCTGAGCCAGGCCCGACGGGAACTGAAACGGGTGAACCAGGCCCTGCGTCAGCAGCGCTTCGACTGGGGCGACTGGGGGCGTCCCACCGCCGCTGCCTCGTCCCTGGAGCAGCTCGAGGCCTTCGAGCAGGCCTTTTTCGCCGACCCCCGCCGCCGTCGCAATCCCGCCGGCAGCCGCACCACCTGGACCGCCGCCTACCAGCCCTACCTGCGCCGGTTGCGCTCACGGCTGGAGCAGGGGGAGCCCCTGGAGAGCCAGCAGCTGCTGGAGGTGCTGGAGGGCTATCCCCCCGCCAGCCGCAGCCGCCAGCAGTGCGGCACTGCCCTGGCGGCCCTGGCCCGGCAGCTGGAGCTGGCTCTGCCTGACGACTGGCGTGAGCGGGCCGGCGGCTACGGCCTGCACCAGGCCCAGTACCGGCGCCTGCCCAGTGATGCCCAGTTGCTGGAGTGGCTGGAGCGCATTCCCAACCCCCGCTGGCGGCTGGTGTACGGCCTGATGGCCACCTATGGCCTGCGCAACCACGAGGTGTTCTTCGCCGATCTCTCCGCCCTGGCCCCCGGCGGTGATCGGGTGATCCGGGTGCTGCCCACCACCAAGACCGGTGAACATCAGGTTTGGCCCTTCCAGCCCGAGTGGGTGGACCGCTTCGATCTGACCCTCCTCGGCGAGGCCAGTGACCGCCTCCCCGCGGTCTGCACCGATCTGCGGCGCACCACCCTGCAGCAGGTGGGCCGCCGGGTGGCCGAGCAGTTCCACCGCTACCAGTTGCCCTGCACCCCCTACGACCTGCGCCATGCCTGGGCCGTGCGCACCATTCACATCGGCCTGCCCGACACGGTGGCGGCGCGGATGATGGGCCACTCGGTGGCCATCCACACGCGCACCTACCACCACTGGATCACGCGCCGGGACCAGCAGCAGGCCGTCGATGCGGCCCTGGCCCGTCAGCGCCTGACCCCCTGAGCCAGCCGGCGCGCCAGAGTGGCGGGCGATCGCCGAGCTCCACGCCGATGTCCAACCCTCCTGTGGCTGACCCGCTCGATCAGGTGGCCGCTGAGCTGGGCCCCGGCGGCGATCTGGCCCCCGAGCGCGACGCCGAGGCCTACCGCCGCCGCATGCAACGGCGCCGGGAGGTGCAGCAGCAGCGGGTGGGCGAGCGCAGCCTGGAGAAGGGGCTGGTGCTGGTGTTCACCGGCGATGGCAAGGGCAAGACCACGGCCGCGCTGGGCCTGGTGCTGCGCACCCTCGGCCACGGCGAGGGGGTGGCGGTGGTGCAGTTCATCAAGGGCGGCTGGCAGCCAGGGGAAGCCCGGGCCCTGCAGCTGTTCGGCAACGATCTGGCCTGGCATGCCCTCGGGGAGGGCTTCACCTGGGAAACCCAGGACCGTGATCGGGATCGCCAGCTGGTGCAGGAGGCCTGGGGGCGCTCGTTGCAGTACCTCGCCGATCCCGTCCGCAAGCTGGTGGTGCTCGATGAGGTGAATGTGGCCCTCAAGCTGGGCTACCTGGAATTGGATCAGGTGCTGGAGGGCCTCGATCTCCGCCCGGAGCTCACCCACGTGGCCCTCACCGGCCGGGGGGCGCCGCAGGGTCTGGTGGATCGGGCTGATCTGGTCACCGAGATGAAGCTGGTGCGCCATCCCTTCCGCGAGCAGGGGGTCAAAGCCCAGGCCGGCATCGAGTTCTGACGCACAGCGGTTGCCGCTCGGGGCTTGCGGGAGTGCTTGCTACTGTGCCGCCGACTGTGTTCGCCGTGCGCTGAATTCCGATGGCCTACCAGCGCGTTCTGCTCAAACTCAGCGGCGAGGCGCTGATGGGGGAGCAGGGCTACGGCATTGATCCCGCCATCGTCCAATCGATTGCTGAGGATGTCTCAGCGGTGGTCAGCGCCGGCAAGGAGCTGGCGATCGTGGTGGGAGGAGGCAACATCTTCCGCGGCCTCAAGGGCTCCTCGGCCGGCATGGACAGGGCCACTGCCGACTACGTGGGCATGCTGGCCACCGTCATGAATGCCATCACCCTTCAGGACGCCCTGGAGCGCGCAGGGGTTCCCACCCGGGTGCAGACGGCCATCGCCATGCAGGAGATCGCTGAGCCCTACATCCGCCGCCGGGCCATCCGCCATCTCGAGAAGGGACGGGTGGTGGTGTTCGGTGCCGGCTGCGGTAATCCCTTCTTCACCACCGACACCACCGCCGCCCTGCGGGCCGCCGAGATCAACGCCGACGTGGTGCTCAAGGCCACCAAGGTGGACGGGGTGTATGACAAGGACCCGGCCTGCCACGCCGACGCCGTCCGCTACGACCAGCTCACCTTCCAGGACGTGCTCAGCGGTGAGCTGGCCGTCATGGACAGCACCGCCATCGCCCTCTGCAAGGACAACGCCATCCCGATCGTGGTCTTCGACCTGTTCGGGCCCGGCAACATCGGCCGCGCCATCGCCGGCGAGCCGATCGGCACCCGCATCGTTCCTGCCGGCTGACCCCGCACACTCCCCGCAACGCCCATGGATCTCGACGCCAGCATGCGCAAGTCGCTGGAAGCCACCCAGCGCACCTTCAACACCATCCGCACCGGACGGGCCAATCCCTCCCTGCTCGACAAGATCTCGATCGAGTACTACGGCACCGAGACGCCCCTGCGTTCGCTGGCCAATCTCTCCACCCCGGATTCCCAGACGATTCAGATCCAGCCCTTCGATGCCGGCGCCATGGCGGCGATCGAGAAGGCCATCTCCTTGAGTGATCTGGGTCTCACCCCCAACAACGACGGCCGTCTGATTCGCATCAACATCCCCCCGCTCACGGCTGAGCGGCGCAAGGAGTTCTGCAAGCTCGCCTCCCGCTATGCCGAAGACGGCAAGGTGGCCCTGCGCAACATCCGCCGCGACGCGATCGACAGGATCAAAAAGCAGGAGAAGGACGGGGATCTCTCCGAAGATCAGAGCCGCGATGAGCAGGAGAAGGTGCAAAAGCTCACCGATCGCTATGTCGTGGAACTGGAGAAAAGCCTGGCGGACAAGGAAGCCGAAATTCTCAAGGTGTGAACGTGGCCAGCGCTGCCAGTGGGCCAGCCTGTGATGCCGATGTGATCGTGGTGGGGGCCGGCGCGGCAGGAGCGGCGGCGGCTTATCACCTGGCTGCCCGGGGCTGGCGGGTGAGGCTGCTGGAGGCCCGCCCCCTGCCCAGGCCCAAGCCCTGTGGCGGGGGGATGGCCGCCTCCGTGCAGGACCTCTTCCCGTTCGATCTGCGCCCTGCCGTGGATCGGGTGATCACCAAGGTGCGTTTCACCTGGTGCCTGGAGGATCCGGTGATCGCCGAGCTGCCTGGGGAGGCTCCGTTCTGGATCGTGCGCCGCTCCCGGCTGGATCAGGTTCTGGCCCAGCAGGCGGTGGCCTCTGGGGCCGATCTGCTCGAAGCCACCGCTGTGGAGCGCATCTCGCGGCATGGGGAGCACTGGCGGGTCCACACCATGGCGGGCGCTGCGCTCAGCTGCCGGGCGGTGGTGATCGCCGATGGGGCCCGCTCCAGCTTCGGCCAGGCGCTGGGCCTGGGATCGCCCCAGCCCCGCTACGCCTCGGCTGTGTCGGTGGAGGTGGACGGAGAGGTGCCGGAGCCTGACACGGCCCATTTTGAATTCGGCCTGGTGCGCCATGGCTTCAGCTGGGCCTTCCCCCGCCAGGGGGGTCTCAGCATCGGTGTGGGCAGCTTCATCGGCCGCGAGCCGCTGGAGGCCGAGGCGATTTTGGCCCGCCTGCTGCCCAGCTTCGGCCTGCCGCCAGACAGTGGCGAGCGGCGAATCTCTCCCCTGCGGGTCTGGGACGGGCATCACCGGTTGCACCATGACGGCGGTGCCGTGGTGGTGGGCGATGCGGCCTCGCTGGTGGATCCCTTTCTGGCGGAGGGACTGCGTCCCGCCCTGCTTAGCGGCACCCGGGCCGCTGAGGCCCTTGACCGCTGGCTGGGCGGTGAAGCCCGGGCCCTGGCGGGCTACAGCGAGGCGATGCGGCTGGAGTGGGGCCAGTCGATGGCCTGGGGCCGACGCATCGCCCAGGTGTTCTACCGCTTGCCGCGGGTGGGATACCAGCTGGGGGTGAAGCGGCCCACCGCCCCGCGGCGCATCGCCCAGATCCTCTCGGGGGAGATGGGCTATGGCGACATCGCCCAGCGGGTGATCCGCCGGTTGATGTTCAACCGTGGGTCGAGCTAGCGCAGAAGTGCTTGAGTTAGCGCAGGCAGTCCTTGAGCTGGCGCAGGCGTTGATCGATCGAGCTGAGCAGTTCGATTGCGAACATCGGTGATTCCTGAACGGCGAAAAGGAACTTCTCCCGGTTCATCACCAGGATCCTGCAGGGGGTGATGGCCTTGGCATTGCCATAGCGCCGGTGGTCCGGGGTCACCAGAGCGCCGGCACCGAAGACATCGCCTTCCTTGATCTGCTCGTGGCCGGCCTCACCGTTCCAGCTGAGCTGGACACTGCCCTGCAGCAGCCCGAACATGCAGTCACCAGACTCCCCGGCCTTGAAGATCAGGTCGTCTGGGGCGTAGTCACGCACTTCGCCCTGGCTGGCCAGGGCGCGCAAGGTGTCGAGGGCATTCATGGGTCGAAGGATCGATCAGGCCGCAGCAGCCGCCAGGGCCAGCGGGGCGCCGAGGCCGCCTCGCACGTCTTCGGGCACCAGCCTGCCATCGTGGTCGGTGTCGAGGGCATCGAAGACCGCATCGCTGCCCAGCCACTCCTCGCGGGTGATGCAGCCGTCGCCATCCATGTCGTTGAGCAGGAAGATCTCCTGGGCGGCATGGGCGAAGGCGGCTTCCCCCTCCAGTTCAGCGAGGCGGTGGGCCAGCTGGGCTTCGAGGGTTTCGATCGCCTTGCTGAAACCGCGGATGCCCTCATCGAGTTTTTCGCTGGCCATGCGATCAGCCGCCATGGCGGTGATGTAACCGGAGCTGTCGAGGCTGAACTGAGCCTCGGTGGGTGCTGGCTTGAGGGGATCGAGCTTGCGCTGCAGGGGAGCTTCGGTGTGGCGCAGCTGATCGAGCAGCTTGGGTGAAATCGTGAGCAGATCACAGCCGGCCAGTTCGATGATCTCCTCGAGGTTGCGGAAGCTGGCACCCATCACCTCGGTGCGGTAGCCGTAGGTTTTGTAGTAGTTGAAGATCTTGGTGACGGAGATCACACCGGGATCTTCTGGGCCGGGATAGTGATCACGACCGGTGTCATTTTTGTACCAGTCGAGAATGCGACCCACGAACGGCGAGATCAGCGTGACGCCCGCTTCGGCGCAGGCCACCGCCTGGGTGAAGCTGAACAGCAGGGTGAGGTTGCAGTGGATGCCCTCCTTTTCCAGGGCCTCTGCGGCCTTGATGCCCTCCCAGGTGGAGGCGATCTTGATCAGCACCCGCTCCTTGTCGATGCCGGCGTCGGCATAGAGGCCAATCAGCTTGCGGGCCTTCTCGATCGTGGCCGTGGTGTCGTAGCTGAGCCGGGCGTCCACCTCGGTGGAGACGCGCCCGGGCACGATCTGGAGGATCTCCTTGCCGAAGGTGACGCAGATTTCATCGAGGGCTTCAAGCACCACCGCCTCAGCCGGTGCCGCGGCCCCGATCACCTGGCGGGAGGCCTTGAGTGAGGCATCGATCAACCCCTGGTAGAGCGGGATCTGGGCGGCGGCCAGAATCAGGGAGGGGTTGGTGGTGGCGTCGCGGGGGGTGAACTGCTTGATTGCTTCCAGTTCACCGGTGTCAGCAACGACCACCGTCATGGCAGCGAGTTGATCGAGCAGGTTGGGCATGTCCCCAAGCATCGGCGTTTCAGCAGAGGCTAGCCAGTGCCCGACGGGAGCACCCTGGGCGTCCTCAACCCCGCACCGTTGATGCGCTGGCTGGCTGGCGGCCGGGGCTGGGAGGCACCTTCTCCAACACCAGCAGAGCTTCGATGATCTCCTTGGCCGCCGGCACCGCCACGGTGGAGCCGTAGGCATTGCCCCCCTGGGGCTCATCCACCACCACCAGCACCACGTAGCGCGGGTCGTCGATCGGCAGGTGGGCCACGAAGCTGGTGATTCGCGCTCCCGGGATGTAAACCCCATTGAGGGCCTTCTGGGCGGTGCCGGTTTTGCCGCCGATGCGGTAGCCCGGCACCTGGACACCCTTGCCGCTGCCCTTGTCCACCACCGTTTCCAGCCAGGCCATCACCTGCTTGGTGACGGCCGGCTGCATCAGCTGCATGCCCTTGGCTTCAGGGGCCGAGGCCAGGCTGTCGCCGGAACGCAGCCCACGGGTGATGTGAGGGCTCACCAGCCTTCCGCCGTTGGCGATCATGGCGTGCAGCTGAAGCAATTTCAGTGGCGTCAGCGAGAAGCCCTGGCCGAAGGCGGCCGTGGCCGGCTCGATCGGCTGGGTGGTGAACTGTTCGCGGGTCTTGAGTTCGCCCGCCACCGCTCCGGGCAGGTCGGTATCGGGCACGGTGTCGATGCCGATGCGGCGCATCCACTCCCAGTACACCGAGGGCTTGAGGCGGCGCATGGCCTGCACCATGCCCACATTGCTCGACACCTGAAGCACGGTGGCGAAATCGAGGATGCCGTTGGCCCGCCGGTCGTGGTTGAAGATCGGCCAGCCACCGATTGAAAGCTGGCCCACGTCGTTGACGCTGCCATTGGCCTGGATCGCCTTCTCCTGCAGGGCGATCGCCAGATTGATCGGCTTGAAGGTGGAGCCGGGCTCGTAGAGGTCCTGCACCGACCACTCGCGGAACAGTCCCGGGGAGAACTGCCAGAACTTGTTGGGGTCGTAGCTGGGGATCGAGGTGAGCGCCAGCATCTCGCCGTTGCGCACATCCATGACCATGGCCGAGCCGCGCTTGGCCTTCCACTGCTTCAGCTGTTTGGCCAGGGCCTGCTGGGCCACCTGCTGCAGGCGGGCGTCGAGGGTGAGCTGCAGGCGCAGGTCATCGGTGTAGAGCACTCCGGCCTGAAGGCCGTCGGGCAGGGGTGTGCCGTCGGCGCCCCGGCGCAGTTTGCGAATGCTCTCCTGGCGGCGCAGGTCCTTGTCACGGCTCTGCTCCAGGCCGGCCTGGGCCACCCGCTCCAGGTTGAGGAAGCCCACCACATTGGCGAACAGTTGACCCTGGGGATAGATGCGCTGGGGGTAGGGCTCGAGGTCGAGGCCACTGATGCCCAGCTCCCTCAGACGACGGGCGGTTTCGGGGTCAAGATCGGTGGCGAGTTTGACCCCGGACCTGCGGCCATCGATCTTGCGCATCAGATCGGCGGTGGGCACCAGCAGCACTTCGGCGAGCTTCTTGACCGTGTCGGAGCTGCTGCGGATCAAGTTGGGATCGTCGCCTGGAAAATTGAAGTAGCGGGGATGGGCCCAGAGGGTGAAGCGTTCCTCATCGAGGGCCACCAGCCGCCCCTTGCGGTCCACGATCGGCCTGCGCTTACCGATCGGTTGGGTCTTCTGGGTCTGGATCGCCCGGGCCCGCTGCTGCAGGCGGTCGCCCTCCCTGACCTGAAGCCAGGCCATGCGCCCAGCCAGACCCACCAGGGCCAGGCAGAGGGTGAGATACACGGTGAGCAAGCGGCCCGCTGGGACCGGTTGCAGCTGGATCACCCGGCGCCTGCTGGCACGGGGATTCTCCACCGATGTGGGATCTGCGCCCCCTCCATGCAGGGTTAACGGTGGGGGTCCACTGGCGGAGCGACGGGCCACCTTCAGTACCCGGCCTGAACAATCTTGGGATCAAGGCTGATGCGACCCAGTTCCGCGCCAAGAGTGCGGGGATCGAGGGATTGGAGATTGAGGGGTTTCGCCTGGCTGGCGATGGGGCTGAGGGGGGGTTTGGGAGCCTGGGCTGCAGGGGATGGCAGATGGATCAGGCGCTGAAGACTGGTGGGCACCAGCAGGCCCGGGCGGCGAGCCATCGCCAGGTGGTGCTGCTCCAGCACCGCCGTGGATTCCTGCAGCCGGTGCTCCAGCACCTGGGTGGATTCCAGCAGCTCAAAGCTCCGGGTCCATTGCCCCTGCCAGTGCAGGGTGAGGGCCGTGAGGCCCACCATCGAGAGCCCGAGCGCCACCAGCAGGCCATCGGAAGCCCTGTGCAGACCGGCCAGCCAGGGGGACTGGCGCACCACACGCCGGGCCGAAAAAGAACCCTGGATCAGCTCCAGGGGGCGGCGCCTGAAGAAAGGCTGGGGCGATGGAGCAGCAACCACCGGGACCTGTCGAATCTTCGCAAGTGAACCATGGGGCGCAAGGGGCAGCAAGGCTGCCATCAGCGAGCCAGCAACAACAGGTTGGTGAAGGTGAGTCCGTTCCAGAGCGCGTGCAGCCCCACGCAGGTGCTGAGACGGCCACTGCTCAGGCGCAGCCAGCCCAGTCCCAGGCCCAGGGTGAACAGGGGCGGAAACTCTCCGAGGCTGAGATGGGCCAGGCCGAAGACCGCACTGCTGATCAACACGGCGGAGAGGGGGCCGAGTTCCCGGCCCAGCACCGGCAGGAGCACCCCCCGGAAGATCGTTTCCTCGAACAGGGGGGCCAGCACGATCGCCGTGAAGGCGAAACAGGCCAGGGTCAGGCCGTTGCCACTGCGCAACACCAGCTCCAGCAGGGGGTTGCTGCCGCCCACATCGCTCCAGATGAGCTGTTGCAGCCAGCCCACCAGGGACACCAGGGGCAGCACGATCAGCAGATACTTCAGCGACTTGCGCAGGCCAGGAGCCAGCGGCTTC
Organism: Synechococcus sp. CS-1329; assembly: GCF_025128055.1. Classification (GTDB taxonomy): domain Bacteria; phylum Cyanobacteriota; class Cyanobacteriia; order PCC-6307; family Cyanobiaceae; genus Regnicoccus_A. The sequence goes on along the minus strand of NZ_JAHLYS010000045.1, from coordinate 83,964 downwards.
CAGCGGAACTGCAGCCAGCCCCCTTCCGGCGCCTGACCCCGCGAGCGCAGCAGGAAGAAGAGCATCAGCAGGGGGGCGGCCATCAGGCCCAGGTACATGCTCAGCACCGTGACCCCATCGGCAAGGGGGGGCTTGATCGCCAGGGCCGTGAGCGTGGCCTGCAGCAGGGGACTCAGCAACACCGGAGTGAGCACCTCCCCCAGCAGCACGAACCCGCCCGCAATCAGCAGCACCACATCGATCACCCCCAGGTCGGGGCCGATCAGGGGCGGCAACGGCGCCTGCTTGCCTCGCCAGCGCAGCCAGCCCTCCCGCAGCAGCAGCACCAGGCCGGCCAGCAGGGCCAGGGCGGGCAGCAGGTTGATGCCCAGCAGCTGCAGCAGGGCCCTGCGCTCGGCGGCCGGCTCGGCGCAGTCGCCGCCGGCCGCCAGCACCTGGCAGCTCAATCGCCGCACCAGTGGGTCCTGAAGCATCCCCCGCTGCACAGCGGGCATGGCGCCGCCCTGGGGATGCAGCAGCAGTTGTTCGATCAGGGCCTGATCGTCAGGGCCGGCCTGCAGCTGCAGCTGCAGCAACAGGGGGCGGGCGGCCGCCGTCTTGCCCTGGCGCAGCTGCAGCAGAGCCCGCTCCAGCAGGCTGATCCTGGCCTCCTGCTGACCGGCCGTCTGGGCCTGCAGCTCCAGTTCAGCCAGTAGCAGGGCCCCGGGGTCACTGCCCACCAGCAGCGGCTGCAGCGATGGTGGCACCGCCGGGGCCGCCAGGGTGCTGAGTTCCAGTTGCCGCCGGGAGAGGTCGTTGCCCACCGAGGGACGCTCCAGGCTCTCCAGGAGCCCGTTGAACCAGAGCAGCAGGCTCAGCACCAGGCTGACCATGGCCAGCCCCACCTTCAGGGACCCGGCCCGTGCTCGCCCAGCTGTTGCCACCTCGACTCCTCGCAATCGCCTGATTCTCCCCCGAGCCCGCTGGGCCGTATCAGGTTCCCTCCCATACGATGACGGCGCTTCCAGCTCCAGACCCCGTGCCCCTTCGGCTCCTGCTCGTCCGCCATGGACTCAGCAGCTTCAACACCGAGCGCCGCATCCAGGGCCGGGATGATCTCTCCTCCCTCACCGTCGAGGGACACCGTCAGGCCCGCCTCACCGGAGCAGCCCTGGCCGACCTGCGCCTCGATGCCGTCTACAGCTCACCCCTGAGCCGGGCTGCCGCCACCGCCGCCGGGCTGCTGGAGGCCCACTCAGGCGGGCTCAGCGCCCAGTTCGATGACGACCTGCTGGAGGTGGACCTGGCCCCCTGGTGCGGCCTGCTGGGGGCTGAGGTGAAGGAGCGATTCCCCGAGGACTACCGCCTCTGGCGCGACGCCCCCGAGCAGTTGGAGCTGCAGCGCTCCGATGGCAGCCGCTTCCGGCCGATTCCCGAGCTGATGGACCAGGCCCGCCGCTGGCTGGATCGCCTGGAGCGTGAGCACCTCGATCGATCTGATCAGGCCGGCGGCGCCTTCACCACCGTGTTGGTGGTGGCCCACAGCGCCATCCTGCGCTGCCTGGTGCTGCAGTTGCTGGGGCTCCCCGCCAGCCGCTTTCAGGGGCTGCGGCTTGATAACGCTTCCCTCTCGGTGCTCAACCTGCAACGCCAGGCCGGCGGCGGCGTGCAGGTGCAGATCGAATCGCTCAATGTCACCGCCCACCTCGGCGCCGGGCTGCCGCCGAAGGGAGCCGGAGCACGGCTGCTGCTGGTGCGCCATGGCGAAACCGACTGGAACCGCCAGGGCCGTTTCCAGGGACAGATCGATATCCCCCTCAATGCCCATGGCCTGGTTCAGGCGCGCTCAGCCGCCGACTTCCTCAGTGACGTGCCGATCCAGAAGGCCTTCACCAGCTCGATGGCCCGTCCCCGCCAGACCGCCGAAGCGATCCTCACGGCCCACCCCGGGGTGATGCTCAGCAGCCAGGACGGCCTGGTGGAGATCGGCCATGGTCAGTGGGAGGGCCGCCTGGAGCAGGAGATCTCCCAGCAGTGGGGGGAGTTGCTGCAGCAATGGAAAGATGCGCCCCACACCGTGCAGATGCCAGACGGTGAAAATCTCCAGCAGGTGTGGGATCGCTCCCTGGCCTGCTGGAGCAGCCTCGCCGCTGGCCTGGAGCCGGAGGACACCGCCCTGGTGGTGGCCCATGACGCCGTCAACAAGACGATTCTCTGTGCCCTGCTGGGGCTGTCTCCGGCTGACATCTGGATGGTCAAGCAGGGCAACGGCGGCGTGAGTGTGATCGATTGGCCGGCGCCGGGTCAGGGCGACCGGGCCCTGCCGGTGGTGAGCTGCTTGAACCTCACCAGCCACCTCGGTGGTGTGATCGACCGCACCGCCGCCGGCGCCCTCTGATGACGGCCCAGCTGCTGAAGGATGTTCAGCTGCTGCAGGGACCCGCGCAGCCGCTGCAGCGCAGCGATGTGCTGATCGAGCAGGGGGTGATCACAGCGATCGGCACCGGCGCCGGCGCCGAGGCGACCCGCCGGGGCCTGCTGCCCAGGCCGGCGGGCTCCTGGCTGCTGGCGCCGGCCCTGGTGGATCCCCACAGCGTTCTGGAGGAGCCTGAAGACGGCCGCGCTGAAACCCTTGGGAGCCTGGTGCGTTCCGCGGCGGCGGCCGGCTACGGCACCGTGGCCCTGCTGCCGCGGGCCCGCAACTGGCGCGATCGCCCCGAGTGCCTGCGCCTGAGGGCGGAGCCGCCCTTCGAGCTGCCGCTGTGGGGGGGATTCAGCCTGGGCGGCCGCGGTGACGACCTCTCGGCCCATGCAGATCTGCTGGCCGCCGGCGCCCTCGGCCTGGCGGAGGAGGGGGAGCTGCCGCCGCTGCCCCTGCTGGAGAGGGGGCTCAGCATCGGCGAGTGCGCGGATCGCCCCGTGCTGCTGGCCCCGCGCAACGCCAGCCTCGATCACGGCGGCTTCGTGCGTGAGGGGGTGGAGGCACTGCGCGCCGGCTGGCCCCTGGATCCACCCCTGAGCGAAACCATTCCCCTGCAGAACCTGCTGGCGCTGGCGGCCTCCCTGCCCGAGGTCCGCCTGCGCCTGGCGAATCTCTCCACCGCCGCTGGTGTGCAGCTGCTGCGGGCGGCCGAGACGGCACCGATGGCCACGGTCTGCTGGTGGCACCTGGTGGCCGACAGCGGCAGCCTCGATCCGGTGGCGGAGGGCTGGCGCCTGGTGCCCTCCCTGGGCACCCCCGCGGATCGCCGCGCCCTGGTGGAGGCCCTGGCCGATGGGGTGATCAGCGCCGTGGCGGTGCACCATCAACCGCTCGATCCCGAGGAGCAGCTGTTGCCGCTGGATCAGCGGCGGCCTGGTCTGGCCGGCCACCGCTATGTGCTGCCGCTGCTGTGGCAGCAGTTGGTGCGGGAGCAGGGCTGGAGCGCCGCGGCGCTCTGGGAGGCCCTGTGCTGGGGGCCGGCCCGCCTGCTGGCGCTGGAGCCGCCCGCTCTGGCAGTGGGCTCCAGGCGCTGGATCCTCTTCGACCCCGACCAGGAGTGGACGCCCAGGGCCGATGGCGAGGCCTCCAAGGCCGCCAATCAACCGCTGGCGGGTGAGCGGCTCAGGGGGCAGGTGCTGGCGACGGGGCTGCTGCCGGAGCTGTGGCTGGGGCCCCACTGAGGGGATCGGGGTCGCCCAGGGGACCGGTGCGATCCAGGGGCCAGAAGCGATAGAAAGCCCGGCCGATGATCTCGTTGCCCGGCAGGAAGGGACCACCGGGCCAGAAGCGGCCATCCCAGCTGTTGGCGCGGTTGTCGCCCAGGGCCAGCACCGCTCCGGGGGGCACCACGGTGTCGAGGCTGCGGCAGGGGCCGATGCCCTGGCTGTCGATCGGGCAGAAATTCTCCACGTAGGGCTCGCTGATGGCCTTGCCGTTGATGCTCAGCTGGCCGCGGGGGTTGACCACCACCCGATCGCCGGGAATGGCCACCACCCGTTTGATGTAGGCATCGCAAGCCGGTTGCTGCAGGCCGGGAATCGAGCCGATCAGGGGCAGGTTCACCAGCAGGCAGCTCAGGGGGCTGGAGCTCTGGTTCGCCCGCAGGGCGGGATCGAAATGGAAGGGGGATTGAAAGACCACGATTTCCCCGCGCCGTGGGGCGCGGTTGCGGAAGCTGATCTTCTCCACCAGCAGCCGGTCCTGAATCTGCAGACCCGGCAGCATCGAGCCCGAGGGGATGAAGCGGGCCTCCACCAGGAACTGACGAATGCCCAGGGCCACCGCCAGGGTGAGCAGCACGCTGCGCCAGAACGCCCAGGAACTCTCTGAACCCTGAGCGGAGCCCTGCGGTGGCCGCAGCCCCTGCTCCGGCCCGGACTCAGGGGTCCCCGCTGGTGTGATCGGTGGGGGGGAATCCTCGGCGCTCAAGGCTCTCCTGCTGCTGACGGTGGCTCCAGCCTGTCGCTTGGCGGCTGCAGCCGGCCACCTTAGGGCTCCTGGGAGGGGCAATCCGCCTGCTTACCGTGGAACCGATCGACGCTGTTTTCCATGGTGCGACCGCGCTGGCATCTCAGGTCCTCGGCTGGCTCCCACAGCCTTGGACACCGCTGGGATCAGTTCGTCGCCCTCTGGGCCAGCCTCAATCTGCTCTGGGTCTGCTTCGACATCACCTACGTGCCCCTGCGCACGTTCTGGCTGCAGCGCAACCTCTATCCCCTGCCCTCAGCTCCGCTGGTGCTGCCGCTCGGCTTCCTGCCCGACATCACGCCCTACTACGACCCGGTCAAGGGGATCGAGCCCCACCGCGAGACCAAGGCCTATCTGGAGGCCTTCGAGCAGATGGACCGTGCCCTGCTGGCCGGCTCTGCAGCCAGCGAGCTGCGCCAGCGGCAGATCGCGCTCACCAACGAGATCATTGAGGAGAACCCCTTCCTGGCCTCCGGCGGCTCCGGCACGCTGGAGAAGATCAAGAACCGCCTGCGTGAGCGTGCTGACCTGGATTCGGCCAAACAATCAGCCGACCAGCTGCTGGGGGACGAGTGGCTGCAGGGACGCTCCTGGAGCGAAGAACGCCGCTTCTGGCAGCAGCAGGTGCTGCCGCTGGTGGCCACCAACTACTGGCGCTCGATCGATGAGAACGGTCGGCCCACCAATCACTTCTGGCGCTTTGATCTGCTGCTGTTCCAGAGCGTCTTCCTGGCGGACATCCTGCTGCGGGCGGCCCGGCTGCGCCGGCGCCTGCCGGGGCTGAGCTGGAGGGATGCCCTGCTGCGGCGCTGGACCGACCTGCCCCTGCTGATGCCGTTCTGGCGCTTGCTGCGCCTGATCCCCGTGGTGGAGAGGCTTCAGACCAGCGGCCTGGTGAACATGGAGCCCCTGCGGGCCGTGGTCAGCCGGGCCGTGGTGGCCCTGCTGGCGGTGGAGCTGTTTGAGGTGCTCGCCCTGCAGCTGATGGATGGTGCCCAGGGCCTGATCCGCTCCCCTCAATGGCCCCAGCGCATCCGCCGGCTGCGCAGCCATCAGACCGTCACGATCAACGACGAGCGCGAGCTGGTGGAGCTGCTGCGCATCTGGGGGCCGCTGCTGCTCAGTGATGTGGGTCCCCGCCTGGCTCCCCAGCTCCAGGCCGTGCTGGCCCATTCCCTGCAGCAGACCCTTCAGTCGATGGTGGTGCCACCGGGGCTGCGCCAGCTGCAGCTGCTGATGCAGGTGGAGCAGCAGCTGACCCAGCAGCTGGCCACCGGACTGGTGGAGAGCATGATCGAACTCTCGCGCGGAGCCGGCTCAAGGCTGCAGCAACGGGACAACCGCCAGATCGATCTGCTGCGCGATTGCGTCGATCGCTTCTGGGATGAACTGGCCGAAGCCCTTGAGCGTGGTCCGGTGCTGGAACGCAGTCAGCAGCTGGTCTGCGCGCTGCTGGAGGAACTCAAGCTCACCTATCTGGGCCAGATCAACCGCACGGGCATCGACGCTCTGATCCGTGAGCTGGATCAGCTCACGGTGCCGCCGGTGACTGATCAGGACCAGCCCCAGGGAGCAGAGGCTTCAGGGCTTCCCTCCAGACCTCGGGATCAAAGCCCGTGAGCAGCGGGCCGCCGTCGACCCAGAGCAGGGGTCTGCGGATCAATCTGCCGTCGGCGGCCAGGGCCGCGATGGCCTCATCGGGGGACATCGCCTTGACCCTGGCGGCTCCGAGGGCGCGGTAACTGGCCCCGCTGGTGTTGAACAGGCGCCTGGGATCGGCCAGATTCGACCAGACCTGCTCCAGCTGCTGCCGGGTTGGAGGCGAGAGAGTGATATCGATCAGATCCACCACCAGGCCCTCGGCGACAAGCCATTTCAGGGCCCGGCGGCAGGTGGAGCACTTCGGGTAGCTGTAGAGCCGCGGGCGGCCTCCAGCGGAGGCGCCAGCCGGACTCACTTCCGGCCGACGAGCGACTTGAGGGCGCCCACGAGGCTGTTGGAGCCCTTGCCCACGGCGGCCTCAGGACGGGTGCGGATGGTCACGTCGCCATTGACGCTGGTGCGGCAGCTGAGGCGGAAGTTGGCCGGCCTGTCTGAGAGGTAGACCTGCTCGACATCGCTGCGGGGCGAGAGGTTCTGGGCACCTTCGAGCACTTCGACGACGCAGGTGCCGCACTGGCCGAGGCCGCCGCAATTGTTGAAGTTGTTCAGGCCCTTGTAGGGGTTGATCCCGGCATCCAGGGCCGCCTGGCGCAGGTTGGCCCCCTCGATGCAACCAACCTTCTGGTCTTCATTATCGAAGCGGATGGTGGGCACGGATCGCAGCGGCTACTGGCGCTAGCCAATCTACCTTCCGGAAGGTCCTGAGATTCATCCGTTGCAACGGTTCTTGGCCGGGGCCCAGGGCCTCCCCTGCCTACGATCCTAAGGAGCGCGCACAGGGCCCATGGCTGCACCGATCGGCGGCGATCTCTCCGGGTATGACCTGGTGGTTGAAAGCCTGATCCCTGGCTACGCCAGCCTGGCACGGCTCGGGGTGGCCCTGCTGGCGGCCTCGCCTCTGGCCGGCCGGGCTGGAGCCCAGGTGCTGGTGGCCGGCTGCGGCACCGGGGCCGAGCTGGTGGAGGCCCTGGCCCAGCGCCCGGACTGGCAACTGAGTGCGGTCGATCCCTCCGCAGCGATGCTCAGTGCCGCCCAGCAGCGCCTCGGCACGGCCGCCGCTGGCCTGAACTGGCGGCAGAGCACGGTGGAGGAACTGGATGCCGAGGCCGGCTTTGATGGAGCCCTTTCGGTCCTGGTGCTGCAGACCCTCCCGGATGACGGCAGCAAGCTGGCCTTCCTCTCGGCTCTGGCCCGCTGCCTGCGGCCTGGGGGTCAGGTGGTGCTGGTGGACCTGATGCGTCCGGCCCTGCCCCTGCTGGAGGAGCAGATGGCGGAGGCCTGGCTCGGTTTCCAGCGGGCCTCAGAGCTGCAGGCCCCACGGGAGCTGCTGGAGCCGCTCACCCACGGATCCCATCCGGTGGGGCTGGCGCGGCTCACCGCCCTGGTGAACGCCGCCGGCTTCACGGACCCGGCACGGGTGTTCCAGGCCCTTGATTACGAGGGATTCCTGCTGCAGCGCTCTTCCTGATCAGCGCGGGCGAACCGATCCCGATGGAGGGATCCCAGGGAGAGGCAGCCGATCGGGCTGCTGATAGCCACGGCTGACGGGAATGGAGAGGCTGGGATCGGCCCGGAAGGCGCTGCGTTCCAGCAGAACGGCCGCCACGGGAACGATCAGGGCCAGCAGGGCAATGGCGGCCCCCAGCAGCGGTGAGCCTGGATCAAGGAAGCCCTCCGGGCTGTACGACTCATCCGTGCCCCCCCCTCGAGCTGTGCTGGACCCTGGCCTTGACTCGGTGCTGGCGGGGGTAAGGGAGGTGGCGAAAACGGCGTGAGCTTGGGCTGGGTCTGCGGCCGTGGCAATGGCTGCGGCCGTGCCGGTTCGCGGAGGTTCGGAATCCATGGAGAGGGTTGAGGGACCAGCTTCAAGATCCAGGGTTCGATGGGCACACAGGCCGCATCAAAACTGAAGCTCAAAGCAGCAATGGCCTGACTGCTGGGAAAAAACAACCCGCAGGCAATCCGTTGCCAACTTCAATATGCCACCTCCTGCAGCCATCTGCCCAAGCCGCTGACGGCCCCCTCAGGCGGCGGGACGCGACTGCTCCAGCTGATCGCGCTTGCTGCTCAGCACAGCCGGGGCCTGATCCATTCCCTGGAGGCTGTGGCGGATGGCCTGGAGTTCCTGCAGGATCGAGCTGAGCAACTGCTGGGTGGCCGTCGAGGGTGAATTGAGCACCTCCACGGTCACCTCCTTGATGCGCAGCACATCGCGGGCGAAACGGGCCACCTCGTTGGGGTGAAACAGCAGGGCGTCCTTCTGATCCGTGCGGTATTCCGGATTGAGCTTGCGCGAATTGAAGGGTGGGTTGAGGTTGCGCGGATCAGTGTTGGTGTAGCGGTAGACCGAAGCCCTGGAGCGATTGAGTGCTTTCTGCACCTCGTCGATGCCGATCAGGCCTTCGCTGGGCTCGGAGCTGGGATCGGGGAGGCCGGCGGGCCAGGCAGTCGCCACGGACGGTGGGAGCTCTCCGCCGGAGCCGGCCGTGGGTGCAACCATAAGACTTATCTTGGACGGCTGGGAATTCATGCCGACGTTAGCAGAGGAAGCCTGGTCCGCCAGGCCGCAGAAACGACCCGCCCGGTGGCGTGATTAAACCGGCTCTGCCGCTGCCGCGCAAGGCCCGGTGATAGGGTCCCAGCCCGCTCAAGCTGCCCGATCCATGCGCGTCTCCCGCCTGATGCTGGTGACGTTGCGGGATGACCCTGCCGAAGCCGAGATCCCCTCCCACAAGCTGTTGCTGCGGGGCGGTTACATGCGCCGTGTGGCTTCGGGGGTGTACGCCTATCTGCCCCTGCTCTGGCGGGTGCTCAGCAAGATCTCGGCCATCGTGCGCCAGGAGATGAACGCCACCGGCGCCCTGGAAACCCTGCTTCCCGCCCTGCAGCCCGCCAGCCTCTGGGAGCGCAGTGGCCGCTGGCAGGGCTACACCGCCGGGGAGGGAATCATGTTCCACCTGGTGGATCGCCAGGAGCGCTCCCTCGGGCTCGGTCCCACCCATGAGGAGGTGATCACGGCCCTGGCCGCCGACCTGCTGCGCTCCTACCGCCAGCTGCCGGTGAGCCTCTACCAGATCCAGACCAAGTTCAGGGATGAGATCCGGCCCCGCTTCGGCCTGATGCGCGGACGCGAATTCATCATGAAGGATGCCTATTCCTTTCACGCCGACGAGGCCGATCTCAGGCTCACCTATGCGCGGATGGACCAGGCCTACCGCCGCATCTTCAGCCGCTGCGGCCTGCGCACCGTGGCCGTGGAGGCCGACAGCGGCGCCATCGGCGGCTCGGCCAGCCAGGAGTTCATGGTCACCGCCGCCGCCGGTGAAGACCTGATCCTCAGCAGCGCCGATGGGCGCTACGCCGCCAACCAGGAGCGGGCCTGCTCCCTGCCGGAGCCCGCCGTGCCCCTGGTGTGCCCTTCGCCTGAGGCGGTGGAGCTGCACACGCCAGGCCAGCACAGCATCGAAGACCTCTGCGCGGCCCATGGCCTCGAGCCCAGCCAGACCGTGAAGGTGCTGCTGCTGCTGGCCCGCTGCGCCATCGGCCAGGCGCGGGTGGTGCTGGTGAGCCTGCGCGGTGATCAGCAGCTCAATCCCACCAAGCTCGCCAATGCCGTCAGTGCGGCCGTGGGTGAGGGCGCTGGCGCGCTGCTGGAGCTGGAGCCGATCAGCGCTGAGCAGATCCGCTCCGAGGGCCTGCCCGAGTGGCCCCTGGGCTGCCTTGGCCCGCATCTGGGCGATGAGCTGCTGAGCGGTGCCCGCAGCTGGCATCCCGCCTTCCTGCGTCTCGCGGACGCCACCGCCGCTGAGTTGGATGTCTTCGTCTGCGGCGCCAACCGGCCCGACACGCACCTGGTGGGAGCCCGCTGGGAGGCCCTGGGTGGCGCTCGGCCCAGCGTGGCCGACCTGCGCTCGGCTCAGCCGGGGGAGCGTTGCCTCCAGGACCCCACGCAGCGGCTCGAAGCCAGCCGGGGCATCGAGGTGGGCCACATCTTTCAGTTGGGGCGCAAGTACTCCCAGGCCCTGGAGGCCACCTTCACCAATGAACAAGGTCTGGATGAACCTCTGTGGATGGGCTGTTACGGCATCGGCGTCTCCCGCCTGGCCCAGGCGGCCGTGGAGCAGCACCACGATCAGCAGGGCATCTGCTGGCCTGTGGCAATCGCGCCTTTTGAAGTGATCGTGGTGGTGGCCAGTGCCCAGGACCCCGTGCAGGTGGCCCTCGGCGAGACCCTCCACGACAAGCTCGAGCAGGCGGGCCTTGAGGTGTTGCTCGATGACCGCAGTGAACGGGCCGGGGTGAAATTCAAGGATGCCGATCTGATCGGCATCCCCTGGCGGGTGGTGGTGGGGCGCGGTGCCGCCTCCGCCCAGGTGGAGCTGGTGGAACGGGCGAGCGGAGCCAAGTCGGAGATGGCCGCCGATGCGGTGGTTGCCCAGTTGCAGCAGACGATCCTGGCTGCCCGTGGGGGCCTGGCCCTGGGCAGCTCGTAAGATCGACTTGCGAAGTCTGGAGATGCTGATGACTGTGGTCTGGAGGTTCCTCTACCGAGCTGCCGGAGCAGCCCTGAATTCAGCCCTTGGGGCCTGCCGGACGGAGCTGCTCCCACGCAGCTGGTGGAGCCGTTCGCTCACCCCATTGCTGGCGATCGTGCTGACCCTCAGCCTCACGCTCAGCAGCTGCGGCAGTGTCAGCAACAGCCTCAGTGGTTCCTACGTGGACGACACCATGGCGGTGGCTGAATCACTGCTGGCCACCATCGCCCTGGATCAGGATGATCCGGCTCGACCCGAGTCTGAAACCGAGGCCCGTGCGCTGATCAATGACTACGTGGCTCTGTACAGGCCCAAGCGCAAGGTGAATGGACTGCCCTCCTTCACCACCATGCAGACGGCCATGAACTCCCTGGCCGGTCATTACACCAACTACGCCAACCGCCCCCTGCCCGACGCGCTCAAGGCGCGCCTGGAGAAGGAATTGAAAAGGGCTGAAACCACCGTCGTGCGGGGCACCTGATCCCCGAGGGGGGCAGCAGCAGCGGCTCCGATCAGAGCTCAGCCAGCTTGGTTTCAGGCCACTGGGCTTTGACGAAAGGGCTGGTCATCTGAGACTGTTGTCCCTTGTGCTTAGAAGCGGCTACGGGCCGCTGTGTCCTTGGCCAATGTTGTCGTCATCGGTGCACAGTGGGGCGACGAGGGGAAAGGCAAGATCACTGACCTGCTGAGCCGATCCGCCGATGTGGTGGTTCGTTATCAGGGCGGCGTGAATGCAGGCCACACGATCGTGGTCGATGACAAGGTGCTCAAGCTGCACCTGATTCCCTCCGGAATTCTCTACCCCGACACCATCTGCCTGATCGGTTCAGGCACGGTGGTCGATCCGCGGATCATGCTCGAGGAACTCGACATGCTCGGGGACTACGGCATCGATATCTCGGGCCTGAAGCTGGCCTCCACGGCCCACGTCACCATGCCCTACCACCGCCTGCTGGATCAGGCGATGGAGCAGCGGCGCGGCGACCGCCGCATCGGCACCACCGGGCGGGGCATCGGGCCCACCTACGCCGACAAATCGGACCGCAACGGCATCCGCGTGATCGACCTGCTCGATCCCGATCGCCTGCGCGAGCGCCTGATGGGCCCCCTGGCCGAGAAGAATCTGATTCTCGAGCGCATCTATGGCCTCGAGCCGCTCGACCCCGAGGAGGTGCTGCGCGAGTACCTCGCTTATGGCGAACGGCTGGCCCCCCATGTGGTCGATTGCACCCGCACGATCCACCAGGCGGCCCGGGCCCGCCAGAACATCCTCTTCGAAGGCGCCCAGGGAACCCTGCTGGACCTCGACCATGGCACCTATCCCTACGTCACCTCCTCGAATCCCGTCTCCGGCGGTGCCTGCATCGGCGCCGGTGTCGGCCCGACGCTGATCGACCGCGTGATCGGAGTGGCCAAGGCCTACACCACCCGGGTGGGCGAGGGCCCCTTCCCCACGGAGCTGCAGGGCAGCCTCAACGATCACCTCTGCGACCGCGGCGGCGAGTACGGCACCACCACCGGCCGCCGCCGCCGTTGCGGCTGGTTCGATGGGGTGATCGGCCGCTACGCCGTGGAGGTGAATGGCCTGGATTGCCTGGCCATCACCAAGTTGGACGTGCTCGATGAGCTCGATGAAATCCAGGTGGGGGTGGCCTATGAGCTCGATGGCGAGCGCATCGACCATTTCCCCAGCAGCGCCGAGACCTTCGCCCGCTGCCGGCCGATCTATCAGACCCTGCCGGGCTGGCAGTGCTCCACCGCCGAGTGCCGCGCTCTGGAGGATCTGCCCGCTCCGGCCATGGCCTACCTGCGCTTCCTCGCGGAACTGATGGAGGTGCCGATCGCGATCGTCTCCCTCGGTGCCCAGCGCGATCAGACGATCGTGGTGGAGGATCCGATCCACGGACCCAAGCGTGCCCTGCTGAACGTATGACGACCCTTGCTTCCGGCCGGACCCTCGATGTGGTGGGCATCGGCAACGCCATCGTCGATGTGCTGGTCAGCTCCGACGATGCCTTCCTCGAGCAGCACGGCCTGAGCAAGGGCGGCATGGCCCTGGTGGATGCCGAGCAGGCCCAGCGGCTCTACGCCGCCGCCGGGCCGGGTCTGGAAACCTCCGGCGGATCGGCCGCCAACACCCTGGCGGGCCTGGCCATGCTGGGGGCTCGGGCCGGCTTCATCGGCCGGGTGCGCGATGACCAGCTGGGGTCGATCTTCAGCCACGACATCCGCTCGGTGGGGGCCCGCTTCGAGACTCCGGCCGCCAGCAGCGGAGCCGCCACCGCCCGCTGCCTGATCCTGGTCACCCCCGATGCCCAGCGCACGATGTGCACCTTTCTGGGTGCCTCCGTGGACCTGGAGCCTGCAGACCTCGACCTCGACCTGGTGCGTCAGGCGGGGATGCTTTACCTGGAGGGCTACCTCTGGGATGGGGAGGCGGCCAAGCGGGCCTTCCTCGCTGCAGCTGAGGTGATGCGCGCGGCCGGCGGCCAGGTGGCCCTCTCCCTCTCCGATGCCTTCTGCGTCGAGCGGCACCGCGACAGCTTCCTGGAGCTGGTGGATGGCCATGTCGATGTGCTCTTCGCCAACGAAGCCGAGATCACCGCCCTCTATCGATGCGATGACTTCGAGGAGGCGATGGAGCAGGTGCGCGGCCGCTGCTCCATCGCCGTGCTCACCCGTGGGGCCCTCGGTTCGGTGGTGCTGGGCGGCGGCGAGGTCCATCGCATCGAGCCCCGGGTGCTGGGACCGCTGGTGGATACCACCGGGGCCGGCGACCTCTATGCCGCCGGCTTCCTCTACGGCCTCAGCCGTGGCGAACCCCTTCAGTACTGCGGCCAGCTGGGATCCCTCTGCGCCGGTCAGGTGATCACCCAGCTGGGTCCGCGGCCGCGGGTGTCCCTTCCCCAGCTGGTGGCTGACCAGCTGGGAGCCCCACCCGCCGCAGCAACGGCTCCAGGGGCCACAGCTCAGCCCCGCTGATCGGCTCCTCCGGTCGCTTCAGCAGCAGCAGGCTCAGCCCCAGCTCAGCGCAGAGCTGCTGCCAGAGCTGCTCCGTGGGCCCGCCCGACTGACGGCAGAGCACAGCTGTGATCGCCCATTGCAGCAACAGCGCCCGCTCGATCGCGCCTGGAGCCGCAGCCGCCAGACCCGTACCGGGCCGGTGACAGGCAAGGGCCCCGGGCCCCAGTCCCGCCGCCAGGGCCAGCCGCAGGCTGGTGGGGCTGGGCAGGATGCGAGCGAAGCAGGCCCCGGCGCCCGCCAGCTCCACGGCCCTGGGCAGGTGGCGGGCGCCGATGGCCAGCAGCAGCCGCTCGCCCCCCAGGTCCAGGCCGGCCAGATCCTCCAGCTGCTCCAGCAGGATCAGCCTGGATCCGATCGGCTGGCGGGCCGGCGGGCGCCGGAGGCGCAACAGCGGCTGGCGCTGGTGGACGCAGACCACCGCCAGGTCAGCGCTGATGCGGCAGGCGAAGGGATGGCTGGCGTCGATCACCCAGCGGAAGGGAGCCAGGGGAGCCTCCTGCAGCTCGGCTGCGATCGCCCCGGGCCCCGCCAGGGCCCCCAGGCGACTGGCCAGGCGCGGGTGGGGGGCATAGGCCCGCAGGGCGTCATCGCTCACCAGCGACACCTGCACACTCCAGCCGGCGGCCAGCAGCCGGGCGGCGATCAGGGGGCCCTCACCCGTGCCGCCCAGCAGCCAGATCGAGGAGTTGGGTCCGTGCATCAAGATGGGGCCCGCTCTCGCCGAATGGGTCGTGAACCAGTGCTTGCTCGAGGTGGTGGTGCTGGAGGCACCCCAGGTGCGCTACACCCAGGACAACCAGACGCCGGTGGCGGAGATGTCCGTCGAGCTCGACGGGCTTCGCCCCGATGATCCCCCGGGCCAGCTGAAGGTGGTGGGCTGGGGCAATCTCGCCCAGGATCTGCAGAACCGGGTGCAGGTGGGTCAGCGCTTGATGATCGAGGGGCGGCTGCGCATGAGCACCTTCGCCCGTCCTGATGGCATCAAGGAGAAGCGCGCCGAATTCACCCTCTCCCGCCTGCATCCCCTGGCTGCCCAGGGAGCCGCCCCGGCCCCCGCCCCGCCGGCGCGCACGATTCCCCGGCCGGTGTCCTCGGCGCCCCGGCCCGCCACTCCCGCGCCGCGTCCGGCGGCGCCCGAGTCGGCGCCACCCACCTGGAACACCTCACCCCTGGTGCCTGATCTCGCCGACGACGACGACGAAATCCCCTTCTGAGGGCAGGATCAGCCGGGTTCGAGCCGCTGGCGGGCCTGGTCGAGCAGCTGCCCGAGTTCCCGCTCCAGGGCCGCGAGATCCAACCTCAGATCGGGCCAGCGACCACCATCGATCTGCTGCAGCAGCCAGAGGCGATCTTCGGTGAGCTGATCCAGCAGCGTCAGGGTGCTGGGGTCGCTGAATGGAATCTCAGGGAGAGAGGACGACGCGGCTGAAGCAGACGGTTCAGCGGCAGACGGTTCAGCGGCAGACGGTTCAGCGGCAGTCGGGACAACGGGATCGGCATCGGGGCTGGGCTGATCCATGGCCGAAGAGGCTCCTGGGCGACGGTGGCCATCCTGGACCGCGTTGCAGGAAGATGGCGAGATGCAAGCACTCACATCGCCCGGCAGCCTGCTGACCATCCTCGGCGCAGCGCTCACGGTGATCGGTTCGATCGCCTACGCCACCGACAGCCCCAACATCAGCCTGGCGGGGGTCTTCTACGGCATTCCCGTGCTGCTGGGCGGTCTGGCCCTGAAGTCGTCGGAGCTGCCCCCTGCCCAGCGGCTGACGCCGGTGGATGAGCTGCGGGAGCTGCGCGAGCGCCCCGAGAGCGAGCCCCTGCGCGTGCTGCTCAAGGATGTGACCCGCTGGCGCTATGGCCAGAAGGCCCATCTGGAGAGTTCCCTCGAAGCCCTCAAGCTCTGGAACGACGACGCTCCGCCGCAGCTGCTGAGCGTGGCCGAGCGTCAGGTGGATGACGGTTACGGCCTGGTGCTCCACTTCCTCTGCCAGGGGGTGCCGGCGGAGCGCTGGCAGGCCAAGCAGGAGCGGCTGGGTCGCTTCTTCGGGCCCGACCTCCATGCCGAGCTGCGGCTGATCTCCCCTGGGGAGCTGGAGCTGAGCCTGTTGCCCGGCACGGATGTGGCCGAGCCCGCTGCCGCGGCCTGAACCCCGGCCCCTTCACCCACTGTCTTCATTTCTCCCTTGAGCCACGACCCCGTCATCAGCGCAGAGGACACCCTGCGGGTGTCTGTCCTCAGTGAGGCCCTTCCCTACATCCAGCGCTTCGCCGGCCGGCGCGTGGTGGTGAAGTACGGCGGTGCGGCGATGGTGCGCGAAGACCTGCGCGACGCGGTCTTCCGCGACGTGGCCCTGCTGGCCTGCGTGGGTGTGCAGCCGGTGGTGGTCCACGGGGGCGGACCGGAGATCAATCAATGGCTGAAGAAGCTGGAGATCCCAGCCGAATTCCGGGAGGGTCTGCGGGTCACCGACGACGCCACCATGGATGTGGTGGAAATGGTGCTGGTGGGCCGGGTCAACAAGCAGATCGTCAACGGCCTCAACCGGGTGGGGGGGCGTGCGGTGGGGCTCTGCGGCAGCGATGGGGGCCTGGTGGAGGCCCGCACCTGGGGGGATGGCTCCCACGGTTGGGTGGGGGAGGTGGCGGCGGTCAACCCCGATGTGCTCGCCCCCCTGCTGGACAACGGCTACATCCCGGTGATCTCCAGTGTGGCCGCCGATTCCAGCGGCCAGGCCCACAACATCAATGCCGACACCGTGGCCGGGGAGCTGGCGGCGGCCCTTCAGGCCGAGAAGCTGATCCTGCTCACCGACACCCCCGGCGTTCTCCAGGACCGCGAGGATCCCTCCAGCCTGCTCAGAAAGATCAGCCTGTCCGAGGCCCGGGAGCTGATCCGCAGCGGCGTGGTCAATGCGGGGATGACCCCCAAGACCCAGTGCTGCATCCGGGCTCTGGCCCAGGGAGTGGGCGCTGCTCACATCCTCGACGGCCGGGTGCCCCATGCCCTGCTGCTGGAGGTGTTCACCGATGCCGGTGTCGGCACGATGGTGGTCGGCAGCAGCCGCGACGAAGCTCGATCGGGTGCGCTCCGGGGTGGCTGAGGATGTCCTGGCGCCGGCACGGGCGGCGATCGAGCGGGGGGAGTATGGCCGTTGCCTGCGCTTGCTGGAGCCGATCGTGGCCGCCCATGCCGTCACGGTTCCCCTGGGCGGCCGGGCGCGGATGCTGATGGCCACCGCCTTGATCGGCCAGGGCGACTCGGAGCGGGCGGCCAGCTGCGTGCGCGGGCTCCATGGCTGCGCTGATCCCGAGCTGCGCCGCCAGGCCCGCGACCTCAGCCTGATCCTGGAGGCGCCCAGCCTGCAGCGACCGGAGAACTGGTCCCTGACCCTGCCGCCGATCGGTGCGGTGGAATCGCTGCAGCAACGGGCGATGCCCCTGAGCCAGTCCCGCCCGGGCCGGCGACGAGCGGAGGACCCGCCGCCGCCGCCGGTGGGTCCCACCCGGCAACCCCTGGGCTTCGCGCTTGTGGTGCTGGCGGTGCTGCTGCTGCTGATGGGGCTGCTGGGGGGCTGCCTGCGCGTCGAGACCGACCTGAGCCTGCCGGCGCCGGGCCGCCTGGAGTTGAGCCAGAGCCTCACCAGCACCAGTGGTCGCTGGATGCCCTGGCAGCGACAGTTCGCCAGCACCCTCAGCGCCGACGCCGATCTCAGCCGTTACAAGCTCTCGCTGGAGCCGGAGCAGGGCCGTCTGAGCATCAGCAGCGGCGTGGTTTCAGCGGCCGATGCGACCGCCCTGCTCCGGCGCCTGGCCCTCGATGCCGGCGAGCTCACCGGCCAGGCCCTGCCCGCCCCTGACCTGAACCTGCAGGAGCGCAATTGGCTGCTGGGGGTTCACCAGCAGCTGGGCTTCGAACTCGACCTGAGCCAGCTGCAGCCCCTGCCTGGCCTGAGTTTCCAGCTGCGGCTCCGGGGGCTGGAGCCAGGGGCCGTGCGCAGCGCCAAGCCCCTGGCGGTGGAAGCCCGGCCCGGGGGGCTGAACTGGCCCCTGCAACTGGGGGCCATCAACCGGCTGGAGTTGCGCAGCTGGCGCTGGAGCCGCCTGGGGGTGGGCAGCTTGGTGATCGGCCTGCTGCTGGCGCTGAGCCTGGTGCTGCAGCGGCTGCGGCGGCAGGCGGGATTCGGCTGGCCCGAACTGCCCTCTCCCCAGGGCCCCCGCCTCAGAGCTCGATCGGATCCGGATCAATCGAGAGGCTGACCCCGCGGCTCAGGCCAGCGCGCAGCTCGGCTTCAGGGGGCAGGGGCAGATCGGCGCCGGCCGGACCGTGCAGCAGCAGTTGCCAGCGGTAGCGGCCGGCCACCCGCGCCACCACGGCGGGGGCGGGGCCGATCAGCTGCCAGCCGGCCTGCTCCACCCGGGGGCGCAGCTGCTCGGCGAGGGCCGCGGTGGCGGTGGCGGTGGCCGCTCCGGAGGGACCGGCCAGGCGCAGCAGGCAGGCCCGGCTGAAGGGCACCAGGCCCGCCTGGCGCCGCAGCTGCAGTTCGGCCTCGAGAAAGGCGTCGTAGCGGCCATCGATCAGGTGCTGGATCACGGGGTGGTCCGGTAGGTAGGTCTGCACGATCACCTCGCCGGGACGCTCCCCCCGCCCGGCCCGGCCGGCCAGCTGCAGCAGCAGCTGCAGGCAGTGCTCAGACGCACGCAGATCCGGGCGATGCAGCAGGCCATCGGCCGCCAGCACCGCCGCCAGGGTGACCCTGGGCAGATCCATGCCTTTGGCCAGCATCTGGGTGCCCACCAGCACATCCGCCTCCCCGGCCTCGAAGCGGGCCAGAAGGCGCCTGTGGCCGTCGCGGCCCCGGGTGCTGTCCCGGTCGAAGCGCAACAGACGCAGGCCCGAGAGTTCCTGCTCCAGCTGCTCCATCACCCGCTGGGTGCCGGCACCGAAGGGCTTGAAGGCGGTGGAGCCGCAGGATCCGCAGCGGGAGGTCAGGGCCTGGCGGTGGCCGCACCAGTGGCAGCGCAGGGTCTGGCTGCCATCGCGCAGGCGATGGACCGTGAGGGCCACATCGCAGTGGGGACATTCGACCACCTCGCCGCAGCTGCGGCAGCTCAGGAAACTGCTGTAGCCGCGCCGGGGCACCAGCACCACGGCCTGCTCCCCCCGCTCCTGCAGCCGCTCGATCCGCTCCATCAGCGGGCGGCTGATCAGGCGGCGATGGCCCTCCGCCAGCTCCTGGCGCAGGTCCACCACCCGCACGGGCGCCGCCTCCTGACCACTGATGCGGCGGCTGAGGCGCAGCAGGCGGGCGGGCTGATCAAGGCGGCGGCAGGCCAGCCAGGTTTCCAGGGAGGGGGTGGCGCTGCCCAGCACCAGGGCGGCTCCGGCGTCGCGGCAGCGCAGACGGGCCACCTCCCTGGCGTGGTAGCAGGGCATCGGACTGTCCTGTTTGTAGGAGCTGTCGTGTTCCTCATCGAGCACCACCAGGCCGAGGCGGGCCAGGGGCAGGAACACCGCCGAGCGGGTGCCCACGGCAATCAGCGCTGTGTCGCTGTCCGCCTGCAGGCAGCGGCGCCAGGCGGCGATGCGCGCCCGCTCCGAGAGGCCGCTGTGGAATTCGAGGATGCGCTCACCGAAGCGGGCGCGGCAGCGATCGAGCAGTTGGGGAATCAGCCCGATCTCGGGGGTGAGCAGCAGGGCACTGCGGCCGGAGGCCAGGCAGGCCGCCGCTGCCTGCAGGTAGACCTCCGTCTTGCCGGCCCCGGTGACCCCCCAGAGCAGGAACTCCTGATGGCCAGAGGCCGAGAGGATCCCGCCTAGGGCCTGCTGTTGTTCCGGGTTGAGGGCGCGGGGCGGCTCCAGCGCCGCCGTTGATGAGCCGCCATGCCCGCCATGGCCGCCAGCCGGCAGGCGCTGGCTGCTGCGCAACCAGCCCTTGGCCGCCATGGCCTGCAGCAGGGAGCGGCTGAAGCCCCAGGCCGTGATCGTGCCCTGGGGGGCCGCCGAGCCGGGGCAGGTCCGCAGGCGCTCGTGCAGTTGCTGCTGGCGGCTGGTGAGTGGCGGGGAGCCCGGGGGGTTCTCCACCAGCTCCAGCCAGAGCTGATGGCGCGGCCGCTGGCCCTGGGAGCGCCCCGAGCGCTGGCCGAGCCAGCCGGGGGGCAGGGCTGTCTTGAGGGTTCGAAACAGGCTGGTGTGGCAGTGGCGAGCCACCTCCTGCAGCAGGGCCTGCCAGCGGGGATCGACGGCGGCGGCCTGGTGCAGACCCTCCACGGGCTGGATCACGGCTGGATCGAGGTCGGCCGGAGGCTCCGCCAGGGTCTCGACCACCAGGCCGATCTGGGGGCGGCCCCTCAGTCGCAGCGTGACGAGATCCCCGGCGGCCAGCTCCAGGTCTGCTGGTGCGCGGTAGGTGAAAATCCGCCCCTCCCGACCGGCCTCCACCCACACCTGAAGCCAGAGCGGGGACAAGGACTTCTCCAACGGTCTCGAGATTCTCCTTGCAAACCCCAAACGGGTTTCTTAAGATAGGAGCGTTGAGCAGCTCAAAAGGTTGCTGTCGGAACCCGGCAGAGTTCCGTCCAGTGGGAAGACATGAAGTGCAGGCCGATCGGAGTACTCCTCCAGCGCGCCTCCCGGTCTGCGAACACCCCTGACAGCACTGCTGGGCCTCCGGGCCGTTCCCCGTCGTCAGGTCTTTGGTTCCAGCGCTTCCACCCGGCCCCTAGATGGTGCCTGTTTTGATCCCGGTCAGCTATCGGCTGCGCCCGGACATTGAAGCAACGTTTTGTGTCGTGATGATGTCATCACGCTCAGCGGGTTTGGCTGTACTGCCGGCATGATCCTTTCGGCCCCATTGTTTTCACCCGACCATTCCGTCACCCCGTCGCAGTCCCGCTATGAGCCCAGTGTCCGCCACCAGCCCCAAGCCAGGCGTTCCCCAGATCCTGATGGTGGCCGCTCCATCGGGGGAGGCAGTGGCGGTGAAGCTCAAGCCGAAGGCCAGCGCCAGCAAGCCCAGCACCAGCAAAGCCAAGACCGCCGCCGCCACGAAGGCGGCCGCCAAGGCCAAGGCTGATCTGGGCGCTGTTGCCGGAGCTGATCCCGAGGCCGTGGCGGCCGCCAACAGCGTGACCCGCACCCGCAAGCCGGCGGCCAAGGCCACCACCACCAAGGCCAGCGGCGCCAAGACCACCACCGCCAAGGCCAAAGCCAGCACGGCCAAGGCCCCTACGGCCAAGGCCACCACCGCCAAGGCCAAGGCGGCGGCCAAGGCCAAGGCCGGTGCCGCCAGCGGCGATCTGAGTGCTGCGGCCGACCAATTGCTGGAGGCGGCCGGCGGGGCCAAGGAGAAGAAGGCTCCGGCCGGCGCCAAGGCTCTGGCCAGCATCAAGGTGGGCCCCAAGGGCGTTTACACCGAAGATTCGATCCGCGTTTACCTCCAGGAGATCGGCCGCATCCGTCTGCTTCGCCCCGACGAGGAGATCGAGCTGGCGCGCAAGATCGCTGATCTGCTGCTGCTGGAAGAGGTGGCATCCCAGTTCGAGCAGGACAACGGCCACTATCCCGACAACAAGGAATGGGCCGTCCTGATGGACATGCCGCCGGTGAAATTCCGCCGTCGGCTGATGCTGGGCCGTCGGGCCAAGGAAAAAATGGTGCAGTCAAACCTGCGCCTGGTGGTGTCGATCGCCAAGAAGTACATGAACCGTGGCCTCTCCTTCCAGGATCTGATTCAGGAAGGCAGCCTCGGTCTGATCCGCGCCGCCGAGAAATTCGACCACGAGAAAGGCTACAAATTCTCCACCTACGCCACCTGGTGGATCCGTCAGGCGATCACCCGCGCCATCGCCGACCAGAGCCGCACGATCCGCCTGCCGGTGCACCTCTACGAAACGATCTCCCGCATCAAGAAAACCACCAAGGTGCTCTCCCAGGAGTTCGGCCGCAAGCCCACCGAGGAGGAGATCGCCGAGAGCATGGAGATGACGATCGAGAAGCTGCGCTTCATCGCCAAGTCAGCCCAGCTGCCCATCTCCCTGGAAACCCCGATCGGCAAGGAGGAAGATTCCCGTCTGGGTGATTTCATCGAAGCTGATATCGAGAATCCTGAGCAGGATGTGGCCAAGAACCTGCTGCGCGAAGACCTCGAAGGCGTGCTGGCCACCCTCAGCCCCCGGGAGCGGGATGTGCTGCGTCTGCGCTACGGCCTCGACGATGGCCGCATGAAGACCCTCGAAGAGATCGGTCAGATCTTTGATGTCACGCGCGAGCGCATTCGTCAGATCGAGGCCAAGGCCCTGCGCAAGTTGCGCCATCCCAACCGCAATGGGGTGCTCAAGGAGTACATCAAATAACCACTCCCCAACCGCCACCAGCCTGGTGAGTGGGATCATCCGTCCGGGCTTCCGCCCGGACTTTTTTTCTGTTGCTTGCCGGATGACGTGTTGATCACTCAGGGGTGGATGGCATGGCTGGAGCGGGACCAACGCCGGCTCTGGCTGGCCACTGGCCTCGGCTATCTGCTGGTGTGCTGGCTGGCGTTCTTCCAGAACCTCGGCACCCTCTCCTTGATGGACAAGACCGAGGCCCTGTTTGTGGAGGTGGGCCACCAGATGGCCGAGAGGGGCGACTGGATCACCCCCATCTGGAATGGCGAACTCTTCTTTGATTACCCGGTCTGGGGGTACTGGATGGTGGGCCTCAGCTTTCGCCTCTTCGGCGTGAGCGAGTGGGCGGCCCGCCTGCCGGTGGCCCTGGCGGCCAGTGCTGTTGTGCTGGCCGGTTTCGGCCTGCTCTGGGCGAGCGCGCCGGCGGCGGAGAGCCTGCGCCAGCGCTGGGGCAGAGCTGCCTTCGGCGCGGCCCTGCTGGCCCTCAACCCCGGCTGGATCGGCTGGGGCCGCAGTTCCGTCACCGACATGTTCCTGGCCAGTGCCATCGCCCTGAGCCTGTTCGCGTTCTTCCTCAGCTACAGCCATCCCAGAGGCAGCGGCGCCCGGCGCCTGGGCCTGGTGGCCATGCCCCTGTTCAGCGCCATTGCCGTGCTGGCCAAGGGGCCGGTGGGTCTGGTGCTGCCCGGGCTGGTGGCCGTGGTGTTTCTGGCTGCCCAGGGGCAGCTGCTGGCCTACATGCGGCGGCTGCCCTGGTGGCCCGTGGCCGGCATCTTCCTGGTGGTGGTGCTGCCCTGGTATGTGCTGGCGGCCCAGGCCCATGGCATGGCCTTTCTGGGGGGCTTCTTCGGCTTCAGCAACATCGAGCGCTTCACCTCGGTGCTCTACCGCCATGCCGGTCCCTGGCACTTTTATTTGCCCTGGGTGCTGATCCTGCTGCTGCCCTGGTCGTTCCATCTGCCTGTGGCCCTGGTGCGGCTGCGCTTCTGGCAGCTGAAGGCCTGGCGGCGCCAACCTCCCCAGGCCCAGCTGGCCTTCTTTGCCCTGGTCTGGTTCCTGGCGGTGCTGCTGTTCTTCTCCGCCGCCGCCACCAAGCTGGCGGGCTACATCCTGCCGCTGGTGCCGGCGGCGGCCCTGCTGCTGGCCCTCTACTGGTTCCCCCTGGCCACGGTCGCCCCTGCCGGCGGCAACCCCGACCTGGCTCCAGACCGGCCCCAGCGCTGGAGCGGCTGGGTCAATGCCCTGGTGTTCGCCGCCCTGGCCCCGGCCGCCGCCGTGGCACCGCGCTGGGCCGCCACGGATCCGGCCTATCCCGGTTTCGCCGACGCCCTCAGCCGCTCCGGCCTGCCCTTGATCCTGGCCCTGATCCTGGCGGGGGGCGCCGCCGGCCTGCTGCTGTTGCTGCTGCGTCCTGGCCGGCCCCGGGCCCTGTGGCTGCCCGACCTGGCCGCGATGCTGCTGCTGCTGGCCCTGGTGGTGCCGCCCTTGGCGCCGCTGATGGAGAGCCAGCGCCAGCGGCCGGTGCGGGAGCTGGCGGAGCGGGCCGGAGAGCTGGCGGCCCCCGGTGAACCGCTCTGGGTGGTGGGCTACATGCGCTACAGCGTGGTGTTCTACAGCGGCCGTGAGGTCGTCTTCATCGACAGCCCGAAGGGCGCTCGGGAAGCCCTCCGGCAGCGGCCGGCTCCGGGCTCAGCGGCGGGCAGCGTGCTGATCTTCGGCGAGGAACATCGCCTCAGGGATCTGGCCGGGAAGCTGCCGGGGTCCAGCTTGCTGGAGAGCCGCAGCGGTCACCAACTCTGGCGTGTTCCGCGTCCAAAAGGGAGCGTTGATCGGGCACGATGAGTGGTCCAGATCACCCACGATCCGATCGGCTGGTCACTTGATCCGAACCCAATCCCCGATTTTCCGCGCCCCGAGCCCAGCCGCCATCCGCCGCTGGTTTGAGTTGTTCGGGCCGCTGCGGCTGCTGCTCTGCGGCCTGGCGGCCCTGGTGGTGATCCTGATCGAGCAGCTGGTGCTCACCCAGGAGAAACCGGTCTTCGATGAGGCCGTGCTGGTGTGGCTGGCCGAGCGCATCCCCGAGGGCCTGGGTCGCGTTCTGGTGGTGGTGTATCAGCTCAGCGGCACCCAGTTCACGGCGATGCTGGTGATGGCGGCCCTGATCTTTCTGCTGATCAAGCGCTCGTGGAACCAGCTGATCTGGCTGGCGATCAGCACCAGTGGAATCCTTTTGATCGTGGATCGCTGGTTGAAACCCCAGTTCGATCGCGCCCGGCCCCTGGGCCGGCTGGTGGAGGTGATCGGCCGCAGCTTCCCCAGTGGCCATGCCGCCGGGGCGGTGGTGTTCTATTTCCTGATGTACACCATCCTCTCGGAGCGTTATCCCCAGCTGCGCCGGCCGTTGTTGCTGGGCTCAGCCCTCTGGGTGGCGCTGATCTGGATCAGCACCCTCTACTGCCGCGTGCACTGGCTCACCGACATCGTCGCCGGGGCAGCGGTGGGCTTCATCTGGTTGAGCATCTGCCTCACCAGCCTGCGCTTCTGCGCGGGCCGTCAGAGTGGCTGAGCCCCCAGCAGGCCGTCATGAGCATCAGCAGCACCCCAGCCTCCAATGCCCCCATCCCCGCTGATCAGCCTGGCGGCAGCGCTCCAGCGGCGGTGGATCTCACCAGCCTGCTGGGTCTGCGCACGGGGCCCCCAGCCTCGACGGGGCCCAGCGCCAGGCCCTGCTCGAGGAGCTGAAGGGGCGCCTGGCGGCCTGCGACTGGTTCACGGTGGGCGTCATGGCCCCGTCGGCCCAGGTGGCGATCCAGGCCCTGAGATCTTTTGAGGCCGCCCAGGGCCTGAGTCCGCTGCAGGCCGACAGCGAGGCTCTGGTGGAGGGGCCGGTGTTCCTCAAGGGCAATCAGCGCACCGGTCGCTTTCTGCTGCGGGCCGAGGCCGGCCTGGGGGAAGGACTGCTGATCGGCGGGCAAAGCGAAAGCCAGCCGGAGGCCACCGGCACCTGGGGGCCATTGCCCCTCGACTTTTTCGGCTGATCACGGTGCAGCCTGTTCTGGCCGGGGAGCGGCCGACCGGTCCTTAGGCTTGACCGCTGTTCAACGGCCACGCGGCCGGGCTGAGGAATCGATTGATGGCTGGCACCACTCTGCGCATCGCCTCCCGCCGCAGCCAGCTGGCGATGGTGCAGACCCACTGGGTGCGGGATGAACTCACCAAGGCCCACCCCGACCTGGAGATCAGCATCGAAGCGATGGCCACCCAGGGGGACAAGATCCTGGATGTGGCCCTCGCCAAGATCGGCGACAAGGGCCTGTTCACCAAGGAACTGGAGGCCCAGATGCTGCTGGACAGGGCCGACATCGCCGTCCACAGCCTCAAGGACCTGCCCACCAACCTGCCCGAAGGGCTGATGCTCGGCTGCATCTCCGAGCGCGAAGATCCCGCCGATGCGCTGGTGCTGCACGAGCGCCACCGCGGCTGCAGCCTGGCCACCCTGCCCGAGGGCAGCGTGGTGGGCACCAGCTCGCTGCGGCGCCTGGCCCAGTTGCGCCATCACTTCCCCCACTTCCAGTTCAAGGATGTGCGCGGCAACGTGATCACCCGCCTCGAGAAGCTGGATTCCGGCGACTACGACTGCCTGATCCTGGCGGCCGCCGGCCTCGGACGCCTGGGTCTGGGCCAGCGCATCGACGCACTGATCGACCCCTCGATCTCCCTGCATGCGGTGGGCCAGGGGGCCCTGGGGATCGAATGCCGCCAGGGCGACAGCGCGGTGCTGGAGCTGATCAAGGCACTGGAGCACACCCCCACCTCCCGCCGCTGTCTGGCGGAGCGGGCCTTCCTGCGCCAGCTGGAGGGTGGTTGCCAGGTGCCGATCGGTGTGAACAGCCGCTTTGAGGGCGAAGAGCTGGTGCTCACGGGCATGGTGGCCAGCCTCGATGGTCTGCGCCTGATCCGGGACGAGGCCCGGGGCCCCCAGCAGGATCCCGAAGCGATCGGCCTCAGCCTCGCCCATCTGCTGCGCAGCCAGGGCGCCGGCGAGATTCTGGAGGAGATTTTTGCAGAGGTCAGGCCCGAAGCCTGAGGCAGGCAGCACAGCCTCTCCGCTGGGTTCAGCTCCGGAGGGTGCCCCGCTGGAGGCCGACAGCCGCGGGCTGCCGCTGCAGTGGAGCCTGCTGGCCTGGGCCGGGCTGGTGGGCATCCTCACCGGCGTGGCGGTGGTGGGCTTCCACTATCTGCTGGGGTTCATCAACAATTTCCTGTTCGGCACCCTGGTGGAGTGGGTGCTGCAGCTGGTGGGTCCGCCCCAGCTGGATCCGGCCTCGGTGGAGGTGTTCAGCGCCCCGGATCCAGATTCAGGCACTCCCCTGAGGGCTCTTCTGCAGCTCGGCCTGGGGGGCATCGGCTTTCTGCCGCCGCCGCCGGTTCCCCTGCCTGAGCCCACCCCGCTGCCAGCGATCGGACCGGCCGGATGGCTGGTCTCCTGGCCCGTGGTGATCGCCCCCCTGCTGGGGGGCGTGGCCGTGGGGCTGCTGCGCCAGCTGGGCCGCGACCTGGGCCCCAGCCTGCCCAGCCTGATGGCCATGGCCGACGGGGCGGCGCCGGCCCTGCCGCGACTGCCGGCCCTGCGGCTGGTGGCGGCCTCCCTCAGCCTGGGCAGTGGCGCTTCGCTGGGCCCTGAGGGGCCGAGCGTGGAGAGCGGCGGCAACCTCGGTCTGTGGGTGGGGCTGAAGGGGCGGCTGCCGCCCGAATCGCAGAAGGCCCTGGTGGCGGCGGGCGTGGCGGCCGGGCTGGCGGCCGGATTCAAGGCCCCGATCGCTGGGGTGTTCTTTGCCTTTGAAGGGGCCTACAGCACCATCCCGGGACGGCCCAGCCTGCGGGCGGTGCTGGTGGCGGCGGTGACGTCCTCGCTGGTGACCCAGCTGTGCCTGGGCGATGAGCCGATCTTCCGCCTGCCGGCCTATGAGGTGCGCTCTCCGCTGGAGTTGCCGCTCTACCTGGGTCTGGGCCTGGTGGCCAGCCTGATGTCGTGGGCGCTGGTGAGCCTGCTGGCGGCCGGGCGCAGTGAACCGGTGCAGCGCTGGTTCGCCCGCCTGCCCCTGTGGCTGGTCAATGGCCTCGGTGGCCTGGCGGTGGGCGTGCTGGCCCTGGGCTTTCCCCAGGTGCTGGGGGTGGGCTACGACACGATCGAGGCCCTGCTCGGCAGTGAGGGCGGAGTGGCCCTCACCTCCCTGGCGGCCCTGCTGCTGGTGAAGCTGCTGGCCACGGGCCTGAGCAATGCCACCGGCTTCGTGGGCGGTGGCTTCGCGCCCGCCCTGTTCCTGGGGGCTGTGCTGGGCAATCTCTACGGTCAGCTGCTGGGGGATGGCGGCTTCGGCCTGCCGGTGGCGGAACCGCCGGCCTACGCGATGGTGGGCATGGCGGCCGTGCTGGCGGGCAGTGCCAGGGCACCCCTGACGGCGCTGCTGCTGCTGTTCGAGCTCACCCACGACATCCGCATCGTGCTGCCGCTGATGGCCGCCACCGGCCTCAGTGCCGTGCTGGTGGAGCGCTGGCAGGGACTGGCGGATCCGGGCCTGCTGGGGCCGGATCCGGTGGAGGAGGAGCGGCGGCAGGAGCTGGCCTCTCTGCCGGTGCTGGAGGCCCTGGAGGCGGAGGCCCCGCTGCTGCTGCCGGCCAGCACCCCGGCCCGGGAGGCCCTGGGGCTGCTGATCGAAGCCCACGGCCACTGCCTGGTGGTGCAGCGCGACGGCTGGGTGATCGGTGTGGTGACTCTGATCGACCTGCAACGGGTGATCAGCGCCGGCCACGGCGGCGAGGCCCTGCCTCTGGAGGACTGCCGCCGCTCGGATCTGCTCTGGTTGCCGGATGTGGCCAACCTGGCCCAGCTGGAGGATCAGCTGGTGCCCAATGGATTACGGCAGGTGCCGGTCTTTGCGCTCGGTGGGCCGGGGCCGAGCCAGCTGCCTGCCGGTTTGCCCAACAGTGGTCTGCCGGCCCAGGCGCTGCGGGGGATGGCCAGCCGGGATGGCATGGCCAGGGCCCTCGCCCGCCGGCTGCACCGCTGAGCTCAGCGGCCTTCAGCTCACTTCACCACCACCAGGGGGGTGCCCACGTCGACCTTGTCGAAGAGCTCGCGCACGTGCTCGTGGAACATGCGCACGCAGCCGTTGGTGACCGCGGCGCGGGAGCTCACGGTCCAGGCCCAGGCGTTGGGGGTGCCATGGATGCCGTACTGGTTGAGGCCCTTGATATTGAAGCCGATCCAGCGATCGCCGAGGGGACCATTGGGGCCGATCACCCCTTTCTTCTGGCCTGACTTGGTGCTGACGTACTGGGGATTGATCACCTTGTTGATCACGTTGAAGGTGCCCACCGGGGTGGGGGTGGCGGGATCACCGATCGCCACCGGCCAGGGGCCATAGACCTTGCCGTTGCGCTCCAGGCGGATCTCACGCTTGCCCAGGGCCAGCAGGATCCTGGAGTTGCTCACCGGAGCCGCCGCGGGGGGGGCGGGATCAAGGGCCGCAGCCGGGGCCGGGGCCGGGGGCGGCGCCTGGAGCACCGCTGCCGGGCTGCCGATGGCCGGAGGAGCCGTGGCCGGCGCGCTGGGGATCGGGGCGGTGGGGGTGATGATGCCGCTGCCACTGGCCAGTGCCGAGAGCGCCCCGGCGGAGCCGAGGGTGGCGAGGCCGGCGAACAGACCGGCGGCCAGACCGGCGGGGGTCAGCAGCGGACGGGAATGGGTGGGGCGCATGCGGTGAATCGGGGCTGTGGATGGGGGCGACGGCCGCAGGGTGCGGTTCAGTTCACCAGTTTGGCGTCAATTTGCTCGAGATAGCGGGCCTCGCACTCCTTGACGATCCGCACGGCTTCCTGGGTGTTGAGATAGCCATTCACCTTGCAGGTGCCGGGCTTCTTCAGGTCTTTGTAGTGCTCCCAGTAGTACTGGGTTTCCTTGAGCCAGTGGGCGCCCAGCTGCTCGTAGCTGGTGATGTGATCCATGCGCTTGTCATCGGCGAGCACAGCGATCACCTTGTCGTCCACCTCGCCACCGTCGTCGAAGGTCATGATGCCGATGATTCGCGCTTCGACAAGGCTGCCGGGCACCAGCGGTTCGGTGACGCCGACAATTTCGATGTCCAGCGGGTCACCGTCCTCATCCCAGGTGCGGGGGATGCAGCCGTAGGCGAAGGGATAGGACAGCGAGGAGTAGCCGACCCGGTCGAGCTTGAGATGGCCGGTTTCGGTGATCAGCTCGTACTTGTTGATCGTCATCGAGTTGAGCTCGACGATCGCATTCAGTCGCAATTCGGCCTCATCGGCAAACGCCGGCAGCACATGCAGCAGGTTGAGCATGGTGCGGCTGGGGGCGTGGTCGATGTTCGCCATGGGGCGGTGCGAAGCGGCTGCGGCGGCATCTTACGGACGCCAGGCCGGCAGGTTGCCTCCGCCCGCTCAGGCGCTCTCCAGCAGTCGATCCACCTTGCCTTCGAGGTGGCGCAGAAACGGGCCGGCGCTCAGGGGCGCCCCGCTCACCTGGGCCACCAGCTCCTCGCCATCGACGCTGCGGCCCAGGGGCCAGACCTGCTCCCCCAGCCACTGCTGCAGGCGCTGCTCCTCACCGGCGCCCACCACCGCTTCGATCGGTCCGAGCTGCCGCTCCATCGTTTCGGCCAATTGGGCACTGATCAGGTGGCCGAGGGCATAGGAGGGGAAGTAGCCGAACAGGCCTTCGGCCCAGTGGATGTCCTGCAGGCAACCCTCGGCATCGCCCTGGGGTGTGAGGCCCAGCAGCTCGCCCATGCGCCGGTTCCAGAGCTCGGGCAACTCCGCCACCGGCAGCCCCTGCTCCACCAGGGCCAGCTCCAGCTCGAAGCGCAACACGATGTGCAGGGCATAGGTGAGCTCATCGGCCTCCACCCGGATCAGGCCCGGCCGCATCGGGTTCAGCCCCCGCCAGAAGGCGTGAGTTCCGCCCCAGGGATCAGCGCCCAGGCCCTGGGCGAAGCGCGGATGCCAGCGGCCCGCGAAGGCCTGGCTGCGCGCCACCCGGCACTCCCAGAACAGCGACTGCGATTCGTGCACCCCCATCGAGGTGGCCTCGCCCAGGGGCCAGGGGAAGTAGTGGTCGTCGCCGCGGGGCAGCCCCTGCTCATAGAGGGAGTGGCCCCATTCGTGGGCGGTGGCCAGGAAGGCGGAAAAGGGCTGGCCCGGCACCACCCGGGTGGTGATGCGGTAGTCGGCCGGGCCGAGGGTGCAGGAGAAGGGATGGGCCGAGCGCGAGCGCTGGCAGCGGACTGGGTCGTAGCCCCAGCTCTCCAGCAGCTCGGCGCAGAGGCTCTCCTGGAGCGCTTCGGGAAGTTCTGCGGCCGGGGGTGTGCCGTTGCTGGATCCGCTGGCGGCCAGCACCCGCTCCAGCAGCGGCGGAATCCCTGCGCTCAGGGGCGTGAACAGCTCCTGGAGGCGGGCTTTGCTGACGCCCGGCTCAAAGGGCTGGGCCAGGATCTCCCAGGGACTGCGAGCGGCCGGCTCGATCGGCGCCAGCTGGGCGGCCTGCTCGCGCCGCAGCTGCAGCAACTGCTCGAGCGCCGGCGCAAAACCAGCGAACTCATTGCGGCGTCGCGCCTCCTGCCAGACGGCATTGCCCCGGGACTGGGCCATGGCCAGGGAGGCCACCAGCTGGGGATCGAGGCTGCGCTGGCGCTCCAGCTCCTGGCGCAGCAGCTGCAGGTTCCGCCGCCGCCGCCTGGGAACAGCTGGATCCTCTGCTGCGGGTTCAGCGTCAGATTCGGATTCGGCTTCAGCTGCTGCCACCAGGTCGGCATACCTGTCGCTGCTCTGGCGCTCGTGCAGCTGACTCGCCAGGAGGGCCAGCTGCTGACCCCGCCAGTCGGCTCCGGCCGGTGGCATCACCGTGTTCTGGTCGTAGTAGATGGCGCTGCTGATGGAGCCGAGCAGCCGGGTCTGGTGCAGGTGCTCACGCAGGCGCCCAAGGGCCTGAGCCGGCTGAGGCATGGAACGGCTGTGGTGTGGTGGGCCCAAGCATGGCGCGCAGGCCAGCGGAAGCCGGCGAGGCGCCTCAGGCCACCGCTGAGCCGAGCGTCTGCCAGTGCAGCTCCATGGCCACCGAGGCCTCGAGGCTGCGCTTCACCGGGCAGCCCTCGGCGGCGCGCTGCAGCAGCCGGACCTGCTCCGCTGTGAGCTCAGCCGGCAGGGTCAGCCAGACCTCGAGCCGCTCGATCTGGCGGACTCCGCCGCTGGTCATGGTTTTTTCCACCCGGGCCGTGCAGCCCTGCAGCGGGAGGCTGTGGCGCTCGGCCACGATCCCCATGATCGTCAGGATGCAGGTGGCCAGGGCCGTGGCCACCAGATCGGTGGGGGAGAAGTGCTCGCCCAGACCCTGGTTGTCGGTGGGGGCATCGGTGCTGAGCTGGGAGCCGGAGGGACCATGGCTGGCCCTGCAGCGCAGATCACCGTCGTAGTGGCAGAGAATCGTGGTCATGGCCTCAGGTGCGGCTGAGCCGGAGTTGCAGCCTTCGCTGATCCTGACCGAGCCCTTTCTCAGCTGTGGTTTTATGGCGCGATCTCGCTAACTTGCAGCCTGTAGGCCCGTCCTGTTGGCCTCAGGGGCGGGCTCCATGTCCATGCTGCTGGCCGAGATCATCACCAGGGGCACTCTTGGCGGGGAGTCGGCTGTGGCCGGCCTCTCCAAAGCGATCCAGCTCTCGGTGGCGCCGGTGTTTCTGCTCACGAGCATCTCCGGCCTGATCGGCACGTTCAGCACGCGGCTGGCACGGATCATCGATCGCACCCGCTTCATTCAAGAGGCGATGGAGCGCGGTGATCTGGCCCAGGCCAAGCGCCTGCGCGGAGCCCTGGAGGTGCAGCGCCGCCGCACCTTTCTGATCAACCGCGCCATCCTCTTCACCACCATCACCGCTCTGCTGGTGGCAGGGGTGGTGGCGGTGATGTTCATCAGTGCCGTGGCGGCGCTGGACCTGGCCGCCATCGTCGTGCCGGTGTTCGTGCTGGCGATGATCGCGCTGATCGTTGGTCTGGTGCTGTTCCTGCTGGAGGTGCAGCTGGCCATCCGCCAGAACCCCCGTCGTTACTACTGAGGGCAGAGGGAGGCCAGACCCATGGGCAGCGTCGACGCGGATGGAGCGGCTGGGTTTCTGGAGCGGGCGGCGCAATCCCGCCAGGAGGTGATGGAGCTGCTGGCGAGCCGGAGCCTGATGGTGGTCAGTGGCCGGCGGCTGGTGATCTCGCTGCTCACCGGGGTGATCGGTGATCGCTGCCAGTGGTTCGGCTTCGCCACCAGTGAGAACGAGGGGCTGGAGCTGTTGAGCAGGCGTCAGCCCCAGCTGCTGTTCGTGACCCATCCCCTGCGCCCAGGCAGCGGTCTGGAGCTGGTGCGGCGCGCCAAGGCCCTGCACCCGCAGCTGCGCTGTCTGCTGTTTCTGGAGGAGGAATCGCCGCCCTTGGTGCGCGCGGCGCTGGAGGTTCATTGCGACGGCATCTGCGCCGATCAGGGGGTGGGCTTCGGCCATCTGGTGGCGGCCACCCGGGCCGTGCTCGGCGGTGGCTTCTACATGGAGCCGCAGTTGAGGGATCTGCTGGCCCTGGCCTGCCGCAGCAGCCTGGCGCCCACGGGCCCGGGGCTGAGCGTGCGGGAACTGGAGGTGCTGGAGCGGGTGGTGCGGGGCTATCAGAACGCTCAGATCGCCGCCCAGCTGCACCTGTCGGTGGAAACGGTGCGCAGCCACCTCAAATCAGCCTTTCAGAAGCTGGGGGCCACAGGACGGGCCCAGGCCGCCGTGATGGCGGTGTGCCAGGGGCTGGTGAACTGGCACCTCGACGAGCTGCCCTGAGCGGCCGGGACTCGCTGGCACCGGCTCACTTGCGCCGGCAGTAGCCGCCGCCCACGTTCATCCAGCCGGAGGGGCAGGCCTCTCCACTGGTGGGCGTGACCGCATAGGTGGTGGCCCCGAGGGTGCTGCACTGGCCGTTGAAGAGATCGACGTAGCCCAGGGGACACATGTCCCTGAGCTTGGGCACCACCTTCTGGGCCTGGACCGGTGCGCCGAGGCCCGCGACCGCCAGCGGCACAGCCAGGCTGAGCAGCAGCCAGCGGGGGCGTGGAGAGGCGGATGACGCAGCAGAGGGCATGGCCGGGGGCCTGAGTTGGGTGAGATGAGCCTAGGTTTGACGGGCCTACTGAAGGGCTGGCGCCGGGCCCGGCTCTGCAACAAGACGCGACTCAAGGGAGACTCACAGGCCACTCCCCGATCAGGTCTTGAGCCACCTCTGGGCCACCTCTGGGCCACCTCTGATCCATCCTTGATCCTTCGATCCCGATGCTGCGTCAGCACCTCGACCGGCTTGAGCTCAGCACCAGCGGCGAAGGCTTCCACGACCTGACCAAAGAGCTCAGGGCCTGCCTGACGGCCAGCGGTCTGCAGCAGGGGGTGCTGCACCTGAGCGTGTTGCATTCGAGCTGCAGCCTCACCGTCAATGAGAACGCCGATCCGCGGGTGCTGCAGGATCTGGCGGCCTATCTGCAGGCCCTGGTGCCCGAGGAAGGGGTGCGTCCCATCAGCGGTGACGGGCCCCTGCGCGCCTGGGTCCACGACGACGAGGGATCCGATGACATGCCGGCCCACATCCGCACGGCTCTCACCGCCACCAGCCTCAGCTTCTCGTTCGATCGGGGCCGGTTGCTGCTGGGCACCTGGCAGGCCATCTACCTGTGGGAGCACCGCCGCCGCCCCCACCAGCGCCAGCTCTGCGCCCACTGGATCGGCAGCTGAAGCGGGCCCCGGGGGCTGAAGCGGGAATCAGGGTTGACCCTGCAGCGACCGGCCCCAGCTCTGCCACAGCTCCATCAGCACCGCCGAGTCGTCGAGGCCTGGGTGGGAGTGCACCAGCAGATGGCCCTGCCGCTCGCTGGCGCTGAGGGGCTCGGCCGTGCGCTGCTGATCCAGCAGCACCGCCAGATCGGCGTCGCTGGGGTCGTCATCGAGGCGCTCGCGCCGCTGCAGCCGCTGCTGCAGCAGGGCCTGATCGGCCTTCAGTTCCAGCAGCAGCGGCACCGCCCCGTGGCTGAGGGCCAGCTGGCGGGCGCGCTCACGGCTGGCGGCCCTGAGGTGGGTGGCATCGAGCAGCACCCACTGGCCCCGGGCCAGGCTGGCGGCGGCGGCGGCGAGCAGGGCCTCCTCCGTGCGCTGATGGGCCTCGGGGCCGTAGAGGCTCTGGCGCTGGTCGGCTGAGGGGCGCTGCAGGGGGCTCAGTCCGTAGAGGCCTTTGCGGATCAGGTCGCTGCGCTGGTGATCGGCCTGCAGCCAGGGGGCCAGGCGGCTGGCCAGGTGGCTTTTGCCGCTGCCGGAGACGCCATGGAGCAGCACCAGCGCCGGCGGCTGCAGCCCACTGCTGGCGCAGGCCAGGGCCAGGCTGAGGTAGCGCCGCGCCATCGCCTCGGCGGCCTGGCGCTGGGGACCGGGGACCTCCTCCTCGCCGCTGGTGGCGGCCTCCACCTTGGCCCGCACATGGGCGCGGTAGGCGCAGAAGAGCTGCAGCACAGCCGGCTCGATCTCCGCTCCGTAGCCGGCCAGCAGGGCGCCGCTGCGGTTGCCGTGACCCGCCGCCTGCAGGTCCATCAGCAGGAAGGCCAGGTCGGAGGCGCGATCCACCTGGCGCAGATCGGCGTTGAACTCCACCCCATCCACCACCGCCAGCTCCGGCTCCAGCAGCACGTGCTCCAGGCGCAGATCGCCGTGGCCATCCACCGCCTGACCCGCCGCCAGCCGCTGGCGCAGCAGCCTGCGGCTGTGGCGCAGGGCCAGGGCCAGGGCACTCACCAGCAGCCCGTGCACCACGGCAGGGAACAGCTGCGGCACCGAGCGGCGGGTGGCGCGCACGTTGTTGCGCAGCACCGCCGCGAAGCGCTGGTCGGCGCCTTCGGCCAGCTCCGCTTCCAGGGGGTGGTGATCGTGGAAGCGGGCGAGGCGCTGGCCCAGGGCCTGCAGCTCACCGTCGCTGACGTGGCCGGCCGCCAGGCGCGCCGCGAGGGTGTCGGCTTCGGCGAAGCGGCGCATCACCACCACGTGCTCAGCCCCCTCCAGCTCCTCGCCGAGGGCACCGATGGCCAGCTCGCCGCCGGCGAGCTGCAGCACGGGCGCCACACCGAGATAGAGATCAGGGGCCAGACGGCGGTTGAGGCGCACCTCCTCGCGGCACCAGTGCAGCCGCAGGCCGGGGTTGCCGTAATCGAGCAGACCCCAGAAGCAGAGAGGCTTCTTGAGCTTGAAGGCACGCCCTTCAGTGAGGAAGACCACGCTGATGTGGGTGTGGATCAGCTGCACCCGCCGCCGCTCAGTGGGCAGACCTGCCCAGGCCTCCTCGGGGTAGGCCCCGGGGCGGGAGAGGGCGCTGATCAACGCAGCCAGCTGATTGGGGGTAGCAGATGTCACACCAACTGGAAGCAATTGAACGCAGGGGCCCCTGCCTGGCTCCGTACGTTGCCTGCTCGTCATCCCTTCAACCATGACCCAGCTCCGCCCCATCCGCTACCGCTCCCGGGCTTTGGCCCTTGGCGGAGCCCTGTGGCTGGCTCTGCTCACGGGCTGCGGCAACGCTGAAAAGGCCGACAACGACGGCGCCGAGGGCAGTGGTTCCGGCTCAGGCCAGGAGGTCAATGTCTATTCCGGCCGCCACTACAACACCGACAAGGAGCTCTACAAGCAGTTCACGGCCAAGACCGGCATCAAGGTGAATCTGCTGGAGGGCAAAGACGATGAATTGATCGTGCGCCTCAAGAGCGAAGGCCAGAACAGCCCCGCCGATGTGCTGGTGCTGGTGGACGCCGCCCGCATCCAGCGGGCCCGCCAGGAGGAGCTGTTCCAGCCGATCAACTCCGAGGCCCTCAACCGCGACGTGCCCGCCAATCTGCGCGACCCGGACGGCAGCTGGTTCGCCCTCACCCGCCGGGCCCGCCCGATCATGGTGAATTCGGCGCTGGTGGATCCCACCAGCCTGGGAAGCTATGCCGATCTGACCAATCCTGATCTCAAGGACAAGCTCTGCCTGCGCAACCGCGCCAGCGTCTACAACCAGTCGCTGGTGGCCGACATCCTGGAGCAGAAGGGCACCGCCGCCACCACCACCTGGCTGCAGGGTCTGGTGGCGAATGTGAAGACCCCCTTCTTCACCAGCGACACGCCGATGCTGCGGGCGCTCGGCCGCGGTGAGTGCGGCGTGACGGTGGCGAATCAGTACTACCTGGCCCGCATGCTCTCGGATCAGTCCAAGCCCGAGGACCGGGCCCTGGCTGAGAAGGTGACCGTGGTTTTTCCCAAACCCACCCACGTGAACATCACCGCCGCCGGTGTCACCCGCCATGCCAGGAATCCGGAAGCGGCCACCCAGCTGATTGAATTTCTGGCTTCCCCCAGCTCCGGCAAGGGCTATGCCGCCGCCAACTTCGAATATCCGCTCAAGGGATTCGGCGACAATGCCATTCTCAGTGGCTTCGGAACCTTCGAGGCCTCGCCTGTGAGCGCCGACCAACTGGCCCGCGGCAACCGTGAG
Source organism: Synechococcus sp. CS-1329 (assembly GCF_025128055.1). Lineage (GTDB taxonomy): Bacteria > Cyanobacteriota > Cyanobacteriia > PCC-6307 > Cyanobiaceae > Regnicoccus_A. The sequence goes on along the minus strand of NZ_JAHLYS010000045.1, from coordinate 47,337 downwards.
GCCAGCGCGCTGATGGTGGAAACGGGCTGGAAGTGACCCTGCTGGCCTCCACACCGCTGAATCGCGTCAGCAGCTCTCAGCGGCCTGCCCTCACCGCCGTGGTGGTGGTGATCGGCGTGCTGGCGCTGCTGCCGCTGGCGGCCCTGCTGCGCGATGCCGTCCTCCAGCCGGCGGCGGAGGGCGGCCTGGGGCTGGGTTTTGATGGCGCCGATCAGATCCGCGGCACCCTGCTGCTGGTGCTGGGGGAAGGGGTGTGCGGGGCGGTGGTCGGCACCACCATTGGCTGGCTCACGGCCGCCTGCCGCTTCCCCGGCCGCCGCTGGCTGCGCATCGCCCAGCTGCTGCCCCTGGCGTTTCCGGCCTATCTGCTGGCCGCCAGCTTGATCGACTGGGGCAGCAGCCACGGCCTGCGGATCCATGGGCTGGGCTGGGCGGTGCTGCTGCTCAGCCTGGCGAACTACACCTATGTGTTCCTGCTGAGCACCGAGAGCTTCTCGATCACCGGCGGCCAGCTGCTGGAGGCCAGCCGCAGCCTGGGGGTGGGCCCCTGGCAGGCGTTCCGGCGGGTGGCGCTGCCGATCGCCCTGCCGGCCATCGGCGCCGGCGTGGCCCTGAGCGCCATGGAGGTGGTGAACGAGCTGGGGGCGGTGCGGCTGCTGGGGGTGCCCAGCCTCTCGGCGGGCATCCTCGATCGCTGGCAGGTGGAGGGGGATCCCCGCGGGGCGGCGCTGTTGTCGCTGATGGCCCTGGCGATCGTGCTGGTGCTGGTGGCGGCCGAGCGCTCCCTGCGCCGGCGCAGCCGCCGCTGGACTCTGGGTCATGCCAATGCCGAGGCCCAGGCCTACGTGCTCAGCGGCTGGCGGGCCCTGCTGGCCCAGGTGATCTCGGCGCTGCCGCCGCTGCTGGCCCTGGCGATTCCGCTGGTGTGGGTGGCCGAGGGCTGGCGCAACCTGCTGGATGAACCGCTGATGGAGCAGCTGGTGCTGGCGGGCCGCAGCCTCGGCCTGGCGCTGGTGGCCACCCTGCTGACGGCGCTGGCGGCGCTGCTGCTGTCGATCATTCGCCGCTGGAGCCCACGGCTGGCGGTGCGCCAGCTCAGTTTCGTGGCGGGAATGGGCTATGCGGTGCCCGGCAGCGTGATGGCCCTGGGGCTGATGCTGCTGGGGGGTCCCTTGGCCCTCAGCCCCTTGCTGCTGCTGATCTGGGGCTACGGGGTGCGCTTCATGGCCGTGTCCAAGCAGGGGCTCGACGCCGGCCTGGAGCGGATTCCCCCCAGCATCGATGAATCGGCCACCTCCCTGGGCTGCAGCTGGACCCAGGTGCTGCGGCGGGTGCATCTGCCGCTGCTGCGCGGCCCGGTGCTGGTGGGGGCGCTGATGGTGTTCGTGGATGTGGTCAAGGAACTGCCGCTCACCCTCTCGCTGCGCCCCTTCGATTTCGACACCCTGGCGGTGCGGGTGTTCCAGTACGCCAGCGATGAGCGGGTGGGGGCGGCGATGGCGCCGGCGCTGGTGATCATGGCCCTGGGCCTGGTGGCCTCACTGGCTCTGATCCCCACCCTCGAAAGCCGCGACTGAGCCCTCGCGGCAGCCGGCCTGCCGGCGCGGAGCCAGGCGGGCCAGGCGGTTGGCCTGCAGCGGATTGAAGTTGTCGTCGCTCACCAGCAGCAGGGTGGGGCGGCCATCGGCCAGGGGCGCCCCCAGGGCCAGGCCCTCCCAGTTGTCGGGGGGCAGACCGATGGCCAGCAGATCCCAGCGGGCCAGGGGCTGCTGCACGGTTCCGGCCGGTCCCGGCGCAGGCAGCTGCAGCAGCTGGGCCCACCAGCTGGCGGGCGGCTCGAAGCCCCGCACCAGGCCCAGCAGGCCGCCGCCGGGGGGAGCGAGCAGCTCGGTGAGTCCCCAGAGGGGGCCGGGCAGGGGCAGGCGCAGGGAGCCCACGGGGCGGAAGCCGCCGGGGCCGTGCTCCAGCAGGCGCAGCAGATCGCGGCGGTCCTGGAGCAAGGGGCGCTCCGCCGCCAGCAGCAGGCTGAGGGGTGAACCCGGCAGGCGGGTGAGGGACTCGGGCCCGAAGTTGGCGGCCAGGCCCTGGCCGGGGGCGGCCCGCCAGGGCTGCGGCAGCGGCAGGGCCTGGCGCAGCCGGCCGCTGCGGCGATCGAAGCGCAGCAGCTGAGCGGGGCGCTGGGGGCTGCGCCGCTCCTCGCTCACGATCCAGAGGTCGTCGCCATCGAGCACCAGGCCCTCGCCATCGAGGGGGGCCGCCAGGGGATCGCCGTTGGCGTCGCGCAGGGGCAGGGGCTCCCCCAGGCGCAGGGGCCGCTGGCCCAGCCCGGAGAGATCCCAGATGGGCACCAGCTCGGGCTCTGCGCGGTCGCTGAGCAGCCAGAGGCTGCCATCACCTGGATCGACGGCGGCGGCGGAGAAGCCGCCCAGGCTGCGGCCATCGGCGGCCCTGAAGGGCAGCACGCCTTGAGCCACCAGCTCCCAGCCGGCGGCGGGCGGGCAGGGGAGCAGCGGGATCAGGCGGCGGCCAGGGGAGCCGACTCCACCAGAGAGGGGGCCAGACGCAGGGTCGATTCGCCGGCGGGGGCCTCCAGCAGCTGGGCCTGGCGGATGCGTGAGATCAGCCGGGTGGTGGTGACGCGGGTGGTGCCGATCAGTTCACCGATGCGCTCGTGGGTGAGGCGGAAGGGCAGGTTGCACCAGGGGCCGCAGCGGCGGCCGAGGCGGCGCACCAGCAGACCGAAGAGGGCATGGAGCCGCTGCTCGGCCGAGCCGAGGTGACGAATGCGCAGCAGCTGCAGGGTCCATTCGTTGACGGGATCGAAGCCACCGTCGCTGGCGACCTCGGTTTCGGAGCGGAAGCAGAGGGGGGTGAGGGCTTCGACGCAGACACCTTCGCTGCAGAGGCGGTCGGTGCGCAGCTGGTCGCCGGGCTGAAGGAAGGCCAGGGTCATGCCTTCGGTTTCCTCGCAGGGGCAGTAGACGCGGGCGATGCCTTCGAGCACCTCGATGGAACTGCCGCCGGGGCGCAGGGCTGGATCGAGCAGCACGGTCTGGCCGGCCGGCATCCGCACGCAGGAGAGGGGCTGATCGGGCAGAAAACGGAAGCTCACGGAACCGTCACTATTGCGAATGACTCGCAATCTAAACAGCAGGGGCGCCCTTTTGCAATCGATTCTCAATAACAATGTTTGTTGCAAGGAAAACCCAGGCGCCGGTGGTGAATGGGGCCGCCAGATGTGCCTTTGGGCTCCCGCCCCGGTGCCCAAGAGGCCAGGCAGGGGCCGCGGGCCGATTCAGCCTTGGGCCCGTTGCCGCACTGTTGCGATGCTCAGAGTCCATGGCGATCGCGCCTCCCTGCTCGCTGCCCTCACCGCCCACTGGGCCGACCAGCAACTGGGGCTGGCGCAGCCCACGGGAATGGAGGCCCGCTTCAGGAGGGTTCGGCGGACGCGCAGCGAGGACAGAGGGCCCGCACGTTGAGCACGCACTCGATCAGGCGGAAGCCGTGGCTGCCGGCGGCCTGACGGCCCTCATCGAGCACCACGCTGCTCTCGAATTCCTCGGTGCGGCCGCAGCCCACACAGACCAGATGGTGGTGATCGCGGTGGCCATCGCTGGCCAGCTCGAAGCGGCGGCCCCCCTCCGGCAGCTCCAGTTCCCGCAGCAGCTCCATGGAGCTGAGCAGGCGCAGGCTGCGGTACACCGTGGCCAGAGACACCCGCTCCTCCGCCCGCAGCAGGCGCTGGTGCACCTCCTCGGCGCTGAGGTGGCTGCCCTCACCGATGCGCTCGAACAGGGAGAGCACCTTCTGGCGCTGGGGCGTGAGCCGCTGGCCCCGGCCGTGCAGGCTGGAGCGCAGCTCGGTGGCCGGTGCCGTGAGCGCTGGTGTGGCTGGCGATCGGGATGGCAGCGGATCACCCCCTACAACAGCGGCAAATCTAACCCGCTCTTCTCAACTGATGCCGTAATTGCGAAGCGTCAGCTCAGGCCTGGGCAGGGGGAGCGCTGCGGCGCGGCCGATCGATGGCCGTATCCAGCCGGGCCGTGAGCGCCGCCAGCAGATCAGCGGCGGTGGCCACCAGCCGGTAGCTCAGCGCCACCGCCAGCAGCGGCGCTTCCGCCAGCTGGCCGCCCAGCTGCAGCAGCAGCACCGCTTCGAACACGCCCAGTCCACCGGGGGCGCCGGGCACCACCAGCCCCGCCGTCCAGGCCAGGGCAAAGCCCAGCAGCCAGGCGGTCCAGGGCAGCGAGAGCTGCTGATCAAAGGCCAGCACGCAGGCGGCAAACCCCCCGAAGCGCAGCAGCACGAACAGGGCCAGCACCAGCAACGGCAGCAGCGGATAGCCGGGCAGCTGCAGCTGGAGAGCGGGCACCGCTGGATCCTGGGGCGGCAGGGCCAGTTGACGCTCGCGCCTGCGCTCGAGGCGCTGCAGCAGCGGCTGGAACCAGCGCGGCACCAGCAGCAGCAGGGGCAGCAGCCCCAGCAGCGGCCAGCCCTCCCGCCAGCCCGCCGCCGCCGCGATCGCCAGGGCGGCGCTGGCGGCAAGAAGGGGATCCAGCAGCGTGGCCGCCAGGGCCAGGGGTGTGGCCAGCGACGGCGTGGGCCCAGACAGCAGGCGGTCGGTCTGGCCCAGCAGCCGCACCCGCTCCGCCAGGTGCCAGATGCCACCGGGGAGATACTTGAGCAGGTTGGTGGCCAGGTAGGCGCGCACGCTCAGGCCCCAGCGGGGCTGCAGGCGGAACCAGCGCAGGCCCACGGCCCAGCCGAAGCCGTTGACCACCAGGCTGAGCAGGCTCAGCCCCACGCCGATCACCAGCCAGAGCCAGCCCTGGGGGTCGAGGCGCTGGGCCAGCAGTTGCTCGGTATTGCCCCTGAGGGCCGCCAGCAGAAAGCCCAGGCTCAGCAGCGTCACCCAGAAGCGGGCCCCACCGGGAAGGCGCAGCCAGGGCGGCAGCCGCGGCAAGCGCTTGAGGCGCTGCAGAGGCGCCACCAGCGACGAGAACAGCTGCTGGGGGGCTGGCATCAGCTGAGTTCCGGCGAAGCGGGCCCATTGTCGTTGGCGATGGCGCCGGCGCCGGCCATGGCCTCGGCCACCACCTGACGCACCTGGGCGAGGCTGAGGCCATGGCGGCGGGCCAGCGCAGCGAGGTCGTCGTGTTCGGCCTTGTGGCGGGGTGGGCTGCCCGCGGTGCCGGCCAGCTTCACCCGCACCTCCCCCAGGGCTGTGGTCAGGTGGTGGCTGCGGCGGGGCAGGGCCCAGCGCTGCTGCAGCTGCTCGCGCAGGCCGAGGCTGCTGCTGTGGCGCCACCAGATCTCACGCAGGGCGGCGGCCTGATCGGGCCAGGCCAGCACGGTGAGCAGCAGCCCCTGGCGACCCTTCTTCATGGCGATGGCGGTGCTGAACACCTCCAGGGCACCAGCGGCGCGCAGTTCCTCGATCAGGAAGGCCAGGTCTTCGGGGCTGGCGTCATCGATCTGGGCCTGCTGCTGCAGCACCGTTTCCAGCTGGGGCGAACCCGGGGGTGGGGGTGACGAGAGGGCCTCAGGGCCGGGGCCGCCGCCGGCAACCTCTGCTCCGAGCCAGAGGCGCAGCAGGTTGGGGCGGTCCAGCACCCGGTGGCCGAGACCGATGCCCACCTGCTGGGGCACCAGGGTTGGCGCGGCAGCGAAGCGCTCCGCCCAGCAGGCCATCAGGGCCAGGCCCGTGGGGGTGGTGAGTTCACCGGCGGGAAACCCCTCGGCGCTGGCCAGGGGAATGGAGCGGCGGCGGGCCAGCTCCAGCACCGCCGGCGCCGGCAGGGGCAAGCGGCCGTGGGCGGTGGAAACGCTGCCGTGGCCGGCGGGGGGAGGGGCGCAGATCAGGCGCTCCACCTGAACGTGCAGCAGACCGGCGCAGACGCCCACCACATCGACGAGGGCATCGAGGGCACCCACCTCATGGAAGTGCACCTGCTCCGCAGGCTGGCCGTGCACGGCCCCCTCAGCCTCAGCCAACAGGCCAAACACCGCCAGCACCCGCTGGCGCAGGGGCGGCTCCAGGGCGCTGTCGCCGATCAGCTGGCGCAGGCTGCCCCAGGAGCGGTGGGGGGGATCGGCCTCAAGGGTTTCGACCGTGAGGCGCCGCCCGCGCAGGCCGCCACTGCGGGCCTCGGCGTGCTGCAGGCGGTAGCGGCCCTCCAGGCCCAGCTGGGCCAGGGGCCGATGGATCACGGCCTCAGGCAGCCCCAGGTCGAGCAGGGCGGCCAGGAGCATGTCGCCGGCCAGGCCCGTGGGGCAATCCAGATAGGCCAGCGGCATCGGGCTCAGGCGGCACTGCGCAGCAGCCTGGGGGCAGCCTGCAGCAGCCGCTCGGCTCGGGCCTCCAGGTCGTCCTGGCGGCGGCGCAGCAGCTGCTCCACCTCGCGGCGGGCGCGGCGCTGCTCCCGCTGGGCGGTGTCGACATCGAAGCCGGAGAGGCCCCAGAGGCGACCGAGCAGGGCGCGGTCGTCGGCGCCACCGCGGGCGTCGTCGTAGAGCAGGCGCTCGGCGAGCATGCCGGCCTGCAGCACCCGGCTCCAGCGGCGCAGGTCTTCGGGGGGGAGCTTGGCGTGCTGGGGCGGCTCGAATTCGGTGCTGCCGCTGGCGCCGATGCCGGCGCGCAGACAGGCCAGGCTGCCCACCAGCACCTGCTTCACCGGCAGGTTCTCCTGCTCGGCCACCAGCGCATGGCCGGCCTCATGGATGGCGACGCGGCGCAGGCGCGCCAACCCACCGGGGAGGGTTTCGGCCAGCAGGTGGCCGCCCCGGCCGCCGTAGCGAAAGGAATCGACGGTGAGCCCGGTGAGCCCGCCGCCGGCGGCCAGGGCCACCAACCAGGGGGAGAGGCCCATGGCCGGGCCGAGCACGGCCAGCAGGGTGCCACCAGCCACCACCGCACCGACCCGCAGGGCGGCGGAGGACCCATCACCGAGCTGGCGGCGGGGCTCCATCTCAGCCCCCCGGCCGGATGACGGCGCTGCGGTGAGAGCTCCTCGGGCCGCTGGAGCCAGCGCTGGGGGCAGCGCTGGAGCCGCCACTGCCGGGCCGCTCAGGCCGTCCTTTGCCGCCGCGGTTGCCGCGCTGGGCCACTGGAGCGATCACATCGAAATGCTCCAGCTCCAGGTGGTGACCGAGGCGGCGCAGGTCGAGGGAAACGAAATGGCGCAGGTGGGCCAGGGGCACCTCACCGCGCAGGGGCAGCTTGAAGGGCTGGGGGCGGCTGCCATCGGGGCGGGCCCGCTGGCGCACCTTCACCACCAGCTCCTTGGCGTCGGGGCGGGTGTAGATGAGCTCGCCACGCACGGAGAAGTAGTCGTCGCCCTCGGGCAGGCCATCGCTGCTGGGTGCCACCTGAGCTTCGGCTTCCGGCTCGGCTTCGAGTTCAGCTTCGGCTTCCGGCTCCGTGAGGGTGCTCGGTTCCCACACCCCCACCATCTGCAGGTGCAGGGCGCCGGGTTCGCGGCAGCGGGGATAGACCACCCAGAGGTGGGAGCGGTCGAGGTCGAGGTGGCGGCGCACCAGGCTGAGCACCCGGCCGAGAACGACGGCGTCGATCTCACTGCCGTCGTCGGTGCGGATCAGGCCGCGGGTGAGCTGCTCGGGATCGGTGGGCACGTACTGGCCTCGCACCACGCCGATGGCCCGGTACTGCAGCGGTTCGGTGACCGGGGAAATGGGGTGTTGACGCATCGTGGTGGGGGCAACCAGAGGCCCGTGGCGCAATCTAGCCAGGGCACCAGGGGCCAGACTGACGCCTTCCGGTGCCGGATCGATGCCACCCCGCCCCTCCAGTGCTGCCGTGGGCGTCGGCTCACGCCCATGGCTGGCGCTGGCCGCCGGGGCGGTGGCGGCGGTTTCGCTCACGGCGGGCTGGTGGCTGGGGCAGCGCAGCCTGGGCAGCCGTGCCGTGGATGCCTCCAGGCTGGAACTGGAGAAGCAGGCCACCCGCCTGCGGGCGGAGGTGAGCCAGGGCCAGGCCAGTGAGGCTCAGCAGCAGCGGCTGCTGCAACTGCTGCTGAACCTGGATGACAAAGCTGAGGCCACGGTGCTGCTGGAGCGCATGGCCGACCAGCAGCCCGGCCGCTGGGGCCTGCGTCTGATGCTGGCGGAGCTGCGCCGCGAGCAGAAGGACCTCAGCGGCGCCGAGCGGGAAGTGCGGCAGCTGCTCAACCTCAAGCCCGACCGGATCGAAGCGCTGCAGCTGATGGCGCTGCTGCAGCTGGAGCAGGGCCGGGGAATGGAGGCCGAAGCGCTGCTGAGCAAGGCCCACCAGCAGGCCAGCCAGAAAAAGGGCAGTACCAAGGCGCTGAGCACGGGGCTGCTGCTGGCTGATCTGCGCCAACGGCGGGGTCAGAGCGCCGCCGCCGATGGCCTCTACAGGCAGCTGACGCTGGATCATCCGGAGGATCCGCGGCCGCTACTGGCCCAGGCGATGCTGCGTCAGCAGCAGGGAAAGACCAACGAGGCCCTGAACCTGCTGGATCGCGCCCGCCGGCTGAAGCCGAATCAGAGCGACAGCCGCCTGGATGACGTGGCGGCCGCCTGGGGCCTGGAGCCGCTGCGGCGGCCTAAGGCCCCTGGGCCTCCAGCGCCCTGATGGCCTGATCGATGGCGTCGTCGGGCTGGGTGGCGTTGTCCATGGCGCTGTTGCGGCGCAGCTTGTTCATCAGCTCCAGCGGATTGCCCGATTCAAGGATTCCGCCGCTGGGGCGGCCGGTGGGGCTGTTGTCGTAGATCTGCTGTTCCTGCACCGACTGGCCGAAGGTGCTGGGCTGGGCGCGGCTGCTCTGGGCCACCAGCGGCAGGGTCAGCAGAGCAAGGGCCGCAAGGGCCAGGGGGCGGGCCATGGCAGGCGTGCGACGGGAGAAGATGGTGCGTTGATGCTAAGGGCCACCAGCGGTGGCTGATTGTTGCGGCATGCAGATCGCCACCTGGAATGTGAACTCCGTGCGCAGCCGCCTGGAGCAGGTGCTGGCCTGGCTGGAGCGACAGAGGCCGGAGGTGCTCTGCCTGCAGGAGACCAAGGTGGAGGACGGATCCTTTCCGCTGGAGCCGTTCACGGCCCTGGGCTACAGCGCGGTGATCAGCGGCCAGAAGGCCTACAACGGAGTGGCCATCCTCAGCCTGCTGCCGCTGGAGGATGTGCGCATCGGCTTTGACGCGGTGCTGAGCGATGGCCCGGCGCTGGCGCTGGCGGAGCAGAAGCGCGTGATCAGTGCCCGGATCGAGGGGGTGCGCGTGCTCAACCTCTACGTGCCCAACGGCTCGGCCCTGCGCTCCGAGAAGTACGCCTACAAATTGGAGTGGCTGGCCTGTCTGCGCCGCTACCTCGACGCCCAGGACGCCGACGCTGATCCCCTCTGCATGGTGGGTGATTTCAACATCGCCCTCGACGACCGCGACATCCACGACCCCGAGCGCCTCAGCGGCGGGATCATGGCCAGCGACGCCGAACGTCAGGCCCTGGGCCAGGCGCTGGAGGGACGCCTCAGCGATGTGTTCCGCCTGTTCGAGCCCGAGCGCGGCCACTGGAGCTGGTGGGACTACCGCAGCGGCGCCTGGGACCGCGACAGCGGCTGGCGCATCGATCACATCTATCTCTCTGAAGAGCTGCAGGAGCGCGCCACCGGCTGCCTGATCCACAAAGCCGTGCGGGGCAACGACAAACCCAGCGACCATGCGCCGGTGGTGGTGCAACTGCAGTGGCCGCCGGACGCCGACGCCGACGACGACGACGCCTACAACGACGACAACGAGGAAGGACTGGAGTAAACCGAAGCCGCAGCTCTGATTGCCAGCCATGGGCCCCAAGCAGCTGAACAAGGATCAGCTCGCAGAAGCGAACCCATCCCCAACACCCGGCCGGCGCGGCGGATTGCTGGGGATGGTGGGCGGCGGCGGACTGGTGGTGGGCCTGACGCTGGCGGTGCTGATCGGGCTGCAACTGGGGGCGATGCCCTGGCGCTTTCGCCGGCAGATGTTCCAGCTGCAGGGGGCGCTGGCCGGCGGGCTGGTGGGTTTTGTGGTGGGCTGGGGTGTGGGGCGCAGCCGCAGGCCAGAGGGTGGCGATCAACCCTGAAGGCTGTGAATCAATCAGCCCAGACGCGGCAGCCGCTCCACGCTCTGCTGGGCCAGGAATGGATTGGCGAGGTCCTTGGCTGAGAGCTGGGGCTGCCCGCCGGCGGGCAGCTGGGGCCAGCTGATGGCCACGGCTGGATCATTCCAGGCGATGCCCTGCTCGGAGGGGGGATGGTAGTAATCGGAGCAGAGATAACAGAAATCAGCTACAGCGGAGAGCACCAGAAAGCCATGGGCGAAACCCGGCGGCACCCAGAGCTGGTGATGGGTCACGTCGTCGAGGATGGCGCCCACCCACTGGCCGAAGCTGGGGGAGCCCCGGCGCACATCCACCGCCACATCGAAGACGGAACCCTGGGAGCAGCGCACCAGTTTCCCCTGGGGTTGCACCAGCTGGTAATGCAGGCCGCGCAGCACACCACAGCGGGAGCGCGACTGGTTGTGTTGCAGCAGCGGCGGAATACCGGCTTCTGAGAGGACGCTCTGGCGGGCGGTTTCCACAAAGAAGCCACGCTCATCGCCGAACACCTTGGGCTGCAGCAGCAACACCTCAGGAATCGACTGGGGAATGACTTGCATCAGAGCTGAATTCAGTGGTGGTGGTGGAGTGGTGAGGGTTCAAGCCAGCCTGGCGGCGTACTGCTGCTCCATGTAGCTGGCGTATTGATCGGAGAGCAGCGGCTGCCACCAGGAGCGATGGGCGAGATACCACTCCACGGTGCGGCGCAGCCCCTGCTCCACCGTGACCTGGGGCTGCCAGCCGAGTTCGTTCTGGATCAGGGAGGCATCGATGGCGTAGCGGCGGTCGTGGCCGGGGCGATCGCTGACGAAGCGGATCAGTTCTTCGCTGGGGCGGATCGGCAGCTCGGGGGCCAGTTCATCCATCAGGGCACAGAGCAGCCGCACCAGATCAAGGTTGGCCACTTCATTGCAACCGCCGATGCAGTAGGTGCGGCCGGGTTCACCGCGGAGCAGCACGGATTCCAGGGCGCGGCAGTGATCTTCCACGTAGAGCCAGTCGCGCACATTGGAGCCATCGCCGTAGACGGGAATGGAGCGCCCCAGCAGGATGTTGATCAAGGTGAGCGGGATCAACTTCTCGGGGAAGTGATAAGGGCCGTAGTTGTTGGAGCAGTTGCTCACCAGCACCGGCAGGCCGTAGGTGTGCTGCCAGGCGCGGGCGAGGTGATCACTGGCGGCCTTGCTGGCGGCGTAGGGGGAGCGGGGGCTGTAGGCGGTGGTTTCGTTGAAGGGCGGATCACTGGGCTCAAGGCTGCCGAACACTTCATCGGTGCTCACGTGCAGGAAGCGCCAGTGCCCGGGGGAATCAGCCGATTGCCAGTGGGCGCGGAAGGCCTCCAGCAGGGTGAAGGTGCCGTTGACATTGGTGGCCAGGAACGCTCCAGGCCCTGTGATCGAGCGATCCACGTGGGATTCGGCCGCCAGGTGAGCCACATGGGTGATGGCGTGCTCAGCCAGCAGCCGATCCAGCAGCGGGCGGTCGTTGATGTTGCCGTGCACGAAGCTGAGGCGGCCGGCGGCGATCAGCGGTTCGATGGTGGCCCGGTTGCCGGCATAGGTGAGGGCATCGAGCACCACGAGGGTGTCGTTGGGGTGGGCGGCCGCCCAGTGATGAACAAGGTTGCCGGCAATAAAACCGGCGCCGCCGGTGATCAGCAGATGGCGGGTCATTTGGCCAGGGAAAGTGGAAGGTTGGGACTTTCGGGGTTCACATCCACCGACTGAAGCTGAGGTCTGAGGATGAGGTCCATGTCCTCCATGGGAATGGCCCCCACCAGCACTTCATCACCGAGCACGAGGGCCCCGGTGAAGCAGCGGCGGTTACGGAAGCGGACCTCCACTGGCCCCACATAGGGAACACTGCGCCGGCGACCATCGGCCAGGAGGACCTCGCGGCGCTCCAATTCCTGGAGTTGCAACTGGATCACCAGATGTTCAGGAATGCAGAGGTGAACGGCACCCGTGTCCACGAGGGCCTGCACCTCGACAGGTTGCAGCTGCTCCTGGGAAGGGTTGGAGAGCTGAAAGGGGGCACGGATCAGGCCCATGAGTGGAGGCAACGGCGTAGATCCTCGCGCCACTGGGGCAGGGGGAGGTCAAAGGCGGCACGGAACCGGCTGGTATCCAGGCGGGAATTGGCGGGGCGCCGCGCTGGGGTGGGGTAGCCGTTGCTGGGGATGGCCGTGAGCTGGGGGGCCTGCGGCAGCAGCGCCAGGGCAACGGCTTCGCTGAAGATCGCCTCGGCAAAACCATGCCAGCTCACGGCGGGCTCGCCGGCGTAGTGGTAGGTGCCCCAGGGGAAGGGCTGGGCTGGATCCAGGGGAGAGCGGTTGGCCACGGCTGCTTCGGCGAGGCTGAGCCAGGTGCTGGCGATGGCTTCGGCGCTGGTGGGACCGCCGATCTGATCGGCCACCACCGAAAGGGCAGGCCGCTCGGCGCCCAGACGCAGCATGGTGCGCACGAAGTTGGCGCCCTCGACCCCGAACACCCAGCTCACGCGCAGCAGCAGGTGTTGGCCTCCGGCGGCCTGGAGCGCCTGCTCACCGGCGAGCTTGCTGCTGCCATAGACGCCCAGGGGGCCGGTGGGATCATCTTCTCGCCAGGGGCGCTCGCCACGGCCTGAGAAGACGTAGTCGGTGGAGAGATGAAAAAGGGGCAAGGAGCGCTCGGCGCAGGCGCGGGCCAGGACACCCACCGCGGTGCCGTTGATGGCCGCCGCCAGCTCCGCTTCGCTCTCGGCCTTGTCGACGGCGGTGTAGGCCGCGGCATTAAGCACCAGGGCCGGCTGGTGCGTGGCGAGCAGCTGCTCAACGGTGAGCCGGAGCGCCTCTGCTGGAGCCGCCAGATCCAGCTCAGGCCTGGAGGCCACCACCAAGGGCCGATCCGGCAGCAACCGGGGAGCCAGGCGCCGCAAGGCAGAGGCCACCTGACCGGAGCGGCCGATCAGGAGGAGGGGGGCGCCTGAAGCAGTCATGGGCGGCGGCGGCGAAGACTGGAAAGATGAACTAGTTTGCAGACCTGTTCAGAGGAGCAGCCCGTGGCCAAAGCGATCGGTGCTTTCGAGGCCAAAGCCCAGCTGTCGCGGCTGCTACGGGCCGTGGAGAAGGGCGAAAGGTTCACCATCACCGTCAGGGGAAAGCCAGTGGCCGATCTGGTACCCACTGGTGGTGGCTCTGCAGCCAGCTGCCTGGCGGCGGCTGAAGCCATGCGTGCCTTTCCAAGAGTGCGGGGAATCAGCGATTGGTCAGTGGCTGCCTTTGTGACTGAAGGTCGTTCATGACCGTGGTGCTGGATGCCTCGGCTGCCTTGGCCTGGATTTTCGAGCGGGACAACCCAATGGAAGCTGAGGAAGCCCAGCGGCTTTTGGATCATTTTGGAAGTGGGCAATGCCTTGGTGGTGGCTGAGCGGCGAGGCGTGATCCAAGAGACCATGAGCACAGCCTTTCTTGAGCGCTTGGGGGCCCTCCCGATCGACACGGACCCAGAACCACTGACCAGCTCTCGCATCCAGTTGTTGACACTGGCCCGGAGCCATCGGCTCAGCGTTTATGACGCCGCCTATCTGGAACTCAGCCTGCGTGTGGGGGGCCGGCTGGCCAGCTTTGATCGTCGACTGCGCGCCGCAACGGATGCGGCCGGCGGCCGCTTGGCCTGAAGCGGTAGAGATCGTCATCAGAACCCCTCCTGCAGCAGGCCTTCGAGGTAGGTGCCGTAGCCGGATTTGCGCAGGGGGGCAGCGAGGGCTTCGAGTTGGGTTGCGCTGATCCAGCCCTGGCGCCAGGCCACCTCTTCGGGGCAGCCGATCTTGAGGCCCTGGCGGTGTTCGAGGGTGCGGATGTAGCTGCCGGCGTCGTGGAGGGAATCGCAGGTGCCGGTGTCGAGCCAGGCCATGCCACGGCCGAGCAGTTCAACGCAGAGGTCGCCGCGATCGAGGTAGAGCTGGTTGAGGGTGGTGATCTCGAGCTCGCCGCGGGCGGAGGGTTTCACCTGCTGGGCCAGGTCGACCACATCGGCGTCATAGAAATAAAGCCCTGTGACGGCGTAATTGGAGGCGGGCTGAAGCGGTTTTTCCTCCAGGGACACCACGCGCCGCTGCTCATCGAAGCTGACGACGCCATAGCGCTGGGGATCGGCGACACGGTAGGCAAACACCGAGGCACCGCTGGCGCGGGAGTTGGCGGCCTGGAGGTTGCGCGAGAGGTCGTCGCCATAGAAGAGGTTGTCGCCGAGGATCAGGGCGGCGGGCTGACCGGCGAGAAAATCGGCACCGATCAGGAAGGCCTGGGCGAGGCCATCGGGGCTGGGCTGCTCGGCGTAGGAGAGGGACACACCCCAGGCCGAACCGTCGCCGAGGAGCGCCTGGAACTGGGGCAGATCACGGGGGGTGGAGATGATCAGGATCTCGGAGACCCCGGCCAGCATCAGGGTGCTGAGCGGGTAGTAGATCATTGGCTTGTCGTAAACGGGCAGCAGTTGCTTGCTCACCGCCTGGGTGATCGGATGAAGGCGAGTGCCCGAACCGCCGGCGAGGATGATCCCCTTGCGATTGGTGCAAAGGGGCGAGGCGGGCTGGGGGGGCATGCACAGGCAGGCACGTACTGGCTCTTGTACCACGAACCCCTGGCCTGTTACGCCCTGCCAAGAACCTCTGTTCTGATCATGCTGGGAGCGGAGTTGATTGATGCGGCTCAAGAATGCCGGCCACGATTTACCTGCACTGGGCTGCCACGCCCTACAGCTGGGTGCGTTCGGGCACGTACCACACGATCATCAGCGGTGATGGCCGCCTGAACCGGCTGCATGCCTACAGCCTCGACCTGCCGGCCCACACCTGGCGGCGCAACACCAACTCGGTGGCGCTGTCGTGCGCCTGCATGGGCGGCCAGCCTGATCCCTGGACGATTCCCCCCACCGAAGCTCAGCTGGAGGCGATGTGTGCGGAGGCGGCGCGGATTGCCACCAGCTGGGGCTGGGGCGCTGATGCCATCACGATCCAGGCGGTGATGACCCATGCGGAGGCGGCGTCCAACCGCGATGGCCGCTGGATGCATGAGAACTACGGCCCGGTGATCTGGGGCGGCAGCGGTGAGCGCTGGGACTTTCTGCAGCTGCGCAAGAACGGCCCGACCAACGGTGGTGATGACCTGCGCCAGCGCATCCGCCGCCACCTGAGTGAACCGAAACCGGCGGTAGCCGAGCGGCTGAGCTTCCGCCGCGCCAGCACGATGGAGGCGCGCGATCAGGAGCTGGCGGTGGAGATCGATGCCAATGGCACGTCGTGGGCGCGGGCGGCTGATCTGCTGGAGCTCTACGAGATTCCCTATGAGTGGGAGGTGAGCCGCCAACGCATCCTGATCGGCAGCCTTGATGTGTCACCCACGTTTCAGGACAACCAGGTGCAGCCCTCGGTGGGCTGGCCGCTGTTCGAGATGGGCCTGCAGCGGGATCAGGCGCCGTTGATTCTGCGGGGCATCCTGCGCGAGAACAGGGCCTGGTGCCGGGTGCTGGAATTCGCCGAGGAATTCGGGATCAGCGTGAGCTTCGAGCCGTTCAAGCTGTGGGAACGGCGAGGTGGCTGAGAATACTTCGTCTACGCCAACCAGCGCCGCCACGGCGACAAACACGACAGCAATTCCGATTTGCTGGTTGACGTTGTAGTGGATCCAGGGAAGCTCGACATGGCTGTAAGAGCTAAAAGCTGTAAGAGCTAAAAAACGTGATCAGGACAACCAGGACACCGGCAACAAAGGAGGCCTCACCGGTGCTTTCTAACCGGCGGTTCGTTCTCTGAGATGAGCGTCCATGAGGTTTTTCATCTGGCTGGGGCCGACGGACGTGCTTGTCTTTCAAGGGGACCATGGGCCGCCTTGAAGGCTTGATATGTGGAGGCCAGACCTTCGCTCAATGAAATCCTGGCCCTCCAGCCATAGGCTGCAAATCGGCACACATCCAGCTGCTTTTTCGGCGTGCCGTCAGGTTGACTCGAATCCCAGAGGATTTCGCCCGTGTAGCCCACCGTTCGGGCCACCCGCTCAGCCAGCTCCCGGATCGTCAGGTCTACCCCGGTGCCCACGTTCAGGTGCTGCACCGGCTCGCTCGGATCGGGGCTGTAGTGCTCCAGCGCATGCACGCAGGCCTCTCCCAGATCATCCGCATGCAGGAATTCCCGCAGCGGCGTGCCGCTGCCCCAGCAGGTCACACTTGGCGCACCGGCTTCCCTGGCCTCATGGAAGCGGCGGATCAGGGCGGCCATCACGTGGCTGTGGGTGGGGTGATAGTTGTCGCCGGGCCCATAGAGATTGGTGGGCATCAGGCTGATCGCATCGAAGCCGTATTGCTTGCGCAGCGCCGCACACAGCTTGATGCCGGTGATCTTGGCGATGGCATACCACTCATTGGTGGGCTCCAGCGGGCCCGTGAGCAGAACCTCCTCCTTGATCGGCTGCGGGCAGTTGCGCGGATAGATGCAGCTGCTGCCCAGGAACAGCAGCCGCCGCGTGCCGCTGCGCCAGGCGCTCTCGATCACGTTGTTCTGGATCTTCAGGTTCTGCAGCAGGAAGTCAGCGGGGTAGGTGTCGTTCGCGTAGATCCCGCCCACCTTCGCGGCCGCCAGCACCACCACCTCGGGCCTGTTCGCCTCGAACCAGGTGCGCACCGCAACGGCATCCTCCAGGTCCAGCTCCTGGCGCGTGGCGGTGAGGATGTGGTCATAGCCCCCCCGCTGCAGGGCACGGCAGATGGCGCTGCCGGCCATGCCCCGGTGGCCCGCCACGAAGATGCGATCGCTGGGGTTGATCAAGGGTGTGGTGGAAGTGTTGCTCATGGCTTGGAAAACCAGTCGAGGAGTTGCAGTCCTTGGAAATCAGCGAAATCGCTGAGGTTGCGGGTCACCATCACCAGATCGTTCGTGGCTGCAATCGCGGCAATCTGCCCGTCGGCGAAGGCAGGTCGCCGGCCTTCAGCCTCCAGCTGCGCGCGTTGCTGCCCATGCCAGAGCGCTGCCCGGCCGTCATACGGCAGCACCTGCAATCCCGACTCCAGCAGGGCATCGAGATACGCGGCCAGCCGCTGTCGTTTCCTCCCCGCCGATAGGCGCTGGACGCCGTAGGCCAGCTCATGGATCACCACACTGGCCGTATGCAACTGATGCCTACCATCCTGGAGCTGTTCCACCACCAACGGGTTGGGGTGCTCCCGCAGGGGCTCCGACAGCACGTTTGTGTCGAGCAGCACTCTCACGACAGGTCGACGGGCCGGCCGGGGGCGCGATCCCGCCACGAGGCAACCTCCTGATCCGCTGACGGATCGGATGGCAACGGCCAATCCTCGTGGCAACCTGCTCGCCCCTCCATGCGCCAGTTGAGGATGGCCTTCCCGGGGGCCTGGCTTGTCTGCAGGTGATGCAGTGTGCTGTAGGCCTGCTCGGAGAGCAGCACCGCTACGGGCTTGCCGTGCCTGGAGATGTGCACCACCTGCCCCGCTTCCGCTGCCTGCACAAGACCTGCCAGTCGCGCCTTCGCGTCGGACAGGGGTACGACCTGAGTCATGGCGCAGCCTCATCGCTTCAGACCATAATAATGGTCAGATTTCTCGGGTGCCATCTGGCCAGGCCAGGCCGAGCTGGAGACCCTCACCCTGTTGAGCGTTGATCCAGCCCTCCCCGCGCCCGCTCCACGGCGTGGGGATTGGTGGGCGGGTTCTCCATCGAGCCCACCACCTTGAAGCCCTTGAGCCGCAGCAGCGCCTCTTTCTTGGCCTCTTCCTTGTCTGCCGCCACCATCTCGGCCACCAGTTCCTCCAGGGTGGTGGTGGGCGTCCAGCCCAGCTTCTCGCGCGCCTTGCTGGGATCTCCCAGCAGCGTTTCCACCTCGGCTGGGCGGAAGTAGCGCGGGTCGATCCGCACCACCACCTCGTTGCTGCCGGCGCGGCGGCCCTGCTCCTGCAGCCCCTCACCGCTCCATTCGATGCCGCCCCAACCCAGCTGAGCTGCCGCCAGCTCAATGAAGCGGCGCACGCTCTCCTGGCGGCCGGTGGCAATCACGAAATCTTCGGGGGGGCCGTCTTGCTGCAGCATCCGCCACTGCATCTCCACATAATCCCTGGCGTGGCCCCAGTCGCGCAGCGAATCCAGGTTGCCCATGAACAGGCAGTCGTCGAGGCCGGCATCAATGCGAGCCAGGCCGCGGGTGATCTTGCGGGTCACGAAGGTTTCACCGCGCCTTGGGCTTTCGTGGTTGAAGAGGATACCGTTACAGGCATACATCCCATAGGCCTCGCGGTAGTTCACCGTGATCCAGTAGGCATAGAGCTTGGCCACCCCATAGGGGCTGCGCGGATAAAATGGCGTGGTTTCTTTCTGGGGGATTTCCTGAACCAGGCCGTAGAGCTCGCTGGTGCTCGCTTGGTAGATGCGTGTTTTTTCCGAGAGCCCCAGAATCCTCACGGCCTCGAGGACGCGCAGCGTGCCCAGCGCATCGCTGTTGGCGGTGTATTCCGGGCTCTCGAAGCTCACTGCCACATGGCTCTGGGCGCCCAGGTTGTAGATCTCATCGGGCTGCACCTGCTGCACGATCCGGATCAGATTGGTGGAATCGGTGAGGTCGCCGTAGTGCAGCACCAGGCGGGGATCACTTTCGTGGGGATCCTGATACAGGTGATCGATCCGCTGTGTGTTCAAGCTGCTGGCCCGCCGCTTGATGCCATGCACCACGTAGCCCTTCTCCAGCAGCAGCTCGGCGAGGTAGGAACCGTCCTGGCCGGAGATGCCCGTGATCAGAGCGGTTTTCGGCATTGTGGCGGCCTGTTGGTAGCGGATTGAACCATTGCAGAGGTTAGGGGTGGCCGCAAGTCCACCCGTAACCTTCCGCGCCGGTTGGCTGGATCATGGACTGACTGATGGAGGCCATCTGGGCCCTGCAAACAGAAGGTGACGCGCCCCGGCAAGGCGATCACCTGAAGGATCGGCCGAGCCCTGAGGCCAAACTGTTCGCAGACCCGCTTGGGAATCACGACCTGGAACCTGGGGGATACGGTTGTGACATCCATCGCAAGGCCGTCATGCCATCTGCAGATCGTTCCTAGTCCGTTTTGCAGCAGCCATCTCCTGGCGGCTGACAGTGCCACGCTCCGGGGGGTGTCGGGGCCGGGATAGAACAGCGAACGACGCCGGTTGTTGATCGTGTTTACCGTTTCGACAGACGTCAAGCAGCCTCAGGATTCAGACGGCTTGATCTCTTCCATCAACACGGCCAAGGCTTCACTCAGCTGGAACCGGTTGAGGGCGGTGTCTGAGAGGAGGAATCGGCACTGAGCAACAAGGCATCGAGCCTGGATTCGAGATCGGCGAGCTGCTCGTTCTCTTTCTCGAGCAGCGCGATCTCTTTCTCGAGCAGCTTCGTTCGCCTCTCGCTCTCGAGCTCTCGCTTCTCGCTCTCGAGCTCTCGCCTCTCGCTCTCGAGCGCCCTGATCTGCGCATCGATCGTTGGATGCCAGTTTAACTTCGCCAACCAGCGCCGCCACGGCGGCAAGGAGGACAGGAATTCCGATTTGCTGATTGACGCTGAAGTGGATCCCGAGGAGATCGACATGGCTGTAGGAGGTAAAGAACGTGATCAGAACGACCAGGCAGCCGCCGACAAGGGAGGCAGAACCGGCGCGATCAAGGAAAGGAAACGGATCGGGCTGAGCCGAGGAAATTGATGCTTCGTTCTCTGCCATGAGCGTAGCGACGGCAAACCAAAATCGATCTACTGATAGTACGTCTGTATCATGAGCGCACACATCCGTGGTTTCACGGATTGGCCACGTGACTGCCAGCAGCGGGCAGCGGGCAGAGGGCAGAGGGCCGATCCGCTGCCGCCAGCACCGACCGAGGATGTGCCGGGCCGTGGCCGGCTGTTCGCACAGCCAAGCCACCAGACGAACACCATCGAAAGCTTCGGTGCGGCCGAGGATGGTTTTGGAGCCTGGATCGTGGCGGCGGTGATCCAGCAGCAGCTGGCCCTGGCGATCGAGGCGATACCCGGCGAGCAGCGCAGCGTTGGGCAGCTGCCGCCAGCTCACCGGAAAGATGCCGCTCCAGAACTGAATCTCGGCAGCCCGTTCAGCCCCAGGAGCGAAGGCCAACCGCTCCAACCAGGCTTCCTGGTGCCGGTGGGCAGCGAATACACGACAACGGGCTCGCGCCTGGGGATCGGAGATGCCACTGCAGGTGGAAGTAAGCCGGCCGAATTGCTTTTGGCGCTTTATAGTTGTCAAGAGTAACAATAATCAATCCGGCTGGTATTCCCCAGCTTGGACGCAATCGATCTGATCGAATCTCAGCCGGGCATTGGATCAGAACGACTCCTGATCGACTGATGAGGCACCAGGCGACCCATCCGCCAGCAGAATGGCCGCAGCCCCGCTGCTCCCAGCCCGTCGATGCGCGACACCGGCCTCTCCCGCCAGCTCGGCCTCCGCTCGATGACCCTGGCGGTGGTGACCAGCACGATCGGATCGGGCTGGCTGTTCGCGCCGTTCTATGCCGCACGCTTCGCCGGACCGGCCGCCCTCGGCGCCTGGCTGCTGGGCGGGCTGCTGGCCTTCGCCCTGGCCCTGGTGTTTGCCGAACTCGGGGCCCTGGTGACCAGTTCCGGCGCCCTGGCCCAGATCCCCCTGCTCAGCCACGGCCGCACCGCCGGCTTCATCGGCGGCTGGTGCGCCTGGGTCTCCTATCTGGCCCTGCCCAGCATCGAGGTGATGGCGGTGATGCAGTATCTGGCCAGCAGTGCCCCCTGGCTCACCGCCGATGGAGGTGCCGGCCAGGTGCTCAGCGGCGCCGGCCTGGCCCTGGCCAGCCTGCTGCTGGTGCTGCTGGCCTGGATCAACCTGGCCGGCGTGGGCTGGCTGGCCCGCTGGATCGACGGCCTCACCAGCTGGAAGCTGGTGGTGCCCCTGGTCGTCTCGATCACCCTGATGCTGATGTCCGGCCACTGGGGCAACCTGGTGCCCCTGGCCCAGCCGGTGGGAACAACCCTGGAGGGCATGGTGCGGGCGATCAGCAGCGGCGGCATTCTGTTTTCACTGCTGGGCTTTCGCACGGCCATGGATCTGGCCGGAGAAGCCCGCCAACCGCAGCGCACCGTGCCGATCGCCATGGCCCTGGGCCTGGGCCTCTCGCTGCTGATCTACCTGCTGCTGCAACTGGCCTTTCTGGTGGCGGTGCCACCCGATCAGCTCACCGACGGTTGGGCCAGGCTCCGCCTCAGCGCCCACGGCGGGCCCCTGGTGGCCCTGGCCCTGGGGTTGGGCCTGGGCTGGGTCGGCCGGCTTCTGCTCCTGGATGCGGTGGTGTCGCCCACAGCCACCGCCATGGCCTACATGGGGGCCGCGTCGCGCGTCGGCTGGATGATGGGCCGCTGCGGGCTGCTGCCCAACGTGCTCGGCCGGATCAATCGCCAGGCGGTGCCGTCGGTGGCTTTGCTGATCAGCCTGGCCCTGGGGATCGGCCTGCTGCTGCTGGGCCCCGGCTGGCAGAGCGTGGTAAGCCTGCTCACCGCCACCCTGGTGATCGCTCTGGCCATGGGACCGGTCAGCCTGGCCGCCCTGCGCCTCCAGCTCCCTGACCGCTTCCGGCCCTACCGCCTGCCCTGGGCCAGGCTCTGGTGTCCGCTGGCCTTCGTGCTGGCCACCTGGGCGATCAGCTGGTGCGGCACCACCTCTCTGCGGGGCGCGGTGCTGATCGTGCTGCTGCCGGCCATCGGCTTCGTGCTGCTGGCTCTGCGGGGCCGGCAGCATGAACACCACAGTGAGGCAGTTCAGACCCACGCACCGCTGAACCTGCGCCAGGGCCTGTGGTGGTTCCTCTATCTGGGTGGTCTGGTGGCGATCACCGCCTGGCCGCTCCAGCTGTCCGCAGAGCTGATCCTGCTGGGGGTCTGGGCTCTGCTGGTGTTCCCGCTGGCGGTGGGTTCGCGCTTGTCGGCGGTGTCCCCCTGGGCGTCGACGTGTCCGCCAGGCTTTGACTGAGGGGGGCCTCTTCCATCAGGCGCGAGCAAGGCATTGGCAAGGCCCGGATGTCGTGCTGACCGGGATCGAGGATGAGAACGCCGCGGTTGCTGAGTTGTTCCAGCAGCTGGGGGTAGTTGGTGAAGTGTGTGGGCCCTGGGCAGGGCCGCCTAAAAGTCCGTCCGCGTAGCTCTTGGCGGTGCTGTCAGCATGGGTTTCGGTCGGTGGGATTGGTTGCCCTCCATGCCCGAATCCCAAAACGCCACAGCGGATCAGAGCGCTCCGAATGATCTGATCAGCTTTCCCAAGGTCATTCCCGATGGACGCTTCCGGCGCGGTGTGCGCTACCCGCAGTGGTTCTTGCTGTTGGTTGCGGTACTGGGGATCCTCAGCGGCTGCCGCAGTTCACGGGATCTGGAGCGCTTTGCCCGCCGACACCGGGAAGCGCTCAACCAGGCGCTGGGGCTGGACTATCAGCGCTGGCCCTCGGATGCCACCTTCCTCTACCTGTACCGCTGCGCGGAAGCCTGACGGCTACAACAAAGCCCATCTGCGGGAGTACTGCTTCGCAGAAGCCGTGGGCTACGGCCAGCTGCTACAGGCCTGGATGATCCGTCAGATCCCAGGTGGCGCCGAGGGTGTGGACCAGCTGGTGTGCGATGGCAAGACCCTGCGCGGCTCTGCGATCGAGACAGAAGAGGGTGGTCACCGCTACGGCCTCCGGCCGACTGCGTCAATGTCGCCCAGGTCACGGTGTAGGCCCGGGCCATCGGCGTCGCCCTGGCGCAGAAGGCCTACGACACCACCGAATCCAACGAGCGCGCTGCCCTCAAGGAACTGCTGAGCAGCCTGGATCTCGATGGTGTGCTGATTCAGGCCGTAGGCGCAGCCTTCTCCGAAGGAGTAGGGCAACCAAAAGATCCTGCACCGCCAGATCCGCAGCCAGTTCCAGGGCATGCGCAAGATCCCTTTCACAGCAACGGATGACGAGAAACGGCATGGCCGTGACACCACCTGGACGCTGAGGGCCAAAGAGGCGCCGGATCACATCAAGACGAACTGGCCCGGTTGCAGCTGGATCGTAGAGGTGATCACTACCGGTACCCGCAAAGGAAAGCAGGTCACGCCAACCCACACCTTCCTCACGAGCCTCCGCACCGCCCCAAACGCGTTACTACGACTGGTGCGCCAGCGCTGGAGTATTGAGAACGAGTGGCCTTGGGTCCGCGACGTTCAGCTGGGCGAGGACGCCCATCGCTACGCCAACCGGGTCGGTGCACCGCTGTTCTCCTTCCTGCGTACGGTGGTGATGAACCTGTTGCGCCGGGCTGGGTACCGCTCGGTTCATGCCGGCCAGCAGGAACTCGCCCATGACATCTCCCGGATGCTGGCGCTGTGAGGACCGGGGACGCCAGGGAGCGAGGCTTGGTAAGACTTTTAGGCAGCCCTGACTTGCCACCGTGGACGTTGCTTGCGTGACGCCACGCGAAACCAGTGCCGCCCGTTGCGCAACGGGCTACGATTTGGGTTGGCTGAGTGGGGCTGGTGATCCAGGATTTCCGGCACAAGGGGCTGCGCCAGTTTTTCGAAACCGACAGCACCGCAGGAATTCAGGCATCACTGGCGCGCAAGCTGCGGCTGCAACTTGCAGCGCTGCACTCAGCAACCCAGATCGAAGACATGGATTTGCCGGGCTATCGCCTGCATCTGCTCAAGGGAGCAGACAAGGGCCGATGGTCGATCTGGGTGAACGGCAACTGGCGGATGACGTTTGCCTTCCGCGATGGCCACGTGTTCGATCTGGATTTCGAGGATTACCACTGATGACACCTAATCACCTGACCCAGATGCACAATCCTCCCCACCCTGGGGAATTCATCGAGGGGGTTTATCTGGAGCCTTGTGGACTTTCGATGCGGCAGGTGGCTGAGCGGTTGGATGTGTCTGCATCCACCCTTCAGCGGCTGATTGCGGGCAAAAGCCGGGTTTCACCCGATATGGCGCTGAGGCTCTCGCGGGTGCTGGGGCGCAGCGCTGAAAGCTGGTTGATGCTGCAGGACAGCCATGACCTCTGGCAGGCCCGTCGTCGCCTGGATCTCTCAGCGCTGACTCCAATGGAGCTCACTGAGGCATGAGGGTGCTGCTCACCGGCGCCGCCGGCCAGCTCGGCCAGGCCCTGCGCCAACTCTTGGGGGCGGCCTTGGGAGCGCTGCCATTAAGCTAGACAGATCAGCTAGCCAGCTTTGCCATGGATGCTACGTGGACTTTGCAGGACGCCAAAAATCGTTTCAGCGCGGTGGTGGATGCGGCGGCCCGGGGAGAGCCCCAGAGGGTGACCCGCCGCGGCAAATGGGTGAGCGTGGTGCTCTCCGCCGAGGAGTACGCGCGGTTGCAGCGCCTCGAGCGGGCCAGCGCGCCATCGCTGGGCGAGTTGCTGTTGCAGATGCCGCAAGACGACGAGGTCTTCGAGCGGTTGCCACTGGCGCCAAGGGAGTTTCCGTGTATCTGATCGACACGATGGTGCTTTCCGAGTTGCGATTGCGCCAGCGCGATCCGGGCGTGGTGGCCTGGATCAGCAGCCAGCGGCAGGAGGATTGTTTTCTGAGCGTGGTGAGCATCGCAGAGATCGAGTGCGGCATCGCCCGCAAGCGCTCGAGCGATGCTGCATTTGCCTCGCAGCTGGCTGAATGGCTGGATCAATTGTTGCGGCTGTATGGCGATCGGCTGCTGCCAGTGGATGTGGGGGTGGCGCGCCGCTGGGGGCTGCTCTCGGCGGAGATCGGCCATGACGGTGCTGATCTGCTGATTGCCGCCACCGCGCTGGAACGGGGCCTCACGGTGGTGACGCGCAACCTGCGGCATTTCGCCCCAACGGGAGTGGAGACCTTGAACCCCTGGATGCAGGAGCCTGCGCCAGGAGCAACCCCATGCCCACCGCCAGCCCACCCGTCGTCTCCGCCCTGCTCGCCGGCCGCCGCCGCATCCTGGTGACCGGCGGCGCCGGCTACGGCCTCCGGCCCACTGCGTGAACATCGGCGGTGCGGAGCCACTGGGAGCAACTCCCCGACGAGCGCCAACAACGCTTCCGCTTCCACCACATCTCCACCGACGAGCTGTTCGGCTCCCTGGGCGAGAGGGGGCGTTCCTCGGAAACCACGCCCTACGGCCCCTGGCAGTGCCCCGAGAAGCTGATCCCGCTCTATGGCGATGGCCAGAAGTGCGCTGGTATCTGGAGCAGCAGGAATGCTGCCGTCAGGTGAGCGAGCAGGGCGGCTCAAGCGGCGGCCGGCTGCCTGGGTGAACAGGGCGATCGGCTGACACCCGAGCAAAAACGCGAGATCTTCACGGCGATTGGACTAGCCTGGATGAAAGGGTTGATTGCATGAACCCCTCGCGGCTGGTGGCAAAGCAGGTCGGCGTGAGCGGCCATATCTCCCTTGGTAAGGAATACACGGGGCGCACCGTGCTGATCGACAGCAGCGAGCCTGGCGTGTGGGTCATCAAAACAGCTCAGACCATTCCAGATTCTGAACTCTGGCTCCATCAGCCGGAAGCCTCTGCCCGGCTTGATCGGGCTTTTCTGGCCATAATCGAACCACCCAGCGCTGCTGATCTCGATGCGCATCTCGCGCAGCTGCCGGGCTGTGGGAACGGCGGGGTGGGTGAGTCCGGCGCAGCGCCCGCAGTGCCACCGAGGCAGCGAGCACAACGGCCGTAGGCATCAGCGCTCCCGATCGGCACAGATCAGCGCTTCCGGCGACTGAGGCCACTGCAGCGCCGGCTGCTGTTGCCAGCGCTGTGCGATCCGCTCGAGGGCCTGCTGTCGCCGTTGGCGAGGATCACCACCAGCGAGGGCCTCCAGATCGGCCAGGGCCTGTTGGCTGAGGCTGCGCTTGTGGGCACGGGCCCGGCGCTGAAGAAGGATGTGCAGGGGTTCGGGAAGGTCGCGGATCTGCAGGGATGGCATGGATCGCGCATAGCAGTGCTTCCTTCAACATACTGAGAAGTCATGCAAATTGAATGCCTCCATCAGAATGCGCGAAGGGCAGAACAGCGGCAACAGCTGAGCCCTGCATGCGGGCCAGGCACCAATCGATGCGACCGCCGGACCGGACGGCATCAGGAGGTGGGGGAGGGTCGAGCACCGGCTGCTGATCGGCAGCCTCGATGTGGCGCCCACGTTTCAGCACAACCAGGTGCAGCCCTCGCTGGGCTGGCCCCTGGTTGAGATGGGGCTGCAGCGGGGGAATGCGCCGCTGATCCTGCGGGGCTTCGCCGAGGACTACGAACGGCTCAAGCGGCTCGATCAGGGCAGTGCCCCATTCCTGGGCGCGTTGCTGTTGCAGATGCCGCAGGACGCTATTGATTGTTTTGATTGACACGGTCGTCAGCAGAGCAGTGCGTCAGCAGAGAAACAGATCAGGTCAGCGCTGCTCTGATCAGGTGATCAGATCGATCCACTCCACGTCGGCGATGCCGCGAAAATCGCTGTCCATGGTGTGCAGCCTGGCCTGGCGATCCCTGGCTGTGGCCAGGATGATGCTGTCTGCCATTGGCAGCTGCAGGGCATGGCTGAGCTGGGCTGCCGCCAGCGCAAGCCGGCTGTCGAGATCCACCACCTGGCCGCGCTGCATCACGGCGGCCGCCTGAACGGCCTGAGCCTCCCCGTGTTCGCGCAAGACCCATTTGAACACCTCAAAGATGCTGATCGAGGCCACCACAAGGGAGCTTTCGTCTGCCATCAGGGCCAGGAAGCGCTCGGCCTGACCACCATTGGTGAACACCTCGATCCAGCCCGAGGAATCCACCACCACCCGCGTGGGCGTCACAGGCGATCACCCTCGCGCTGGAAGGTGTTCTTGCCCTGCAGAAAACCGCGCAGAGCCTCTGGAGACTGGCTGGGCACAAGCTCAATGCGCCCCGGCAAGGCGATCACCTGAAGGGTCTGCCCAGCCCTGAGGCCGAACTGTTCGCGGACCCGCTTGGGAATCACGACCTGGAACTTGGGGGATACGGTTGTGACATCCATCGCAAGGCCGTCATACCATCTGCAGATCGATCCTAGTCCGTTTTGCGGCAGCCACCGGATTCAGCAGAGCCCCTCAGGAGCCAGGACTGATTCAAAGTGTGTCACAAGCTTTCTGGCCTGGGCTGCAAGCATGGGTTGAGGTCGGCGGAATCGCGCCCTTGCTGTGCCCGAAACCGCTCTTCCTGCAATCGCTCTTCCCGCAATCGATCTCGACCTGATCAGCTTTCTCAAGGCGATTCCGGACGCGCGGATGTGGCGTGGGATCCGCATTCCGGCCTGGTCTCTGCTGCTGGTGGCGGTGCTGGGAATCCTGAGCCGTTGCCAGAGCCTGCGGGATCTGGAGCGTTTTGCCATCCGCCACCACAGCGTGTTGATCGAGGCGCTGGGCATCGAACTCAGGAGTCCGGCCTTTGCCGATGAACAGATCGCGGCGATCGCCGCCACGCAGGAGCTTGGATGCCAGCCCACCAGCGAGGTCATCGTCAAACAGACCAGATCTCGTCGAGTTGGAGGGTCAAGCCCGGTAGTTCAGGCGAAGCCGTGAGCACAGTGGGATTGTGCAGCCGCTGGGGATCACCGGTCGCATGCCACACCTCAACCGCGCGCTCTTCCGGCAAGAGCAGCCAGCCCAGCCGGGCACCATTGCGCTGATAAGCAGCCATCTTGGCTCGCAACAACGTCACGCCGCGGGGGCCCTCGTCGCTGGGGCTGGCCAGTTCAACCACCAGGACGGGGCATAGGGGAGCGAAGCGTCGACGCTCATCCGGGCTGAGAGCCTGCCAGCGCTCCAGGCGGACCAAGGAGGCATCGGGGCTCACGACCGATCCGTCGGGCAGCCGAAAGCCTCCAGAGCTCTCAAACACTTTCCACGCGCCATTGGCCTTGGCGAATCGTTGCAACTGAAACAACAACTCACTGTTCCGTCCACTGGTCTCACTACCAGTTGGGGGCATCGCGATGACACGGCCATCCGCGGTTAACTCAAGCACCGCCTCCCGATTTTCAGCGCACACCAGTTCGAACTGCTCTGGGGTGAGGCGCAGCCCTGAAGGGAAGTTCAGCGGCAACACACCCGAACTCGGGTTGGTGGTGAGCGTCATCGCTGCTGGCTGGCTCTCTGGCCACGCTAGCCGCAACGCGCTGCACAGTGCCCACACAGCCGGGCAGATCGGGCAGCCGGGCCTTCGCCTGATTCCGCAGGATCGCGCAAAGACCAGCTCCGCCAGAAGCTTGATCGGTTGCACGGGCTCTCAGGGCCCGGCACTGGATCTGGAAGCGATGGATCCGGCGCTGTTGGCCAAGCCATGACCCTGCCTGTGGCTCTGGACACCAACGTCTTGGTGCGTCTGCTGGTGAACGACGATCCCGCCCAGGCCGAACTGGCCGCTGCTCTGATTGATGCCAGCTCGGCCTGTTTTGTGCCGATCACGGTGGTGCTTGCGATTCGCCACCTGCATCTTGAGCAGGACAATCTCGTGAGGTAGGCTCTGGATGTCCACCGTCAAGGCATGGACTTCGCTGATGCCCTGCAGCTGAATCTTCAGCCTCCCGTGAAACATCCTTGAGGACTGTGCGGGGACCCAACTCAACTGGTGCCGGTTGCGGGCGGTGCCTGAGAGGAGGAATCGGCAAGGAAACGGATCGGGCTGAGCCTAGGGAACCGGCGCTTCGTTCTCTGCCATGACCGTAGCGACGGCAAGCCCAGATCGATCCACTGATAGTACGTCAGTACAAGGAGTGAATGCATCCGTGATTTCACGGAGTGGCCCCAAGCGCTCGGCCTGTTCGACCATGGTGTAAGCCCGCAAGGACGCCTTACGACAAGGAGGGATCTGGCCTAAGGTGAGGCCAGGGACTGGTTGGCCACCGATGGACGTCGCCACACTCACCGCCAAGGGGCAGGTCACGGTGCCGAAGGCCGTGCGTGAGGCCCTGGGATTGCGACAGGGCGACCAGCTCAGTTGGGAGCTGGAGGATGGCTCGGTGCGGGTGCGAGCGGTGGCGCCATTGGATCTGGCCTATCTCCAGGGGCTGGACAGCAGCCTGAGCGATTGGAGCAGCCCGGCGGATGAGGAGGCGTTCCGCGATCTGTGAGCGCCCTCGAGAGGTACACGGTGGTGCGGGTGCCGTTCCCATTCACGGATCGGCAGGACCAGAAGCAGCGGCCGGCGTTGGTGCTCTCACAGCCTGGCTTCCAGCGAGGCTGTGGCCATCTGCTGCTGGCGATGATCACATCAGCGCGGCAATCCTCGTGGCCCCTCGATTGGCCCCTTGAAGATCTCAAGGCCGCAGGCCTGCCCCAACCCTGCCTGGTGCGCTTCAAGCTGTTCACCCTTGATGAGCGATTGGTGTTGGGGGGCCTGGGCGCTCTGGCCGCCGCTGATTGCGCCGGTGTGTCGGCCCAGCTGGGCAAGCTGCTGCCCTCCAGGACCTGAGCGATGCCACGCCAACATTCTGCGATAGACATAAACATGCTACGGGGGTTATCGGGGTCGCTGCCAATCGCCTCTGCCGTATCGGCAGACTTCAGCCAAGCTCAGGATTCAGACGGCTTGATCTCTTCCATCAACACGGCCAAGGCTTCACTCAGCTGGAACCGGTTGAGGGCGGTGTCTGAGAGGAGGAATCGGCACTGAGCAACAAGGCAACTCATTCTGAGAAGACTTCGTCTACGAGCCTGGATTCGAGATCGGCGAGCCGCTTGTTCTCTCTCTCGAGCAGCTACGGCTTCGCCGGCCTTCGGCTACGTTCGCCTCTCGCTCTCGAGCGCCCTGATCTGCGCATCGATCGTTGGATGCCAGTTTAACTACTCCTTCGGAGAAGACTTCGTCTTCGCCAACCAGCGCCGCCACGGCGACAAGGAGGACAGGAATTCCGATTTGCTGATTGACGTTGAAGTGGATCCCGAGGAGATCGACATGGCTGTAGGAGGTCAAGAACGTGATCAGAACGACCAGGCAGCCGCCGACAAGGGAGGCAGAACCAGCGCGATCAAGGAAAGGAAACGGATCGGGCTGAGCCGAGGAAACCGGCGCATCGTTCTCTGCCATGACCGTAGCGACGCCAAGCCAAAATCGATCCACTGATAGTGCGTCTGTATCATGAGCGCATGCATCCGTGGTTTCACGGATTGGCCACGTGACTGCCAGCAGCGGGCAGACCCGCTCATCAGGTTGCAGAGGGGTTCGTGCAGCGGTGATGAAGGTGTCGGGGGACTAGCGCTGCCAGAGGCGGCGAGCAGCTGGGGCCGGCGGCGCACTGCTTGGTGAGCTGGGGGATGGCCATCACAGCCTGGGCGTTGTCGGGCAGGAAGAACAGGGCGTCGTCCCAGAGCAGGCGGGGGCCGGGGGACGGGGGGGCGGAATGTATCCGAGAGGATGATCGGAATGGCGCCGGAGCCGATGGCTTCCCAGAGGCGGATGGTGTTGGGGCCGGTGACCATGGCACGGGGATCCTCCGCGTGGAACCAGCCGTCGTTGCCATGGATCAGAGCGCCGAGCTGGCCCGCGAGGCTGCTGAGAATCAGATCACGGAAGTTGCTGAGGTAGAGGCGGGGAACTGCCATTCGCCGTTGAAAGCCACCAGCCCTGGCTCCAGCACCGTCTCACCGGAGAGCTGAGCGGCCATGTCCACGAGGTCGGCATCGAGATGCAGCAGGGCCGTCAGGATCGGGCGCGCGATGGCCTCACGGTCGAGCGGACGTTGCACGAGCACCACCACTTCCGCCTGAGACCAGCGGCGCGCCAGCCAGAGGGCGGAGCTGCCCAGACAGGGAGTACCAGTCGAAGCTCAGGCGGTGACGGGAGCGTGCGTGGCTGGGCTTGAGGCTGGTGGAGGCCCCCCCGGCAGGGGATGAAGGCGTTGGAGCAGCGAGAGGGCCGTGTGCAGGCCAGGGTGTTGGGGTGCCAGGGCGAGGGTGTCACCGGTGTGATGACGCTGAGCAGGCGGGCTGGAGATCGGTGTGGCAGAAGCCGTCACCTTTGAACAGCAACGGTTCAGCGAGCCACTTGGCCAGGGCGTAGGACAAACAATCGCCGAAGTTCAGCCCAGCCCGATGACGTCCTTGGCCATAACGACGGAAGGCCTCGCGATCGAGTTCAGCCTGTTCACGATCCAAGGGAAGCCGAGGAGTGAGGTGGCCTGGCGCCAGGGCTGGATCAGCGATGGGCAGCTGGAAGCGCTGGCCACACCGCTACGCAAGAGTGGTTGTGGCAGCTACCTGCTGCAGCTGTTGGAGACGCCCCATGCAGGTTGAGCCGCTCAGCACCGCCAGCTGTTTGGCGACGATCGCGGCTTCTTCTACGAGAGCTGGAACCAGCGCCGCTTTGATCAGGCCGTGGGCACAGCCACCACCTTTGTGCAGGACAACCACTCCCGCTCCAGCCGCGGCGTGCTGCACGGCCTCCACCACCAGCTGGAACCCGAACCCCAGGGCAAGCTGGTGCGCTGCACGGCTGGGGCGATCTTTGATGTGGCGGTGGACCTGCGCCGCAGCTCAGCCACCTTTGGCCAGTGGGTGGGGGCCGAACTCAGCGCCGCCAACCAGCAGCAGCTGTGGGTGCCGGTGGGCTTTGGCCATGGCTTCCTCACCCTGAGTGAGACGGCTGAGGTGCTCTACAAGGCCAGCGGCTTCTGGAGCAAAAGCTGCGAACGCTCCCTGCGCTGGCTGAGAAGGATGCCGCCGCCCCCAGCTTTGCCGAGGCCGTTGCCGCCGGGGAGGTATTTGCGTGATGAGGGCGGTTCCGGTTATACCTGAACAGTGGCCACACTTGAGCGCACGAGCGGCTGGGGCTCGGCATCGGCTCTCAGGCCTTCCAGGTGAAAGGCAATGGCTTCTCGAATCTCAGCCAGTACAGCATCGCGAGATGCGCCGGTGGCCACGCAACCTGGAAGATCAGGAACGTAAGCCGAAAAGTTGTGATCGGCTTCCTCGATCACCACGGCAAACGATTGGCTCATGGCAGGGGCACTCCGGATTGCTTGGCAATACTTTTGAGGGTGCCTGGCGCGAGATCGTCGCTGGGCTTTCCAGCAACTGTAACGCGCCCAGGCCTTTGGGGATGTTTGAACTGCCTGTGGCTCCCCCTTGTGGCCACCAGCACCCAGCCCGCAAGCTCCAGTTGCTTGATCACCTCGCGGATCTTCACACCACAAGTGCTGCTGGTCTCGAGGGTCAGTGTTGCCCTTTGTGGCTGCGCTTGGCTTCCGTGCGATCACGGAACTCTGAGAAGGAGGCCCAGCCATGAAGATCCTGCTGACACTGGGGGGGTGGTGCGCCGCTTGCTGACAGACAGCGACGCCCTGGTGTTCAACCTCGACAAGTGCGGCTACGCCAGCGACCTCACCAGCATCGAGGCGCTGCCCCAGGCGGCTGAGCGCCACACCCTGCTGCGGGTGGACCTCACTGACGCCGAGGCCACGGCAGCGGCGGTGCGGCAGGCCGACCCCGACCTGGTGCTGCACCTAGCGGCCGAAAGCCACGTCGACCGCTCCATCGAGGGGCCCGCTGCTTTCATCGGCAGCAACGTGAGCGGTACCTTCCAGCTGCTGCAGGAGGTGCGCGCCCACTGGGAAGGCCTGCCTCAGGAGCGCCAGGCTGGCTTCCGCTTCCACCACATCTCCACCGATGAGGTGTTCGGCTCCCTGGGCCCCTCGGGCCGCTTCTCGGAAACCACCCCCTACGACCCGCGCAGCCCCTATTCGGCCAGCAAGGTCGCCAGCGACCACCTGGTGAACGCCTGGCACCACACCTACGGCCTGCCGGTGGTGCTCACCAACTGCTCCAACAACTACGGCCCCTGGCAGTTCCCCGAGAAGCTGATCCCGGTGGTGATCCTCAAGGCCGCCGCAGGCGAACCGATCCCCCTCTATGGCGATGGCGCCAACGTGCGCTACTGGCTCTACGTGGACGACCATGCTGACGCCCTGTTGCTGGCAGCCACCCAGGGCCAGCTCGGCCGCAGCTATTGCGTGGGCGGATCCGGTTCAAATGGAACAGCCAGCGAGCGCACCAACAAGCAGGTGGTGGAGGCGATCTGCAGTGCGCTCGATGACCTGCTGCCCGCTGGTGCCCCCCACAGCCTCCTGGTCACGCCGGTGACGGATCGCCCTGGTCACGACCGGCGTTACGCGATTGATCCAACCCGGATCAGCAGCGAGCTGGGCTGGTTGTTGCCATCAGGGTCAGCGGCAAGGGCAACCGGGTGATGACCTCCCCCGATGGGATCAGTTGGACAGATGGCTCAAGGCCGGGGGATTCCCAGATCGGAACAGATCTTGCGCACGAGAAGCTCCTTGATGTCAGTGTGCCTGGGGATGGCACTGCGCCTGTTGAGCTCGGGCTGGTGCCACCAAGAGTGGTTGCCGCCTTCTCGCAAGAGGGTGCAGCCGTGCTGGCTGAGATGGCGCAGCAGATCCCTGCGTTTCACAGGGCCAGCGCCAGCTCCTCGTAGGAGCTGCCTGCAGCAGCACGGGCTTCGGCGCGGTTCATCTCCAGGGCTTCCTGCAGCACCGCCTTCAGCGCAACCACCAGCCGTTCACGGGTTCGTTCCTGGGCATTCACGCCCGGCACCTCTTCCACCCAGCCGATCCACCAGTCGCCGTCCTGCTTCACAACAGCGGTGTAAGCGCTCACGCCCGCAGCCTCGCTTGGATCAAAAGCTTCCAACACACCCTAGTCAGCCCGTGACAACAGCAATCCTGATAGTTGATCGCCACCAGCCGCAGCGGTGAAGGAGTCGGTGGCCAAGGGCTCCTGGCTCTGGATCTCGCCGATGCCGCCGCCTGCCGGGCTGCTGTGCTCGAGCACCGCCCCGACTGGGTGCTCAATGGTGGCGCCTACACCGCCGTGAACGGCGGCGCGCCGCGGGCCTTCGCGGAAGCGCTGGTGGAGACGGGCGGGCGGTTGCTGCAGGTGAGCACGGATTTCGTGTTCAACGGCCAGCAGGGCAGCCCCTACCGGCCCGAGCAGGGCCGTGATCCCCTCGGCGCCTACGGCCCACCAAGGCTGTGGCCGTGGCTGTGGGCGAGCTGGCCAAGCGCCCCAGCTATTCCCTGCTGGAGGCGGTGGGATGAGCTCAACCGCGATAGAGCTCAGCCATCTCTGGGCTGTTGAACAGGCTCAGCAGTCGCTGGAGTTTGCGGCGATTGCCTGCGGAGGGGTCGAGCTGGAAGGCAAGTCGGCCTCGATCAAGTCGAGCTCGGAGTGCATCCAGCTCAGCAACGCGAGCTCTTTCTCGAGCTGCATCCTGCGCTGTTCGGCGGCGGGATCGCGCCGCCAGTTGAGCATCCGCAAAAACGAGCGGAAGGGAGAGAGCGATGAGCCAGACGCCCCATTGCTGCTGGAGCGGGAGAGCTCGTTCTGGGAGGTTGATGTGGTCATAGGAAGAAAACAGAGCAATCAGGCCAACAACTGTTCCAACGACGGCTTCCAGCAGGGCATTGCCATCGAACCCCAGCCGCCACCAGGGCGGCGGCGCATCCAGATCCCGACAACCACCAGCTTAGTACACCAGTACTCCACCACGCCTTGATCGCCTCGCCCGTGCCTCCAGCCAGCCCCAGGCCCATCACCCAGCTGCGGCTGCACCGCGAGCCCGGCGCCAGCGGCCAGTCCCTCGGGGTGGTGGAAGATCAGGTGGGCTGCCCGCCCAGCGCCGCAGCTATTCCCTGCTGAATTGCTCCTCCAGCCGCCGCCGGGCCCTCGGCCTGTCCCCAACCCCCTGGCGACAGGCCCTGCGGCAGTTGTTGGAGATGGTGATATGACCTCAGCCGCGATAGAGCTCAGTCAGCTCAGAGCAATTGAGCAAGTACAACAGTCGCTGGATTTTGCGGCGATTGTTGGCGGAGGGGTCGACCTAGAAGGCAAGCCGCCCTCGATCATGTCGAGCTGGGAGTGTATCCGGTTGAGCAATGCGAGCACTCTCTCGACCTGTATCGAACGCTGTTCAGCGGCGGGATCGCGCCGCCAGTTGAGCATCCGCAACAACAAGCGGAAGGGAGGGAGCGATGAGCCAGACGCCCTATTGCTGC
This sequence comes from Synechococcus sp. CS-1329, assembly GCF_025128055.1. Lineage (GTDB taxonomy): Bacteria > Cyanobacteriota > Cyanobacteriia > PCC-6307 > Cyanobiaceae > Regnicoccus_A. Next base: position 12,170 of record NZ_JAHLYS010000045.1, on the reverse strand, counting down.
TGGAGAGGGAGCTGGCGGCGGGGGAGGGTGACGTGGACATCGGAGGAAAAAGAGCGATCAGGCCAACGACGTTTCCAAACACGAATTCAACGAGCGCCTTGGCGTCGAAACCCAACCGCTACAAGGAGCCTGTCGCGCATAGGTCACCCGCAGCCTCTCCACAGACCGCCATGAAGCTGCTCAGATCCTTGTGACTGCAATGGATCTGGGCGAGAGAATGGGGCATGCACAAGCGCAAGTCCTTCCGCCCCTGGCAGCCTGAGCAGACCACACTGCTGCCGCCATCACCCTGTGACTGGCTCTCGGATGACCACCAGCGCCTCCCGATCGTAGCGATCCATGACTAAAAGTAAGAATTCCTTACCAAGTGAGGCGGGTGGTGATGGTGCTGGCGAAGCGCACCAGCAAGAACCAGCTCACCCTTCCCAAGGCTGTGGTGGAGCAAGCCGGCGTCGCCGACTACTACGAGGCGGCTTGTGAGAACGGCCGAATTGTGCTCACCCCGGTTCATCCGGGAGGCGCCATCGCCGTGCGCACGCGCCTTGCGGAGATGGGGATCACGGAAGCGGATGTGGCCGACGCTGTGGGCTGGGCACGCCAGGCGTGACAGGCGATGCCATCAGGCCCGTACTGGCGGGGCCCACAGCCCGTCAGCTGATTCGCGTGTTGGCCGTGGTGTGAGAGCTGGTCGGGCGACATCCTCCCCAGTGGCTCTTCGATTCGTGACTCTCATGATCAGGTGTTCCTGGATCTGGCGCTCACCGCAGGGGTGGCGCTCCTGGTGAGCGGCGATGCCGACCTGCTGGCCGTGAAATCGGCTCTCCCGTCGCTCTTGATCCTTTCGCCTTTGGATTTTCAGAGCTGGCTTGGCACGCCGTCGGGGGGGACGGGATCGGACACGGGTTGACCGGCCTGGGCTGAACGGCCATTCGCCCAGACCCCAGCCTGCCGCCCCCTCCCCTCCCCGTACCCCATCCGCCTGCACAGCCGCCGCAGCCCCCCAGAGCAGAAGGATCGCAGGGGAGGTCGAGCGCCTCGCAGATTTGATGGAACACGGGCGCGGGCACCACCTGCGATGCCCTCATCGAGCAGATCACGGCAGATGGTGATGGAGGGCGCCACTCCTGCGGAGAAGCCCGCGGCTACGCGGGGTGTCGTTGGTATCGGCCTAGTAGACGCAGTCGGCCGGAGGCCATCGGTAAAGCCGAGGATGGCGAGACCCTTGCCGCTGACGGTGCCAAAGAGGTTGGCCACCACCTGCTGCCAGTAGGCGGCCACCTCACTGAGGCCGTAGTGGCGGCAGAGGTAGACGAGGTTGAGGATGTCCTTTTTGGAAATGACCGGAGCCTCTTGGATGGAATTCAGCGCACCACAGTGACGCTCGACGATGAATTGCTGGCCAGAGCCGAGCAGCTGTGCGGCCACCTGGAACGCAGTGGCTTGCTCAAGGAGGCCCTGCGGGCCCTGGTGCAGCGCGAAAGTGCGAAGCGTCTGGCCGCACTTGGCGGCAGTGAACCGGCGCTCGATCCGATCCCCCGTCGCCGGAGCGCCGCTTGATCCTCGTCGACACCTCCGTCTGGGTGGAGCATCTGCGCCATGGACTTGCCCGCCTCGCCACGCTCCTGCAGGAGGGCGAGGTGCTGATCCATCCCTGGGTGATCGGCGAACTGGCCTGCGGCCATCTGCGCAACCGCCATGAACTGGTGGTCCGTGGACCGGCGCCTGGCCGAACTAGCCCAGGAGCAAGGGCTGGCGCAGCAGGAGCCAAAGCCAGAGCAGGAATCAGGGGCATGAAGCAGCTTCCGCCACAGCCGGTGCCGGTCGCCGCCACCGGTGTCATGACGCTGAGCAGGCGGGCTGAAGATCGGTGTGGCAGAAGTCGTCACCTTTGAGCAGCAACGGTTCAGCGAGCCACTTGGCCAGGGCGTAGGACAAACAATCGCCGAAATTCAGCCCAGCCCGATGACGTCCTTGGCCATAACGACTGAAGGCCTCGCGATCGAGTTCAGCCTGTTCACGATCCAAGGGAAGCCGAGGAGAGAGAGCACTGTTCTGCTGCGGCGATGGCCTCGTTGAAGGCGTGGCGCTCCGGTTCGTTCTGCAGGATGGCCAGAACTGCGGATGAGTGGGTCACCAGCAGGTGGGCAGGCCCATGGGGTCGTAGCCGAGGATCTCTTCTGCGCTGCGACGATCGCTGATCGGCCGCCCAGCACAACGTAGGGCGATCTGGTCGAGCCGGTTGACGAGGCTGGCTTGCCGATTCGCTGTGGTGTGGCTCTGGCGCTGCAGGCGCCGCAACCGCTCTTTCAGGGCCAGGATTACGGCGGCGGTTTTGGTTTCGCCCGCGAGGGAGGCCACCTCAGCGGCGAGGCGGCTGGCTTCGGCGTTGCGGATGTTGAGGGCCACGGCTGGAGGCGTGTAGACAGCGCTCAATTCGTGTAGACCGATCAACTCGACCTGGCTGAGGAACACCTGCAGCTGGCGGGGCGGCTTGGCTGGGCAGTGATGGTTTTGTGCGGGTTCGGGTGGTGCCTGAGAGGAGGAATCGGCACTGAGCAACAAGGCAACGAGGACAGGAATTCCGATTTGCTGATTGACGCTGAAGCGGATCCCGAAGAGATCGACATGGTTGTAGGAGGTTAAGAACGTGATCAGAACAACCAGGCAGCCGCCGACGAGTGAGGCCTAGCCGACGCGACCGAAGAAGGGAAACGGATCGAGCTGAGCGGAGGAAACCAGCGCTTCATTCTCTGACATGACCGCAGCGAAACCAACCCCAAGCCGATGTGCAATAGTATGCCAGTATTGCTCGTACTTGCATCCGTGGTTTCACGGAATGGCCCCATGAGGCGTTCCAAGAGCGGGCACCAAAGGACCCACTACCTGCGGCGAGGAGAGTGTCGGCGATGAAGGTGCCGTGGGCATAGCGCTGCCACAGCCGGCGCCTCCAGACACGATTCGCGCTTGAGCCTCACGCAGGGGGTGCAATCGCCCGCTTCGTGGAAAAGCCCGATCTCGCCACGGCCAATCAGTTCCTGGCGGAGCTGGAGCGGGAAGCCTTCACCAGGCGCCCGAGCGTGGCGCTCGATGTGGCCGTGATAGAGCGCATGGGCCTGGGCAATGTGCTGCAGAAAAAGGTGATCAGCGAAGGCGCCCGCAACTGCTACCTGCGCAGCGAACACCGGCTGGTGGATGGTCTGGCGTGGAGGATCTGGTGGTGATGGCAACTGACGATGCTGCAACAGCGCCTGGTTGAAGCTGGCCTCGCTTCTGTTGGCGGGGATGGATTGGGTTGCCTACCAATAAAGCCCAAGGAAGTTGCCGCGCCAGATGCCGGTTTCGGGAGAGGCAGCAGGGCAGCCATTGTGAGTGGGCGAACCCAAGCAACAGGGCGCAGCACGGTTTAGGGGAACACACTGCAGCACATCGAAGTCAATTGAGGTGTGCTTCAATCGTCGCTGGCATGATTGAGCGATGCAATCCCACCCCCGCCGCCAGGAAGCCATCAGCCGCTGCCTGGATGGGGGCCAGCGGCCTGCGGATGTGGCCAGGGATGTGGGGGTGTCGGCCACCACGGTCCGCGCCTGGCTGAAGCTCGGAAGGCTGGAGCGGGAGCTGGAGGCGCTGCGGGCGGAGCTGGCCAGGCAGGCGCCAGCCCGCGCGAGCCGGCCGATGGTTCGCACCCTGCACCACCTGGCCTGCACAGGGGGCACGGTGATCAGCAAATGCCTGGCGGCCATGCCACATGTGGCCCTGGTGAGTGAGGTGAATCCGCTGAACCGGCATGGCGGAGACTTCCAGCCCAGCAATCCACTGTTGCTGCTGGAGCGGGGCTACCGGCAGCTCACGATGAGCGAAATCAGGAGCCATTTTCTGGCGGTGATGGCTGAGATGATGGCGATTTGCGAGCGGGATGGTGCCGTGTTGGTGCTTCGGGATCACAGCCATTCCGATTTCTGCCGTGGAGACCAGGCCGCTGCCCTCACCCCTGTTCGTGAGTTTCTGGCTGGGGAGTATCAGCTGGCATCGGTAGCCACGATCCGTCACCCGTTGGACAGCTTTCTGTCGCTGGTGGCGATTAACTGGCACACACAGTTTGTGCCGAGCAGCTTGAATGAGTATTGCCATCGCTATTTACATTTTCTCGATAGCTATGCAGATCTGAACTTGATGAAGTACGAAAACTTCTGTCAGGATCCTGATATGTTCATGCAAGAGCTCTGCAGAACGCTGGATGTTTGCTACCACCCCACCTACCGGCAGCGGTTCGGTGGGGTGAACCTGAGCGGGGACAGTGGCCGAAGCTCAAGCGATCGCATTGAGCCCCGCCCACGACGCGCCATTCCTGATCACGTGGCCGCTGAGATCAGATCCAGCAGCGCGTACCAAACGCTGCTGGAGCGGCTGGATTACATGGATGTCTGAATCCCGGATCTCAGCTGGATCCGCTGTTCACGAGAGCTTGCCGCAACCATGAAACGTAACCAGGAGTACCAAGGCTCCAGCAGATGGCGTGTTGACTGCGCTTCATCAAGCGTTGCATCAGTGCCGTCGTGACCCCCGCCGTCCCCCTGGTGCCCGTGATCCTCTGCGGCGGCACGGGCACCCGCCTGTGGCCCCTGTCGCGGGCCAGCTACCCCAAGCAGTACTGGGCCCTGGCCGGCGACGGCGAGGAGACCCTGTTGCAGCAGACCCAGCAGCGCCTGGAGGGGCTGCCTGGCTTGGCGCCGCCGTTGTTGATCTGCAACGAGGGCCACCGCTTCATCGTGGCCGAGCAGATGCGCCAGATCGGTGTGGAGCCGGCGGCGATCCTGCTGGAGCCGATCGGCCGCAACACCGCCCCGGCGGTGGCGGTGGCGGCCTTGCAGGCCACCGCCAAAGGCGACGACCCGCTGCTGCTGGTGCTGGCGGCCGACCACGTGATCCGCGATGCCGCCGCCTTCCGCGCCAGCGTGGAGGCCGGGCGGGCAGCGGCGGAAGGGGGCCTGCTGGTGACCTTCGGCATCGTGCCCACGGGGCCGGAAACGGGCTATGGCTACATCGAGGCCGCCGAACCGCTGCGCAACGAGGCGCCGGTGCCGATCGCCCGCTTCGTGGAGAAGCCCGATCGCGCCACGGCCGAGCAGTTTCTGGCGGCGGGCCGCTTCACCTGGAACAGCGGCATGTTCCTGTTCCGCGCCAGCGCGATCCTGGCGGAACTGGAGCGGCTGGCACCGGAGGTGGTGAGCAGCTGCCGGGCGGCGCTGGATCAGGACACGGCCGATCTCGATTTTCTGCGGCTGGAGCGGGAAGCCTTCGCCGGCTGCCCGAGCGTGGCGCTCGATGTGGCCGTGATGGAGCTCACGGGCCTGGGCACGGTGCTGCCGCTGGAGGCCGGCTGGAGCGATGTGGGCAGCTGGAGCGCCCTGTGGGAAACGGCCGATCAGGACGCGTCCGGCAACGTGCTGCGGGGGCGGGTGATCAGCGAGGACGCCCGCAACTGCTACCTGCGCAGTGAACACCGGCTGGTGGTGGGCCTGGGGGTGGACGACCTGGTGGTGGTGGAAACCGATGACGCCGTGCTGATCGCCCATCGCGAGCGGGCTCAGGACGTGCGGACGATCGTGCGGCAACTGGAGGCGGTGGGGGCGCGTGAGGGCAGTGCCCATCGGCGCATCTACCGGCCCTGGGGCTCCTACGACGGCATCGTCGAGGGCGAGCGCTGGCAGGTGAAGAAGATCGTGGTGAATCCCGGCGCCAGCCTGTCGCTGCAGATGCACCACCACCGGGCTGAACACTGGGTGGTGGTGCAGGGCACCGCGGTGGTGGAAAAGGATGGGGTGGAGGAGCTGGTGGGCGAGAACCAGAGCACCTACATCCCCCTGGGAGCGAAGCACCGGCTCACCAACCCTGGCAAGATCCCGGTGGAGATGATCGAGGTGCAGAGCGGGCCCTATCTGGGTGAAGACGACATCGTGCGGTTCGAGGACCGCTATGGGCGCACGGAGAGCGGTCCAACAGAGAACGACCAACTGCGCGATCGTTTGGTGAGGGCTCAGTAAACCGGCATTCTTTACCCCGGCTCAGCGGAGGACGCGCTATTCGCGGCAAGCGGGCAGGCTGCTCATCAGGTTGCAGCGCGGTTCATGCAGCGGTGAAGACGGGGGAAGCCAAAGTGTGCTGGCCCGCTGAAGACAGAGAGGCCGATCAGGAGTACCCAGAGTGAACCTCAGGATTCAGACGGCTTGATCTCTTCCATCAACACGGCTAAGGCTTCACTCAGCTGGAGCCGGTTGAGGGCGGTGTCGGCGAGGAGGAATCGGCACTGAGCAACAAGGCATCGAGCTTGGATTCGAGATCGGCGAGCCGCTTGTTCTCTTGATCGAGCTGATTGATCTCTTTCTCGAGCAGCTTCGTTCGCCTCTCGCTCTCGAGCTCTCGCCTCTTGCTCTCGAGCGCCCTGATCTGCGCATCGATCGTTGGATGCCAATTTAACTTCGCCAACCAGCGCCGCCACGGCGGCAAGGAGGACAGGAATTCCGATTTGCTGATTGACGTTGAAGCGGATCCCGAGGAGATCGACATGGCTGTAGGAGGTCAAGAACGTGATCAGAACGACCAGGCAGCCGCCGACAAGGGAGGCAGAACCGGCGCGATCAAGGAAAGGAAACGGATCGGGCTGAGCCGAGGAAACCGGCGCTTCGTTCTCTGCCATGACCGTAGCGACGCCAGGCCCAAACCCTCAGTAAATAGTATGTCAGTACCATGGGCGCATGCATCCGTGATTTCACGGAGTGGCCCCAGGCGTCTGCCAGCAGCGGGGAGCGAAGAACGCGCTACCTGCGGCAAGCGGGCAGACCGCTCATCAGGTTGCAGAGGGGTTCGTGCAGTGGTGATGAGGGGGGCAGCCAGATCGTGCTGGCGCCCCTGAACACCGACAGGCCGATCAGGAGTGCCCAGAGCCAGAGGAGCCGGGGCCTGCCAGGGAGGATCATCCGCGGAGTCCGTCGATCAACTCAATGATGTCGGTGATGAAGGTGTCGGGGGAATAGCGCTGCCAGAGGCGGCGCAGGCCGGCGCGCTTGGCGGCGAGCAGCTCGGGGTCGGCGGCCCACTGTTTCGCGAGTTGAGGGATGGCCATCACCCCCTGGGCGTTGTCGGGCAGAAGGAACACGGCGTCGTCCCAGAGCTGGCGGGGGCCTGGCGGGCGGAAGGTGTCGGAGAGGATGATGGGTATGGCGCCGGAGCCGATTGCTTCCCAGAGGCGGATGGTGTTGGGTCCGGTGCCGGAGGGGCAGAGGCAGAAGACGGAGCGCCGCAGGCTGTCGATGTAGCGATGGCGCTGCTCTTCTGGGCCGGTGCCCATGGCACGGGGATCATCTGCCCCAATCCTGCCCGTGATCTGTACGCCATAGACGAGATCCTCGTAGAACCAGCCGTCGTTGCCCTGGATGAGGGCGCCGGGCTGGCCCGCGAGGCTGCTGAGAATCAGATCACGGGAGTTGCTGAGGTAGAGGCGGGTGGAGTGGGCACCGATGAAGCTGTAGAGGATGTCGCGGCTGGGCTCAGGATCTGTTGGCTGCTGCCACTGCACCGCGAAGAGCGGAAAGGGATGCAGCCGCAGGGCAGGATCGGCAGCGAAGATGGTGGTGTGGGGCCAGAACACATCGGTGATGCCGGCCCGCTCGAAGATCCAGCGGTGTTGAAGGAAGAAGATCTGCTGGCAGACCGTGATCCGCCGGCTGGCTCCCTGCAGGTGGGGCAATAGCCGATCAAGCTCCGCTAGCAGGGCCCGCCCCTTGGCGGTGCCGTTGTTGAGGTGATCGATCAGGCTCGCCCAGGGGAAGCCCACATAGAGCACCCCATCCACCGGATTGGGGCGCTGCCGCATCAACTGGAAGGCCCGCTGCTCGGTGATGGCGGGGAACTGCCATTCGCCATCGAAGGCCACCAGCCCTGGCTCCAGTACCGTCTCACCGGAAAGCTGAGCGGCCTCACTGGCCTGGGGGGCCGGAGCTGCCGGATCAGCCACGAGATCGGCGGCCGCCAGTTCCACCAGGCGAGGCCGGTGGAAGGCCACCAGCACCGAGCCACTGCGCAACGTTTCGTAGCCGAAGGCAGCAAAGGCGTGGTGGTAGGGCTGGGGCAGGGTGCGCCCCTGGGGATCGGCGGCCAGGCCGCCCCGAATCAGCACGACCGGGAACTGGGGCAGCCAGAAGGCTTCACCGCTGAAGAGCGCGGCCATGTCCACGAGATCGGCATCGAGATGCAGCAGGGCCGGCGTGTGGGTGGTGGCGGGGAGGAGTTGATCCAGCAGCGCCAGGGACGGCAGGATCGGGCCCGTGATCTCGGAACCCTGCGCTTCCACAAAGCGCACGTTCGTGCCCGCAACGGCTGCCGCGATGGCCTCACGGTCGAGCGGACGTTGCACGAGCACCACCACTTCAGCCTGAGACCAGCGGCGCGCCAGCCAGAGGGCGGAGGAGGCCCGGGTGGTGCCGGCATCCACGATCAGCGGAATGCGGGAGCTGCGGGTGATGTTGTTGAGGGCATGCTGGAACTGCCCAGACAGTGAGTACCAGTCGAAGCTCAGGTCCCCCAGCCGGTCGGCCGCCTGTAGTTCACGCAGCTGGGCTGCATCAGCGGGCGATGGAAGCGTGCGTGGCTGGGCTTCAGGCTGGTGCAGGCACCCCGGCAGGGGATGAAGGCGCCGCAACAGAGAGAGGGCCGTGCGCAGGCCAGGGTGTTGGGGTGCCAGGGCGAGGGCACGGCGGTAGAGATGGAGAGCGTGGGGCCACTGACCCTGCCTCCGCTCCCGCTCGGCCTGGGCGATCAACTGCTGAAGATTCGGGTCGAACACCGCTGGCCGCTGGCTGGCGCTGCGCATCACGGCGAGGAAAGCCACACGAGCACTGGCCAAACGTAACCAGGAGTACCAAGGAACTAGCTGATGGCGTGTTGACTGCACTTCATCAAGCGTTGCATCGGTGCCGTCGTGAACCCCGCCGTCCCCCTGGTGCCCGTGATCCTCTGCGGCGGCACGGGCACACGCCTCTGGCCCCTGTCGCGGGCCAGCTACCCCAAGCAGTATTGGGCCCTGGCCGGCGACGGAGAAGAGACCCTGCTGCAGCAGACCCAGCAGCGCCTGGAGGGGCTGCCCGGCTTGGCGCCGCCGTTGCTGATCTGCAACGAGGGCCACCGCTTCATCGTGGCCGAGCAGATGCGCCAGATCGGCGTGGAGCCGGCGGGGATCCTGCTGGAGCCGATCGGTCGCAACACCGCCCCGGCGGTGGCGGTGGCGGCCCTGCAGGCCACCGCCAAGGGCGACGACCCGCTGCTGCTGGTGCTGGCGGCCGACCATGTGATCCGCGATGCCGCCGCCTTCCGCGCCAGCGTGGAGGCCGGGCGGGCAGCGGCTGAGGCGGGCCTGCTGGTGACCTTCGGGATCGTGCCCACGGGGCCGGAAACGGGCTATGGCTACATCGAGGCCGCTGAACCGCTGCGCAGCGAGGCGCCGGTGCCGATCGCCCGCTTCGTGGAGAAGCCCGATCGCGGCACGGCCGAGCAGTTCCTGACGGCGGGTCGCTTCACCTGGAACAGCGGCATGTTCCTGTTCCGCGCCAGCGCGATCCTGGCGGAACTGGAGCGGCTAGCACCGGAGGTGGTGAGCAGCTGCCGGGCGGCGCTGGATCAGGACACGGCCGATCTTGATTTTCTGCGGCTGGAGCGGGAAGCGTTCGCCAGTTGCCCGAGCGTGGCGATCGATGTGGCGGTGATGGAGCGCACCGGCCTGGGCACGGTGCTGCCGCTGGAGGCCGGCTGGAGCGATGTGGGCAGCTGGAGCGCCCTGTGGGAAACGGCCGATCAGGACGCGCAGGGGAACGTGCTGCGCGGGAGGGTGATCAGCGAAGGTGCCCGCAACTGCTACCTGCGCAGCGAACACCGGCTGGTGGTGGGCCTGGGTGTGGAGGATCTGGTGGTGGTGGAAACCGACGACGCCGTTCTGATCGCCCATCGCGACAGGGCCCAGGACGTGCGGACGGTGGTGCGGCAGCTGGAGGCGGTGGGGGCGCGGGAGGGCCGCGCCCATCGGCGCATCTACCGGCCCTGGGGCTCCTATGACGGCATCGTGGAGGGCGAGCGCTGGCAGGTGAAGAAGATCGTGGTGAATCCCGGCGCCAGCCTGTCGCTGCAGATGCACCACCACCGGGCTGAACACTGGGTGGTGGTGCAGGGCACCGCGGTGGTGGAAAAGGATGGCGTGGAGGAACTGGTGGGCGAGAACCAGAGCACCTACATCCCGCTGGGAGCGAAGCACCGGCTGAGCAACCCCGGCAAGATCTCGGTGGAGATGATCGAGGTGCAGAGCGGGCCTTATCTGGGCGAGGACGACATCGTGCGGTTCGAGGATCGGTATGGGCGGACAAGTCATCTGCCCCAAGCCATGTCGACGAGCCAATGATGAATCACACCAGAATCACCCAGATCGGCGATGGTTTTGTTGAGGGTGTTTCCCACAATCCGGAGATTTCCAAACAAGTGCTGTTGCGTGCTGGATTAATCAATCATCTGCAGCAGCTGGCGATAGCAACGCTGCATCCCGATCAGCAGACGATGAAGCACATTCATGAAGATCTGGATGAAGTCTTCGTTGTCCTCAGCGGATCTGGAGTTGCAGAGATAGACGGCCAACAATGCGCGTTGATCATTGGCAACTGTGTACACATCCCTCCGGGCTGCCTACATTCCTTCAAGAACGACGGCCAAGGCGCGCTTGTACTTCTGTATTTTGGGATTGGCCGGTAGCTAGGAAGTTTCTGCGAACCAATGGCTTTTAATGCTTTTGAGTTCAGGGATAATAAGATTTGAGCACCTTGCTGTCCTCATGGTCCTTCACGATTCGGCAGCAGCTCGGCCAGGCTCAGCAGGAGCTCCGGCAGGCTAGTCAGTGGCAGCAGCGTGCGTTTAGCCAGCCGCAGCAGCGATTGGCTGTGGTATCCCGTGATCGTTTGCAGCTTGTCTCCAGGCATTGATCTGCGAGTGTCAAGCTCGTAGCTGAGAAAAGAGGCTCATCCTTCCGGGGAGGCTGGGTGGTAGACAGGAACCGCGAGCGTGCTTTATGATAGAGCCAAATAGTGATGGATGTGAACCCCTCTCTTCTCCTTGACCTAGTACGCGGTCGCGACTTGCTATCGCGCTTTCGAGCGGATCCTTCTAATGCCCTTTGCATTGACGCCTTTCCTAGGTCTGCTAATACATATTCAACTTATTTAGCCGCCCTTCTGATCTACTTTGAAGAAGTAGGCAAGCCTGACATCTCAGTTCTGGAAAGCGGCTTCAAGGCTGAACACGGTCTTCGTACTATTGTTTCGAAAGTCATCATTCAAGAGCGTTTTATACATCATCAGCATGATCCCATCCTGTATCGAAGGCTCGTTTCTGGCAACATTAAAGGGATAACCATACTCAGAGATCCTTCTGGTGCATTTACTAGTTTATCTCGCTACTATGATTCACAAAAGGAGGTGTTTGCAGAAGTCTCCTGCACGTATGGCGATTGGCTGGACATTATCAATGACCTTCATAGCAGAGATAACTTTAAACCTCTTCTTTTTGAGGAAATCTGCGCACAGCCAATGGTGCTTGCAAGCAGCCTGCTCGACCTTGGCCTAATTAATTCTTGCCCCAGCAAAGCAGATCTAGCTGTATATTCCACATATATTAAGGAGCTAATCAAGGAGACTGACAAGCTCCAGCATGGCAATGCTTACAAGAATAGGTGTGCCATACCACTTCCTGGGAGGCAAGATGCCCTCCCAGAAGAGGGGCCTCATCCTGGTGTCGACCTTGATAATCTATGCAATCAATATAATATGGCAAAAGAATGCCTGCTAAACTTGGAGGCTCAAAGGTAATGTGTCCTTGCGTCTCAGAGCTGTGAATATTCCTAGCCACAGGCAACAATGCCTGGGTTGTTTTCACCTTTGAGCCTCCAGCACTTAAGAAGTCCTAGGGAAACTCTGATCAAAACGGCTTAATCCAAATAACCTAGTCTCATTCTCGCCAATGAGACGATACTGAGCAGGTTTTGCCCGCTTTTTGCTCAGAGCAGTCCTTGAATAGACTTCGGGTAGTTTCCACCATGCTTCTTGGCCTGATCTCTGGATGATTATCGATATTTTAGACACACT
>NZ_JAHLYS010000044.1 GCF_025128055.1 Synechococcus sp. CS-1329 | reverse complement strand
CCTTGCATTCCCAGCCGCGGCGTGCAGCGGCGGCAGAAACAGCCCTGGTTCACGCGGGTGGAACTGCCGCCACTGCCAAACCCAACAGCGCAGCTGGCGGTCGCATGACTGTCTCAATTGAGAAGTGTCGGGCAGTCAGGTGTGCGGGTGCGCTCCTCCGTGAATAGGCTGGCCGGAGCCGGCAGAGCGATGAGTCCGGTCATCGAGAGGATCTGCCAGAGCAGCAGGAATCCGCCTGTGCCCAGCAAGGGCGGGAGCCAGTTGGCGGAACTCTTGGTGAGCCAACCGAGGGGACTTGATGACGCAGCCTTCCGGGAGGCAGGGGTGGGGACCATGAACGGGAAGTCCTGAACGTGGGAAGAGGTGGATCCGCTGAGGCAGGCGATGACCGCCAGCGGAGTAGATGAATCGAAAGAGTGGACCCCTAACCGCGAGCGGTCAGGGGTCCAACATGCGACAGCCTTGAGGGAGTCCTTGAGGCTGTCGCCAGACGTTATGAACGTCTACTTTTTGATCTTCTGGGAATCGAGGTAGGCCTGGGGATTCTCTGGGTCGTAAACGACACCATCGAAGAAGGTTTCCTTGCCACGGCTGGAGCTGGTGGGAATCTGGGCAGCGGGAAGGCCCAGCTCCTTGGCCGCCTGGATCCAGAGATCCTCACGGGTCACCTTGTCGTTGATGGCCTTGGCCTGGGCAATCGTGTCAACGGTGCCGGGATAGAACTTCCAGCGCAGGGATTCCACCAGGAACCAGAGGGTCAGGCTCTTGTAGGGATAGGAGATCACGCCACGATCGCTGTCCCAATAGAGCGGGCCCATGGCTGGATCAGTTTCGGGCTTTCTGTCGGCTCCGATGAGGTACTGACCCTTGATCGACTCCTCCAGCACTGCAACAGGGGTGTTGTACCACTTGCGTGAGCTGAGGATCTTGGCCACTTCCGAGCGATTCTCGGCCTTGTCCATCCACTGTTGGGCCTCGATCAGGCCCTTGATCAGGGCAATGGTGGCCTTGGGATTCTTGTCGACCCAGTCGGCACGGACGGCCAGATACTCCTCGGGGTGCGACTTCCAGATCTGGGCGGTGATCGCCGGCAGGTAGCCGATGTCGTCCTTGACGATCCTGGAGGGCCAGGGGTCGCCGGTGGAGAAGGCTTCCATCGTGCCGTTGCGCATCCCCTGCAGGGTCTCGGTGGAGGGCACAGTCAGCAGCTCCACCTCCTTGTCAGGATCAATCCCACCAGCCGCCAGCCAGTAGCGGATCCAGATGTCCTGGTTGGCTTTCGGGAAGGTGTAGGCGGCGCGGAACTTACGGCCTTCCTTCTTGGAGAAATCAGAGAAGAACCCCGCCGACTTCTTGAGGTCAACCGTGAGGTTGGCGCCCTTGATGTTATTGGAGGCGGCGATCCCGTTGCCCTGGCTCATCAGCATCGCCAGGATGTACATCGGCACCTTCTTGCCGTCGGTGATGGCCCCCTCACTGATCATCTGCGGCATCGGCAACTGCCACTGACCGCCATCAATGCCACCACCCTTGGAGCCCAGCACCACGTTGTCGCGGGCAGCGGGCCAACTGGCCTGCTTGGTGAGATTCACATCAAGGCCATGCTTGGCGAAATAGCCCTTCTCAACGGCCACCACCAGGGGAGCAGCCTCGAGGATCGGCACGAAGCCAAGGTTGATCGTTTTGGTTTCAAGGCCCTTGTCAGCCGTGGCCGACGGTGCGGAGGTATCAGCAGCACCACCGCCCTTGTCTGGGGGAGTGCCCATGCAGCCTCCCAGCATCATGGAGCCCACCAGGGCTGCACTCGCAAGGGAGAGGAATTGACGACGCTTGGACATGGAATCAATGGCAGGGGAAAACGACGGTTCGACTGAATGTCGATCCGGAAAAGGAATTTGAGCTTTGAGAACTAGCTAATGAACGCGGCTCGAATACTGGGAGCACCCATGGCCGAATCGGAGCCCTTAGGGAAGAAGCATGTGGTCACCGTTGCGGCGGTCGAGAGACCTTAATCGCATGTGGTCACACCTTGGCATTTGCGCAGGGAAGGATTACGTATACCCGCAATAAGCCCAGGCAATCAATCCAGGCACTTCATCGCAGTCACTCACAGGATGCAGACCTGAAATACGAACAATTCCCCTAAACCAATGCTGCAAATACTCACCTGCTTCTCAGCCCGTTCACCGGTGATCTTGGAGCACCTGCCTCCGTCCGGACTCAGGAACTCTGCGGCTCAACAACTCAACAACTCAACGACTCAGAGCAAAGATCACCACAAAGCCGGTGAGAACCACCAGGCCCGCCCGGGCCAGGGTCAGCAGCGCTGGCCCCAGCCGCCCGTCCGGAGGCACCTGCCGACCCTGGATCACCTGCAGATTCATCCAGCCCAGCAGGGGCGTGGTCACGAATGACACCACCATCGCCAGCTGCACCAAAGCACCCATCGATGGGGCCAGAAAGAGCAGAACACCAGCGGCCGCCAGGCCATGCACGGCCATCCAGAGACTGTGATCGCCACGGTCCTGAACGTCGCGGCCACGACATCCCCGCAGCAGCCGCAGCCCGGCCGAGGCCGAGCGGGGATAGCCATCGAGGCAGGTGAGGGTGGTGCTGAACATGGTGGTGAAGGCCGCCAGGGCAATCAGCGGGTAGGCCCAGCTCCCCAGGCTGGCGGTGTAGAGCTCGATCAATTGCTGGGCGAAGCGGGCACCGGCCGGTGAGAAACTGCGGCCGGTGCCGTGCATCACCCAGGCTCCCAGCACCAGGAACAGCACCGCCATCAGCACGGTGGCGGCGTAGCCGAGGTTGAAGTCGGCCTCCAGTTCAGCCCGGCTGCCGCGATGGCCGGAATCCTCACGGCGAGCGAAGATCCACAGCGACGACCAGGCCGCCAGATCCAACGGGCAGGGCATCCAGCCCATCAGGGCGATCAGGAATGGCAGCGCCGGCAGGGTCCAGGGGCTGGGGCTGAACATGGCGCCGATTGCCGCCCCGGAGGCAGGCCCCCTGAGCAGGGCCGCCAGGCTGGCGGCGGTGGTGCTCAGCACCAGGATCGCAATCACCACCTTGCTCAGACGATCCAGGCTGCGGTAATGACCCCAGAGCAGCAGCACCAGGCAAAACCCCAACAGCAGCACGGCCAGGCTGGTGCTCGAGAGCAGCGGCCCGATCGAGGCGGGCAGCAGGCTGGTGGCCAGGCTGCCCGTCACGGCCGCCACCGCCGCGATGTTGGCCACCCCGGTGGCGGCCGTGATCAACAGAAACAGGGGCAGATACCAGCGCTCCTGGCGTTGATACCCCTCCAGCAGGCTCAACCCGGTGGCGGCCGTGAAACGCGTGCCCACCAGCAGAAAGGGGTACTTGATCAGGTTGATCAACAGCACCAGTCCCAGTAACCCCAGGCCGTAGCGGGCTCCCGCCTGGGTGGAGGCCACCAGGTGCGAGCCCCCGATCGCGGCTCCAGCCAGCAGGATTCCAGGCCCGAGGCTCTGGCGCAGGCCAGCCAGGCTCAGCCGGCTGGCATCAGTGGTGGGGATCATGGCGGCCCTGGGCAGCCATCAGTTTGACCAATCGAGAGCAGCTGGATTCCCCCCCCTGCACTCCTGTGGGCTAAGGCCACCTGCCTTCGCAGCCTCAAACGTTGTTCGGCCTCGGCTGAATCAGGCGCGAAGGCTCTCCTGGCTGGATGGAGTGGGTTCTGTGTTGCCAATCCATCGCCTTCAGCCTCAGGCCTCCATTTTGGATTGGCCAACATTTGCTTAGGTTTGAGCCCTCATCTGAGCTGGATTCCGTCTGGGATCCCCCAGCCGTCATGGAGTGTTATTTCGGGGCTAAGGCCGCCCTGGCCACCATGCACGGCAAGGAGAGGGCACTCGCTCGCCCGTTTCGCGCTCTGCTCGGGTTGGAGCTGGAACTCCCGGCCCACCTGGACACAGATCAACTGGGCAGCTTCGACGGACGGGTACCACGCACGGGCAGCCCTGAGCAGGCCTGCCGCCGCAAGGCCCAACTGGGCATGGAGAGCCTGAACCTGCCGCTCGGTCTGGCCAGTGAGGGCAGCTTTGGCCCCCACCCCCAACTGCCTTTCCTGGCGGCGGGTCTGGAGTTGATGGTGTTCCTGGATCGGGAGCGCGGCCTGGAGATCTGGGAGCGGCGGATCGCCCGGCACACCAACTTTGATCACCGCTGTGTCGCTGAACCGGCGGAGCTGGAGAGCTGGCCTCAACGGGTGGGCTTTCCCGCCCATGGCCTGATCGTGCGCCCCGAACAACCTTGGCCTGACGCCCAGGAGCTGCTCTTCAAGGATCTGGCAGATCAGCAGCGGCTGGCTGAGACGATCGTCGCAGCCGCAGCCGGCTCCAGCAACGGCCGGGCCCTGGTGGAGACCGACATGCGCGCCCACCGCAACCCCACCCGCATGGCCTGTCTGCGCACCCTCGCCACCGGGCTGGCGAAGCGGATCTCCACTCCCTGCAAGGCCTGCGGCGTGCCGGGCTGGGGGAAGGTGGAGGTGGTGTACGGCCTGCCCTGCAGCTGGTGCGGCAGGCCCACCTCCCTGGTGCGAAGCGAGCGGTTCGGCTGCATCAGTTGCTCCCACAGCGAGGAGCGCCCGCGCCTTGATGGATGGGCTGAGGCCGATCCGCAGCATTGCCCGCTGTGCAATCCCTGAAGAGCAGCACATACAAAAAATCTCGGCCATGCGCAAGCACACAGCCGAGATGCAGATCTGATCAGGTCAAGTCAGAACTTGTGATCGCGCAGGGCTTCCACCTGGTAGATATAAGTAATGATCGAATAATCCGCGTAAAACTTGGCCTCGATCTCATGGGTGATCTTGTCGGCCAGCTCGCGGGTGCCGGTGAGCACCTCGATTTTCACGTTTGAGAGCGTATGCGAGACGACCGGATCTCCCGTGGAGCGCACATTGCGGCTGCCTTCTCCACCAGCTGAATTCACGGTGTACCCGGTGGCACCCGCCGCTTTGATGAGCTTGATGAGCTTCTTGGAGAGGATTTCCTCCCCAACAATCACCAACTTCCAGACCTGTTGACTCATGGCTTTAACCTGCGATTGGTTTTAATTTTAACAGCTTAGCCACCGATCATCTCGGCAATCCCAATGAACAGAGGGATGCCGATGGCGATCGCCACTGGAGTGCCGATGGCGGTGGAGGCGCCAATGTAGGCAGAGGGATTCGCTGAAGGGATGCCGGCTCGGAGGGTCGGTGGGCCGGAGATATCAGAGCTGGAGGCAGCGATCACAGCCAGCACCACGGCACCGCCAATGCTGAAGCCGGTGATCTGGTGAATGACCATGCCAATGCCGAAAGCAATAAAGCCGTGCAGGAGCGGCGCGATGAAGGCATAGATCGCGAACCACTGGGCCACCTTACGCAGCTCATTCATGCGCTGAGCAGCCTCCATCCCCATGATGATCATCAGGATCGAGAGGAAGCCGCGGAAGAGCGGGTTGAAGAAGCTCTCGTACACAGGCTCAGGCTTGGTGGCGATGCCAAGGGCAACGCCCAGCAGCAATGCCGAGACAGCCGAGCTCTGCAGGCTTTCCTTGATAATGGGCCAGATTTCAACATTTTCAGCAGAGTTCCCGGTCTTCTTGCTGGTGTAGATGCTGGCCACCACGATCGCCGTCACCAGCGCCGGAATGTCCATGAACGGGTAGAGGGCGGCAGTCCAGGCCTCAAACTTGATGCCGGAGGACTCCAGCTGGGGCAGTACGGCCGCAAGGGTGGAGCCACTCACGGCACCGAACAGGCCACCGGTTGCTACAGCATCAACGAATTTGATGCCCGGCAATCTCGCCAGGGTGAACCGGCTGATGAAGACAATCAGAACACCAATCACCACAGCCGCCAGGGCCGGGAGAAGAATCTCAGAAATGTTGGAGTTGCGAATGGCGATGCCACCGCTCAATCCGATCTTCAGCAGCAGGAAGAAGGTGATGAACTTGTAGATCGAATCCGGGATGGCCAGCTGGCTACCGAATGAAGCAACAATGATACCGCCGATCAAAAAGCCAAGTGTCGGAGATTGAACTTGCTTTATGAATAGCTCAAGAAAATCAGACAATTCGAATCCTCACGTTTGTTGATGGCTTGAGTCGTTGAAAAATCAATAGAGAGGGCATGCATTGCAGCCAGGCCTGAAATTCAATGAATGAACTTCAGTCCTGGCTATCGAGCACACCGCTGGATGAGTGAGCCTCTGTCATCGCCACAGCAGAAAAAGAAATCAGGTGCCATGATTTCGATATCCGGGAGAGGCCGAAGCCCTCAGAAACGTCAGCAAGGATGAGCAATTGCGAGAATCTCAACCAGGTGAGTTGCCTGAAATGAGAGACAAGCAAGGACCTTGCTTCTCGTTTGATTCTGGCGATCAGTGCAACCATCTTTCGCCAATTTCAGAAACGAGAGTTGGCGGCTGAGGCTACGCGTCATGCACTTTCTGAGAAGGCTCAGATAAAAAGCTCAGACCGTAATTTATCTTCAGACAGGCAGCATGGATTGGCAGCGAGGTGGCAAGGGATGAGAAAGGCGCGTTGTGGCAGCCGATGAAAATGGGGCAGAGCGCATAGGGAGTTCACGCCTGGATGGCAGAGAGAGGCCCTATCCAGAGGAGTGATCCGGTGCCCTCAACGGACAGACATGATTGGTAATAAATTAAGTCTGCAAGACGGTAATTCCATCCCGATGGCACTGGGTGCCCGCTGCGCAAAGAGTTGCAAATCCCTAAGATAAGCCTGGTTTATCTGATGACTCAGTGCCAGGGGCTTGAAAGCGGAAGCCTGCCGATGGGCCAAGCCCTGCCTATGCCTGCCATCAGATGGCCGAATCGGCCCAGACCGCCTTGGGCGCCACTGCAGCCGAAGAAAGCCCAATGGCGTTTCTAGAGTCGACTCCCTCGCAGACGCCGTCGATGACCGTCGCCACCGCTGCACCGCCCCGCCTCTCCCTCCAGGCCGCAGAGATCGGAGCCGATTCCACCACCATCCGCTCCCTCGACTGGGAGCGCAGCCGCTTCGACATCGAGTTCGGCCTGCGCAACGGCACCACCTACAACGCCTTTCTGGTGCGGGGAGAGCGCACCGCCCTGATCGACACCAGTCATCTCAAATTCGCCGACACCTGGCTGCCCCTGCTGGAGGAGCAGATCGATCCGCTGGCCATCGATCACCTGATCGTGTCCCACACCGAGCCTGACCACTCCGGCCTGATCGGCCACCTGCTGGAGCGAAATCCCGAGATCGAGATCGTGGCCTCGAAGGTGGCGATCCAATTTCTCGCCGATCAGGTGCACCGGCCCTTCCGCAGTCGGGCGGTGAAGAGCGGCGAAGAACTCGACCTGGGCGTCAATCCCAGCAGCGGCGTGCAGCACCGCTTCGAATTCCTGAGCGCGCCCAACCTGCACTGGCCCGACACGATCTTTTCGTTCGATCACGGCACGGGCATCCTCTACACCTGCGATGCCTTCGGTCTGCACTACTGCGGCGACGACATCTTCGATGTCGATCCCGGCGCCATCGCCCCCGATTTCCGCTTCTATTACGACTGCCTGATGGGCCCCAACGCCCGCAGCGTGCTGCAGGCCCTCAAGCGCATGGACGCCCTGCCGCCGATCCAGATGATCGCCACGGGTCATGGCCCGTTGCTGCGCGATCACCTCGGTCTCTGGACCGGCGATTACCGCGACTGGAGCAGCCAGCGCAGCGCCGGTGAAACCTATGCGGCCGTCTGTTATGTGAGCCAGTACGGCTTCTGTGACCGGCTCAGCCAGGCCATCGCCCGCGGCATCGGCAAGGCCGAAGCCCAGGTGCAGCTGGTGGATCTGCGCGCCACCGATGCCCAGGAACTGGCGGCCCTGGTGGGTGAGGCCAGCGCCGTGGTGGTGCCCACCTGGCCCGCCAAGGCCGACCCGGAATTGCAGCAGTCGATCGGCACCCTGCTGGCCGCCCTCAAGCCCAAGCAATGGGTGGCGGTCTACGACGCCTACGGCGGCAACGACCAGCCGATCGACAGCGTCGCCGCCCAGCTGCGCAGCGTCGGACAGAAAGAGGCCTTCGAGCCGCTGCGCATCCGCCAGGTGCCCGATGGCAACGACTACCAGCGCTGCGAAGAGGCCGGCACTGACCTGGGCCAGCTGCTCGGTCGCGCCCGCACGATCGCCGCGATGAAGTCGCTGGATGGCGACCTCGACAAGGCCCTCGGCCGCCTCAGCGGCGGGCTCTACATCGTCACCGCCCGCCAGGGGGAGCGGAGCAGCGCCATGGTGGCCAGCTGGGTGAGCCAGGCCAGCTTTGATCCGCCGGGCCTCTCGATCGCCGTGGCCAAGGACCGGGCCATCGAGGCCCTGATGCAGGTGGGCGACCGCTTCGTGCTCAATGTCCTGCGTGAGGACAACCACCAGGAGCTGCTGCGGCACTTCCTCAAGCGCTTTCCGCCCGGGGCCGATCGCTTCTCCGGTGTCTCCACCCTCGATGGGGTGTCAGCAGGTGGTCCGGTGCTGGGGGATGCCCTGGCCTTCCTGGGCTGCCGGGTGGTCCAGCGCATGGAGGGCCCCGACCACTGGATCATCTACGCCGAGGTGGAGGAGGGCACCGTGGCCGACAGTGAAGCCACCACCGCCGTGCACCACCGCAAGGTGGGCAACCACTACTGATGGCCAGCTCCTCTGCCGCCGCGCCCAGCGCCGCTGCCGCGGCCTCCGACAGGCGCGTGATTCTGCTGCCGATCGAGCCCGGTCTGATCTGCCTGCGGGGCCTCAGCCCCAAGCGCCTGCGCTTCGAGGTGGAATACGGCCTGGAGCGGGGCACCACCGCCAACGCGTTTCTGTTCGAGGCCGGCAGCAGCAGCACCGGCACCCCTATCCCGCCGGTGCTGGTGCATCCCCCGGGGGCCTCGTTCTCGGCGCCGTTCCTGGAGCAGCTCAGTGAGCTGGTGCCCAGTGAGGCGGCCCTGAAGGTGGTGGTGGGCCACCTCAACCCCAACCGGGTGACGCTGCTGCGGGAGCTGGCGCTGCGATGGCCGGCCCTGATGCTGGTGGCCTCCAATGCCGGTGCCCGCCTGCTGCAGGACCTCTGGAGCCAGCGTCGGCCCACCGCCCCTGCTGGGGGAGCTGGCGCCGATGCCGAGCCGGAGCCGCCCCTGCCGCCCCTGCCCCCGATCGATGTGATCAAGCAGGAGGTGAGCCGGGAGCTGGCGGGCGGCTATCGGCTGAACCTGATTCCCACCCCCACCCCCCGCTGGCCCAGTGCCCTGGTGGCCTTCGAGGAGGGCAGCGGCCTGCTGATGAGCGGCAAGTTCTTCGCCGCCCACCGCTGCAGCGAGCGCTGGGCCGAGACCAACCGCGACAGCACCGAGGAGGATCGCCGCTACTTCTACGACTGCCTGATGGCGCCGATGGCCCGCCAGGTGGAAACGGTGGTGGATCGCCTCGATGAGCTGCCGATCCGCACGATCGCCCCGGGCCACGGCCCGGCCATCAGCGAAAGCTGGCGCAGCCTGCTGGCCGACTACCGCCGCTGGGGCGAGAGCCAGGAGAAGGCCCAGCTCTCGGTGGCCCTGCTCTATGCCAGCGCCTACGGCAACACCGCCGCCATCGCTGACGCGCTGGCCCAGGGGGTGGCGCGCACGGGGGTCCGGGTCGAGAGCCTGAACTGTGAATTCGCGCCCCCCGAGCAGCTGCTGCAGACGATTCGCGGCTGCGACGCCCTGATGATCGGTTCCCCCACCCTCGGGGGCCATGCCCCCACACCGATCGTCTCCGCCCTGGGCACCCTGCTGGCGGAGGGCGACCGCGACAAGCCGGTGGGGGTGTTCGGCAGCTTCGGCTGGAGTGGCGAGGCGATCGACCTGCTGGAAAGCAAGCTGCGCGACGGGGGCTTCCGCTTCGCCTTCGAGCCGATCCGGGTGAAGTTCAGCCCCGATGGCGCCACCCTCAAACGGCTGGAGGAAACCGGCACGGCCCTTGGGCGCGAGCTGCAGCAGCGCCAGAAACGTCAGAAGCGGGTGGCCGCCGGTGGCCTGAGTGAGAGCCGCAGCAACCCGGCCGTGCTGGCCCTCGGTCGGGTGGTGGGCTCCCTCTGCGTGCTCACCACCCGCAAGGGGGAAGGGGAGGGCGCGCTGGCGGGGGCAATGGTGGCCAGCTGGGTCAGCCAGGCCAGCTTCAGTCCACCCGGCTTCACGGTGGCGGTGGCCAAAGACCGCGCTGTCGAGGCGCTGCTGCATGTGGGCGATGGCTTTGCCCTCAACGTGCTGGCCGCCGGCCGCGAGAGCGGGCCGATGAAGCAGTTCCTGCAGCCGTTCCCCCCCGGCGCCGATCGTCTGGCAGGTCTGGAGCTGGAGAACAGCCCGGAGGGCCAGCCGGTGCTGCCCGAGGCCCTGGCCTGGCTGGAGGCCCGGGTGAGCCAGCGAATGGAATGCGGAGATCACTGGCTGATCTACGCCGAGGTGAGCCACGGCGCCCTGCTGGATCCCTCCGGCACCACGGCGGTGCACAAGCGGCGCAGTGGGGCCAACTACTGATCGCGCTAACTCATACTCACTCCGACTTAGTGCTAGGTTGAGGGGAGACCGGCGCTTCCAGCCTTCTCCACCCATGGATCTCTCCAACCCCGCCACCAGCGCCAACCTCGAAGCCGCCTTCGGCGGCGAGAGCATGGCCAACCGCAAATACCTCTTCTTCGCCAATGTGGCCAAGACGCTCGGCCACCTCGAGCTGGCCCGCCTCTTCCGCGACACTGCCAACCAGGAGACCGAACACGCCTTCGCCCATTTCCGCCTGCTCCATCCCGAGCTGGTGGTCGCCGATCCCGCCTCCCTCAGCGAGCAGCAGAAGCAGGCGGTGCTCGCCCGCTGCCTGGAGCTGGCGATCGAGGGCGAAACCTACGAGTACACCACCATGTACCCGGAATTCGCCGCCGCTGCCCGCGCCGAGCGCGATGCCAGCGCCGAAGCCGAATTCAACGAGCAGATCGCTGAATCCAAAGACCACGCCGGTGTCTTCCGCAAGGCCGCCAGCAACTTCGGCTTCCTCACCCCCATTGAGCAGCACCACGCCGACCGCTACGGCATCGCCCTGCGGGCCCTCGCCGGCGAGGGCACCGCTGGTGAGGCCAGTGAGCCCCTGCCCGGCCTCTGGATCTGCAAGGTGTGCTCGATGATCTACGACCCCGCCATCGGCGATCCCGATTCCGGCATCGCCGCCGGCACCCCCTTCGAGGCCATCCCCGACGACTGGGAATGCCCGATCTGCGGGGTCCGCAAGGCCAGCTTCGAGCCCTACCGCGAGCCGGAGCTGCTGGCGGCCTGAACGCCGGCCTCGCCTGCCCCATCTTCTCCCTGCCATGCCCACCACCACCTCCGGCCGGCGCAGCGGCACGCTGCTACGGCCGGCGACCGAACGCTTCCATGGCCAGCTCGACTGGCTCGAGAGCCGGCACAGCTTCAGCTTCGGCCACCACTACGACCCCGCCTGGATGGGCTTCGGCCCCCTGCGGGTGATCAACGAAGACACCATCGCCCCCGGGCGTGGCTTCGGGATGCATCCCCACAGCGACATGGAGATCATCACGGTGATGGTGGAGGGGGAGCTCAGCCACCGCGATTCGATGGGGCACGGCGCCGTGCTGCGGGTGGGGGAGGTGCAGCGCATGAGTGCGGGCACTGGCGTGGTCCACAGCGAGATCAATGAATCCACCAGCCCCTGCCGGCTGCTGCAGATCTGGATCGAGCCCAGCAGCCGCGGCATCGAGCCGGCCTATGAACAGAAGCCCTTCGCCTTCGGCGACCACTGGACCCTGCTGCTGGACCCCCAGCAGAGTGAGGGAGCCATGGCGATCCACCGGCCCGTGCGGCTGTGGCGGGCCCAGCCCAGTGCAGGTGTCAGCCTCCAGCTGCCCCTGGCGGCCGGGCGCCAGGCCTGGCTGCAGCTGATCGATGGGGCCGTGGAGCTGAGCGGACCAGACGGGTCCCAGCCCCTGGGGGCCGGCGATGGCCTCGGCTTCCTCGCCGGCGAATCAGGGGAGCTCACAGCCACGGCGGCCGGCACCGATCTGCTGCTGTTTGAGCTGGCATGAGCGACCCTGGCGCCCCCGATCTGCTGCGCTTCTGGTTCGAGGAGTGTCAGCCGGCCCAGTGGTTCCGCAAGGATCCCGCCTTCGATCAGCAGGTGCGCGAACGCTTCGGGCCACTGAGCGAGCGGGCCCTGGCCGGGGACCTACAGCCGTGGGCTGATCAGCCGGGCTCAGCCCTGGCTCTGGTGCTGCTGCTCGATCAGCTCCCCAGGCAACTCCGGCGCGATCAGCCCGGGGCCTTCGCCGGGGATGCCGCCGCTCTGGAGTTGAGCCTGGCGGCCCTGGCCAGGGGCTGGATCGAAGCTGAAGCCCAGCCCAGTCGGCGCCAGTTCTGGCTGATGCCCGTGATGCACAGCGAAGACCTGGCGATCCAGGAGCAGGGACTGAAGCTGTTTGAGCGCTTCACCGACACCAAAACCACGGAGTTCGCCCGGCGTCACCGCGATGTGATCGCCCGGTTCGGGCGCTTCCCCCACCGCAACGAGGCCCTCGGACGCAGCTCCAGCGCCGAGGAGCTGGCCTTTCTGGAGCAGCCAGGCTCCCGCTTCTGACGGCACCAGCCGATGCCAGGCGCAAGATGTGATGATTCATGACCATCTGCTGGAAAGGCAGCAGCCGATGCGGAACCTGAGCGGGCCTGCCGTTGCAATGAAGATCCAGATCTTCTTGCGCCCCTGGTCATGGCGAGCCACGATCCCTACACCCTGGGCCTGCGGGCGGTTCCCGACCTGGAGCCCAAGCGCTGGATCGTGCGCTACCGCGGCTTCGTGCTGATGCCCCAGTCTGATCTCAGCTGGCTGGTGCGGCCCGAGCGCAGTCCGATGCCGGTGCTGCCCTTCCGCGCGCCCGCCAGCTCCCTGGAGGATGTGAAGGCACTGGTGGACTGGCGCCTCACCCGAGCCGCCTGATCCCCCACTGAGCCCTCAGGCCGCCTGGGGTGGCGTGGGGGTGGGGCCGCCGGCCTGGAATGGCAGCACCAGGGTGGCCCAGCGCTCGGGGCGTTCACCGCGGTAACGCTTGGCCTGACGGACTCCAAAGGGAACCCGCAGCACGTTGGTTCCTTCTTCGTGGAAGGTTTCTCCCCGGTCGTGGGAACTGGACAGGGTGGTGGGAACCGGCGGCAATGAAGGACCCTGCCTGGGTGGCGATCCCGGCTGACGGGCTGCCTGGGCGTCAGCCATCACCAGGCGACGAATGGCCGCAGGGCCGGAGCTGTCGTCGTTGTTGCCGTTCATGGGTGGCTCGGCTCAGCGATGGGGCGGATTGGAAAGAGGAGCGAAGCCGGAACTTCCGGTCGCATTTCTCACAGCTCGACGCAAAGAATCAACCCGTGGATTCGAAAGAAAATCTGAGGATTGATCAACTTGCGCGGATCTTAACGCCCTTGACCAGCCAGCACTGGTGCCGTGGTTACCCCTTCCTGAACCGCCCCCAGGGGCAGCGCCGCCGCCAGTTCCTCCACCGAGGGACAGGTGCAGACCAGATTTCTGTCGCCGTAGGCGTTATCGATGCGGGCCACCGCCGGCCAGAATTTGTTGGCCTGCTGGCCTTCGCCAGCGGGGAACGCGGCCTGCTGGCGGCTGTAGGGGCGCTCCCAGCGGTCGGCCGTGACCGTCGCCAGCGTGTGGGGCGCACGCTTGAGCGGATTCTCCAGGGGGTCCACCTCGCCGGCCTCGATGGCCGCGGCTTCCGCTCGGATCGCGATCAGGGCGTCGCAGAAGCGATCGATCTCCGCCAGTGATTCACTTTCGGTGGGCTCCACCATCACGGTGCCGGCCACCGGCCAGCTCACGGTGGGGGCGTGGAAGCCGTAGTCCATCAGGCGCTTGGCCAGATCGTCCACCTCCAGACCGGCGCTGCGCTTGAGCGGCCGCAGGTCGAGGATGCACTCGTGGGCCACCCGCCCGCCCGGTCCGCGGAAGAGCACGGGGTAGTGGGGCTCCAGGCGCTCGGCGATCACGTTCGCCGCCAGCAGGGCCACGGCACTGGCCTGACGCAGGCCGGCGCCACCCATCATGCGGATGTACATCCAGCTGATCGGCAGGATGCCGGCGCTGCCCCAGCGGGCCGCCGCCACCGCACCGATGCCCTGGGCCTGGCCGGGCAGGAAGGGCACCAGGTGACTGGCCACGCCGATCGGTCCCACCCCGGGGCCACCGCCGCCGTGGGGGATGCAGAAGGTCTTGTGCAAGTTGAGGTGGCAGACATCGGCGCCGTAGAGGCCCGGCTTGGCCAGGCCCACCTGGGCGTTGAGGTTGGCCCCGTCGAGATACACCTGGCCGCCATGGCGGTGGATCACATCGCAGAGGCGGCGGATACCCGGCTCGAACACACCGTGGGTGGAGGGGTAGGTGACCATCACCGCCGCCAGGGAGGCGGCGTGGGTCTGGGCCTTGGCCTCCAGATCCACCAGGTCGATGTTGCCCTTGTCGTCACAGGCCACCGGCACCACCCGCAGACCAGCCATCACCGCGCTGGCCGGATTGGTGCCATGGGCGCTGGTGGGGATCAGGCAGATGTCGCGGTGGTGATCGCCGCGGCTGCGGTGCCAGGCGCGGATCACCAGCAGGCCGGCATATTCCCCCTGGGAGCCGGCATTGGGCTGCAGCGACACACCGGCGAAACCGGTGATGGCCGCCAGCCAGCCCTCCAGGTCAGCGATCAGGCGGGCATAGCCCCGGGACTGGGAGGCGGGCACCAGCGGATGCAGGTCGGCGAACTCGCTCCAGCTCACCGGCGCCAGCTCGGCGGCGGCGTTGAGCTTCATGGTGCAGCTCCCCAGCGGGATCATCCCGTGCACCAGGGAGAGGTCGCGCGAGGCCAGGCGCTGGATGTAGCGCAACAGCTCGGACTCGCTGCGGTAGCGCTGGAAAGCCTCCTGCTGCAGCCAGGGCCCCTGGCGCAGGGGCAGGCCCGCGAGCAGCTCCGGCTCAGTAGGCAGCGCCGCTTCCAGCTCGGCGGCTGAGCCCGACTGGGCAGGGACCACCCCCGCCGAACTGGAAGCGGCGGCGAACAGCGCCAGCAACCCCTCGAGCTCAGGGCCGTCGCTGCGCTCATCGAGGCTGAGGGCCACGCCCTGCAGCTGCCCGTCAGAAGCCATGAGCGGCCTGAGGTTGAAGCCGGCGGCCTCGGAGCGCTCCAGCAGCGCGGCGGCCTCGGCCGTGAGCATGCTGAGGGTGCCGAAGGCGGGTCCAGGCTCGAGCTCATAGCCAAGGCGGGTGAGCCCCAGGGCCAGGGCGGCACGCAGACGCAGCACCCGCCTAGCGATGGCCGTGAGCCCCTCAGGCCCGTGGTGCACGGCATAGAAACCGGCCATCACCGCCAGCAGCACCTGGGCGGTGCAGATGTTGCTGGTGGCCTTGTCGCGGCGGATGTGCTGCTCGCGGGTCTGCAGGGCCAGGCGCAGGGCCGGCCGGCCCTCGGCATCGATCGAGCGGCCCACCAGGCGGCCTGGAATCTGACGCTTGTGGGCCTCGGTGGTGGCGAAGAAGGCGGCATGGGGCCCGCCGAAGCCCAGGGGCACGCCGAAGCGCTGGCTGCTGCCGATGGCGATGTCGGCGCCGAGGGAGCCCACGGGGGCCAGCAGCACCTGGGCCAGGGGATCGATCGCCACCGTGACCATGGCGCCGCATTGGTGGGCCGCCGCGATCACCGCACTGGGATCAAACAGGTGGCCACGGCTGCCGGGCAGCTGCAGCAGCACGCCGAAGACATCGGCGCCGAAGACCTGATCGCCACCAGCGGCCGTGGCCACGCTGCCGGCGGCAGAAACCGTGAGTGGATCAAAGGTTTCAATCAGGATCCCCAGGGGCTCGGCCCGGGTGCGCAGCACCTCCAGGGTCTGGGGGAACACCTGCTCATCCACCAGGAAGCGGCGGGCCTCGCTGCGGCGACAGGCGCCGGCACTGAGAGACATCGCCTCGGCCGCCGCGGTGGCCTCATCGAGGAGCGAGGCGTTGGCGATCGGCAGGCCGGTGAGCTCGCTGATCAGGGTCTGGAAGTTGAGCAGCGCCTCCAGCCGCCCCTGGGCAATCTCCGCCTGATAGGGGGTGTAAGCGGTGTACCAGCAGGGGTTCTCCAGCACATGGCGCTGAATCAGGGCCGGGGTGGCGGTGCCGTAGTAACCCAGGCCGATCAGGCTGCGGCGCACCTGGTTGAGGGAAGCGATCCAGCGCAGTTCCCTCAGGGCATCGGCTTCCCCCACGCCGGCGGGCAACTCCTGCTCGGCGGCGCTTGGGGGAATCAGGATGTCGCCTGGAACCACCTCGGCCACGAAGCTCTCCAGATCGGCGCAACCCAGGCGCTCCAGCATCCGGACCTGCTCAGAGGCGGATGGCCCCAGATGGCGTTGCAGGAAAGGGGAGAACTCCTGGGGGGCGCCGGCCACGGCGCTGTCGCTGCTGCTCTCGACGCTCACGCCACCCAGTCCGGCTTAGGGGTGGATCCTAGGGACTTCGCCCCGCCGGACCAGGGTTCAGGAGCCTTCCAGCTTGGCGCGGTAGCTGGCGGGATCGAGCAGGTCGTCGAGCTGGGCGGGATCGCTGGGGCGCATCAGCAGCAACCACCCCTCGCCGTGGGGATCGTTCTGCAGCTCCTCGGGGCTGGCGAGCACCGCCTCGTTGCGCCGCTCCACGGTGCCGCTGATCGGGGCGTACATCTCCTCGACGGCCTTGACCGATTCGACCGTGCCGAAACTGCTGCCCCGCTCCAGCTGGGCGCCGTTTTCGGGCAGCTCCACAAAGACGATGTCGCCGAGCTGATCGACGGCGAAGGCACTCACCCCCACCCGCACCAACTCCCCCTCCGGTCGCACGTATTCATGGCTGTCGGCGTAGCGGCAGTCGTCGGGGACCTGGAGGGCCATCGCGGACCGGAGAGAGGTTTCGACCCAGTGTGGCTCCCGGGGGGGGGCGCCGCGCTCAGGAGCCCCCGCCGGGGCCCAGGGCCGTCAGGGCCCGCTCCAGCGCCAGGGCCACGTGGGTGCGGTGGGTGCCGCCCTGCGAAAAGAGCACGTAGGGCTCGCGCAGGGGGCCATCGGCGGAGAACTCGCTGGTGCTGCCATCGATGAAACTGCCGCCGGCCATCACCAGCTCGCTGGCGTAGCCGGGCATCGGCGCCGGCACCGGATCGAGATAACTCCCCACCGGTGAGCACGACTGGAAGGCCCGGCACACCCGGATCAGGGGCTCGGGGGCGCCGAAGCGCACCGCCTGGATCAGGTCGCTGCGGTGCTCCCCCAGCTGGGGCTGCACGGCATAGCCCAGATCGCTGAACACCGCGGCGGTGAGATCAGCACCGATCAGCGCCTCCGACACCATCTGGGGCGCCAGAAACAGGCCCTGGAACAGCAGGCGATAGAGATCGAAACCGGTGCCGCCCTCGCTGCCGATGCCCGGCGCCGTGAGCCGGCAGCAGGCCTGCTCCACCAGCTCGGCGCGACCAGCCACATAGCCGCCGGTGGGGGCGATGGTGCCGCCGAGGTTCTTGATCAGCGAGCCGGCGATCAGGTCGGCACCCACCGCCGGCGGCTCCAGGGGTTCCACCAATTCGCCGTAGCAGTTGTCAACGAAACGGATGCAGCCGGGCTGCAGGGCCTCCACCCGCTGGCAGAGGCGGGCGATCACCTCCAGGCTGAGGGCGGGCCGCCAGCTGTAGCCGCAGCTGCGCTGGATCAACACCAGGCGCGTGGGCACCGCCAGGGCCGCAGCCAGGCCGTCCTCGTCCACCGCACCGGCAGCCGTGAGCGGCAGCTCGTCGTAGTGGATGCCGAACTCGGCCAGGGAGCCTTGGCCAGTACCGCGCAGACCGATCACCTCCTCCAGGGTGTCGTAGGGGCGGCCGGTGAGGGCCAGCATTCGATCACCGGGGCGCAGCACCCCGAACAGGGCGGCGGTGATGGCGTGGGTTCCGCTCACGAACTGCAGGCGCACGGCGGCGGCCTCGGCCCCCAGCACCCGCGCGAAGACGCGATCGAGCACTTCCCGGCCCAGGTCGCCATGGCCGTAGCCACTGACGGAGGCGAAGTGGTGGGTGCCCAGCCGCTCAGCGGCGAAGGCGTCGAGCACCCGTGCCAGTGCCGGCTGCACGGCAGCGGTGCGGGCGGCGGCCAAAGGCGCGGTCCGCTCAGCGGCGGCGGCCAGCCGCTCCCGGGCCCAGCCGGCGTGGGTTTCAGTGTTGATTGCCATTGTGGTCATGGCCTGATACCAGCTCTCGCCGCCATGCTGCCTGGGGGCTTCCCCCACGCCGCTAGATTTCCAGCCGATGCATCGGCGACACTTCTGCCGGCATCACAGTCAGGGTCGCACCTCAGCCTGATGGGTTCCCTGCAACGGGATCGCCCGCCGCAGGGGAGATGACGGACTCCAGCCTGCGCCACCACCGCGAGAGTCATTTGGTTGCCGCTTCAGATCCAGCATCCGCTTTGCCCCAAGTCGAGCCCGCGGGTCAGGCCCTGCGGGGCCACGCCGCCGAGCATCAGGACGCCGCCGTCCGCGCTTCGGTGAGTGGACGCCGTCAGCCGCTGCCCCCCAGTCAGCGCAACTACAAATTCGGCACCACCAGCTTCATGCTGGCGATCCACGTGGGTGCCGTCTTTGCCCTGCTGCCGCGCTTCTGGAGCTGGCAGGGGGTGGCGGTGCTGGCGGCCCTCTACTGGACCACGGTGCTGGGGGTGACCCTGGGGCTGCACCGTCTGCTGGCCCACCGCAGCTTCGTGGCGCCGAAATGGCTGGAGCACACCCTGGTGCTGATGGGCAGCCTGGCCTGCCAGAGCGGACCGATCGAATGGGTGGGGCTGCACCGCCACCACCACAAGTATTCCGACCAGCCCAACGACCACCACGACGCCGGCCGCGGTCTGTGGTGGAGCCACAGCGACTGGATGCTGCACGACATTCCGGCGGTGCGGCAGATGAGCCGCTTCACCGGTGATCTCCAGCGTGATCCCCTCTACCGCTGGCTCGACCGCTGGTTCCTCCTGCTACAGGTGCCCCTGGGTGCCGCCCTGTGGTGGTACGGCGAGCGGGCCGGTGTGCCCGGCGGCGGCCTGGGTCTGGTGCTCTGGGGCATCCCCCTGCGCCTGGCGATCGTCTATCACGTCACCTGGCTGGTGAACAGCGCCACCCACGCTTTCGGCTACCGCAATTTCGACAGCCCCGATCTCTCACGCAACTGCTGGTGGGTGGCGATCCTCTCCTTCGGTGAGGGCTGGCACAACAACCACCACGCCCATCCCGCCAGCGCCCGCCATGGCCTGCGCTGGTTCGAGTTCGACATCACCTGGCAGCACATCAAACTGCTGCGTGCCCTCGGGCTGGCCAAACGGATCCGGGTGGCCCACCTGGGTCAACCGCTGCCCTCGGCTTCGGCCACCAGCTCCTGACGGATCGCCTCGGCGAGATCCAAGGGGCGCGTCTGCTGCTGCAGGCGGGCTTTTTGGCGCAGCACCTCCAGAAAGCGATCGGCGCTGATCGCCTGCTCGGTGGCCACCCCCAGCCCTTCAAGGGTGCGGTGCAGGTCCATCAGCTCGGCGTCGAGCTCGGTGGCGCTGTAGTCGCGCTGACCGCTCATCACCGCCGCAAAGCGCTCCCGGCGCTGGGTCTTGGCCGCCGGGTAGGCCGCCAGCACCTGGTCGCGGCAGAGCCGCCAGGGCCGCCCGGCACAGAGCAACTCCGCCAGGGCAAAGCTGAGGCCTGGGGCCTCGTCCTCGGCGATGCGCAGATCAAAGGCCCGAGGTGGTGGCACCAGGCCCACAAAGATCTCCAGCAGATCACCGGGGCCCAGGGGCTCGCCGCTGTTGCTGAGCAGGGGCCGGGAGCCCTGGGAGAGGGCCTCGATCAGATCGGGATGGCCCGCCAGGGGGCCATCCCCGGCCCCGGCCACCAGCCACTGGTTGATGCGCCCAAGGGCCAGGAACACCTCGGGGCCGGGGGAGGCGAGCTTGCGGTTGCGCAGCATCGACACCTGGGAGTTGTGGATGCGACCCAGGTCGAGCACCTCAGCCAGGCCGGGCAGCACCCGGTGGGACCAGCCGTTGCGCTCATGCCAGGCCCTGATCAGATACGAAAAAGCTTCGCGGCCTGATTCGATTTCGGCCTGATATCCCACCTGATCTGGATTCGTACTGCTACCATTCTAAGGATTGATCAGGAGTCGACCCCGCATGACGGTCACCCCACGCCAGAGCACCCCGCCGAAGGCCGCCCCAGCGCAGGCCCAGCGGCCACCATCCCGCCGCCCCGCCGGAGTGGCCCACCTGGCGCCGGCCGCCATGGCCCTTGAGCAGGCCCGTGCCCTGCACCGGCCCCGGGCCGGCCAACCTGTCCCCGAAGCCCCCAAGGGCACCCGCTGGGCCACCATCGGCTTCATGGCCGTGATCCACGCCCTGGCGCTGGTGGCCCTGCTGCCCCGCTTCTGGAGCCTGCCGGCTTTGGCCAGCCTGCTGGTGCTCTATTGGGTCACCGGCTGTCTGGGGGTCACCCTCGGCTACCACCGCCTGCTGGCCCACCGGGCCCTGCGGGTGCCCCAGTGGCTGGAGCGCGTCTTTGCCACCTGCGGCGCCCTGAGCTGCCAGCACGGTCCGATCGACTGGGCCGGTCTGCACCGCCACCACCACAAGTTCTCCGACACCGACGCCGACCACCACAACAGCCACAGGGGCTTCTGGTGGAGCCACATGGGCTGGATGTTCGAGGAGATCCCCGCCATGGCCGCGGTGCCCCGCCTCACCGGTGACCTGCAGCGCGACCCCTATTACCGCTGGCTGAACACCAACTTCCTGCTGCTGCAGATCCCGGTGGGCCTGCTGCTGTTCTGGATCGGCAGCGTCACCGGTGCCGGCGGCTGGGCCCTGGTGCTCTGGGGCATTCCCCTGCGCCTGGTGGTGCTGTACCACTGCACCTGGCTGGTGAACTCCGCCACCCACTGCTGGGGCAGCGTCTCCCATGACAGCGGCGATCAGTCGCGCAACAACCCCTGGGTGGCGGCGCTCACCTTCGGCGAGGGCTGGCACAACAACCACCACGCCTACCCCCACTCGGCGCGTCACGGCTTCGGGGCCCGCCAGTTCGACCTCACCTGGCAGCACATCCGCCTGCTGCGGGCCCTGGGCCTGGCCACCCAGGTGCGTCTGCCCGCCGACGCCGGCAGGGCCTCCCAAGCCGTGATCTAGGATCACTGATCGCTCCAGGATGCGGGCCGCCAAGCCGGCGGTCCCTGCCCGATCCCCTGTTCCCGCCGTTCTGTTTCCATGGCCAAGCGCGTCTCCGTCGTCCTCAGCGAGGACGTTTACAGCCTCGGCAAGCAGGGGGACATGGTGGAGGTGGCTCCCGGTTACGCCCGTAACTTCCTGCTGCCCCAGAGCAAGGCCGTGGCCGTCACCCCAGCGGTGCTGCGCCAGGTGGAGCACCGCCGCGCCAAGGAAGCCGAGCGCCAGGCGGCCCTGAAGCAGGAGGCCGAAGCCTTCCGTACGGCCCTCACCACCATCGGCCGCTTCACCGTCAAGAAGCAGACCGGCGGCGACGACGTGCTCTTCGGCACCGTGACCAACGGCGATGTGGCCGAAGCGATCGAAGCGGCCACCAAGAAAGAACTGGACCGCCGTGACATCGCCGTGCCCGAGATCCACCGCACCGGCTCCTACAAGGTGCAGGTGAAGCTTCACCCCGAAGTCACCGCCGAGATCAACCTGGAAGTGGTCAGCCACTAGGCACCAGCCCAGCCCCGGCCTGGGCCTAGCCTCGGACCATGGTGAGTGTTCCCCTGCCGGCCCCCGATGGCGGCCCCGAGTGGGGGCCCGCCGTTGAGCGCAGCGACCCGGCCCCGACGGCTGCACCGCTGACGCCGGCTTTTCGCCGCCGCGGTCAGGGCCAGGACGAAGCCCGCTTCGAGGCCCTGCCCGATCAGGTGCCGCCCCAGAACCTGGAGGCGGAAGAAGCCGTGCTGGGCGGCATCCTGCTGGACCCCGACGCCCTCGGCCGCATCGCCGATGTGCTGCGGCCCGAGGCCTTCTACCTGAGTGCCCATCGGGAGATCTACCGCACGGCCCTGATGCTGCACAGCCAGGGCAAACCCACCGACCTCACGGCCATGGCCGCCTGGCTGGCGGACACCGGCCAGCTGGAGAAAGTGGGCGGCAGCAACCGGCTGGTGGAGCTGGTGGAGCGCACCCTCAGCACCGCCTCGATCGACCAGGTGGCCCGCCTGGTGATGGACAAATACCTGCGGCGGCAGCTGATCCGCTCGGGCAACGAAGTGATCAAGCTCGGCTTCGATCAGGCCAAGCCGATGGAGCAGGTGCTCGATGAGGCGGAGCAGCAGATCTTCGCCATCAGCCAGGAGAAACCCTCGGTGGGGCTCACCCCCACCGCCGAAATCCTCACCAGCACCTTCAACGAGATCGAGAGCCGCTCCCTGGGCACCTCGGTGGCCGGCATCCCGGTCAACTTCTACGACCTCGATGCCATCACTCAGGGCCTGCAGCGCAGCGATCTGATCATCGTGGCCGGGCGGCCGGCGATGGGAAAGACCTCGATCGTGCTCAACATCGCCAAGAACGTGGCCCAGATCCACCAGCTGCCGGTGTGTGTGTTTTCGCTGGAGATGAGCAAGGCCCAGCTCACCTACCGGCTGCTGTCGATGGAGGTGGGCATCGAGAGCGGCCGGCTGCGCACCGGCCGGCTGCAGCAGGAGGAGTGGCCGCTGCTGGGCCAGGGCATCAACACCCTTGGCCAGCTGCCGCTGTTCATCGACGACAAGCCCAACGCCGGCGTGCTGGAGATGCGCTCCCTCTGCCGCCGGCTGATGGCCGAGCAGGGCAAGGAACTGGGGCTGATCGTGATCGATTACCTGCAGCTGATGGAGGGCTCCACCCCCGACAACCGGGTGCAGGAGCTCTCGCGCATCACCCGGGGCCTCAAGGGCATGGCCCGGGAGCTGAACGTGCCGGTGGTCGCCCTCTCCCAGCTCAGCCGCGGCGTGGAGAGCCGCACCAACAAGCGGCCGATGCTCAGTGATCTGCGCGAATCGGGCTCGATCGAGCAGGACGCCGACCTGGTGCTGATGATCTACCGCGATGAGTACTACAACCCGGAAACAGCCGATCGCGGCATCACCGAAGTGATCGTGACCAAGCACCGCAACGGCCCGGTGGGCACGGTGAAGCTGCTGTTCGAGCCCCAGTTCACCCGTTTCCGCAACCTGGCCGCCCCCTGATTCTTCTCCGGCCGCAGCGGCAGCAACATGGGGACAAACGCCTGCTGACAACCGATGAGCGAGCCCACCACCAGCCCCTCCACCCAGCCGGTCGCCCTGGGCTGGGCGCTGGCCCTGCGCTGGCCCGTCGCCCTGGTGGCCGCGGTGGGGATCGGGGCGGCCTTTCTGGGCAGGGTCCTGCAGGAGCCGATCAAGATTGAACTGGTGCTGACGAAGCCCCTGCCGGTGGCCGCCCAGGTGAATGTGGACGCCATTCAGAGCCCGGTGGTGGTCGAGAGGATCGCCGAGCCGATCCGCACCGCCCCGATCAGAACGATTCCGATCACAGCAAAGGTGACGATGACTGAACCGATCGATCTGGCCTCACCCCTGGCGGTGAACGTGCCGGAGCTGAGCCAGGGAATCGGCGTCGCGGTCAAGGGCCCTGTGAATGCAACGGTCAGTGGCGCCGTGAACGCCCAGGTGGCCGGCGATGTGGGCGCCAGCGTTCGCGGAGATGTGGGCGCCACGGTGCAGGGGGCCGTGGAGGCCAAGGTGACCAATCAGCTGGAGCATCAGCGCATTCGAATTGGCTTCTGAGCAGAACTCCAGCCGCCACCGCCACCTCAACCGCCATCGATCTTGCGTGCCACCTGCCAGCCCGAGAGCAACGTGAGGGGCAGCTGCCCATCCCATTCACTCTCCATCAGCAGGTGCAGACGCTCGAACAGGAGGTTGCGCACCTCCGGGTCCAGCTGCAGATAGCCGGAGTAACTGGCCAGCAGATCCAGATAGCGTTCCGCTGAAGAGCTGAAGCGGCTGTCAACGAGCCCGCTGAGGGGAGGCGAGAAGACCTGCGGGTCGATCAGCACCGCCTCAAGGGCGTTGAGGATCGCCACCTGGGTGCTGCGATCTTCGCGGCGATGGAGCTGCGGTGCAAGCTCGGCGTAGAGCGGGGCGCTGCGCTGGTGGAAGGCCTCGCTGGGCTGCAGCTCCTTGTTCCAGAGCAGGATCAGGGCGCCACCGGGGCGCAGGGCCGCCGCCGCCTTGGTGCAGGCCACGGCCGGCTCGATCCAGTGGAAGGAGCTGGCGGCCAGCACCGTATCGAATGCCGCTGCCTGCAGGGGCCAGGTCTCAAACGCCAGCGGCTCGACCGTGACATTGCTGAAGGAACGGCAACGCTGGTTGGCCAACGCACAGAAGGCTGGATTGGGCTCAAGGGCCAGCAACGAACAGCCAAGGGGCGCCAGTGCAGCCGTGGCGGTGCCCGGGCCACATCCCAACTCCAGGATGCGGGAGGAGGCCGTCAGGCCAGCGGCAGCCACCACCTGAGCGATCTGGGCGGGGTCGTAGGCGGGACGCCCTCGGGCATAGGCCTCGGCCGCAGGGGTGTACCAGGCTCCCCGCTCCTCGAGGGAACGGCTTGAGAAGGCGGCCAGTGAACGCCGCAACAGCCTCGGGCAGGGCGCTGTGCGTTCGCACGATGGCGAGCGTTTGGAGTTTGCGCTGGTGCACCAAGGCGGGGTGCAACGACAGGATCCACGACCCACAAGCTCATGGCCGCGCCTCCAACTCCGTCACCCACACCCCCACGCTGAGGGTGGCGCCACTCGGACCCACGTAGGCGCCCGCCACCGGCGGTACCGCCTCGGGCTCACGGGCCACGGCCACCGCCATGTGGTGAGGGCCGGCGAGGGCGCCGATGGTGGGATCAAAGCCCTTCCAGCCGGCACCGGGCAGATAGACCTCCGCCCAGGCGTGGGTCGAGCCGGCGGCGGCGGCGGCCGGGTCGTGGAGGTAGCCGCTCACGAAGCGGGCGGCGAAGCCCAGCAGGCGGGCGGCCCCCAGGAACAGAGTGGCGAAGTCGCGGCAGGAGCCGGAGCCGCCCCCAAGGGTGTGCTCGGGCGTCTGCACGCCCGGTTCCTCCCGGCGCTGGTAGCGCAGGCTGGCGTGGATGCGAGCGCTGATCCGCTCCAGCAGCGCGTAGGTTTCGATCCGCTCGCCGGGCTGCAGCAGCCCGGCCACCCAGTCCGTCAGTAGCGGCGCGGGGCTGGCCCGGGGCCTCTGGCGGTAGGGGGCCAGCAGCAGCAGGTCCTCGTCGCTGTAGCGGAAGGGGAAGTGCAGGGCCTCGTCATCCACGAGGAAATCCAGGGGCGCCTGGTGGTACTGCTGAACCACCAGCTCGCTCTCGATCAGCAGCTGGACCGTGGGCTCGCTGAAGCTCGCGATCGCCACCGAGTTGTCCTCCGCGTCGCGGTGCCAGCGCAGCTGGGCCGGAGGTGTGATGCGCAGGCTGGAGGATTCGATCCGCAGTTCATGGCCCTCCCGGGGCCTCAGCCGCAGAGCATGGGCGTCAAGCCGGACGGGCGCCTCGAAGCTGTAGGTGGTGAGGTGCAGGATCCGGTAGCGCTGCATGGCCGGGGGCGGTTCAGGGCGGTGGGGGGTCCCTAGGCTGGGTGTTGACGCCGTCGATAGGTCAACCAGTCCATGGCGATCGCACAGATCGACACTGAAACAGTGATCCGTTCGCTCGGTGATCACTCCTTCGTGTTTTACGGACTTGTTTTCTTCGGCATCATCCTGGCCCGCTATTTCCTGCTGGCCGGTGGGTCTTGGTGGTGGCTCTATGCGCGTTCAGCCGCAGCAGAGCCCGGGTCCACCCCGCCTGGATCCAGGCCTCCGCAACCCACGCCCGCCCAAAGGCACCAGTGCGCCGATGGCATCCGCGCCGACATCCGCCTCTCGGTGCTCTCGGCGGCGGTGTTCGCCCTGGCCACCGCCGCGGTGCTCTCGCTCCAGAGCCATGGGCTCACCCGCCTCTATGCCAGACCCGACACCTACGGCTGGTGGTACCTCGCGGTGAGCTACGCCGCCGTGCTGATCCTCCAGGACGGGCTGTATTACGCCAGCCATCGCCTCTTCCACCACCGCTGGCTCTACAGCTGGTGTCACCACGGTCATCACCGCACGCGCCAGCCCACCCCCTGGACCTCCTTCGCCTTTGATCCCCCCGAGGCCGTGGTGCAGGCCCTGGTGCTGGTGCTGGTGGTGATGCTGGTGCCGCTGCACCTGATCACCCTGATGGCGGTGCTGAGCACCATGACGGTGTGGGCGATCGTGAATCACCTCGGCCTCGACCACCTGCCCAGCGGCTTCCCCCACCACTGGCTGGGCCGCTGGGTGATCGGCCCCGCCCACCATTCGCTGCACCATCGCCACCCGGGCGTGCACTTCGGCCTCTACTTCACCCTCTGGGACCGGATCGGCGGCACGGAAGACCCCAGCTACGCCGCGGCCTTGGAGCCCCCTGGCGATCTGGGCGCCATACATTGAGCTGATGGCCCTCAGCGCAGCCCCCAGCGAAACCTTTGAGCTGATCGTGGTCGGCGGCGGCCATGCCGGCTGTGAGGCGGCGCTCACCGCGGCACGGCTGGGGATCTCCACGGCCCTGTTCACGCTCAACATCGATCGCATCGCCTGGCAGCCCTGCAACCCGGCGGTGGGTGGGCCGGCCAAGAGCCAGCTGGTGCATGAGGTGGATGCCCTCGGTGGCGTGATCGGCCGCCTCGCCGATGCCACCACCCTGCAGAAACGGGTGCTCAACGCCAGCCGTGGGCCGGCGGTGTGGGCCCTGCGCGCCCAGACCGACAAGCGCCAGTACGCCCGCCAGATGCTGCAGCTGCTGCAGCACACCCCCAACCTGCAGCTGCGCGAGGCGATGGTCACGGGGCTGGAGCTGGAGCCCGAGGGCCGGATCAGCGGCGTGCGCACCTTCTTCGGCAGCGTCTATGCCGCGTCGGCCGTGATCCTCACCACCGGCACCTTCCTGGGCGGTCAGATCTGGGTGGGCCAGCAGTCGATGCGTGCCGGCCGCGCCGGCGAGCAGGCCGCCGAAGGGCTCACCGAATCGCTGCAGGCCCTCGGTTTCCACACCGACCGCCTCAAGACCGGCACCCCGGCCCGGGTGGATCGCCGCAGTGTGCGCCTCGAACAGCTCGAAGAACAACCCAGCGATGCCGAGGGCCGCTACTTCTCCTTCGATCCAGCCGCCTGGGTGAGCAGTGAGCCGATGGCCTGTCACCTCACCCGCACCACCGCCGCCACCCACCAGCTCATCCGCGACAACCTCCATCTCACGCCCATCTACGGCGGCTTCATCGACAGCAAGGGTCCGCGCTATTGCCCCTCGATCGAAGACAAGATCGTGCGCTTCGCCGATAAGGACAGCCACCAGATCTTCCTGGAGCCGGAGGGCCGCGACACCCCTGAGCTCTACAT
Source organism: Synechococcus sp. CS-1329 (assembly GCF_025128055.1). GTDB lineage: Bacteria > Cyanobacteriota > Cyanobacteriia > PCC-6307 > Cyanobiaceae > Regnicoccus_A. Next base: position 7,905 of record NZ_JAHLYS010000044.1, on the reverse strand, counting down.
CCAGGGCTTCTCCACCGGCCTGCCGGAGCGACTTCAGCTGGAGCTGCTGCGCACCCTGCCCGGCCTGGAGCAGTGCGTGATGCTGCGTCCGGCCTATGCGGTCGAGTACGACTATCTGCCCGCCACCCAGTGCCTGCCCTCGCTGATGACCAAGCGGGTACATGGATTGTTCAGCGCCGGCCAGCTCAACGGCACCACCGGCTACGAGGAGGCCGCCGCCCAGGGGCTGGTGGCCGGCCTCAACGCCGCCCGGCTGCTGCGCGGCCAGGAGCCTGTGCATTTCCCCCGCGAAGGCAGCTACATCGGCACCTTGATCGATGATCTGGTCACCAAGGACCTGCGCGAGCCCTACCGGGTGCTCACCAGCCGCAGCGAGTACCGCCTGGTGCTGCGCGGTGACAACGCCGACCGACGCCTCACCCCCCTGGGCCGGGAACTGGGCCTGATCGACGACCGCCGCTGGAGCTTGTTCCAGGCCAAACAGGCCGCCATCACCGCGGAGAAGCAGCGGCTGGAAACAGTGCGGCTCAAGGTCAGTGATCCGGTGGCGGCGCAGGCGGAAGCTCGCTCGGGCGCGCCGATCAAGGGCTCGATCACCCTCGCGGATCTGTTGCGCCGCTCCGGCTTCCACAGCGGCGATCTGGTGGATCTGGGCCTGGCCGATGCGGGCCTGCCGGCCGGCGTGCGCGAGGGGGCGGAGATCGATCTCAAATACAGCGGCTACCTGGCCCGCCAGCAGCAGCAGATCGATCAGGTGCGGAAGCAGGATCAGCGCCCGATCCCCGGCGGCATCGACTATAGCGCCATTGCCACCCTCTCCAAGGAGGCCCGCGAGAAACTCGCCGCCGTGCAGCCGCTCAACCTGGGGCAGGCCTCGCGTATCCCCGGGGTGAGTCCGGCCGACACCACCGCCCTGCTGCTGTGGCTGGAACTGCGCCGCCGGCGTGAGGGGCAGGAGCAGCGATTGTCGAATCAACAGACCACCCCTACGATCGCCACAACTCCCTCCTGAGCCCAGCGGCCATGGGCGGTGATCAGCGCCCCATCTCCTCCTCCCGGGCGTTCTGGGAGCTGAAGGCCGAGCAGGTGATGGACCGCGTGTTTTCTGCGGCTCTGCCTGGTTCGGCTCTTGCGCCGATCGATGTGGTGGTGAGCGCGGCCCCTTCAGGGACGGCAAGGCCCCAGAACCCAAGGCCTGGGCTGATCCTGATGGCACTCCTGTCGCTGCTGGGGGCCGGCAGCACCCTGCTGGTGTGGCGGGGCTGGACCCAGGCCAGCACCGCTCTGCAGCAGGAACGCACGCTGCGACTGCTGGAGCAGCTGCGCGCGCTGGGTCCCCTGGAGGCGGCCGAGCCGGAGTCAACGGCCGCCTCCACCGCTGAGACCTCCTCCAGCGGCGCCGTCAGCAGCCTGCCGCCGCCCCCGCTGCCCCCAGCGGAGGACGCCTGGGTGCCGCAGCTGGAGCCGCTGCGACTGCCGGTGGGCACGCCGGTGGGCGACCCGATCAACCGGTGGGCTCCGCCTGAGCCGGCCAGAGCGGCAGCCGACGCCGCCACCGGAGTGGTGGGGGACGCGCCCGAACTGGTGGGGGTGGTGCAGGTGCCCGGCCAGAGCGGCTCCGCCATCTTCCAGATGGGCGGCAGTTCCACCAGCGCCGCGGTGGGCGAGACGATCGGCGCCACCGGCTGGCGCCTGCACTCCGCCAACGGCAACTCAGTGGTGATTGAGCGCAACGGCCAGCAGCAGCGGGTGAGCATCAGCGGTGGCTTCTGAGCCTCCTTAGCCTGGCCCCCCTGAGCCGAGGCTGATGGCCGATACACTGCTTACCAGGCCATGGGTCTCGCCCACCTCGCTCTGGGAAGCACCGATCAGCGAGGTGCTCAACGCCCGGGCCGGCGACCAGCTCAGCGGTGCCTGGAAGCTGCTGCTGTTGGGCGATGGCAGTCCCACCCGCCATCTGCACCTGCTCACCGGCACTCCGATCACGATCGATCTGATCGCCATGGGGGCCGAGCTGGAATCGCGGGGCCGGCCCGCCGAAGTGGCGGAGCTGGTGCCGCCACTGCTGCGGCGGCAGGTGTGGCTGCGCTGCAACGGCCAGGCCCTGGCCTGGGCCGAGAGCTGGTGGAACCAGGCGGAGGCCGAGCAGTATCTGCGCGACCGTCAGCAACCCATCTGGCTGAGCCTGACCAGTGAGAGGGCGGAGCTGTTTCGGGAAGTGGACGGTCTGGCCCAGGTGAACGCCGACTGGCTGGAGCAGGGATTCGCCGCACCAGGACCGTTCTGGAGCCGTCATTACCGCTTTTTCCGGCAGGGGCGAGAACTCACGGTGATCCGCGAAGTGTTCTCACCGGCCCTGGAGCGCTGGCTGGGGCCGAGCCGCCACGGGGAAGATCTCCATAAAGTTTTATGAAGTCACGGCGATCTGTGGCGGTTTCCACTTGACAACTTGCGCGTCTTGGCAGCTTGTGCAGGATGGCGTCATTGCTTTTGCCAGTTTGACGATGACCACCACCCTTGAGAGCGCAGGAGAACCTTCCGCGCCCGAAGCCGCCGATCAGTGGATCTCCCTCACCGATCTGGGTCGTTCGCTCGGCATTTCAGCCGTGAGCTGTGGCCGCCTGCTGATTCAGGCCGGGCTGCGCCAGCTCGATGGACGTCCCACCGAGCGGGCCCTGCAGCGGGGGCTGGCCCGGTCCGGTGGCCAGGCCCTGCAGCGGGGTCGCGCCACCCTCTGGCAGCAGGCCGGCTGTGCCGCCGCCCTTGGCGGCAACTCCCCGCGCCCGGTCCAGCAACCCACCCTGGTGGAGCAATGGGCGGAATTGCTCTGGGCCCTGAAGCAGGGCTCCCCCTCGATCGCCACCTCCGCCGAGCAGATGGCGGAGGATCTGCCCCATGAGCTGGTGGGGGCCGTGAACCGCCAGCTGCAGGACAAGGGCTGGGATTTTCAGGTGAGCCACCACCCCTCTCGCCCCCAGCCGAGCGCCCAGCACCATGGCCAGATGAGCTCCGGCCGCAGCCGGGTGCACCGCAGCAGCCACTGAGGCTCCGCGGCCTGGGCTGGGCGGCGTTCCGCTCAGCCCAGGCGCAGGGCTTCGGCCTGTTTGCGGCTGGTCTCCAGCAGCTCGCTGAGCTGGGCCTCATCGGTGTGGCTGAGGCTGGTGCGCAGCAACTTGGCGTGGGGCGCGAAGCTGCGCAGGCGCTCGATCACCCGATCCGGGGTGGCATCGCGCACCAGCAGGCAGAGGGCGGCGCTGCTCTTGGGCAGGGTTTCACCGAGCTCCCGCAGAAAGCCATCGTTGATGCCCAGATCACTGAGCGCACCGGACGCCGCCCCCATGCCGGCGCCGACGGCGGCACCCAGCAGAGGATTGAGGAACAGCAGCCCCACCAGCGATCCCCAGAAGCCACCGCCCAGGGCACCGGCGGTGGTCAGGTTGATGGCCTGGCGCAGGTGCACCTGACCGTCGTTGTCACGCTCCACCACCACGGCGTCTTCCAGGGAGATCAGATGCTCCTGCTGGATGGCGACCAGCTCCTTGCGCACGGCTTCAGCCTCTTCAACCTTGGGGAAACCAACCACGATCAGGTTGCTCATGGACGCTGGGAAGTGTTGGAACAGAGCCCCAGGCTAAGGGCTTCACCCCTGGCGGGGACGCCGGCTGGAGCGGGGCAGGGGCCGAGATTGCTCCGGCAGCGGCTGGACGACGCCTGGTGCGGGCGGGATCGGGGCCTGAGCGCGGGCCGGAGGCAGCAGGGGGGCCGCGCGGCGGGAGATGGCCTCCAGGGGCCGGCGGGCTCCAGCCTCAGCCGCCGAAGGCCTGGGCGATGGCTGGCGCTGGGGTGACAGCGGCGATGGCAATGGCGGTTGCGGTGGCAATGGCGGTGGTGGTTGACGTTCGTCCTGGGGCTGCCAGGGCGAGCCGTCCTGGCGCAGCGGGGGCCTGCGGCGTTCTGGAGCCTCAGCGCGCTCCTGCCAGGGTTCCGGCCAGTCGTCGTCGCCTTCGAGGAACCAGTCGATGCGGTTCTCCACCCAGCGGCCCAGACCCTCCAGGCCCGGGCGCCCGCCGGCTCGGCGCTCGGCTCCACGGGCCTGCGCACGCGAGCCAGGGCGAGCCCCGGCCACTCCATCCACCAGCTGCCGTCCTGCCGACATCCATTGATCCAGGGAACCGCCGCTGCGGCGACGTCCCCGGCGGGGAGGATCTCCCGAACCGTTCATGGCCCTCGCCTGTGCCATCGCAACCGATGTGACCTGACCCTAACGGCCCCTCATGGGCCGGCGGCCCGGCGCGGGCTCGTGCTAGGGCCCACCAGGCCCAGGCGATGGGAGCGCATCCGCCGCTCCCGCCCCAGACCCAGCAGGGCGATCGAGACACCCCCTCCCTGCAGCACCCACAGAAACAGATCCACGGGTCCCGGCTCAGTGGCGGAACCCTAGGCCGCACGGGCCTCGAACACCAGGGCACAGCTGGCATCCCAGCGGCCCCCATGCAGCCGCTCGCAGCAGAGCCGGCAGGCCAGGCCCCGCACCCGGCGGCGGTAGGCCGCGCTGACACCGCAGCAGGGGCAGCGGGCGATCCAGGCGGCCGACGCCAGTGGCAGCGGGTAGTGGTGGCGCAGGCTCACCTCGAACTCCGCCTGGGCGGCATTGATCCGCGCCATCGCTGCCCGGAAGTGGGGGCCGTGCACCTCGCGGGCCTGCAGCACCCGGTCGATCCAGGCGTGGATCATTTCGTGGCAGAGGGTGCCCAGGGTGGCGCTGGCGGGCAGGGGGGCCAGGACTGGCCGCGAGAGCACGATCTCGCAAAGGATTGAGCCATCTCGCCGGCGGCCACGGCGGTAGAGGCCGGCGGTGCGGCTCATGCGTCCGTCACTCCAGCGCAGCTCCAGCAGGGGCCGGCCGCCCGGGGCCAGGGCACCGCCGAAGTGCTCGCGGTCGAGGCAATGGAACAGGGGCAGCAGGGGCGACAGGGGCATGTCGCAGGCAGCGGATGACGCAGGCGTGGCCCCAGTGTGGGGGCTTGGCTCCCGGGCCGGCGGGGCTGTCGGTCAGACTCTGCAAGCTGAACGCGCTCATGCAGACGATGGACTGGGGTCTGGCCCAAACGATCGGCACCAAGGCCCTGCTGGCCGGAGCTGGGGCTCTGCTCCTCTACTGGACCTACACCGCCGTGCGGCTGGTGATCAGCGCCCGCGGCATCAACCCGCTGCTCAAGCAGTTCTTCACCCAGGTGGCCTCGGGGCAGATCGACGGGGCCTATCTGCTCACCACCAAGAACTACCGCTCCCACGTGAACCGGCAGCAGTTCATCCGCTTCCTGGCGGGGCTGCAGCTCAACAAGTACCGCAACCTCAAATCGGGTCGGCCCCGCCTGCAGGAGGGCCAGATCATCCTCACCGTGAAGCTCAAATCAGAAGCCAAAGATGAGCTGCCCCTGGATTTCACCTTCGTGAAGGTGGAAGATTCCTGGCGGGTGGAGCGGATCCAGAAACTGGCCGCGGCCTGAGCAGCGGTGCGGGCCCGCGCCGAGGAGTTGCGGCGGCTGCTGAACCGCGCCGCCCACGCCTACTACGTGCTCGACGCTCCCGAGCTGGAGGACGCGGTCTATGACCGCCTCTACCGGGAACTGGAGCAGCTGGAGCGGCTCCAGCCAGGCCTGATCAGCCCCGACAGCCCCACCCAGCGGGTGGGCGGCGCCCCGGCCGAGGGCTTCCAGTCGGTGCGGCACCGCATCGGGCTGCTCAGCCTCGACAACGCCTTTTCCACCGAGGAACTGGAGGCCTGGTACGGCCGTCTGCTCAAGGTGCTCGATCGCCCCGGCCCATCCGGGGATGACCTGCCGGCCCTGCCCATGGTGGGGGAACTCAAGATCGACGGCAATGCCCTGGCCCTGAGCTACGAGCGGGGCCTGCTGGTGCGGGCCGCCACCCGCGGCGATGGCGAATCGGGTGAGGAGATCACCGCCAACGTGCGCACGATCCAGAGCGTGCCCCTGCGCCTGCTGCTGGAGAATCCCCCCCCATGGGTGGAGGTACGCGGAGAAGCGCTGATCCCCGATCACACCTTTGCGGCGATCAACGCCGAGCGGGCCGAACGGGGTGAGGCGCTGTTCGCCAATCCGCGCAACGCCTGCGCCGGCACCCTGCGCCAGCTGGATCCGGCCGTGGTGGCCGCGCGCCGGCTCGATTTCTTCGCCTACACCCTGCACCTGCCAGACGCGTGGACCCCGGCTTCAGGCGCAGCGGATCCCGCACGGCCGCTGAGCCAGTGGCAAAGCCTGCAATGGCTGGCGGCGGCGGGATTCCGGGTGAACCCCAACGCCGCGCTCTGCCCTGATCTGGCCGCCGTGGAGGCCTTCTTCGCCGCCTGGGAGCACAAGCGGCGCCAGCTCCCCTATGCCACCGATGGCGTGGTGGTGAAGCTCGATGACCTGCGCCTGCAGGCCGATGCAGGCTTCACCCAGAAGGCACCGCGCTGGGCGATCGCCCTCAAGTACGCCGCCGAGGAGGCCCCCAGCCGGCTGCTGCGCCTGGTGGCCCAGGTGGGCCGCACGGGAGTGATCACCCCGGTGGCCGAGTTCGAGCCGGTGGGCCTGGCCGGCACCAGCGTCAGCCGGGCCACCCTCCACAACGCCGACCGCCTGGCCGAGCTTGATCTGCACGCCGGCGACACGATCGTGGTGCGCAAGGCCGGCGAGATCATCCCCGAGGTGGTGCGGGTGCTGGCCGAGCTGCGGCCGCCGGGGGCCGCCCCGCTGCAGCTGCCCAGCAGCTGCCCGGAATGCGGCTCGGAGCTGGTGCGCGAGGAGGGCGAAGCGGCGACGCGCTGCGTCAACAGCAGCTGCCCGGCGATCCTGCGCGGCACCCTGCGCCACTGGGTGAGCAAGGGAGCCATGGATGTGGATGGACTGGGGGCCAAGCTGGTGGAGCAGCTGGTGGACCGGGGCCTGGTGCGCTCGATCGCCGATCTCTACCGCCTCGATGCAGCCCTGCTGGCCAGCCTGGAGCGGATGGGGGAAAAGTCGGCGGCAAATCTGGTGGATGCCCTGGAGGCCTCGAAACAGCAGGCCTGGCATCGCCAGCTGCATGGGCTCGGGATTCACCATGTGGGGGCAGTGAACGCCAAGGTGCTGGCGAAGGGCTTCCCGAGCGCGGCTGAGCTCTACGCCGCCGCCCAGCAAACACCCGAGCGGCTCACCGCCCTCCACGGCATCGGCAGTGAAATCGCCCAGTCGCTGCAGCAGTGGTTCGCCACCCCCTCCAACCAGGGGTTGCTGGACCAGCTCAAGCAACTGGGCTTCTCCATGGCCGCCGGCGAAGGGGAGCTGGCGGCCAGTGCGAACAGCAGCGCGGAGGCCACGGGCATCGATGGCAGGGAAGTGCTCGCCGGCCGCACCTTCGTACTCACCGGAACCCTGCCCAGCCTCAGCCGCAGCCAGGCCCAGGCTCTGATCGAAGCAGCCGGCGGCAAGGTGACCGGATCCGTGAGCAAGAAGACGAGTTACCTAGTGGCCGGCGAGGAAGCCGGCAGCAAGCTGGCAAAGGCCGAAAGCCTGGGGGTGCCGGTGCTGGATGAAGCGGAGTTACGGGCTTTGCTGGCCAGCGGGCCGTAGCACTGGCGAAGGGAACGCCTTCTGCCTGAGCTGATCGGCCAGGTGAGGTGGGTGCCTTTTATTGGACAGCTTGGGCCCCTGACATCGTTAGTCCAGAAAGGGAGGAACAGGGTTCTCTCTCAGTATAGACCTCTTGTGGAGTTCTGCCCCCCAGTGCACTGTGGGGTCTTACATGGCAATACCTCCACAGGAAGCGGGCCAGGCTGGCTTCCGCCTCCCAGCCATCGCTGTAGGCACGCAGGTACACCTCCTCGTACTTGACGGTGCGCCACAGCCTCTCCACCAAGAT
>NZ_JAHLYS010000043.1 GCF_025128055.1 Synechococcus sp. CS-1329 | reverse complement strand
CAATGTCTTGCAGAGAGGCCAACGATGCCGAAATCGGGCAGTTTGCGGCTCTGATAGCCGCCGATCCGACTTTTTGAGCCGGAAATCCACTGATGCCTGTGGAAAACTGGCTCGTGGGCTCGTTTTTCAGCAAACTCTTAATGCGGGGTTAGGGCTGGGTTGTGATCGCCACAACCCATAGGCTGCCTGCCACGGCGTTCGAACGTTGAGGCCAATGGATCCTGGCTGCAATGGCGAGCCCGCCTTCGACGACCGGCTGGGTGATCAACCGCCGGAGCAGTGGGCTGAGCTGGTGCGTCAGCGGCGCCGCTGGTTCTGGGGGGAGGGCTACCCGCTGGTGCGGATGTTGCAGCGCTTCCTGCAGGAGGCGCCGGAACTGGCCGAGGGCCTTGGCTATGCCGACGGCGAAAGCCTGCTGCGGCAGGGCTATGGCCTTGATCTGGTGCTGGCGGAGGGAGTGCGATCGCTGGAGTCGCTGCTGGTGGGCGGCTTCCCATCCCAGCCAAGGCAGCGGCAGTCGGCCCGGGCCTGCGTCTGCTGCGGCCAGTCCTTCCTGGCCAGGCGAAGGGATACCCGCTACTGCTCCAATCGCTGCCGTGCGCGGGCCAGCCGGGAGCGGCGACGGTGCTAGGGTCCGGCGGCTGTTGACGTCGGTCGTGGGGACGCGGGATCACGGTCAGCCCAGGCTTGATCTGCGGCCGGGAGAGCGAGCCCTGGTGGCTGGGCTTCTGCTGCACTCCCTGCTGGTGGGGGCGGTGCTGATCTTCACGCTCTCCGCGGCGAATGCCCTGTTCGTCTCCACGGTCGGCCCCTCCGGCCTCGCCTACGTCTACTTGGCGGTGGCGGTGGTCGGGCCGCTCAGCAGCGCCGCCGTGCTGAGTCTGGGGCGGCGGCTCTCCCAGCGCCGTACTTGGCGCCTGCAGCTTCTGGTGGTGACCCTGGTGCCGCTGGCGCTGCGCTGGCTTCTGGCCTGGGGGGATCAGGCCACGGCGGCCTTTGCCCTGCTGGTCTGGTACCGGCTGGCCGAGATCCTGCTCAATCTGGAGTTCTGGGGCCTGGCGGCCTCCTTGCTCCACGTGCGTCAGGCCAAACGGTTGTACGGCCTGATCGGCTCAGGGGAAGTGGTGGCCCTGGTTGTCGGTGGCTTCACCCTGCCGCTGCTGGTGTCCTGGATCGGCAGCGACAACATCATCCTGCTGGCCGCTGGTGCCAGCGCCCTCTGTCTCCCCCTTCTCGGCTGGATCCAGCGGCAGGCCCGATCGGCGGAGCCCGACGTCATCGCCACCCCCTCGGTGGATTCGCCCCTGCCATCCGCCGCGACCCGGGCCCCGAGCCCCTTCGTTCCGCTGGTGTTCGGCCTCTTTCTGGCCTCGGTGCTGATGCGCTATCTCGTGGATCAGAGCTTTCTCGTGGTGGCCCACTCACGCTTCACCAGCGCCAATCAGCTCACCGCCTTTCTCGGGGTGTTCTACGCCTGCGCGGGTGTGGCCACCCTGGTGCTTCGCGGCGGAGTCACGGCTCCATGGCTCGCCCGCTTCGGCCTCGGGGGCGGCCTGACGATCCTGCCGGCCAGCCTCGGCTCGGCAGTACTGGTAGCTGTCGGATCCGCCCTGGGGGCGCTTCCGGGTGCCTTGCTGTTCCCGGCGATCGTGGGGACGAAATTCTTCGATCGCTCCCTGCGCCTGTCGATCGATCGCTCCGCAGTCCTGCTGCTGTTTCAACCCCTCGGGGCGCTGCAACGGGTGCGGGTCCAGACCCTGGCGGAGGGGGTCGTCAGTCCCCTGGGGGCTGGACTGGCCGGTTTGCTGCTGCTGGCCATCGGCCGGATCTGGCCGAACCAGCTGGGGGTTCTGCCAGCTCTGATGCTGGGCCTGCTGCTGCTCTGGTTGCTGCTGGCCCAGCTGCTGCGCCAGCAGTATCCGCTGGTGCTGGCCGGGGCGTTACAGGGGCGCAGCCTGGCCGGGGGCTTGGTGTCGATCCAGGAGCCAGCCAGCCGGGATGTGCTGATCAAGGCCCTCCAGTGGCCCTCAGCTGCTTCGGTGCTCCAGGCCATCGAGCAGCTGGGCCATTCGGACCCGGAGTTCATCATCGAGCGCGCCGACAGCCTGCTGCTCCATCCGGCGGCGGAAGTGCGCCATGCGGTTCTTGTGAGGCTGGAGGAAGCCAGCGATGACGCCCCCATCGAGCTGATCGAGCGTCTGGCCAACTCGGATTCCGATGGCGAGGTGCGCGGAGCGGCGCTGCGGGTGCTGGCAGCCCACGACGAAGAGCGGATTCTCGAGGTCTATGGCTCGATTCTGGCCGGCCGTTCGGCTCCGGAGCGCACGGGGATGATCGTCGGTCTGCTGCGACACGGAAGCCTGGAGGGGCTGCTGCTCGCGGCCCGAGCCCTCAACGACCTCCTGCAGAGCGTCGATCCCCTCTGCCGTGTCCAGGCCGCGCGGGTGCTGGCGGACGTGGGCGGCGGAAATCTCTACCGCCCCCTGGTCACGCTGCTGAACGATCCGGACCGCAGGGTGCGCACGGCGGCGCTCGAGGCCGCGGCAACGCTGATCAACCGCCGCCTGCTGCCCCACGTGATCGATCTGCTCGGCGATCCGGGATGCCGTGGCGCCGCGACCCGGGCCCTGCTGGCGGCCGGGGAGGAAGGGTTAGCGCGGCTGATCGAGGAACTCCAAACCCTTCCCCCCGGAAGCGGGACGGAGAAGCTGATCCTCGGGGTGCTGGGGCGGTTCCGCCACCCCGGCGCCTGGTCGGTGCTGGTGCAACGGATGGCGGAGCGGGATCCGGCGCTGCGTCATGCGGCCCTGGCTGCCCTGGCCACCTCGGGCTATCAGGTCGCTCAGCCAGAGCGGCGGCTGGTGGAGGGTCGCCTGCAGGAGGAGGTGCGCTTCGGCGCCTGGTTGCTGGCGGCCCTGGCGGATCTCGAGGAGCGACCGCTGCATCCAGTGCTGTCCTCGGCCTTCGGCCAGGAGCTGGATCGTGTTCGCCAGAGGTTGCTGCTGCTGTTGAGCTTCCTGCATCCCGGTCGTGCCCTCCGCCAGGTGAGACTGCGCTACTGGACCGGCTCGACGCGGGAGCAGGCCTTGGCCCTGGAACTGCTGGAGTCGACGATCCCTCGACAGCATCTGGACCCCACCATGCCCTTGCTGGATCGGCACTCACCCGCGGAGGCCCTGGCCCTGCTGCACGAGAAGTACCGTCCCACCGTGTCGCCGGAGTCGTGCGGCTGGTTGCTGGCGATCATGGGAGGTGGCCATGGGCTCCCCGGCGACGGTTGGTTGCTGACCTGCGCCCTCTACAGCCTGGCGTTCCATCCGCAGGCGGTCCACTCCAATGATCGGGTCCTAGAGGCCATCGCGGTGGCGCAAACTTCGGCCAATCCGGTGGTGGCGGAGACCGCTCGCTACACCGCCCGATCCCTTCTCCCGAATTCAGGCTTTGCCGTCATGACCAAGACATCTCTGACGATCGAGAAGGTGCTGCTGCTCACGTCGGTAGGAATCTTCTCGTCCACGCCCAGTGATGTGCTCGTGCAACTGGCCCAGGCCATCGATGAGGTGTGCTTGGCGGCTGGGGACACCCTGTTCAGCCTTGGCGACATCGGCACGGCGATGTACGTGATCGTGGAGGGACGCATGCGCGTTCACATCGACGACCAGACCATCGTGGAGCTGGGCGAACGGGAGATCGTCGGCGAGTTGGCGGCGCTGGATCCTGAGCCCCGCTCGGCCTCGGTGAGCGCGCTTGTGCCCAGCCGCCTGTTCCGCATCGAGCAGGAAACACTGCTGGATCTGATGACGGATCAACCGGAGATCGTCCGAGGGGTGATTCGCGAGTTGGCGCGAAGGATCCGCCGGAGCAACCAGCGGGAAGGCGTCAGCGAGCCTGGGGCCGCAGCCCGAGCACACTGACGCCGGCGCTGAGGACGACGCCTAGGTCAGGATCCTGATCCGAGTGATTTGAGAAACCAGAGGATTTCGCCGGCATCCCAGCCCAGTTCGTCGAACTTCTTCACCACAGCCTCATCGGATCCTTCCATCAGAGTGCGGGCGAAGCACCTCACCAGCGAAGCGCTCGAGAACTCGATGCCCCTGGAGGCAGCCGCCTCAACCACCTCATCGGCACTAGTGGCCAATTTGATGCTGCGTTGCAGATCTTCGTCGCTGCGCAGGCACTCCACGAACTGGTGGATGGAATCGTCTGCTGCCATGGCTCCTGAGTGCTCAGTTAATACCTGCTTAATCTAACTCATTTGTTGGCCCACTTCCCCCTCAGGCGAGTCGATCACACCAGCCCGTCGCAGACTGACCTGGGCGATCCTTGCGATCCTCAGTGCCGGGGCGCCGTCCAGTCCTGGAACCAGCCGCGGCGCCACAGCCAGTAACTCTGAACCAGGGCGACCAGCACCATGAACACCAGAACGATGCCATAGCCATACTTCAGGTGCAGTTCCGGCATGTTCAAGAAATTCATGCCATAGATGCCGGCGATGAAGGTGAGCGGCGCAAAGATGGTAGAGACGATCGTGAGCGTCTTCATCACCTGGTTCATGCGGTTGCTGATGCTGGCCATGTAGGCCTCGGTCACTGAATCGCACTGATGGCGGATGAGTTCACAGGCCTCAAAGATCAGGATCACCCGCTGCTCCATGTCCTGGAAGCCATGCAGGGCGTCGGGGCCTAGCAGCCGTTGGGTCTGGCGCAGCAGCACCATCAGCTGATGGCGCAGCGGCCACACTTGGCCCCGGATGTCCCTCAGGCTGCTGCGGATCTGGTACGTGCGGCTTAGTAGTCGAGGTTTGGGCCGCAGCAGGGCCGCCTCCTCCAGCTGCTCCAGCAGCTCCGCCAGATGTTCCAGCAGTGGAAAGAGACCGTCGAGCAGCTCGTCGATCAGGAAGTGGAGGATGTCATCCAGATCGTCCCGCGTCGGGGCCGGATCCAGGCACCAGAGCCACTGGGTGAGCTGCGGAAAAGACCCGGCGCTGGGCACCTCCTCGAGGCTGATCAGCAGGTCGGGCATCAGCAGGAATCCCACCTGCTCGGCGATCAGGCGGTCGGGTGTTTCGGAGAAGCTGAGGCGGTGCAGCACAGTCAGCACCGCATCACCGATCGAATCAACCCGGGGGCGCTGGGGATGCTCTAGCAGAGGAGCCTGCATGTGGGCCGGAACCCCGAGGGTGTCGAGCACCGTGCGGATCAGAGTCGTGTCGGCCAGACCCTGCAGGCGCACCCAGAGCGGAAGCCCACCACTGAGCAGTGGCTCAAGATCCCGGGCGCCCGCCAGCTCCAGTTCCTCGATTCCCGAGGGCTGAAAACAGAGCACCGAGAGCCGCGTCGGCGCCCTGCCCCCATGGATGAACAGCTGGCTGGGGAGATCGCCGGGCCTCTCCGTCAGTCGCCTGGAGCGAAGGCTGCCCGGATCAATTCGTCTCATCCACGGAGTGTGGCGACCTTTGCACCCCCTGGGGAGGGGGTGCTGCGCTGAAGCAGGTGCTCCAGGGCCAGGCCCGAGGCCAGCAGGGTGCCCTGCAGCAGCAGGCAGCAGCCGATCTGTGCGCGGCGTTCCCAGAGCAGGCCCGTCATGACATCAGTGGAAGGGGCACTGCAGTTGAGACCACCTGCCCCCACCCCGCTGCTAAGCGGGCGACATCACGGGGCGTGGGGGAACACCGGAGGCGCCGCCCCTGGCCGCGGCTTCGAGATGGCTGCTGATGCGACCCAGGTGCTGGCTCACCCGCCGCAGCCAGCGGATCGCCTCCAGCCGCTGGCTGGCCTCCTCCACCTCCACCTCGCCGCTGGCCACCTGCGCCATCACCCCCTGGCGCAGGGGCTTCACCCGCCGGTGCAGGCTCTGGCTGGTGGCCAAGCTGCACCGGGCCACCTCTTGCCACTGCCGCGTCTCCACCAGCGGCCCCAGCTGCTCAAGGGTTACCAGCAGCTCGTGGCGTTCCTTCTGCAGGGCGCCGCTCTGGCGCACGGTGCTGGCCCGCTCCGGCTCCTCCTCACAGCGTTCCTGCAGGCGTTGCAGGTGGTCGAGGCTGTGCAGCAGGTGCAGGAGCCGCTGGGCGTCGGGTTCCTCCAGCCGGCGCAGGTGGATCTGATCGAGGAACTGCTCGATCCGGACCAGATCGGCCTCCAGCTCGTCGAGCGCCATTGCCCGGTGCCGGTCGCTGCTGGCGCCCAGGGACTGGCGCAGATGACGCATCAGCTCCAGCAGTGCCCGCTGCTGGGCGGCCTGGGCCAGGTCCAGGGCCCGGCGGGTGTCGGCGCTGGGGGGCTCATCGAGATCATCGGCCGCTCGCCCCTCCGGAGCGGGCAGGAGGGTCTGGATCAGGCGTGCGAACGGCTGGGTGAAGGGCAGCAGCAGGGCCACGCCCAGCAGGTTGAAGCCGGTGTGGAAGGCGGTGAGGGCGAATTCGGGATCCGCGGCGATCGGCCCCGCCAGCCAGCGCTGGCCCAGGCTCAGGTAGGCCGGCAGCAGCAGGAAGGCCATCACCGCCGTGGCCAGGTTGAAGACCAGATGGGCCGCGGCGGTGCGGCGGGCACTGAGGTTGGCTCCGAAGGCCGCGATCTGGGCGGTGATCGTGGTGCCCACGTCCATGCCGATCACCAGGGCGGCGGCCTGGCTCAGATCGATCGCTCCGGCGGTGAGTGCTGTGAGTGCTGTGGCCACCCCCGCCCCTGACGACTGGGTGATCACGGTGGTCAGCAGGCCCAGCAGCAGCAGCTGAAAGCGTCCGCCCACGCTGGCTCCATCGAAGCGCTGCGGTTGCAGCAGCAGCCCATGGCCGGCCATGGCCTCCTGCAGGGTGCTGATCCCGAGGAACAGCACGCCGAAGCCCGCCAGGGCGAAACCGACCTGGGCCCACCGCCCGCGCCCCAGCAGCCGCAGGCAGGTGCCGGCGGCGATCAGAGGCGGCATCAGTGCAGCCAGGTTCAGCTTCAGACCCAGCACCGCCACCAGCCAGCCCAGGCCGGTGCTGCCCACGTTCGCCCCGAAGATGATCCCCAGGGAGCTGGGGAAGCTGATCAGCCCGGCCTGAACGAATCCCACCGTGGCCACGGTGGTGGCCGACGACGACTGCAGGGCCGCCGTGGTGGCGGCACCGATCAGGGCGCCCGACCACGGGGTGCGCGTGAAGCGCAGCAACCAGGCCCGCAGGCGGCTGCCGGCCAGCTCACGCAGGGCTTCGCTCATCACGGTCATGCCCATCAGGAACAGACCGAGCCCCCCGAGGGCGCTGATGGCGGCACCGCCACCCATGCTCAGGCCAACCTGGTGAGCGCTCCGTACCCCGCCAGCCAGCGGTTCACCCGAGGGCGGATCGAGGGGGGGACCTCCTGCAGCAACTGGTCGAGCTCAAGGGCTCCCAGCCGGCGCAGATCGCGCACGTTCACCCGCCAGAGCGCCTCCGCTTCGCGGATCAGGCGTGCCCAGGTGCGTGCTTTCTGCCAGCGACGCAACTGCTGCTGATGGCGGCGCCTCTGGGGCGGGGCCTGTTCTGCCCGCTGCTCCATCGCCATGGCTGACCTCAAAACTTGCGCTATTGACCACAGCTTGTGTCTGGAGGCCGCACTTGACAGCCCGTCTCAACAATCAAGTCGTGAATGGATGCAATCGAGCCCTGACGGGCCTCAGGCGGCCTCTCGAGCGTCTGGCTCCTGCTCCACCGGTTTCACGCAGAAATCCAGCTCCCGCGCTTCCCGCTCGCTCAGGCGCCGGCTCCAGGCCTTGGCCACCGGCTCGTTCCAGCGGAATCCCGCAGCCCGGGCCCGGTGGCGCTGGTCGTAGGGCAGCTCGGCCCGGTAGAGCCGCCGCGGCTCCAGTCCCGCCAGCAACAGGGAGTCCAGGGCTTCGCAGCGCTCAAAGACCTGGGCCAGGTAAATGCAGTCGGTGAGGGCCCGGTGGGCGGCCCAGACCGGGATGCCGTAGGCCAGGGCCAGGTCCCGCACTGATGGGGTGGCCTTGAGGCGGCGCTCGCTGGGCCAGCGCAGGTCCTCCATGCTGCAGAGCCAGGGTTTCTCGATCACAGGCAGCGGACCCCGGCCGAACCAGGGCCGGTCAAAGGCAACGTTGTGGGCCACGATCACATCCGCGCTGGCCACCAGCTCCTGGAAATAGTGCAGCCCCGCCTGCCAGGGCTGCTCCAATCGGCTCACGCTGGCATCGATGCCGTTGATCTCCTCGGCAGCGTTGCTCTGGCAGGGCAGCAGCAGCGACAGCTGGCTGAGCACAGCGCGGCTGGCCACATGAAACAGCACCGCCCCCACTTCGATGCAGTGGTCGCGCTCGGGATCCAGGCCGGTGGTCTCGGTGTCGAGAATCAGCAGCCGCTGGGGGCAGGCCGGTTCGGAGACGGCGGCCTGGGCTGGAGCAGTCTGCACAGGAGTCCGCAGGGGCATGGGGGCCAGAGCCACCGGCTCAGCCGGATCGGCTTGGGCTGGGCACTCTTCAGCTGCGGCTGGCACGAGGCTGAGCAGGCTGGTCTGCTGCCAGCGGCTGGCCTCCCGGCCGGCTGGATCGAGGGGCTGCGCGGATCCCGACGGTGCTGCCATGGGCCGGCTCCCCCCAGCGTGGTTGCGTCCCATGATCCCAGCTCCGGGGAGCGGATGGGGGTGGGGTGGTGGGCGTGCGTTTTCTTCGCCAGATCGATGATCACCTTTGAGGGGTCCCTCAGGATGGGATTCAGAGGCTCAGACAGTCGCTGAACCAGTCAGTTGATGCCTGGTTGGCAAAGAATTGGCCTCAGTCGCTCGGATGTCAGTGAGATCAAGGGATCTGCGCAGAATGAAGAGGCTCGAACCGTGGCAGATGCAGCAACAAGATGTTGACAGGAGTGAGCTTCGTGATAAGATCCAGATATCGGTTGCACATCGCTTCGGCGGATTATTCAAACTGATGGCGCGCTTGCCCTTCGTTTGTTTTTTCTGCTTCGCCGCTCGATGTCGCGCAAATCTGACTGGCTCAAGTTTTGCTTAGACAAGCAACTCCACTGACCTACATGGTCTGAGTGGTGACCACTTTGTGGTTCACAGAGACGTCTCTGCGCTGTGCGAGTGAGTGCTTCCGTTGTTGATATATTGGAGATGAAATCCATGAACACGACTAATACCAGGAGTGACGTTGACCAAAGCCAGGTGAACGAACAACTCAGGGCCGCGATCCTTGATAAGAAGCAAGCCCAGGTTGAGGCCTGGTCAAAGCAAATCGAGACGTTGCGGGCGGGCCTGCAGGATGCGGCTGCCACGGTGCGCAACGAAACTGAAAAACGTGTGGCTGATCTCACCGAGGCCCGCGATCAAGCCAGCGAGCAGCTGGTTCGACTTCAGAGCTCCACTCAGGAAACCTGGGCTTCTATCCTCCAACAAAGCGATGAGTTGTTCCAGGACCTGGCTGCGCGCTTCCATGCCTTCGCCGACGCTCAGAGCTGAGCTGGCCGCTTCCTTGGGCAGTTCATCGGCTCTATCTAATCGATTCACTTGTATTTAACTTAGTATAACAATGACTTCCACAAGCACTGATCAAACCCAAGGTGCAAACACCACCCTGGTGGACTTTTCTCAGGCCCTGAGTGAAACAGAGTCTTCGAACACTGCCGGATGCATAGAAGCACTTCTACCCGGTATCACTGAGTCGTTCTGGTTGCTCGTCAATAGCAATGCTCTGATCCAGGCCAGTGATGCCCGGGTTTTGAACATGATCCTTGAGCGTGCTCTTCCCAGTGGTGTCTCCATGGCCCTTGAGGTGAGCTGGACACCTGAGCGCTGGGGGCTGCCAGCCACTGCTGCGCCGACCCCAGAGGTGCTGCGCCGATTCCGCCCCTTGGCCGAGGCCGCCCAACTGATCCGTTGCGATGTCGATGAGGCGGAAGCCTTCTTCTCCACGGCTGATCCGGCCGTGATTCAACAGCGCCTGCCGCAGCTGCCGGCCGTGCTGGTGGCCGGTCCAGCCGGCGGCCTGCAGTGGAGCATCGGTGGCCGCAAGGGAAGGATGAATCCCGGACTGCTGGAAGACAACGACACCTTTCTGGTCCGATTGCTCGACAGGCTGTGCTCCCATCCCCAGTTGCTGGGGAATGCCGGACCAGGGATCGATGCGATTGCCGACCCAGATCTTCTCGCTAAACAGTTACTCCTGGCTGCCGCACCGCCAACCCAATGCTCCTCAGGGCAAGGCTGAATCAGCCCCGCAATCTCCACTCTCCACGTTTGAAATCTTCATCCTGCGATCAGAGTGGTCCCCCGTCCCCCCCTGCAGAGGCTTTTGATGGACAAGCCGATCGTGGCCGCCAACGAACCCATTGCCGTTGAACTGAAGCAGGGAAAGGCCTACCTCTATTGCAGCTGCGGCCGCTCCAAGGATCAACCCTTCTGCGACGGCTCCCACCGGGGCAGTGGGTTCACGCCCCAGACCTTCACGGCCGACTCCGATGGGGAAGCCTGGCTCTGCCGCTGCAAGCAGACGGGGACTCCCCCTTATTGCGATGGCAGCCATGCCCAGGTTCCAGGTGAGCGGGTGGGGCAAAGCTTTTCACTCGCCCGGGAGTCCGAATCGCCTCAGGATTCAGATGATTCAGAGGTTTCAGACGAACCTGAGGAACCAGGCCCGACGGGGCCTGAGCAACAACAGGAGCCTGAGCGGGCACCGATGCCGGAACCGCGTCCCACGGCGGAAGAGCCCACGCTCAGCCTCATCCATGAACTCGCTGAGCATGGGCTGGATCAGCTGGGCCCCCATGGACCCATCGCGGCGATGGGAGTTCCGCGCAGCGAATTGCCCAGCTGGGATCATCTCCAGATTCTGGTGGCCCAGCTGGCCCGCCAACCCCTCCCGGACGATGCAGCGGTGGCCACGGAACTGGTGCTGGGCCCGCAGGCGGCCAGGCCCCTCCGCCTGCGGATTCCGATCTTCGTGTCCGACATGAGTTTCGGAGCCCTCTCTGAAGAAGCGAAGCTGGCCCTGGCCCGCGGGGCCGAACAGGCCGGAACCGGCATCTGCTCCGGGGAGGGGGGCCTGCTGCCCGAGGAGCAGGCGGCCAACAGCCGCTATCTCTATGAGCTGGCCCCCGGGCGATTCGGCTACCGCCCCGAGCTGCTCCAGCAGGTTCAGGCGTTCCACTTCAAGGGTGGGCAGGCGGCTAAGACCGGAGCCGGGGGTCACTTCCCCGGCATCAAGACCACGGCTCGGATTGCGGCGTTGCGCGGTGTTTCTGTGGGCGAGCCCGTGATCTCGCCGTCCACCTTCACGGACTTGAGCACGGTTGATGATTTCCGGCGGTTCGCAGACCACGTGCGGGAGATCAGTGGCGGGATCCCCGTGGGCTTCAAGATCAGCGCCCAGCACATCGAAGCTGATCTGGATTTCGCCATCGACGCCGGAGCCGATTACATCATTCTCGATGGACGGGGTGGCGGCACGGGGGCGGCGCCCCTGCTGTTCCGCGATCACATCTCGGTTCCCACCATTCCTGCCCTGGCACGGGCACGCCGCCACCTGGACCGCCGCGAGGCCAGCGGCCGGGTGACCCTGATCATCACGGGTGGTCTTCGCACCCCCGCCGATTGCATCAAGGCCATGGCCCTGGGCGCCGATGGGATCGCCCTGGCGAATGCCTCGATCCAGGCGATCGGCTGCGTCGGTGCCCGCCTCTGTCACACGAACAACTGTCCGGCCGGTATCGCCACCCAGGATGCGGAGCTTCGGCGGAAACTGAACATCGACCATGCCGCCGATCGCCTGGCCCGTTTCTTCGAGGCCACGGTGGCGCTGATGCAGGTCATGGCCCGTGCCTGCGGCCACACCACGCTCCAGGGCTTCAACAGAAACGACCTGACCAGCTGGCATCGAGACCTGGCGCAGCTGGCCGGCATCGCCTGGTGTGGAGCTGAGCCGGAACGGGGCCTGGGAACAAACTCCTAGGGTGCCTGCACCGTTGATTTGATGCACCTGTGGGCAAGGCCATCCAGGTTGGTGAGAAGGCTCCCCTGATCGATCTGAAGGATCAGAACGGCAGCGCCCGCCGCAGTGATCAGCTCGCCGGCCACCCCCTGGTGCTGTTCTTCTATCCCAAAGACGACACCCCCGGCTGCACGATGGAGGCCTGCGCCTTCCGCGACAATTACGCCGCACTGCAGGCCCTCGGCGCTGAGGTCTGGGGCGTGAGCGGCGATGACGGTGCCAGCCACGGGCGCTTCTCCCAGCGGCACCAGCTTCCTTATCCGCTGCTGGTGGACCAGGGCAACAGCCTGCGCCAGGCCTTCGGCGTGCCTGGCGCCCTGCTCAACCTGCTGCCGGGCCGTGTCACCTATGTCATCGATGGCGAGGGCGTGGTGCGCCACGTCTTCAGCAACCTGCTGGATGGGCCGGCCCATGCCCGTGAGGCCATGGCCGCCCTGCAGCGGCTGGCTCCCCAGGCCTGAGCGCCGTGAGTCGCTGGCGTCAGCAGGGGACTCTCTGGTGTCTGGATCCGCCCGAGTCATCGGGTGTGATCGAGTTCATCGGTGGCAGTGTGCTGGCCGCCACCCCACAGATCAGCTACCGCAGGCTGCTGGAGGCCCTGTGCCGGCGTGGGCTCAGCCTGCGGGCCTGGAGTTATGTGCCGGGGTTCGACCATCAGGCCCAGGCCACCGAGGCCTGGCGCGCCTTTCGCGGGGCGCGGCAGGGCTCAGCGGCCGGAGCCTCGGCGCTGCCGGTGCTGCGCCTGGGCCATAGCCTCGGCTGCAAGCTGCATCTGCTGGCCCCGGATGGGGGCCGGGGCAGCACGGCCCTGGCGGCCATGAGCTTCAACAACTTCTCCGCCGATCGCTCGATCCCCCTGCTGGCCGACCTGGCCCCCCGGCTGGGGGTGCGCACGGAATTCAGCCCGTCACCACAGGAAACCCTGCGCCTGGTGGGCCAGCTCTACGGCATTCCCCGGAACCTGCTGATCCGCTTCGGCAGCGATGCCCTCGACCAGAGCCCCCCCCTGCTGGCGACGCTGCAGCAGCGCCCGGGTGACGACAGCTCCCTGCTGCAGCTGGGCGGCGACCACCTCACCCCCGCCAGCGCCGGCCTGCGCCAGAACCTGCTGGGGGCCTGGGCGGATGACCCCCAACGCCAGCGCCAGATCGATCGCCTGGCCGCCGCGATCGACGGTTGGTGGCGCCTGGGAGAACCCGGAAATCGTGAAACGGGAAAGGCAACGGTTCCCGCCATTTGATTGACACCGCCGCAAATTACAGACACTCTTTGTGCGATCGAATCACTCAATCAGGAGGGCCAGATCATGCTCGATGCCTACATGTCCGGCTGGACACGGGCCTTTGATTACAGCGGTCGATCCAAGCGTGGCGACTACTGGTGGTTTTTCCTGGCCAACATCATCGTGGCTCTTGTGCTGGGACTGCTTGCCAAGCTGATCAGTCAGCTGAGCGTGCTGCAGAACCTCTATGCCATCGCGGCGATCGTTCCAGGCATCCCCCTCTGCGTGCGCCGCCTCCGCGATGCCGGTAAGAACTGGCCCTGGATCTTCATCGGTCTGGTGCCGATCATCGGCGCGATCTGGTTGATCGTGCTGCTGGTGATGCCGTCTGTGCCTGGTTGATCCAGGGCAAGCAGCTGTCGCCATCCGCCGTCAGCCCCGCAGGGCGTCGAGGACCGAGCGGTCTTCGAGGGTGCTGGTATCACCGCTCACTTCCTCGCCGGCCGCCAGTGCCCGCAGGATGCGCCGCATGATCTTGCCGCTGCGGGTTTTGGGCAGGGCATCGCTGAAGCGGATCTCATCGGGCCTGGCGATCGGACCGATCTCGCTGCCCACATGCCGGCGCAGTTCGCTGCCCAGGGTGTCGTCGCCGCTTAGGCCCGCCTGCAGGGTCACGAAGGCGACGATGCCCTCGCCCTTGAGCGGATCAGGCCGGCCCACCACGGCGGCTTCGGCCACCGCCGGATGGCTCACCAGCGCCGATTCGATCTCCATGGAGCCCAGCCGGTGGCCCGACACGCTGATCACGTCATCGACGCGGCCCATCACCCAGTAGTAGCCGTCGGCATCGCGGCGGGCACCATCGCCGGCGAAGTAGAGGGGCCTGCCATCGGCGCCAATGATGTGCTCCCAGTAGCTCTTGCGGAAGCGCTCAGGATCTCCGTGCACTGTGCGCATCATCCCCGGCCAGGGCCGCCGCACCGCCAAGTATCCGCCCTCGTCGATCCCGACGCTGCGGCCTTCGTTGTCGACGATGTCGGCGGCGATGCCGGGCAGAGGCAGGGTGGCCGATCCCGGCTTGGTGGGGGTGGCCCCGGGCAGGGGGCTGATCATCACGCCGCCGGTTTCGGTCTGCCACCAGGTGTCGATCACCGGGCAGCGGTCGTGACCGATCACCTGCCTGTACCACATCCAGGCTTCGGGATTGATGGGCTCCCCCACCGTGCCCAGGATGCGCAGGCTGCTCATGTCGTACTGATCGGGCACCTCGCGGCCGCTCTTCATGAAGGCCCGGATTGCCGTGGGTGCGGTATAGAACAGGCTCACCTTGTGCTTCTCAATCACCTCCCAGAAAGCACCGGGTTTCGACGGCCGCGGCGCCCCCTCGTACATCACCGTGGTGGCGCCATTGGAGAGCGGGCCATAGACGATGTAGCTGTGGCCGGTGATCCAGCCCACATCGGCGGTGCACCAGTGCACGTCATCGTCGCGGATGTCGAAGATCCACTGGAAGGTGAGGTGGGCCCAGAGGTTGTAGCCGGCGGTGGTGTGCACCACCCCCTTGGGTTTGCCAGTGGAGCCTGAGGTGTAGAGCACGAACAGACGGTCTTCGCTGGCCATCGGCTCCGCCGGGCAATCGGCGCTCTGGGCCTCCACCAGCTCATGCCACCAGCGGTCGCGGCCCTCCAGCATCGCCGTGGGCTGCTCGGTGCGGCGCACCACCAGCACCTGCTCCACCGTGGGGCAGGCGCCATCGGCGAGGGCCTGATCCACCGCGGGTTTGAGCGCCACCGCCTTGTCCTTGCGGAAGCCGCCATCGGCGGTGATCACGGCCTTGACGCCCCCATCGATCAAGCGGTCGCGCAGGGCCTCGGCGGAGAAGCCGCCGAACACCACCGAGTGGGGGGCGCCGATGCGGGCGCAGGCCAGCATGGCGATGGCCGCTTCCGGCACCATCGGCATGTACAGGGCCACCAGATCCCCCTTGCCGATGCCGAGGGCCTTGAGGGCATTGGCGGCCTTGCAGACCTGAGTGTGCAGGTCGCGGTAGCTGAAGCGACGGCTATCGCCGGGCTCCCCTTCCCAGATCAGGGCGGTCTTCTCGGCCCTGGGGCCCTGCAGATGGCGGTCGAGGCAGTTGTAGGCCAGGTTGGTGCTGCCGCCCTCGAACCAGCGGGCGAAGGGCGGATTGCTCCAATCGAGCACGGTGTGGAAGGGCTCGAACCAGTGCAGCTGCTCCCGGGCCTGCTGGCCCCAGAAGGCGTCGGGATCGGCCTCGACGCGCGCCACCAGTTCCCGGTAGGCGTCCATGCTGCCGATGCGGGCCCCCGCCGCCAGCTCCGCCGGCGGCTCGAACACCCGGCCCTCCTGCAGCACCGATTCGATCGTGACCTGGCTCATCGGGTCGGGAGCGACACCCGGTCATTGTGGACTGAGAGGATGCGGGAATGAACAGCCCCGCGGCCTGTCTGTTCGACCTTGATGGTCTGCTGCTCGACACTGAGCCCCTGCACGGCCAGGCCTGGCGGCAGGCGGCCCGGGAGTTCGGCCTTGAACTCAGTGATCAGCAGCTGTTGAAGCTGCGCGGTCGCCGGCGGCCGGACAATGCCAGCCGTGTGATCGCCTGGATCGCAGCGGCGGGCCACCAGCCCCCCAGCGCCGAGCAGTTGCTGGCGGTGCGGCAGCCGATCGCTCGAGCGCTGCTGCCCGGGGCGCGGGCGATGCCTGGAGCACCTGAGCTGGTGCGGCGCTGCCGGGAGCTGGCGATTCCGATGGCCCTGGCCACCAGCAGCAGCCACGACTCCGTGGGGATCAAGTGCGCCCCCCACCCCTGGCTGGAGCTGATCGAGCTGATTGTCTGCGGGGATGACCCCGAGCTGGGGGAAGGCAAGCCCGCTCCCGACATCTTTGTGCTGGCGGCCCGGCGGCTGGGGGTGGCCGCCAGCGACTGCTGGGCCTTTGAGGATTCCCGTGCCGGCGCCGAAGCCGCCCTGGCCTCGGGAGCCCTGGTGCATGTGCTGCTCCCCGAGGGCCTCGGGCGAGACCACTACCCCCAGCAGGTGCTCTGCCTGCATTCCCTGACTGAGCTCGAGCTCTGAGCGAAGGCTCAGGTCTGGCCCTCAGCTCTCCTGGTTGGAGCTGGTGAAGCGCTGGTAGAGCCGAAAGCCCAGCCCGCCCCACAGCAATGTCCAGACCGTGAAGGTGGCCAGGGTGCCCAGCTGGTTGGTCTCGATCGAGTACACCCCGGCCTGGATGAAGCCGGCGTCGATCAGCGAACCGCCGATCCCCCAACCCAGCACCCAGCTGATCATGAAGCCAATGGCCTGAAGGTTGCCGGTCATCGCCGCGTTGCGGAGCATCATCGTCATTCTCCTGTGCCCGCCCGCTCGTCGGCCGGTGGACAGGGCCGATCTGGTTAGGGTCGCGCCGATTCCAGCCTCCACGGATCGTTCTCACCTCTCATGCGTCAGCGTCCTTGATTCGTTCCACTCCCCTCCGGCCCCGTCCCCAGGAGACGGTCTCCCCGCAAGAGCCGAACTATCCCTCCAAATCCGAGCTGCTGGCCTGCCTGCCGGCTGACCTGCTCAAGATCGACACCACCAAAGCCTGGGGCAGCCTCGCCCTCTCCCTCGGGCTTTCTGTTCTGGCCTACGGCGTGGGAACCCAGATCCCTCTTCAGCCGATCGCAGCACCGCTTTGGCTGCTCTATGCCCTCGTCACCGGCACGGTGGCCGGCGGCTGCTGGGTGATTGCCCACGAATGCGGGCACCACGCTTTCCACCCCAATCGCCGGGTGGAGGCAACGGTGGGATTCGTTCTGCACAGCCTGCTGCTGGTGCCGTACTTCAGCTGGCAGCACAGCCACGCCGTGCACCATGCCAACTGCAACCACCTCGAGGGGGGTGAAACCCATGTGCCGCCCCGGGCGAGCTCAGCCGCCGGGCAGTCGGTGCAGCGTCTGGTCAGCGGCGTGGGCCCCGTGGCCTATGGGCTGTTCTCGACGGTGAGCCATCTGCTGCTGGGCTGGCCGCTCTATCTCTTCTTCGGTGTGGCCGGCGGTGAAGACCACGGCGCTCTCACCTCCCATTTCTGGCATGGCGCCCCCTTCCGCAACGGCCGTCGCCCCCTCTTCCCCGACTCCACGCGTCGCTTGATGCTGCGCTCCAATGTCGGCCTGGTGCTGATGCTGCTGGCCCTGATCCTGGCGGCCTCTTCCACCTCCCTGGCACGGGTGCTGGCTGTCTACGGCCTGCCCTATCTGGTGATCAACGCCTGGCTGGTGGGATACACCTGGCTGCAGCACACCGACACCTCGATTCCCCACTTCGCCACGGCCGATTGGACCTGGGCCAAAGGGGCTCTGCAGACGGTTGATCGGCCCTACGGACCCCTGCTCAACCTGCTGCACCACGGCATTGGCTCCACCCACGTCTGCCACCACGTGAATCCCAGGATTCCCCACTACAACGCCTGGCGCGGCAACGAGCTGCTGCGCGCCCGCTACCCCGAGTTGGTGCGCTTTGATCCCACGCCCATCCACAGGGCGTTGTGGCGCATTGCCACCCGCTGTGCCGTGGTCAGCCAGCAGCACCCGGGGGGCGGCTTCTACTACCAGACTCCTGCGGCTGCGAGCGATCCAGCTCGGTGACGCGATCCAGTTCGGTGGCCGGGGCCTCGGTGATCGCCGCCACGGTCACCGAGGCTTCCATGGCCTGCTGGCGATAGCGGCGCAGGCAGTATTTACAGCCACCGGTGGTCTGCAGGTGACGTTCCGGCGTGATCACGATCAGGCGCACGGGATGATCCAGACAGCGGATCTTCACCGGAGAGCGATAGCTGCGGTAATCGATCTCCTCGTAGCTGTAGCGATGGCCAAAGCGTTCCAGCGCCCTCTGCAGGAAGGTTTCACGATCGATCCTCACAGCCATGGACGTCCTTGTTCAGCAGCCAACCGGCAGGCGATACACCACTCCATTGATCTGGGCGCCTCATCCCGACTATGGGATGGGCGTGCGGAGGTTCCCCCGGGATTTCCATCTTTCTGAAGATTGATGGCCTGGGGGAACCCGAAGCCGAGCCTCAGCTCACCACCACGTTGGTCACCCGTCCGCCGAGACGGTTGACCCGTTGCAGGGCCTCGTTCATGCGGCTGAAGGGCACACGCATCACGTAGGCGCCGCTGCGCACGTAGTCGTTATTGACCAGGCCCGTGGCGGAGATGGTGACCATCCGGCCGCTGCCGCTGCTGCTCTCGCCGGCCGTCACCCGCAGGGCTTCCACCCGGTGCTCCTGCGACGGGGCCCGCAGTGGCGCTTGATGGGCGAACTCGGAGGAGATCCCCGACTCGGTGCTCACCAGCACCTTGAAGGGTCCTTCGGTGGAAACGATCACCACCCGGCCACCGGCACCGCGCACCGGCATCGCCTTGTTCTGGTGCAGGGCCTTGCCCAAGCGGAACTGGGTGCCGCTGGCGTCTCCCTTCACGGAAGCCGCAGCTCCGCGGGCGAGTTGCATCAGCCAGGAGAACTGACGTCCCTCATGGCCTTTGGAGTAATCCCAGCCGTGCAGGTAGGGCACGCTGTCCAGGCCGAAGCGTTCCTGGTATTCGTCGCTGTCGATGTAGGAATCGATCTCTGCATCGAAACCCTGCTCCTGCAGGATCGTGAAGTGATGCAGCATCTCCGCCTTGTTCTGAGGGGCCCGCCCCAGCAGATGCTTGTGGTTCAGCTCAATGAAGCGATAGGGATTGCAGTTTTCGAAGAATCTGGAGCGATAGAGACCACTCTTGGCCACGGTGCGCACCAGCTCCCGCACGTTCAGAACACCGTTGCGGAACAGGGACTCAGCCCCATTGAGACGCTCACTGGCCATCACATACTGCTGGCCGAGCACCTGTTGATAAACGGCCCGAATGATCTTCTTGGTGTCCTGTTCGGTGCTGTTCGACCAGCTTTCCCGGTTGCGATCATTGGCAAAGCGATCAATGCCTAAAGCGGGCGCTTGGACCAGTGCCATGGGTAGGAATTCAGATGGGACGGGAGGGAGAAGAGGGGCGACCGGAAGAGATCGAAACCAGAAGAGGTGCTGAGAATCGAGGCCTGATGACGAGCCAATAGCTCTTGGTGCCAGCCAGACTCTAGGCTGAGTGAGCGTTTCCGCGCATTTCTGCACAAGCCTTCAATCAACGCAAGATCTCTTCATGATATTGAATTGAATTTCCGTCCAATTCTTGTTGGATTTTCGCTGGAGCGAGCAGCCTGAATATAAATGTAAAATCATGGGTTGATGCGTATTCAAGACCCACGATTTTTGCCGTTAGAAACTGGCTTTCGGTTCGCCCATGGCATTGTGGTGGCGCCGTTTTCCGCTGCTGATGCTCTCCAGGCCATGCCAGATCACGGTGGCGTCCAGCCTGGTGGTGATTGCCCTGAGCGCTGGGGCTCAGCTCTGGATCCGCACAGCTGAGCACAGGTTGCACTGGAGTTGCCTGCTCTATGCCTCTGGCGAGAAACCCAGTGTCGTGATCCGCTCGATTCAGACGGTGCTGCCCGGCTTCAAAGCCAAAGGCAAGGAATCCGTGGGTGGGGAGCGTCTGTACCGGCTCTGCTCCACGGTGCTGGATTCGATCGCCTGGTGATCACGCGTCTGCGGCGTGATAGCTGCTGCGCACCAGGGGGCCACTGCGCACCTGCTGGAAGCCGAGCTCACGGGCGATCATCCCGAGGCGCTCGAAGTCGTCGGGGTGCCAGTAGCGAGCCACCGGCAGGTGGGCGAGGGACGGACGCATGTACTGACCCAGGGTGAGGCGCTGGCAGTCGGCCCGGCGCAGATCCTCCAGGGCGGCCACCACCTCCTCGAGGGTTTCGCCCAGCCCCAGCATCAGCCCTGATTTCGTCGGGATCTGCGGGGCCTGCTCCCGGGCCGCCGCCAGCAAGGCCAGCGAGCGTTCGTAGGTGGCGCCGCGACGCACCTCCCCCTGCAGCCGCTGCACCGTTTCGAGGTTGTGGTTGAAGCAGACCGGGCCTGCGGCCAGCACGGTCGCCAGCCGCTGCCGCTGGGCGGCTTCTCCCTCAGGGCGGAGGGCATGCCCCCCCCAGAAATCAGGGGTGAGCACCTCCATGGCCACCAGGGGGTTGCGGCGCCGGATCGCAGCCATGGTGCCGGTGAACAGCCCGGCGCCGTGGTCGGCCAGATCATCGCGGGCCACCGCGGTGAGCACCACGTAGCGCAGGCCCAGCTGCTCCACCGCTTCCGCCACCCGCTCGGCTTCCCCGGCATCAAAGGGCACAGGCGCACGACCCTTCTCCACCTGGCAGAAGGCGCAGCTGCGGGTGCAGATCGGCCCACCCAGCAGGAAGGTGGCGGTGCCGGCGGCGTAGCACTCCCCTCGGTTGGGACAGCGACCCTCCTCGCAGATGGTGTGAAGCCGCTGCCCCTTGACCACGGTCTGCACGGTTTCCAGGGCCGAGGCGCTGCCGATCGGGCGGCGCAACCAGGCGGGCAACCGCTCGGTGGGAGCCATGGAGCTGTATCGGCTGATCAAACGAACCACGCTGCTCACTCCATCCGGCGGCGACCTTCAAGGGCCCTCGCCAGGGTCACCTCATCGGCATACTCCAGCTCACTGCCCACCGGCAGTCCGTAGGCGATGCGGCTCACCAGACAGAACGGCCGCAGCAGCCGGGCCAGGTAGAGGCTGGTGGTGTCCCCTTCCACGCTGGGTGGCAGGGCCAGGATCACCTCCGTCATCGCCTCCTGATCCACCCGGTTCACCAGGGGCTGGATCTGCAGCAGTTCAGGTCCGATGCCATCCATGGGTGAGATCAGTCCGCCCAGCACGTGGTAGCTCCCTTTGTATTCGCGGGTGCGCTCCAGGGCCAGCAGGTCGCGGGAATCAGAGACCACGCAGAGCTGGCCATTGCGCCGATCCTCATTCCGGCAGATGTCGCAGAGCGGATCGGCCGAAAGGTGGAAGCAGCGCCTGCACTGACCCACCTGGCGGCGGGCGGCGAGCAGGGCATCGGCGAAGGCCTGCACCTGTCCCTCGGGCTGGCGCAGCAGGTGCAGGGCCAGGCGCTGGGCGGTGCGCGGACCGATCCCAGGCAGGCGCTCGAACTGGTCGATCAGCCGCGCCAGGGGCCTGGTGAAGCCGCTCAGAAATCCGCCGCAACTGGCGTCAATCTAGGAGTGAGGCCACCGGCAACAATGGTGACGGTGTGATCTCCCACCCCTCCCGCTTGCTCGATACCCCATGGCGCAGCGCCCTTCGTTTCCCTGGCTTGTCTCCCTGTGCCGGGGCGTGCTCGGCCTGCTGCTGGGCAGCCTGCTGCTGCTGGGGGGCCTCAGCGGTTGCAGCGCGGCGGCCGCCGGGCTGAATTCCTTCCAGAGCCCTGACGGGCGCTATGCCTTTCTCTATCCCACCGGCTGGAGTCGGGTGGCGGTGAGCAATGGGCCCCAGGTGGTCTTCCACGATCTGATCAACAGCGATGAAACCCTCAGCCTGGTGATCACGGAGGTGAACCCCACCAACGACCTGGAGTCCCTGGGGAGTGCCGTGGCGGTGGGTGAAAAGCTGGGCCGCATCGTGATTGCTCCGGAGGGCAGTGGCCGCGAGGCCGAACTGGTGGAGGCCCGTGAGCGTCAGGACGGCGGCCACACCTTCTACGACCTGGAGTATGCGGTGCATCTCTCCGACCGTGACCGCCATGAGCTGGCCACCGTGGTGGTCGACCGCGGCCGCCTCTACACCCTGGCGGCCAGCACCAATGAACTGCGCTGGCCGAAGGTCAGGGATCTGTTCCGCAACGTGATCACCTCCTTCACCCTGCAGATCTGAGACTTGGCCGATGTGCTGGTGATCGGCGCCGGTCTGGCCGGCTCCCTGGTGGCCCTGGAGCTGGCCCGGCGCGGCGCTGCGGTGGAGCTGCTGGATGCCGGCCAGGGCGATGGCGCCACCGCTGTGAGCTACGGCGGTGTGCCCTGGTGGGCGGGGGCTCCCGGCCCGATGAATGAGCTGATGGCCTCAGCTCCGCTGGCCTGGCGGGAGCTGGAGCAGCGCCACGGGCCGCTGGGCTGGAGCCCCTGCAGCCTGCGCCTGCACTGGAGCGATGCCGACGCTGACGGCAGCTCAGCCCTGGAGCAGACCCTCGCTCAGGTGGAGACTCTGGCGCGGCGCCATCTGGGTGCTGATCAGGTGGAGCGGCTCGATCCCACGCCGGCCTCAGGGGGGCGGCGGCTGCTGCGGCTGGGCTATGGGCGCGTCGACAGTCGCCAGCTGGCCCTGGCTCTGCCGCTGGCCCTGGAGCGCGCCGGGGTGCGCCGCCGCCGGGGTCACTGCGGCCCCCTGCAGGCCGAAGCCCTGCCGGCCCGGCAGGTGGTGCTGGCCGCAGGAGCCGGCTGCCGGGCCCTCTGGCCGGCACTGCCCGATCGCCTGCGGGTGAGCTGGGCCGGGCTGCTGCGCCTCGACGCTGGCCCGCTCAGCCACGAGTTGCTGAGCGGCGTTGCCCTCAGTGAGCCCAATGACATCCTCATGCCGCTGATGGCTCGGCGCCAGGCTCTGGAGCAACGGGCAGATCAGCTGCAGCGACCGCAGTGGATCGTTGATGCCGGCCTGGCCCCCTGGGGCGAGGGCCTGCTGCTGGGCCAGAGCAGCCTGGTCAGGCCGGGCAGCTGCTGCGGTACTCCACCCGAGGCTCCGTCCCTGGAGCTGGAGTTGCGCCAGGCCCTGGAGCGGATCGATCCCCGCCTCGGGCAGGTGCCCGGCAGTCTTGTGCAGGTGCCTGTGAGCTTCTGCAGCAGTGGTCCGCCGCTGGTGGGTCCGGTGGCAGAAGCTCCGGGCCTCTGGCTGTTGGCGGGTCTGAGCAGCCCCTTTGCCCTGGCCCCCGCCCTGGCCGCGATCCTGGCGGCAGCCATCGGCGGTGAGCCGTGGGCCCTGGAGCGGCTGCCGGGGGCCAGGGCGCAGGCCAGCGCCGGCTGGAGCTGAGCCTCAGAAGAGGAAGCGTTCGCGGCCGTTGGTCTCCACCGTGGTGGCGTTGTTGGCTTCCACATCGCGCAGGGGCCAGTCGGCCTCCCAGTAGCTGATGCCGTTGAGATCAAAGGGACGGCCGCTGAGGCGCTCCGCATCAAAACGGGTGGTGGCCATCGCTGTGATCAGTCCGCCGATTTCCATCGGCCCCAGATCCGTGTTGAGGTCCTGGCCGGCCGCTGCGATCAGGCTGGGCAGCCGCACCAGATTCTCCGGTCGGGTCAGTTTGCTGAACAGGGCCGTGAGCACCAGCTTCTGGCGATCGATCCGGCCGATGTCGCCCTCCTCATCGTGGCGCCAGCGCAGGAACCCCTCCAGGTCGCGGCCCTTGAGCGTCTGTAGGCCGGGCTGCAGGTCGATGTAGAGGCCCTGGCTGTTGTCGACGTAATACATGCGCTTGGGCACGTTCACCTCGACACCACCGAGCACGTCACCCATGCGACGGATGGCCCCGAGGTTCACCAGCAGGTGATGGTCGATCGGACGGCCCAGCCGTTCGGAGAGCTCCTGCTTGACGGCGTCGGCTCCGCCGTAGGCATAGAGCGCGTTGGCCTTGATGCCGCCGTAGCGGGCGGAATCGATGTAGGTGTCCCTGGGCACCTGGGTGACACGGGTGACACCATCCTCGATGCGAATCGAGAACATCACATCGGTGTTGCCGCCGCCCACGTCAGTGCCCAGGACCAGCACATCGCGGCCATTGGCACCCCAGGCTGAAAAGGGATTGCTGAGCTGGCCGGTGATCCTGGCGGTCTGGGAGGCCAGCTCAGGAGGCATCAATGAAGCCAGGGGGCCGGAGAGGGCGAGCCCGCCGGCCAGCCCCATCAGCATCGCCAGCACGATGGGCAGCGGGCGGGATCGATGGCTGGGGGGCAGCGGCGCTGGGGGGCGTTGGCGCTTCAAAATCCGAACATCGCCAAGGTCATGGCGGCGACGGGGAGCAGGTTGACCTCTGGGCCTGAAGCGCTGGAGATGAGCATTGAGGAGCGGTGAGAGGGAATCTGTCCCTTTGTCACGTTGATGAAACCTTATTTCATCAAGGCTGATTCAGCTCCCCCCGCCCCAGACGGATCTGTTCCAGTTCCCTGGCTGGACTGCTCAGGTGGCGGGCGGAGCGCCATGGCCCAGCGGACCGCGCAGGAGCCTCCTGGCTTCGGGCAAGGCGGGGCTGAGGTCCATCGAGTCAAAGGCGGGCAGCTTGCGGCGACGCAACCAGCTGGCCCAATGGAACTCCAGGAAGGGCACCTGGGGCTGGGCGCGGATCAGTCCTTCCTGCTTCAGCTTCCAGACCAGGCTGCGGAAGGGGTCGTCGCCCAGGCTGCCCAGATTCATCGGCAGCCGCTCCGGCGGCAGCGGCCCCCGGCCTTCGCTGTCGCGCAGGTAGAGCCAACCTCGGCGGTTCAGTTCCTCCAGGCAGTGGGCACGGCTGGCTCCCACCAGCAGCAACACGACCGAGCAGAAGGCTGTGGCCTCTGCGTCCACTTCCATCAGGGCCCGCAGCCGGTGGTGGCGGTCGATCATCCAGTGCTCCCCGGCGCTGCTCACCGCCACCGGCACCGGCCTGGTGCGCAGATAGCGTCGCCTCTCTGCCGCGGTTTCCAGGGAGAAGTCTCTGGCCCGGGAGCGCACCTCCGCCAGCCCCAGGCAGAGCTGGGTGGGTTGCAGACGGCTGATGGGCAACTCCAGCAGGTCCTGTTGGCCCAGGGGAGGCAGCTCAAAAGGACCGGATGTCTGGGCCATGGGCGAGGGCCCACCGCCGCTGGGGACCTGGAATCAGATGCCTCCCATGCTGCTGCATTCAGGCCAGAAGTGCTTCGTCTGCGCGCAGGCCGGCCTGCACCCGCCAGAGCCTGGCGTAGGCCCCACCACGGCGGAGCAGGTCGTCGTGGCGGCCCTGCTCGACGATCTGGCCCTGCTCCAGCACCACGATCCGATCGGCATGGCGCACGGTGCTGAGCCGATGGGCAATCACCAGGGTGGTGCGCTCGGCGGTGATCAGCTCCAGTGAGCGCTGGATCGCAGCCTCCGTTTCGTTGTCGACAGCCGCTGTGGCCTCATCGAGGATCAGCACCGGCGGATTCTTGAGAATCGCCCGGGCCAGGGCGATGCGCTGGCGCTGGCCGCCCGAGAGACGCTGACCCCGCTCCCCCACCACGGTGTCGTATCCCTCGGGAAGCTCTTCGATG
This sequence comes from Synechococcus sp. CS-1329, assembly GCF_025128055.1. Classification (GTDB taxonomy): domain Bacteria; phylum Cyanobacteriota; class Cyanobacteriia; order PCC-6307; family Cyanobiaceae; genus Regnicoccus_A. Next base: position 28,361 of record NZ_JAHLYS010000043.1, on the reverse strand, counting down.
AAGCCACTGGCTTCGGCCAGGGTCGCCGCCCGCTGGATCGCGGTGGGGCTGGCGTCAAAAGTTCCGTAGGCGATGTTCTCGCCCACGCTGCCGTGGAAGAGAAACACCTCCTGGCTCACCAGACCGATGGCATGGCGCAGGTCGCCCAGTTGCAGGTCCTGAATCGGCTGGTCGTCGAGCAGGATCTCGCCGCGATCCACGGCATAGAGCCGCAGCAGCAGTTTCACCAGGGTGCTTTTGCCGGAGCCTGTGGCCCCCACGATGCCCACCGTGTGCCCGGCTGGAACCGCCAGGGAGAAGTCGACCAGCAGGGGCTCCCTGCCGGCGTAGCCGAAGCTGACTGAACGGAATTCGATGGCCCCACGCACGCCGCCCAGGGGCAGGGCCCGCTCCCCGCCAGGGATCGCGATCGGAGTGTCGAGCAGATCCAGCACCCGGTTGCTTGAGGCCATGGCCCGCTGGTAGTCGTCGAGGGTGCGGCCCAGGGTGGTGAGCGGCCACAGCAGCCGCTGGGTGATGAACACCAGGAAGCTGTAGGAGCCCACAGCGATCGTGCCCTGCCAGGCCTGCAGCCCACCGATCACCAGGATCGCCAGGAAGGCGAAGAGAATGGCAAAGCGAATCAGGGGAATGAACGCAGCCGAGAGGCGAATCGCGCGCCGATTGCTGCGTCGGTACGACTCGCTCTGTTCGCTGATGCGTTCGAGTTCCCAGGCCTCGGCGGCATAGCTCTTGATCGTGAGCATCCCACCGAGATTGTTGGAGAGGCTGCTGTTGAGATCGCTGGCCCGATCACGCACGTCGCGGTAGCGAGGAGCCAGTCGTTTCTGGAACCGGATCGAGCCCCAGAGGATCACTGGGATGGGCAGAAAAGCCACCCCGGCCACGCCGGGGGAGATGGCCGCCATCACGGCTCCGACGGCCAGCACGGTGGTTGCCAGCTGCAGCAGCTCGTTGGCGCCGTGGTCGAGAAAACGCTCGAGTTGATTGATGTCGTCGTTGAGGATCGCCATCAGCCGGCCGCTGCTGCCGGCTTCGAAGAAGGCCATCTCCAGCTGCTGCAGGTGGCCGTAGGCCTCCAGCCGGAGCTCGTGTTGCATGGTCTGCGCGAGGTTGCGCCAGAGCACTCCGTAGAGGTACTCGAACAGGGATTCGGCGCTCCAGATCACAAAGGAGGCCACCGCCAGGGCCGTGAGCTGGGAGGGGACGCTGCTCAGCCCCAGGTTCGCCAGCCAGGACGTCTGCTGACGCACCACCACATCGACGGCCAGACCGATCAGCACCGGTGGGGCCAGATCGAACAGCTTGTTCAGCACCGAGCAGATCGAGGCCAGCCAGACCAGCCGGCGGTGGGGCCTCAGGGCCCCCAGCAACCGGCTGATCGGTGTACGCGCGCTCGGGTGGGCCATGAAATCAGGCGTCTGGGCATTGGCCGGAAAGGCCAGAGGTCATTAAAAGGGGCCAGCTGCCGTGGGAGCGAGTTCAGTCGAGAGCAATCGATCGGCAGGGAAGGCCGCCCAAAATGGCCGAGATAATACAGGGTGAAAAGCCCAGCTGAGCGTTTCTGCCAGCCTTGCTGGCTGCTGAGATGGAGCCAGGGGCTTGCGCTGCAGCTCTTCTGGCCTGGCGGGAAGCCTCGCGAGCTTTGATGACGAAGCGTGAAGCAGATTGGAAGCAAATCCAAGGAATGGACGCCGCCGCCGCGGGATGCTCCAATGTCATGAAACCAAGACGCATTGATCCCGAAGCCATGGCTGCCCCTGTCCCCTGGAGCCTCGACTGGTGTGAGGACGGCGAACTCGCCCCCCAGGATCGCTTTGATCTCCTGCAGACCCTGGTGCTCTGCGAGACCTCTGAGGTCCAGGTCAACATGATCTCCGCCCTGGAAACACTCTGCCTGCGGCAGGTGAGTGTGTTGCACACCGACGATGTCACGGGGATGTGCGCCTGACGCCCAACCCCACTCTCCCCCTCCTCTAGATCCTGATCTCAGGCCAAGGCCCCAGCAGGAGGGCTCAGAGGCTGTAGCGGGCCATGGTGCGCTGGCGGCAGGTGGTCTGAGCCACATCCAGACCAGCCCCCCGATTCACCTGATCCACGAAACAGGAGCAGGCGTAGGAGCCCAGGCCTGGCGGCTGAACCTTGCGTGCAGCCTGGAAGGCCGCACTGACGGTGGCGAGACAGAATTTGCTGACCTGCTCATCCTTCTGGTTGCCGCTGGCGGAGGCCTTGAGCAGAACCTCCGCCTCCACGGCCCCGGCCATGGTCAGATCCACCAGGCCCGCCAGGGCCACCGTGGCCAGGCGCAGTGTCACAGACCTTGGGGTCTGGAGAGTGCGCTGGCCGCTGGCCTCGACAAGGCTGGAGAGGATTGACATGGAGGGGCAGTAGGAACGCCGGATCGACGTGCGGGGCTGACTCAGGAGCTGTGCCGGGTGATCTGAAGCTCTTTGTTCATCACCCGCAAACGCCGCAGGGCGTCGAAGACATCTTCAGGCATTCCGCTGGGAAGATCCACAGTGCTGTGGGTGTCGAAGATCTGGATGCGGCCGATGCTGCGGCCGTTCAGGCCGGCTTCGTTGGCAATGGCGCCGACAATATTGCCAGGCTTGACCCGGTCCTGCCAGCCCACCTCAATCCGGAAACGCTCCATGTCGGCGTCCGGAGGAGTGGAGGCTTCCAGCCGGCTGCCGCCAGCACGGGATGAGGAGCGACGCTCACCGCGGCGATCGTCGTCGCCGCTGCGCTGACGCTCGCGGCTGGGGGCCGGTTGGCGCCAGGTTTCGGTGCCCTGCATCAGCAAGGGGCGCTCACCCACGGCCAGTTGCAGGGCGGCCAGGGCCAGCTGCTCAGGGCTGGCGGTGATTTCGCTGCCCACCCGCTGCAGAATTTCGCTGAGCAGGGCCAGTTCCTGATCGTCGGAGCGGGGGGTTCCCACCAGGGCGGTGAGGCGCTCGCGCAGGCGGTCGAGCCGGCTCTGGTTGATGTCGGCGTTGCTGGGCACGTCCATCGGTGTGATGGGTTTGCCCACAGCCCGCTCCAGGCCCCCAAGGAAGCGGCGTTCACGGGGGGTGAGGAAGAGGATCGCGTCGCCCTGGCGACCTGCCCGGCCGGTGCGGCCGATGCGGTGCACATAGGCCTCGCTGTCAAAGGGGATGTCGTAGTTGATCACCAGCGTGATCCGGTCCACGTCCAGTCCCCGGGCGGCCACATCGGTGGCCACGAGCACGTTCACCTGGCCGCTGCGCAGCCGCTCCACCGTGCGTTCCCGTTGGTTCTGGGGCACGTCGCCGTTGAGCACAGCCACGTCATAACCCTGTTGTTCCAGCGCTTCGGAAACGTTGAGGGTGATCGCCTTGGTGCGGGCAAAGATGATCACACCGCCGCTGGTCTCGGCCTCGAGCACGCGGGTGAGAGCCTCCAGTTTCTGGGCGCCATGCACCACCAGGTGGCGCTGGCGAATCGTGCTGTTGCCGGCACCCTTCTGTTGGATGGTGACTTCAGCCGGGTTCTGCAGGTATTTGCGCGAGAGCCGACGGATCTCCGAGGGCATGGTGGCCGAGAAGAGCACCACCTGGCGCTGCTCGGGCAGTTGCTCCAGCACCCACTCGACATCGTCGATGAAGCCCATGCGCAGCATCTCGTCGGCTTCATCGAGCACGAGGCAGCGCAGGCCGGAGAGATCGAGGGTTCCCTGGCGCATGTGGTCCATCACCCGGCCTGGGGTGCCCACCACGATCTGCACGCCTCGCTTGAGGCGAACGATCTGGTCGCGGAAATCGGCACCGCCGTAGATCGGCAGCACGCGCACCTGGGGCAGTTTGGCGGCGTAGCCGCTGAAGGCCTCTGCCACCTGAAGGGCCAGTTCACGGGTGGGGGTGAGCACCAGCACCTGGGGAGTGCGCTGCTGGGGATCCAGGCGCGCCAGCAGGGGCAGGGCGAAGGCGGCGGTTTTGCCGGTGCCGGTCTGGGCCTGACCCACCAGGTCGCGGCCGAGCATCAGCTCGGGAATGGCGGCCTTTTGAATCGGAGAAGGATCGCTGTAGCCGCAATCAACCACGGCGGCGAGGATCTCAGCCCCCAGACCAAATCCCGCAAATCCAGCGGCTGGCACCTCTTGGGCCGCTTGGGCTGTTTGCGCAGGCTGTGCCGTTTCTTCGGGTTGATCGATGGGACCGATCAGGGTTGATTCAACGGCGGTGGCTGCGATGACTTCTGTTGCGGGCTGCCCTTCAAGGGCGCTCAGGTCGACGCTGCTGGAGATGGTGCCGGGCTGGATGGAAGGAGTGGTGGTGATGGAATCGCTCGCGATGGGTTGGATGGGGTTTCGGGCGGGATGGGCGCTCAGGTTGATGGAGCACGCAAAGCTCTCGCTTGCGTTGAACTGGGTCACGATGAGTTGATGGGGCCTTGGCCTGGGAGTTCCTTCAACGCAGGCCGGCAGGTACCCGTATCTCACGGCCACAGGGCCTGAAAAAAGACTGCCTTGCCCTTTATTAAAGGGTGAGTATGTATCGTAACACCCCGCCTCGAACCACCGGCCTGGAGGGCTTTCCGGAGACTGAAGCTCAGCCCAGACGTCCGTAGTCGTCAGCGAAGCGCTCAATGTCGTCGTCGCTGAGGATCTTGCCCCGCTGCACCTCCACGATCATCAGCCCGGAGGCTCCTGCGCTCGCCCGGTGAACGGCGTGGCTGGGGATGGTCAGCGCGACCCCTGAAGAGGCGATCACCTGCTGACCCGCACAGTCCAGAACCCCTTCACCGGCAACCACCAGCCAATGCTCGCTGCGGTGATGGTGGCGTTGAAGGCTGATGCGGCTGGAGGGCTGGAGCCACAGACGTTTGATCAGGTAGCCCTCACCGCGGGAGAGCGTCTCGAACCAGCCCCAGGGGCGTTCGCTGCGGAGCGCGGCTCCCCCGCCAGGTTCAGTCACGGCTGATCAGCCGAAGGCGGCAGGTTTCCAGGCCTGGGCCCTGGTCTGGCTGATTTCGGCGATTTTGTCGTGCGCGTGCAGGCGACGCTGAATCTGATTGCTGCATCCCTGCCAGGTGGGGGGTGTGGTGCTGGCGTCGAAGCAGGCTTCGCTGCGGTCATCCAGCATCCGGCCCAGTGTTGGCTCCCCTCCCTGGGGTCCCGGCAGCAACAGGTAGTAGCGGATCATGGGGACCGGGCTGGGAATGACACCAGTCTGTCCCATGGCCGCAGAGACGTCAGCGCGGCTGTGGTCTGGAGCCTGTGCTCACCATGCGGGCCTGACGCCTCTGTAACAACGGATTCACCTCAGGGGGTGGCGGCCTACTTGGATGTGTGCCAGACACATGGTCTTACATGCCCAGCCTCAAGCGCCTAGCTGCCATTCAGCGCACCCAGGAACGTCCGGCGGCGGTCACCGCCCCCATCGCCTCTCTTGATGAGATCTGGGCTGCAGACGTCTTCAACCTCTCGAAGATGAAATCGTCCTTGCCCAAGGACATCTTCAAGTCGGTTCAGAAGACCGTCAAGGAAGGCGGCAAACTCGACGTCACCGTCGCCAACGTGGTGGCCCAGGCGATGAAGGACTGGGCTGTGAGCCGCGGCGCTCTCTACTACGCCCACGTTTTCTATCCGCTCACCAACTCCACCGCCGAAAAACACGACGGTTTCATCTCCACCCAGAGCGATGGCTCCGCCATCTGTGAATTCACCGGCAAGGTGCTGGTGCAGGGTGAACCCGACGGCTCCTCCTTCCCCAACGGCGGCATCCGCACCACCTTTGAGGCACGCGGCTACACCGCCTGGGACATCACCAGCCCGGCCTTCCTGATGGCGACGCCCAACGGCGTCACCCTCTGCATCCCCACCGTCTTCGTGTCATGGACGGGCGAGGCCCTCGACAAGAAAACGCCGCTGCTGCGCTCCAATGCGGCCATGAACAAGCAGGCCCAGCGTCTGCTCAAGCTGCTGGGCAACACCGAAGTGGCCCCGGTGAACTCCAGCTGCGGCGCTGAGCAGGAGTATTTCCTGGTGGACAGTGCCTTCGTGAGCCTGCGCCCCGACCTGCTGCTCTCCGGCCGCACCCTTTTCGGTGCCCCGTCTCCCAAGGGTCAGCAATTCGACGATCACTACTTCGGTGCCATCCCCCAGCGGGTCCAGGTCTTCATGCAGGACGTGGAGCATCAGATGTACCGGCTGGGCATTCCCGCCAAGACCCGCCACAACGAAGTGGCACCCGGTCAGTTCGAGCTGGCCCCCTTCTTCGAGGCGGCCAACGTGGCCACCGACCACCAGCAGCTGACCATGACGCTGCTCAAGAACACGGCGCGCAAGCACGGCATGAACTGCCTGCTGCACGAGAAGCCCTTCGAGGGCATCAACGGCTCCGGCAAGCACGTGAACTGGTCGGTGGGCAATGCCACCCATGGCAACCTGCTGGATCCCGGCAGCAGCCCCGAGGAGAACATGCAGTTCCTGCTGTTCTGCGGAGCGGTGATCCGTGGTGTTCATCTCTACGGACCACTGCTGCGTGCCGTGGTGGCCACGGCGGGCAATGATCACCGCCTCGGTGCCAATGAAGCCCCTCCAGCGATCATCTCGGTGTACCTCGGCAGCCAGCTGGAGGAGGTGTACACGATGATCAAGAACGGCAACCTCGGCAGCACCGACCACGGCGGCCTGATGCAGCTGGGTGTCGACACCCTGCCGGAATTCCCCAAGGATCCCGGCGACCGCAACCGCACCTCACCCTTCGCCTTCACCGGCAACCGCTTCGAGTTCAGGGCGGTGGGCTCCAACCAGTCGGTGGCGGGTCCGCTGGTGGCCATGAACACGATGCTGGCTGATTCGCTTCAGTACATCTGCGACGAGATGGAGGCCAAGATGGCCTCCGGCGACAGCCTTGAAGCGGCCGCTGCGGCCGTGCTCAAGACGATCATGGAGCTGCATGGCAACGTCGTCTTCGGCGGCGACGGCTACTCCAGCAACTGGCACCAAATGGCTGTCAACGAGCGGGGTCTGGAGAACCTGCCCACCACGGCTGATGCCTTGATGGTGCTCGAGCGCGATTCCATCAAGGACCTGTTCGCCCGCACCGGAGTGCTCACCCCGGTGGAGCTGCAGAGCCGTTTCGAGGTCTATGCCGAGCAGTACGTGCTGGCGGTGGAAGTGGAGGCCAAGCTGGCCCTGCAGATCGCCCGCACCCAGGTCTACCCCGCGGTGATGGAGTATCTCGGCAACCTGGCCAATTCCCTGCGCTACCAGGAAGATCTGGGCCTTCCCCCCGATCGCGCCATGGCCGGCCGCATCGCCAGCCTCAACCAGGAGCTCCTGGCCAACTGCACAGCCTTGGAGTCAGCCCTGCCGAATCCTCCCCACGGACCTGTGGCCCACATGCGTCACTGCGCCGACACCCTGCTGCCGCTGATGCACAAGATCCGTGAGGCCGTCGATGGGCTTGAAACCCTGGTCGACGACAACACCTGGCCGCTGCCCACCTACCAGGAGATGCTGTTCATCCGCTGAACCTGAGCGTCTGGCTGCCCTTGGTTCCATCGGGCAGCCATCCCTGGCCTTGGGGAGTGATCAGCATCGCCTGCTGCCGGGCCCGGGTCAGGGCTGTGTAGAGGAGGCGCCGGTCCCAGCGGCCCTCTGCCTCCGGCATCAGTACCAGCACCTGCTGGTACTGGCTGCCCTGTGATTTATGGATCGTGATTGCGAAAGCCGCTTCTGCGGCGGCCATACGGCTGGGGTGGACCAGCCTGGTTTCCTCCCCGGCGACGCCGGGGTCCTGGCTTCCCCAGAACAGCAGCCGGCGCTGGCCGTCGGCGTCCACCACCACGCCCACATCGCCATTGGCGAGCCCCTGCTCCGGCAGGTTGCGCTGGCACAGCACCGGAGTGCCGGGGGGCCAGAACGCCGGTCCCCGGCCCCAGTCGTCGCCCAGCAGCCGCTGGTTCAGCGCCTCCACCCCCCAGCTCCCGCGACGGGTGGGGGCCAGCACCACGCAGTGCTCCAGCTCCTCCAGCAGCTCCCGGCTGCAGCCCTCAGGATCCACGCTCCAGCGGGTGGCCAGCTCAGCCAGTTGCCGCTGATGGGCCCTGAGCCGCTGCAGCAACTCGGCGGGTAGCCGGCCCGCCGGAGAACGCCACCAGCTGAGGTTGTCTGAGCTGCTCAGCTCGCTCAGGTGCTCCAGGAACCCGGGGGTGTCACCCCGCCGCAGGTGGCCCGCCGCCAGGGCCAGCGCCCCGTCATTGCGGTAAGTGGTGATCAGCTCGATCGCCGCATCCCCCAGGGCCTGGCGCCTGGCTGGGACCTGCAGTTCCTGCAGCACCGCCCCGGGGCCCACCGGGGCCAGTTGATCGGGATCGCCCACCAGCACGAGCTGGGCTTCGGCCGGCATGGCCTCCAGCAGGGCGGCCATCAGCGGCAGATCCAGCATTGACACCTCATCCACCACCAGCAGATCCAGGGCCAGGGGCCGATGGCGGTGGCGTCCGAAGCCGTCGCCGCGGCTTTCCAGCAGCCGGTGCAGGGTGGTGCAGGGGCTGGCCGCCAGCTGCGCGGCCAGCGGCGAAGGGAGGGTGGAGCCCCCGGCGGCGATGGCCTGGCGCAGGCGGGCGGCGGCCTTGCCGGTGGGTGCCGCCAGGTGCAGCCTCCAGCCGGGACGTTCCTCCAGCACCGCCGCCAGCATCTGCACGATCGTGCTGGTCTTGCCGGTGCCGGGTCCGCCCCCGAGCAGCACCAGGCCCTGGCTCAGCAGGGCCACCACCGCCGCCTGCTGGCGGCAATCCAGCCCGCCCCGCCCCTGGGCCCGCTCGGCGGCGGCCTGCCGGCGGGCGGCACTGAGGGGCGGCTGCACGCTGGCCTCGGCCCGCCGCTGCAGTTCGGTCATCGTGGCCTCCAGCTGCAGCAGCCAGCGCCGCCAGCCCAGACCCCGCTCGCTCAGCATCACGGGGGGTGGGGAATCGCAATCGCCACTGGGCGCCCAGCCGCAGCGCACCAGGGCCTGGCGGTGGCCCTCAGGCCAGTGCTCAACGCTGACGATGCCCTCGGGGGCAGGCCCCTCCAGGGGCAGATGCAATTCACCGCGTACCAGGGCCGCACTCAGGGCGCCGATCAGCTCGCTGAGCAACGGATCGCTTCCGATCCCGTAGAGCCTGGGCAGGGCTTCGGCCAGGGCGGGGCCCAGGGGAGTCAGGGGCGGCTGTGGGTTCATCGCTGGCCCTCCCGCAGCAGCGCATCGAGGGCCTCAAGCCGCTGCAGTGGGGCTGGCTCCACGAACATGCCGGGCACCGAAAGCTCCGCCATCGTCAGGCCGGCTGGTGGGTGGATCGCTCCGGGGACGCCCCGCAGAAACAGATAGATGTAGCCGCCGAGATCACGCTCGGGGCTATAGCCCGGCAGGCGCCAGCCCAGGTAGCGGTGCAGGGCCACCAGATAGAGGTGGGCCTGGAGCGGGTAGTGGTGGCTTTCCATCACGGCGGCCATCTGGGCGCGGCCGTAGTCGAGGGGGCCGCAGGCGATCGGCTGGCCCTGGGGATCGCGCTGGCCCAGCCAGTTGCTCTTCCAGTCGGCCACCCACCAGCGCTCGTGCCCGTCGGGTCCCGGCGCCATGAACACCAGATCGATCGAGCCGGTGAGGAAGCCGCGGCTGGCCACCGACAGCTCCGCCAGCCGCTGGGCGTAGTCCTCGCGGAAGCTGCCTTCGGGGTGGCCGCTGAACACCTCAGCCAAGCCCTGGGCCCGCACCAGGGCGTGCTGCGCTGAGCACTCCGTGCCCAGGGCCAGGGGCAGATCGAAGGGCATCTCGCGCAGCTGCCGCCGCGGATCCAGCTGGGCCAGGCCCAGCGCCCCCAGGGCCCCACCCATCGGCGTGTGCCGCAGCTGCTCCAGGAACTCCAGGGTGGCCGGGACGTGCTCCAGGTCGAGTCCGGAGCGCTCCAGCTCCCGCTCCACCAGCTCCCGATGCAGCGGGTCATGACCGCTCAGGCGGTGATCGACCCGCTCCAGGATGCGGTGCAGGGCATCTCCGGCGGCGGCGCCGCGGGGAAACAGCGCCAGGGGGCCGCTGCGCGGGGCCGTGGCCTCGGGCTGCCACTCCGTGCCGGCGGGGCCGTTGTGCTGAGGGCCTGGACGGACCGGGTTCTCCCCATCGCTGGCCCTGCGATCAAGGCCATCGGTTTCGCGGCCTTCCTCGATCGCCTCCGGCGCCAGGGGGGCCGCGTGGGCCCCCTGGGTCCAGCTGGAATAGCTGCTGCGCCCCCAGCCTGAGAACAGCGACCAGCGGGGCACCGGTCCGGTGCCCAGGTCTCCGGCCGCCGCCGGCGCCTGCCAGCGCCGCGCGGCCGGCTGCTCGGGATCACCGCTGATCAGGGTGATCGGCAGGGAGCGCCGCTGGATCTCTGCGTCCAGATGCTCCAGCCAGTCGCGATCGGAGCGATCGCTGCAGGTCTCGTCGCCGGCCTCGAGCGCAGCCAGGGGCTCGTCGCTGAACAGCCAGGGCAGCAGGGGATTGCTGGTCTGGCCCTGGGCTGGGGCGTAACCGAGCACCAGCAGCTCCCTGGCCCGGGTGAGGGCCACGTAGGCCAGCCGTTCCCGCTCCGCCGCCAGGGCGGCCTGCTCCTGCTCCGCCGCCTCCTGAGCCAGACCCCAGCGCGGATCGAGATGCACATCCAGCTGGGGCCCGCTGGCCTTGGTCGGGCTCCAGCGGCGCCCGAGGCTCCTGCCCCTCCGGCGGGTGGGGCTGCCCACCCCCTGCCAGAAGTAGGGGCAGATCACCACGGGGAATTCCAGGCCCTTGCTGCGGTGCACCGTCACCACTCCCACCGCTGAGCTGACCGCATCGCTGTGGGGCTGCTGATGGTCCGGCACGGTTTCGGGCGGATGCAGCCGCCGTCGTCGCAACCAGTCGGCGGCGGCGGCCGCCCCGAGCCGCTGCTGATGCAGCCGCTCCTGCACCAGCTCGGCGCACTGCTGCAGATCGGCCAGCCAGCGGCCGTGCAGGGAGAGCCGAGCCAGCTCCTCACTGCGCAGCAGCCGTCCCAGGGTGGCCAGCAGACCATCGTTGGGGAGCCGCTCTGCCAGGCGGGCCAACTGGCCGGAGAGGCGATCCCAGTCGTGGCTGCCGGCGGTCGCCAAGCGTTGCGGGCTCCAGCCCAGCAGGGGGGAGGCGGCCAGCAGCCGCAGGCGGTCGCCGCTGCCGGGCTCCGCCAGGGCATCGAGCAAGCGCTGCAGCAGGACTGCTCCTTCGCCGGCGAACACATCCCCCTGGCTGAGCAGGCGGCTGGGGATTCCCCGGCGCTCCAGGGCCGCGCGCAGATCTTCGGCTTGCTGGTGTCGGTCCACCAGCAGGCAGAGGTCGGAGGGTTGCAGCGGCCGGCTCGTCTGCCCAGCGCCCATGCGCCATCCCCGCAGCAGCAGATCCAGCACCAGGGCCGCCACCCGATCCCCCACCCGAGCCTCCAGCTCGCTGCGGCTGGGGAGTTCATCAGCGCCGCCGCTCTTGTCTCCCAGCCAGAGCAGTTGCAGGGGGTGCTGATCCGCCGGCAGCAGCAGGGGCTCGCCCCCATCCGCTCGGGCGGGCCGCAGCGGGGTTACCGGCAGCTGTGAGCGCGGCAGGCCCGGGGCCATCAGCTGGTTGAGAGCCTCCAGCAGCGCCGGTGAGGAGCGGAAGTTGCGTGCCAGCCGGTGGTTGGCGCTGGCGGCCCGGCTGGCGGCTCTGTAGGTGTCGAGATCGCCGCCGCGGAAGCGGTAGATCGCCTGCTTGGGATCACCCACCAGCACCAGCAGTTGGCGCGGCTGGGCTCCAGGCGGCGCGAAGGCCCGCTGCAGGATGCGCCACTGCAGGGGATCGGTGTCCTGGAACTCATCGATCAGCGCTGCCCCGTAGCGCTGGGAGAGGGCCTCGATCAGTGCCGCCCGCTGGCTGCCAGCACTGCCGGGATCGAGGCCAGTGAGCAGGTCGCCGAAGCTCATCCGCCCCCCCCGCTGCCGCCGTCGTGCCAGCTCCAGGCGGGCCCAGTGGCAGAAATGGCTGAGCAGCGTTTCGGCCGGACCGTCCACCAGTGCCGCCGCCGCCGCCAGCAGCTGGGGCTGGGGCAGCTGCGGCCGTGGGCCCTCCAGGGCGGCCAAGGCCTGGCTGATGGGCCCCGGGTGGAAGTAGTCGGGAATCCAGCTGGTTTTGTCGTTCAGCAGCTCGGCGTAGGAGCCCGGGCGGGGCTGCGCCTGCAGCCAGGCACCCAGCAATTGGACGCGTTTGTGCCGGGGGTTGGCGCTGTACGGCGCCTTGCTCTTGAGGCCGGCCTGCTTGCGCTCCGCCGCTGCAGCGCAGATCGCCTGCTCCAGGGCTTCCCCCTGCTGCTCAAAGAGGGCCTCGAAGCGATTCCAGTCGGCGGCCCATTGCTCGAGCCACTGGGGGGCGAGGGGCCGCTCAGGATCCCAGTGCGGCGGCAGCTCCGGGCTGGCCAGGGTCGGATCCCCCTCCAGGGCGGCCAGCAGACTCTGCAGCGCCTCGATCTGGACCCCCCGGCTGATCAGTCCACGCAGGGCATGGGCCGGCAGGGCCAGCACCTGCTGCTGCCAGTAGTCGTGCACCACCTGTTCCTGCAGCAGCGCCCCGTCGTTCTCCAGCTCCACCTCCGGTGCCAGGCCGGCTTCCAGGGCCTGGCGTTGCAGGCTGCGGTGGCAGAACCCGTGGATCGTGGTGATGTCGGCGGCATCGAGCTCTTCGAGGGCCAGCAGCAGCTGGGCGCGCACTCGCTCGTGGTGCTCGGTGGGGAGGCTCCCCAGCCACTCCCGCAGTTCCTGATCCAGACCTTCCTGGCCCGCGGGATCAGGGCTCTGCAGCAGCTGCTGGGCCTGCTGCAGGCGCTGGCCGATCCGGTCCCGCAGTTCGGCGGCGGCGGCTTTGGTGAAGGTGACCACCAGCAAGGCCCCCAGTGACAACTGCCGCTCGCCCACGAGCCGCAGTACCAGGTGGGCGAGGGTGAAGGTCTTGCCGGTACCGGCACTGGCCTCGATCAGGTGTACCCCAGGGTCGAGGGACAAGCCGTTGGCCGCCAGCTCCGCCGCCACCGGCGCCTGGGCTCGGGCGCTGTTCATGGCTTCAGCTGCTGCTTCAGCAGCGGTTCATGCAGGGCCATGGCCAGGGACTCGAACGGTCCGAACTCGCCCTGGAGGAGCGAGTCCGCCGGGCAGTCGCGGCCGAAGCAGAGGGCCATCGCGTCCTGCTGCCGTTCGCCCTCGCTCCAGGGGGGCGTCCCTTCCCAGCACTGCAGCGCCTTGGCGGAGCCGCTGCCGGGGCGGCTGTGCTCGGCCCGGGCGTAGGCCCAGCCGGTTTCCGGTGGCACCGGCCAGCAGCACTGGTGATGGCTGTGGCGCCAACTGAGCAGCTGCTCCAGCAGCTCGGCCGCGGCTTGCGCCTCCAGGGCCTGCAGGCGCTGCACCACTACGAAACGATCCTGGTCGCGGGCGATCAGCACGGCCTGGCGCGGAGCCTGGCCACTGGCGCAGGCCAGCAGCAGGCGCAGCCAGAGATCGAGCTGGTGGGGCGGGCGGGCCCGGGCGGTGTGCACCAGCACCAGCTGATCCTGGCGCCATTCGAGCTCCGCCTCCAGGCTCACGCCCAGCGGCTGGTTCGGCCGCTCCTGCAGGTCTTGCCACTGATGCCGCCGCCGGCTGGCTTCCCCCAGCTGCTCCAGCAGCAGCTGCAATGACGACCAGCGCTGGCTGAGGGCCTCGCCCTCCAGCTCCCCCGCCGTCAGGGGAGGGGCCAGGCCGCGGCCCCGCCACAGCCGCAGCCAGTTGGGAGGGGCGGGGTCATCACTGCCGCTGGCGAGCTGATCGCGCAGCAGCCGTGAGCGGCGCAGCTCATCGAGGCTGAGGGCTTCGAGGTCCTCCACAGGATCGGCCCACTCCCGCGGCCGCAGCCCCAGCTGCTGCAGCCAGCTCTCCTGGGGCGCCATCAGCCAGCGGCGCAGGTCTTCAAAAGCATCAACCCCTGGATCCGGCCGGGGCCCAGTGCTGCCGCCGGGGGCGGCCGCCGGCTCGGGCGACTGGCGTAGGGCCAGGGGTTGCAGCGGCTGGGCAGCCATGGACGGATCTTCGAGGCGCTGGCGGGCCTGGCGCAGGCGCTGGTCGCAGCTGGAGGGGGGCCTCAGGCCCGACGGCAGAAAATTGCGGCGATCGAGCGGATTCACGGCGTGATCCACCACCAGTCCCTCGAAGCCCTCGGCTCCCAGCTCGGCCCGCAGCTGATCCAGCCACTGGCGCACCGGCGCCGGCGGTGGCAGGGGGTCCCCCCGGCGCTCGTCGCGGCTGCTCCAGCTGATCAGCAGGTGATCGCGGGCCGAGAGCAGCGCCTCCAGCAGCACATAGCGGTCCTGGTCGGCGGGATTGGGGTCACCCAGCAGGCGCTGGTGCTCCATCGGATGGAAGCTGGGCCGCTGACGACGGCGCGGGAACACCTCCGCATCGAGGCCCATCAGCACGATCACCCGGTAGGGGATGGCCCGCATCGGCTCCAGGGCGCTGATCGTCAGGGCGCCGCTGCGGTGGCCGAAGCGGCCGCTGTCGGCGCTCAGCCGCTCCTGCAGCACCGCCGCCACCACCGTGGCCGGGATCGTCAGCTGGCAGCCGGCGGCGCCGGTGGTCCACTCGGCGATGGCCTGATGGATCGTTGCCAGCTCCCAGGCCCGCTCGCCGCCGTCGCCGAAGAGCTCCTCCAGCAGCGCCCTGAGGCAGGGCCCCCACTCCTCGGCGCGGCGGCTGCGGCGCAGCTCGGTGATCGCCCGCCGCAGTCGGCTGAGCAACAGGATCCAGCGGCCCTGGCTCTCGGGCGTGCCGGCCAGCGGGTGGGGGGCGCAGTCGCCGATGGCCAGGCCTGGTTCATTCGGGAGCACCAGGCCCAGCAGCAGTCGATCGATCGCCCAGCTCAGGCTGTGCTGCTCGGCGCCGGCCCGCTCACCACCCCCACCCCGCTCAGCCCCGTCCAGGCCCCAGCGGAAGCCACAGGCCTGCAGCGCCCGGGTGATGGCGGCGGCCTCCCGGGGCTCCAGCTGATGGTGCTCCTGCAGGGCGGCGCCCTCCAGCAGGCCCTCCAGGCCCGAGGCGGTCAGTCGCTCCCCCGCCAGGCGCAGCAGCTGCAGCAGCGACTGGGCGATGCCGGCGTCATCGAGCTGGCTGCGGTCGGTGAGCCGCCAGGGCAGCTCCACCCCCGTGGCCTCGCTGTCGGAGAAGACCGAGGCCAGCAGCGGCGCCAGCTGATCCACCTGGGGAGTCATCACCAGGATGTGGCGCGGCTCGAGGCTGGGGTCAGCGGCCAGCAGCTGCAGCAGGCGATCACGCACGATCTGCACCTGGCGCAGCCCACCGGGACAGGGGTGGAACTCCAGGGAGTGGTCGTTGATGGAGCGTTGCAGGGGAGCGGCGTCCGAGGGCTGGGCCAGGTGCTCCTGGAGCTGCTCCAGCAGGCTGGGCCGGCGGCCGGAGACGGCCGCCGCTGTGGCCGGCAGCAGGAACAGATCCAGCTCCTGGGAACTGCCCAGCTGCGACTCGCCGGTGCCCTCCAGCAGCTGCTGGAATTCGCCCCCGAGGCGACCGAAGCGGGCCTCCAGTCCTGGGGTCTGCAGCAACCAATCGAGGCCGAAGGGCTGCTCCAGGGCCAGGGCATCCTGGAGCTCACGGCGGCGCTCCACGCAGCGCTGCCAGAGGTCGGCGCAGGGGGTGAGCAGATACATGTCGACGGGCAGCACCAGGGCCAGGGCCTGGAGCAGCTGCACCTGCACCGGCGGCGCGCTGCTGAGGCCGAACAGGCGCAGGGGGGAGGGGATCCCCTCGGCGCTGATCTGGCCCTGGCGCAGGCGCTCGATCAAGTCCAGGGTCCTGAGCCCGAAGGGTTTCCGCCCCAGCCGCTCCCGCAGGCGCTGAACCAGCAGGGGCTGCCAGGCCAGCGACTCCGGCAGGGGATGGCCACGACTGTCGCCACAGCCGCCCTGCCACCAGGCCGCAGCCAGGGCGGGCCGGTAAAGGCTGAGGTCATCGAGGCCATCGGCGATGGCCCGGGCCAGCTGCCAGAGGGTCTCATCCAGCTCACCGCTGTTGTTGCGCTGCTCCAGCCAGCGGCGCAGTGGCGCCGCTTCCGGGGCTTCCACCAGCTGGGGCAGCAACTCCAGCACCGGCCAGACCAGGTCGCCCGCCCGCCAGGGATCGCCGCTGACCTCGGGGCCCTCGGCGCTCTCGCCCAGGAGTTGTTCGACGATGGCGCGCAGCTGGCTGCCGGGAAAGGGGAAGCGGATGTTGGCGGCGATGCCGCCCAGCTCCAGGGCCAACTGCTCCCCCAGCCAGCGGCTGGTGGGCCAGGTGTTCACCACCACCGACACCGTCTCGAACGGGTCTGGGGGGACCAGACGCAGGTGCTGGCCCAGCAGCTGGGCCAGCAGATCGGCCCGGTTGCTGCGATACACCGTCAGCATCGGCTCGTCGTCAGGGGGAGCCGGCCGCCGATTGGACAGTGCGGCGGCGCCCCGGGGCCGGCAGCTGGGAGCCGATGCTGCGCAGGCCCGGCACGCTGATCCCCTCGCCGGTTTCAGGGCAGTAGGCACTGAGCCGACCGCCGTAGCAGGCACCGGTGTCGATCTTGACGATGCCGTTGGCACTGCGCTCCACCCGGACCACGGGGGTGTGGCCGATGATCACGTCTCCGAATCTGCCGTCGTACTTCTTCCAGAAGGGCTGGCGGATCGAGAGGTGGGGCAGCCAGGTGCCGGGATCGAAGCCGGCATGGGTGGCCACCCAGCCCTGGCCCCAGTGGGCCAGGGGAAGGCTCTCCAGCCGCTCCCGCCAGAGGCGGCACTGACGACTGCCCAGCTGCCGGTAGGTGTCGCAACCCGCCAGGGCCTGGTGGCTGGAGCCGCGTTGCTTGCTGAGGGCCTTGAGCAGGTTCTGCTCGTGGTTGCCCCGTAACCAGCTGGCTCGCCCCTGTGCCACCAGATCCCAGGCCAGGATCATCGAGCGCTCGATCTGCGGGCCTCGGTTGATCAGATCGCCGCAGAAGATCAGGCGGTCGCTGGGGGGCAATCGGCTGATCAGATCCTGAAGAGCGGTGGCGCAGCCATGGACGTCACCGATCACCCAGTGACGGGGGGACTGCGGTGGAGACGCCATGCAAGGGATGCGCCGGAGTTGAAGTGCGCTCCCTCCAGTGTGACCTCTGATCCCAACTTCTGTCAGCAACTGGTACGGTCCAGACCATGCCGCTGGGGTCCGATGAATCCTGCTTCTCTGCCGGTGTCCCAGAAAGTGCAGGCTCTGGTGAAGGCTCTGAACGGAGCGAAACGCACCAACGAGGCCCTGGCTCGCTGCCGAGACGGTGACGAGATGATTGAGGTGCTGGTGGACGCCTCCCGCAAGCTGGGCCTGGGGCTCAGCCGCCAGGATCTGCTCAGGACCCCGCCGATCCGAGACTGGATCTGGTGGAAGAACAAAGAGGCGCTGCTCACCATCGGCGACAACCTTCCCCGCTACCAGCAGGACGGGGGCCAGGGCCGTGCCCCCAAAACCGGTGGGGCTGAGCCGGAACCCCGTCGCCGCTTCCTTGGCCTGTTCTGAGCGGGTGTGGCTCCCGGTTTGAGCTGATCACTTCAGGATTTCAAGAGCTCAAGGAAATCATCGGATTTGAGTCCGGTTTGTGTGGGGGTGAGCTGACACGATGGATTGATCAGCACGTCAGCAGCTCAACACCTTGATGACCACGGATCTCCACTGGCAAAAAAATGGAGAGCTGCATCCCGACGATCTTGCGCGTCTGAGGGAGCGGCTTCTCGCCGATGCCGCTCTCAATCCGATGCAGATCCAGCTGCTGGATGGCTGGGTGATCAACAAGCAGAAGCAGCTGGCCTGAGGCCGCTCAGATCGCCTGTTGGGCCAGGGGATCTTCAATGCTGGAGCTGGGGGCCTGGAAGCTGCCCTTGGCCACGAATTCCAGTCGTAGCTTGAGAAATTCGATGAACTTGGGGTCGGTGGAAACCACGGCCGCCGCAGGGCTAGGCACGGTGGTGGCCAGCGCTGAGAGCTCGGGTGCACTCAGGAAGGCGGGCCGCTTGAGCAGCCAGAAATCAATCTCCTTGCCCACTTCGCCGTAGTTGCGCACCCGCTCGCGCAGCACCTCCTCCAGGGGTTCCTCCACCGTCAGGAATTGCTCACTGGCGGCGATGAAGTGATAGGTGGTGGCTGGGGAGGCGCTCATGGGGTGCTGCCGCTGAACAGGGGGTCGCGACGGGGATTCTGAATCAGAGCGCGCATCTCCCTGACGGCGCTCTGCAACCCCACTGCCAGGGCCCGAGCCACGATCGTGTGGCCGATGTTCAGCTCCTCCATGCCCTCGATCGCGGCGATCGGCTCCACGTTCTGATACGTGAGCCCATGGCCGGCGTTGACCCGCAGGCCCAGGGAGCGGGCCACGAAACTGCCCTCTTCCAGCCGCGCCAGTTGTCGCGGCTGCTCAGCCCAGGCGGCCTCGGCGTAGGCGCCGGTGTGCAGCTCCACCCAGCGGGCGCCGCTGGCCTGGCAGGCCTCCAGCTGATGGCCGTCGGGATCCACAAACAGGCTCACGGGAATGGCTGAAGCCTGCAGGCGGCTCACCAGGGCCTGGAGGCTGCCGAGCTGGCTCACCACATCCAGGCCGCCTTCGGTGGTCACCTCCTGACGCTGTTCCGGCACCAGGGTCACCATGTCCGGGCGAATCCGCAGGGCGATGGCCTCCATTTCAGGGGTGGCGGCCATCTCCAGGTTGAGGCGGCTGCGCACCGTGGCTCGCAGCAACTCCACGTCGCGCTCCTGGATGTGGCGCCGGTCTTCGCGCAGGTGCACGGTGATGCCATCGGCGCCGCCCAGCTCCGCCAGCAGGGCCAGGGTGACTGGATCCGGTTCCAGGGCCCGGCGAGCCTGACGCACGTTGGCGATGTGATCGATGTTCACGCCAAGGCTGGCCATGGCTCGCTCTGGGGCTTGATGAGTCTTTAATCCTATGGATCGGTCCTGAGGCTTCAGGGGCCCCGGCGGGGGCTGGCTCGACCGCAGAGGCAACTGCCCGTGGCCCGAAACGAAGCAGGGCGGCGCCCTCTAACTTGCAGCGATTGGTGACAGCGGCTTCAGGTGACGGCCGAGACGACGGAAGTGATCGAGGGACCAGCGAAGACCGAGCCCAGGCGCCCTGATCCGAAGCGCGGCTCCAGCCTGGTGGCCCGGGAGAGCAGCGTCTGCCGGGGCATCAGTCCGTTGCTGTCGCCGCTGGCGATGCTGGTGACCCAGGACATCGCCCTGCAGGGATTCTTCAGCTCGATTGAGGTGCTGGGATCCGAGCACCTGCCCCTGGAGGGTCCGGTGCTGCTGGCCCCCACCCATCGGGCTCGCTGGGATGCGCTGCTGCTGCCCCATGCCGCCGGCCGCCGGGTCAGTGGCCGCGATTGCCGCTTCATGGTGACCGTCACGGAGATGAGGGGACTGCAGGGCTGGTTCCTTGATCGCCTGGGCTGCTTCCCGATTGATCAGGGCCGGCCGGGCACCAGCTCCCTGCGCTACGCCGTTGATCTGCTGGCCGCCTCGCAGCAGTTGGTCGTGTTTCCCGAAGGTCAGATCCGCCGCCAGGACGAAGCGATCCGCCTGCACCAGGGCCTGGGGCGGCTGGCGGTGCTGGCCGCCAGCCAGGGGGTGGACGTGCGGGTCGTTCCGGTGGGACTCGGCTACAGCCATGCCCCCCCGCGCTGCCGGGGCCGGGCCGCGCTGGCTTTTGCTCCTGCCTTGAGGGTGGGAGGAGAAGGCGGTCGCGCCGCGGTTCGCGCCCTCAATGAGCGGCTGGCACTGGCGATGCAATCAGCTGAGGAAGCGGCCCGCGTTGCCGTGGGCCGTCCCTTCGGTTCCCCGTAGAGTCCCACCGACATTCGGTGTTGACTCCGTGCGCAGGCCCCACGTTGCCCTCGGGCTTGTCCTGGCGGCAGCTCTGCTCCCCCTCGCCCCGGCCCTTCCCGTCCAGGCCCAGGGTGAGCCCCCGAAGGTGCTCGAGGGTCCCACGGGCACCTTCAACCTCCAGGCCGTCAAGGATCTGCTCAGCCGCGGGGATGCGGCCGTGGCCCGGGGTGATCTGGCCTCTGCCCGCAAGGACTACGACCAGGCCCGAGATGCCAGCCTGCGTCTGCTGGGTTTCTACCGCGACCTGAGCGGCTCCTTCCGGGGCCTCGATGCGCGCATCCCCCGCGAGATGGACCAGAAGGGCCGGGAGTCGCTGGAGCTGCTCGCCCAGTCGAACCTGCGCCTGGCGGCCCTGCTGCGTCGCCAGAACCAGCCGGAGGTGGCTGTGCCCCTGTTGGTGGAAGTGGTGAAGGTGATGACCCCCACCCGTGAGGAGGGGCGCCGCGCCTATCAGACCCTGGTGGAACTGGGCTTCGTCACCATCCCCTACACCGGCGGCGGTGACGTCCCGGCCACCCCGTAAGGCAGGCCAGCGCTCTGGCTTCTAGATTCGCGTTTGTGCGGATGGATTCCTGGTCATGGTGCAATCGGAGCAGGTGAAAGAAGCGATCTGCGCCAGCCTCCCCGATGCCGAGGTGGAGGTGGAGGATCTCACCGGTGGTGGCGATCACCTTCAGGTGAAAGTGGTCTCTACCGCCTTCGCCGGTCTCTCGAGGATCAAGCAGCACCAGCTGGTGTATGCCGCCCTGCGCCGGGAGCTGGCCAGCGAGGCCATCCATGCCCTCGCCCTGCAGACCACCACACCCTTAAGCGTGGGCTGATCCGCCCCCCTCATTCTTCCAACTTTTTCACCCCTGGCATCCATGGACAGCGCCGTCAAGCAACGCATCGACAGCCTCCTGAGCAGCAGCCCGATCGTGGTGTTCATGAAGGGCTCGAAGCTGATGCCCCAGTGCGGGTTCTCCAACAATGTGGTTCAGATCCTCAACTCCCTGGGCCTGCCATTTGAAACCTTCGATGTGCTCTCTGATCCTGAAGTGCGTCAGGGCATCAAAGAGTATTCGGAATGGCCCACCATCCCCCAGGTGTATGTGAACGGTGAGTTCATCGGTGGCTCAGATATCCTGATCGAGATGTACAACTCCGGAGAGCTGCGCGAAACGCTTTCGGTGGCTCTGGCCAGCTGAAGATCCCAGCAAGCGGCAGTTCCATCGCCTTCCGGGGCCCATCGATCGGTGGGCCTTCAATGGCGACTGGCTTCAAACAGGGTGCTGATGTTGCCGTCGGGGCCGATGAAGCTGGAGGGATCCATGATCCAGCGCTCGATCAGGTCTTCGAGGCGGCGCTGATCCAGCGGTTGCAGCACTGAACCGCGGCGCAGGGCATGCAGATAGCCATCCGCGTAGAGCCTGAGTTCGGAGGGGCTGTGGTAACGGCTGGCCAGATCCTGGCAGGCGTCACAGAGCGACTGAAAGTGACGAATGGAGTCGGGATTCTGCAGCGCGGTCATTGGGGCACAGGCTGTCTGGACGGGGGTGGCATCGATGGATACCGACTGCTCCCGGGGTGTATCGGGTAGCCTAGGGACTCACCCGTGGCCGCGTGTGGAGCTCACACCAACGCCTGATTCCAGAGATCCCACGCCCGTCAAGCTGACGCTGGAACCCCGTTCCGGTGGTGCTGCGATGTTGAAGCGGGTGCTGGTGGTTGATCCCCATCCCACCTTGCGCACGGTGCTGGCCCAGCGGCTGCGTCAGGATGGCTATCTGGCGGCGGCTGTGGCCACGGCGGCCGAAGCCCTGCAGCTCTGCGACGACCAGACTCCCGATCTGCTGGTGAGCGCTGAACTGCTCGAAGAGAGTTCAGCCCTGCGCCTGGCGGCCCATCTGCGCTCGCCGGTGATGGTGCTCACGGCCCGCAGCGGCGCGGATCCGGTGGTGACCCTGCTGGATGCCGGTGCCGACGACGTGCTGCGCAAACCCTTCGGCCTCGAGGAGCTGGCGGCCCGCTGCCGCAGCCTGTTGCGCCGCAGTGGCACCGGCCTGCAGGAGCGGGTCTGCGTTGGACCGCTGGAGGTGCATCTGCTGCTGCGTCAGGTCACCCTGCGCGATCAACCGGTGGAGCTGAGTCCGCGGGAATTTGCCCTGCTCTGTGCCCTGCTGATGCCGCCGGGCATGGTCCGCAGCCGTCAGGAGCTGCTGCGCATGGCCTGGCCCCCCTTCAGTGGCGGTCCCCGCTCCGTTGACACCCAGGTGCTCACCCTGCGCCGCAAGCTGGAGCTGGCCGGCCTTGGCGAAGGTGGCGGCATCGAAACCGTGCGCCAGCAGGGCTATCGCTTCAGCCTTGAAACCCTCCCTGAAGCGCCTGAGCCTTCGCTCAGTCCGGCCGGCAGCGTGCGGTCTCAGGCCGCCAGTAGCAACTGAGCCGCCAGTTCCCCCAGCAGCATGGCCCCAGTAAGACCCGCCAGGGCCCAGTAGGTCCAGGGGGGTGAGATGCGGCCCACAGCTGAGAGGTCGAGGCCACTGGTGCGTTGCACCTGCAGCAGGAAGGCTGGGAAGCGGGCCACCCGCTGGGGCAATAGCAGCCGGCGGCCATCCTGGGCCCGCAGGTAATAGACCCGTCCACCCTGGCTGGTGCCGACGCTGGTGACATCCTCCAGCTGCTGCCAGGGCAGCTGCCAGCCCCGGCGCAGCAGCCAGGCGCACCAGCGGGGATGGCCCACCGTGATGCCCTCCTGATCCAGCCTCACCCGCTCGCTGAGCAGGGCGGCCACCAGCACCAGTCCCAGCGGCAGGGCGGCCGTGAGCCAGGGCCTCAGGCTGGGGGTGGCCAGCAGCGGCAGGGGCAACACCAGGGCCAGATACAACCCCAGCAGGGTGAAGCGAATCAGCGGAGCCACCGGGTAGGTCTGGGGCTGATCCGGTGGGGCTCCTGGTGGGTTCGAGGCCATGGCGCTCAGCTGTGGCCGAACAGTTCGGCTTCACGGCCGCGCCAGAAGCTGCCCAGCCGCATCAGATCGCTGTGGGCATCCTGCACCCGGCGCAGGTATTCGTCGGCACCCATGGAATCCTTCTCCTCTTTGAGCCGACTCAGGCGCAGTTGCAGCATCAGCCAGGGCTTGGTGAGGGCGTCGTTCTGCTCCAGGTAGCGGGCGAGATCCTCGTGGTTGGGAGCGGGAGCGGAGCCCATGGGGAGAGAACCATCAAAAGGGAGCTCAGCCTATGGAGCGGGAACGATGGGCGCGAGCCTGGCCTGGCCGTGATGGCCGCTCACTCAGGCAGCGCCCAGGGGTTGAGGCCCAGGTCGGCGCCGACGCGGTGGGCGCAGGCGAACCCGCTGAAGGCCACTGCATTGAGCCCCTGGCCGGGGAAGCAGGAATCACCCACCAGATAGAGGCCGGGGATGCCGCTGCGGTTGAAGGGCATCGGCAGCAGCCCCGGCAGGCGCAGGGCCGGCACCGGTCCGTAGCTGCCTTGGTGGCGGCCGAGGAAACGGCGGTGACTGCGGGGGGTGCCCACCTCCCGATGGCTGATGGCGGCCCCCAGGCCCGGCAGGATCGCCTCCAGGCGCTGGATCAGCCGATCCGCTGCCGCTTGCTTCTCGGCGCGGTAGTCGCCAGGGGAGAGCCCCTGCCAGGCCTCCAGGCTGGAGGGGGTGAAGGCATGGACGATGTGCTTTCCCTGCGGCGCCAGGGCCGGATCCAGCAGGGTGGGGATCGAGACGAAGATCGTGCCCTGTTCCGCCTCCATGGCGCTCCACTCCTCCAGCACGAGGTGGTGACAGTGGCTGCCGGCGGGAATCACCTCAGCCTTCACCCCAAGATGCAGGGAGAGGAACGAGGGCGAAGCCTTGTAGCGCCGCCGCCAGGTGTGCTCGGCGGCCGGCACCTGGGCCTCCTTCACCAGACCCCCGAAGGTGTCCCAGCGGGTGGCGTTGGAGATCACCCGCCGGGCCCGGATCGTTTCACCGCCCGCCAGCTCCACCCCCACGGCCTTGCCGTCCTCGATCAGCACGCGGGTGACGCGGGAGCGGTAGCGGATCGCGCCGCCATGGTGCTCAAGGCCCTGCACCAGGTGGCGGGCAATCGAGCCCACACCGCCGCGGGGGTAGTTGATCCCACCGGCATGGCGGTCGGAGAAGACCATGCCGGCATTGATCATCGGCGTGCGATCCGCCGGCATCACCGACCAGCAGAAGCACTCCACGTCGATGAACTTCAGCAGCGCCGGATCCTTGATGTGCCGGCGGGCCACATCGCCCACATTCACCGGCAGCCAGCGGGCGAGGCCAAGGCAGGCCAGCGGCGCCCGCACGAACACCTTCGCCAGGTAGGCCGGATCCTCCAGCGAGAGCAGCGGCATCGCATCGAGGCAGCGGAACACGCTCCAGCAGGCGTCGTAGAAGCGGCGGATGCCGCTGGCCTCGTGGGGAAACAGGGCCGAGAGCCGCTGGATGAAGCTGTCGTAGTCGCGATCCACCGCCACGTTCAGCCCACCGGGCAGGTGGTAGTCAAGCTGGGCCGGATCGGGGATGGTCTCCTGGCGTTCGCCCACATCCGCCAGGGCGCGGGTGAGCAGGTTGGTGTGCCCCTTCTCGCCGAAGCCGAAGATCATCGAGGCACCCACATCGAAGGTGTAGCCCTGCCGCTCGAAGCTGCCGCCGCTGCCGCCCGGAATCAAATAGCGCTCCAGCACCAGCACCCGGGCGCCCTTGGCCGCCAACTGGGTGGCCGTCACCAGGCCGCCGATGCCGGAGCCGATCACCACGGCGTCCCAGGCCAGACTTTCCACCGTTCACCTGAAGCCGTTGGGCGCGACCCTAGGACCGGGCCCAGCGTTGGTGCCCGCCCGCTCAGCGCCGCCCTCAGTTCACGCGAACCTCCAGTGTGGGACTGACGGCATCCGGCTGCTGGGGTCCCATCGGCAGCAGCTTCAGCTGACCATTGGCGGCATCGAGGGCCTGACGCAGGCTCAGGGTTTTGACCTGCTGATCACCAAAGGTTTTCCAGTTGAAGGTGAGATCTCTGAGGTTGGAAACAGATGTCCAGGTGGTGAAATCGGGATTCGATTCTGCAGTGCCAGCAGGTGGTTGGGCTGCTCCCAGCGGGATGTCGAAGTTGTTGAGGATGTGAAACAAGCTGGACACCGCTGCTCTGGAGTTTGGTGTCTGCTTGGCATTGTGAGTGAGGAACACCATCCGAACGAAGCGGGAAGGCGGGCTGAAATCACCGGGCAGTCCAAAGCCACCGGCACCCATACCGAAGGGGGTCAGTTTGGTCTGGCCCGCACCGGGTGCCCCGAGTGTCAGTGGCGCCGGGTAGGCGCTGCTGGTCGTCAGATAGTTGGTGAGATTGGTGATGTGCCAGGGGAAGGTGGGGGAATTGGTCAGGACCCGAGAGGGATTGTCGTGCACAAGCAGACGACCCTCGCGGGGTTCGATCACGATGCTCTTGCCGCTGGCATCCTGCACCTTGAAATGCACATCGGGGACCTCACCCAGCAAGCTGATCACCTGGGCGGTGACATCGACATTGTTGAGACCGGCTCTGACCTCCTCCACCGTGGCGAAGTTGGCCAGCAGCCAAGTGCCCAGCTGGGCCGGTGCCAGGGTCCGGGCTGGCCTTGCTTTGGCATCAGTTGTGTACTGGGCAAAGCCAGGGAAATAAAACAGGCCAACATTCAGCCCCTTCTCGTTGAGACCATCGAGGATCATGTCGGAGTATTGAGCTACTGTTGCTCCCACGAATCCGTGGCGTGAGCGATAGCTCAATCCCTGGCCGCGATTGCTGGATCCGACGAACTTGCTGCCGGCTGGCCACACGGCAATCTGGGAGTCGAGCGGTTTGCCGAACTCGAGCGTGCGCCCCACAACCACGCTTCCGTCAGCGGCCGTCAGTGCTCCCCCGGTGCAGGCTTTGGCCAGTTGCCCCATGCTCAGGGAGAGCAGTGCCGTGCCCGAGAGTGCAACTACGAAAGTGGATTGAAGGCTGATCATAGAGATTTGGTGGCGAAATCAAAGCCTAAGTGAAAAGCCACAGGCCTCAATATCAGGCCATCTGCAATCGGCGTTGCTGTTGTGACTCCAGCTCAGATTGGGTGCAGAAGGGCCTGAGATCAGCCAGGGCCCGGTCGCGGTAGGCGCCATAGCGGGCCCGCTTCTCGCGCACCCGCACGCTGAGCTCGGGCATCAGGCCGAAGTTGGGGGGCATCGGCTGGAACCTGGCGCTGGGGGCCTCGGCGATGAAATGGGTGAGGGCGCCGATCATGGTGGTGGGTGGCAGGGCGATCGGGCTCTGGCCATGGGCGAGGCGGGCGGCGTTGGTGCCCGCCAGCCAGCCGCCGGCCACCGCAGCGGCATAGCCCTCGGTGCCGGTGATCTGTCCGGCTGCCAGCAGGGTGGGCCGCTGCCGGAACTGCAGGGTGGGATCCAGCAGCTGGGGAGATTCAAGGAAGGTGTTGCGGTGCATCACCCCGAAGCGCACGAACTCGGCGTTTTCCAGGCCTGGAATCAGCCGCAGCACCCGTTTCTGTTCGCCCCACTTCAGGTTGGTCTGGAAGCCCACCAGGTTCCAGAGGCGACCGTCGCGGTCTTCCTGACGCAGCTGCACCACGGCATGGGCCCGCTTGGCGCGACGCAGCTCGCGGTCGTGGAGGTCGCCCCAGCGTGGATCCCAGAGGCCGATCGGTTTGAGCGGGCCGTAGCGCATGGTTTCCTCGCCACGGCGGGCCAGCTCTTCGATCGGCAGGCAGCCCTCGAAGAAGCTGGCGCTCTCCTGCTCGAAATCCTTGAGTTCGGCCTGCTCGGCCTCCAGCAGGGCCTGCCGGAACCGCTCGTACTGCTCCCGGTCCATCGGGCAGTTGATGTAGTCGGCATCGCCCTTGTCGTAGCGGCTGGCGCGGAAGGCCACCTCCAGATCGATGCTCTCGCCCGCCACGATCGGGCTGGCGGCGTCGAAGAAATGACAGTCGCCGCGGCCGGTGAAACGGCGCAGATCCTCGGCCAGGTCATCGCTGGTGAGCGGGCCGGTGGCCAGCACGGTGATCTCTTCCGGCCCCGGCAGCTGCAACTGCTCGGCACGCTCCACCTGGATCAGGGGATGGGTTTCAAGGATGCGGGTGAGATCGGCACTGAAGCGACCGCGATCCACAGCCAGTGCACCACCGGCTGGAACGGCGTGGCCGTCGGCGGTGCCGATCACCAGTGAACCCAGCTGGCGCAATTCCTCCTGCAGCAATCCAGCGGCCCGATCACTGGAGAGGGCACCGAAGCTGTTGCTGCACACCAGCTCAGCGAATTCGGCGCTGTGGTGGGCGGGGGAGCGCCGCACGGGGCGCATCTCCACCAGCCGCACCGGCAGGCCCGCCTGGGCGATCTGCCAGGCCGCTTCAGTGCCGGCGAGGCCGGCACCGATCACCAGCACCATCAGGCGCGGGAACGCTTGAGCATCAGTTGCAGCTGACCGACAGCCGCACGGCCGATGTTGAACACAGCCCAGGCCACGGCCAGCAGGATCGGGGCGGTAACCAGCAGCAGCCGTGCGTCCATCGTCAGGGAGTCTTGGTATCCAGATCTTACGGACCGCAGCCGCCGCTCCCGAAGGGCAGCTGGGCTGTTGATCCAAATCGCAGCAATCAGGCGGCGCGACCGGCATGGACGGCGGCCAGCTGGCTGTAGCGCAGGGCGTGCTGGAACTGCTCGGCGGCCTCCTCTGCGCTCAGGCTGCGCCGGGCCTGTGCCGGGATGCCCGCCACCAGGGTGCGAGGGGGCACATCGCGGGTCACCACCGCCCCAGCGGCCACCAAAGCCCCCTCACCGACCCGCACCCCATTGAGAACGATGGCGCCGATGCCGATCAGGCAGCCGTCACCCAGGGTGGCGCCATGGACCACGGCCCGATGGCCGATGGTCACCCCCTCGCCGATCAGCACCGGCTGGCCGGGATCGCCGTGCAGCACGGCGCCGTCCTGGACGTTGCTGTTGGCCCCGATGCGGATGCTGCAGAGGTCGCCCCGGGCGACTGCCATCGGCCAGAGGCTTGCGCCGGCGCCGAGGCTCACATCGCCGATCACCACCGCCGAGGGGGACACCCAGGCCTCGGGGTGAACGCTGGGTTCGGGCCAGGGTGCGGAGGACATGGCGGCGTGGGGGCAACCGGGGGATCAGCGCCCCCTGATGACCCGACCATGCTCCCTTGGAGGAGGTGCCCCCTGGGTGATACGTTCCAAGGGTGTCCGCAAGGGCAGCCCATCAGGGCGGGTCGCTAGCTCAGCGGTAGAGCACTCGGCTTTTAACCGATTGGTCCTGAGTTCGAATCTCAGGCGACCCATTCAGTCAGGCGACCCATTCAGTTGCCAGCTTTTTTTCGGATCAAACTGCTTGCGCGGCTGGGAACTTGGCCAAGAGCCAGGCTCAGCCGAAAGTT
>NZ_JAHLYS010000042.1 GCF_025128055.1 Synechococcus sp. CS-1329 | reverse complement strand
TCCATCCGCTTGTTGCTGTCTGCGACAACCGACGCCAGGGCGTCGATCTGGGCAGAGCTGAGGAATTCGCCGCGGGCATCAGCCTGAGCAACGACCTTGGTGAAGGCGTCGAACATGTAAAAAAAGCTCCTGTTCTCGACGGGTGGGGGTCGGGAGTTGGGTGATCAACAGTGAGTGCGCCTAAGGCGAACTCGCGTGCCGAGTGCGAGGACAGCTGGCATGCACCGGATGAACCGGCTGGTCGGCTGGACCGACCGATGGCCAGATGTGGCTCGACTTGACCTGTGTATTTTTAGCCCTAGGCCCGCAGCCACGTTCGATCATTCACAAATGGTCATCCAGGCGGCACTGCTGCTCCCGCGCAAGCTTTTTCACAGCTCGACTGGAGCCCAAGGCCAGTCCATGGACTCTGTTCCAGCCGTTTTGTAGCTGGCTGAACAGTAAAATCCAGAAGGAAGGCGCGTCGACCCGATGGGCCGCGCGACGCTGCCCTGGTCAATCCCACCACGTCACTTCGGCCAGCCCATGGTTTGCGGCGGCATGAAAAAGCCCCCCTGGGGAGGGAGGCTGGGCTGAGGCAATGAGTGGACAGGTCTGATCTGGAGCCCTTGAAGGAGCCATGGCCAGGATCAGACCCGAAGAATCGCCGTCAGGATGCGGAGCTGTCGCCTGAGCCGCTGACACTCACGCCGGTGATGGTGCCCCCGAGGCGATGAACGAGACGCATGGTTTCGTTCATGCGGGTGTAGGGCACCTGCATGGTGCAGTCGGAGCTGCGCACATAGTCGTTGTTGGCCAGGCCTGTGACCTGGATCGTGACTTGGCGGTTGCTGCTGAAGCTGCTGCCGCGGGTGCCTGCAGAGACCTTCATGGCGAATGGGAAACGACGAGGATGGGGAGGGAATCAGTTGACCGGGCTGACGCTGGCGATGCGGCCGCCTTCGCGCTGGATCTGCCGCTGGTAGTCGAGCAGCTTGTTGAAAGGGATGAAGCGCACCCGATTGCTGCGCTTGTGCAGGCGGTAGTTGTTGAAACCGGAGATTTCGACCCGGTAGGTGCGGCCCTGTTCGCCGGCGCCCACTCCCATGCGGGTGACGCCATCGGCCTCGACCGAGCGGAATGCGGAGCCCTTGGCATTGGGGCTGACCACGGGAATAGCGGCTCCCTTGTGCACAGAGGGATTCAGCCGTGACTGATTCTTGGCGCTGTCACCCTTGATGGATGCTGCCGCGCCGCGGGAGAGTTGCAACATGTAGGAGAACTGGAGCCCCTGCTGGCCGACGGAATAGTTCCAGCCGTGCAGGTAGGGCACTTGCTCTTCACCGAAGCGATCCTGATATTCGGCACTGTCGAGGTAGGAGTCGATCTCAGCGTCGAAACCTTCGTTCTGCAGAATTGTGAAATGGTGCAGCATCTCAGCTTTGTTCTGGGGCGCCCGACCCAGCAGATGCTTGTGGTTCAGTTCGATGAAGCGGTAAGGGTTGCTGTTCTCAAAGAACCGCTGCCGGTAGAGGTTGCTCTTGGCCACTTGGCGCACGAATTCCCGCACACTCAGGTAGCCCCGGCGGAACAGCGACTCAGGACCCTCGAGCCGCTCGCTCTTCATCACGTACTGGTAACCAAGCACCTGCTGGTAGACCGAGCGAATCAGTGCGGCGATGTCGGCTTCGGTGGCGTTCGACCAGTTGTCCTTGTTGCGAGTGTTTGCGAAGCGATCGATGCCCAGGTAGGCAGCGTTGACGAGTGTCATGGGCGTGCAGGCCGGGAAGGAAGGGAGGACGTAAGGGGTCGGGGCTGACGAGGCGGTGCTGTCAAGGATGTGCTGGACACAGGCCACAACGTCCCCGACGATGCTGTCTGCAGCCGGATCCTATGGGGGCCGTTACGCTCTCACCGGGGCTTTTCAGAATCGTTACAAAGGCGCCCTCTGGCGCCCGTTGCTCAGGCCGATACCATCCGCCCATCGCGGTCGCTGAATGACCCATGACATCGGCAGTTGACTCTGAAGCCTGGCCCCTGCGCATGGGCGTTCAGCTCAGGGCCCTTGGCGAGCTCACCGAAACGCTCACCCTGCGCCTGCTGGAGATGGAGAGGCGGCTGCTCCACCTGGAAGATCAACAGAGCAGGCTGCTGGATCGCGCTGGCCGGGATGGGGCCGATGCAGCTGCAGTTCTCGACCTGCTGGAGCAGACCGATGATCGTCTGAGCCGGCTCGAAGCACTGCTCGATCAGCCGGCTCACGGCCAGATCTCAGGGGTGAGGCCCCTGCGGGTTCTGGATTCAGCAACTCCTCCCCCAGCCTCTGCCCCCGAACCGGAGTTCGGAGGTGAAACCCTTTTCCCAGAGGAGGGGGAGCAGCCTTTCATGGATGAGCTGAGGGCCTGATTCAGGCCCTCAGCCAGCGGAACCTGTGCTGAGCATGGCGGCTGCGGTGGCGATCACGAGGCCGAGTACGGCCACTCCGCCGATGGCGGCCAGCCCCAGCCAGAGGGTCTGAACCAGCTTCGGCGGCTGCCCATCGATCCAGGCAGGGGAGCGCAGCCCCCGCTCCAGTTGCGTGCCAGAGCTGAACGAACCGGCGGGCGCCCGGGAGGCACTGATGTCGCGCCAGTAGGAGGAATAGCGTGGTGCCTGCTGGTTGAAGGGTTTCTCACCAAGGCTGCGGCCGGGGAGCACGCGCGAGCGCTGGTAGGGCACTTCATCTTCCCCGAAGGTGTCGAGGTATTCCGGGGACTCGAGCAGAGCGTCGACGAAGCTCTGCATTCCCTCGGATGCAATCAGAATTGAGAAAGCGATACGCTCACGCTCCCCATGCACGGGGCGGCCGAGAACACGGCCAACCACTTGCTCCACAACAGCGTAGTTGCTGTTGCAACGGTAAAAATCCCTGCGAAATTTCTCTGAAAGGAGCAGCCCGCGGATGAACTGCTTCGTGCTGATTTGACCGCGCCGCAGCCTGGATTCAAGACCTGGCTCCCTGTCGGTTTTGAAGGCGTGGAAAAAGATCTGGCGGTAGGCCCTCTCGATCAGTTCATCCACAGCCTGGGGGCTGCGAAGCACGCCTTCCGGAGTGCGCCGTGGCTCTTCTTCGCTGCCTACCGCCAGGCTGGTGACGCGGGCATTGAGGGCAATGGGATTGAGCTCGAGCAGGGGCAGGGCCATGAAGTGCCAAGGGCAGGGGCGATGAACTTAGGCACCCCTGCTGAGCACAAACCCCTAGTGACAAAAGACCTTACAGAGCTTTACCGTGCCGCCCCAATTTATTTGACTAGCTTCATTGTTTTTTGTTGCGTACTGCTGCGACTTCGGGCCTGATCAGGGAGCTGCTGATGCTGAGCTGCCTGCCCAGCTCTCCAGCCAGGTGGCTGGAATCTCAGGGCTGAAGTCGTCGGTGCGCTGGAATTCGAACGATCCCGCCAGCGATCCCCAGAGCTGTTCATGGCTGGTGGGATCGTGGCCTCGATCGATCGTGCGCATGGAGGTGGCGTCGATTTCGAAGCTGCTCACCAGGTAGGCCGTCGCGCCCTTGCGTTCCACCAGGCAGCGGCATCCGGGCTCCACCTCGCCGACGAAGCCCTCGCCTTGTTCGCGAACCACATAAGTGCAACCCTCCAGCAGGCGCAGGTCTTGCTTCTGGATCTGGGCCATGCGCTCGGGATCCTGCACCGCCCCCCAGAATCGCCTCTCCTCGTGGAGGGCATGGTTGTGGATGCGCAGGCTTCCGTCCGGCGCGCTCTCGGCCCGCAGCACACGGATGCGGTAGGGCTGGCCGGGCGCAAAGGCGTACCACTGCTCCAGCAGCAGGGAGCCCGGATCCAGGTGCGGCAGCGGCCGGAAGCTCACCAGAATGTGGGCGTAGAGGGGAGGGTTCTCGAAAGCCTGGTCCTGGTTGCTGAACCCGGAGCTCAGCATCCGGACCAGGCGCGTCAGGGAGCTGGTCATGGCGTGAATCCTATGGGGCCGCCCTTCCGCCGTGAACTCAGGCCTTGAGCAGGCGCAGGCGGAATTCAGCCACCTGGCGCACCAGTTCGGGTTCCTTCAGGGCAAAAGGGTGATCGCTCAAAGCACTGATCACCCCCACGAGGGCGGCTTCACGGGCGCCTGAATCGGCGGGATCAAGGCTGCCGATCCGCCCCCAGGCCTCATCGAAGGCCATCCCGTAGCTGTCGGCATTGCTGAACTGCTGGTTGGGGGGGCGCTCAGGAGGGGTTCGCATCTCGTTGGTTCAACGCAGCTTCAAGGACCATCCGGCCTCCGGATGGAACTGATCCTTGGTCTAAGACCATCACACATGGTCAAGGATCATCACAACAGAATGCCAGGACCCAGATTTGAACTGGGGACACGGCGATTTTCAGTCGCCTGCTCTACCAACTGAGCTATCCCGGCCGGCCGCTTGGCAGCACCGCTGGATCCTAGATCACGGCCTGGAGCAGGCGTCCGGGCCAGGCAGAGGAGCCCCATCACCGGGTATCCGGCTTGCTTGAGGGCGGCAGCGGCGGCCATGGCTGTGGCCCCTGTGGTGAGGATGTCATCCACCAGCAACAGGCCCTGACGGGATCGCCGGCCACGGGAGAGCCCGTCAGGGGCGATCCGGAAGGCTCCCTCCTGGTTGAGCGCCCGCAGCCGGCGGTTGAGGTGGTGCTGGCCCAGCGTGGCCCGGCTGCGCTCCAGGGGAGCCACTCTGGGCAGGCCCAATCCCTGGCAGATCAACAGGGGCAGGGGGTTGGCCCGCCGCTTCCAGCTGGGAATCGCCACGACGCTCAGCCCCTGCAGAGAGACGGGCAGCGTCGCGGCCAGGCGTCTGGCCAGGCAGGGAATCGCCTCTCTGCTGGGATCACGCCGCTGGCGCAGCAGCAGGCTGCGCAACGCCCCCTGGTACGGGCCCAGGGCCCACCAGGGCATGGGTTCGGTGCCGCTCAGCACCCCGCTCAATCCAGACTGGATCTCGAGGCCCAGCGATTGGCAGCAGGCCTGGCAAGGCTGCGGCCGCCCTGGCTCCGCCTCGCGCTCAGGTTCATCTGGGTGGCCGCAGAGCGGACAGGTGGCCTGGGTGATCAGCTGGAGGCATCCCCTCCACAGGGCCTGGATCATGGCGGTGAGCTCCCGGAACATGTGCGGCGTTGCCGCTCAGTGTTCCCAGCTCAGGCCTCGGGCAGACCCTTGAGCATGGCCACCAGGGTGCGGTGGGCGTCCTCGCTGTCACTGAGAACATGATCGAAGGGCACCGAGAGGTTGGCGCCATCCACTTCGAGCTCCATGGCCTCGGGGCTGACCCGCAGCATGCGGGCAGCGTTGGCCTGCTGAGCGCCGCCGTAGTGGCGCGCGTAGGCCAGCACTGCCTCACCGTGGTCCTTGTTCATGTGGCGGCAGATTCGATCGCTGACGGCTTCGTTGAGGGGATCGCTGGCCATGGGTGCTGGGCAGGGTTTGCAACTGATTGTGGCGGAGACGGGGCTCAGGCCAGCACGAATCGCTGCCAGAGCAGCAGCCCCAGCCTGATGGCACTGAAGCCGACGTAGCCGGCCAGAACCGCGAACAGGGCCATCGAGATCACGGTCCGCAGGCGTTCATTCATGGACTCTTGGACTCAGGGTCAGGCTCCTCCATCTTCGGCGTTGGAGCAGACGCCTTCAGGGCCCTTTGGGCCAGCCGTGCCATCCCCTGGGCCGCTGAGAGCCCCGGACGATTGAGCACCGGCCTCGCGATCGCCTGCTGGCGCAACTGACGCCACTGGGGATTGCGGGCCCCGCCCCCGAGGCTGATCACCCGCTGCAGTGGCGGAGCCCCCAATTGAGCCAGGCGCGTCCACCCCTGGGCCTCGATCCGGGCCAGTCCTTCCAGCAGGCCCTGCAGGAACAGCGCATCACTCACGGGCCGGGGCTCCAGGATCGGCAGCAGATCGGGGTCGTCGAGGGGGAAGCGCTCCCCCTTCGCCGGCAAGGGCCGGTAGTGCAGCCCGCTGGGCCTGGAGGGATCGATCTGACGGCTGAGCTGCTCCAGCTCGGCCTCAGTGAAGAACTGACGCAGCACGCCACCACCGGCGTTGGAGGCCCCACCCACCAGCCAGCGCCCCCCCAGCCGATGGCAGCTCAGTCCCGGGCCCTCGATCGGCTCCGCCACGAACTGTTTCAGCACCAGGGTGGTGCCCAGCACAGTGATTCCGTCGCCAGGGGCCGGATCAGCCGCCAGCACAGCGGCGTTGGCATCGGTGCTGCCGGCCACCACCAGGCAGGAGCCCGGCAGCCCCAGTTCAGCGGCGCAGCCTGGAGCCAGCGGTCCCAGCACCGTGCCGCTTTCGACCACCTCGGGCAGCGCCGCTGCCCACGCTTGCCGCTCCAGCTCTCCGGCCCAGCACTGACGTCTGAGATCCCAGCCCAGACGGAGGTTGTTGCCTTCTTCGCCCCAGCGCCAGTCACCCAGCAGCCAGCCCATCAGCCAGTCGGCCTGGTGGCGCAGAAGCAGATCAGGGTCCGTCCCGGCTTCCGCCTCCCTCCCCGTGGGCGAGGCCAGCAGGCGCAGGGCCCTGGCCAGGCTGCTGCTGACACTGGCGGCGGCGCAGCCCCGGGGCACTAGCGCCGCGAGGGCTCCCGCCTGCTCGGGGCAGGCGAGGCTGTAGGCCAGTGCAGGACCCAGGGGTGTGCCGCCTGAGTGGCAGGCCAGCAGCGTGCCGGATGTGCCATCGACACTGATGGCGCCCAACCTCTGGCTGAGCTGGGCGGGCAGAGCCCGCGTCAGCGCCACCATGCCCTGCCGCCAGCTGCTTGGATTGTTGAAGCTGCTGGGATAAGCCGTGGCCTGCTCGCTGAGCACCTGACCCTGGGCATCGATCACCGCCAGGCGGATGCCACTGCTGCCGAGATCGACCCCCGCCGCCAGAGGGCCGATCTCGTTGCCGCCACGGCGGCTGGTCACGGTGATCAGGCGGCGGGCTGGCCCACGGGCACCCGATCGGCGGTGGCCTGCTGCAGCCGTGCAGCCGCCTCGCTGACATCTTCCCAGGGGAGGTTGAGGTCGGGCCGGCCGAAGTGGCCGTAGGCGGCCACATCCTGGTAGAAACGCCCGCCCCGCTGGCGCGGGAGCTCGCGCAGGCCGAAGGTTTCGATGATCGCGCCGGGGCGCAGGTCGAAGTGCTCCTGCACCAGGGCGGTGAGGTCGTCGTCGCTGATCCTGCCGGTGCCGGAGCTCTGCACCAGGATGCTTACCGGCTTGGCCACACCGATCGCGTAGCTGAGCTGCACTTCCACGCGCCGAGCCAGACCAGCGGCCACCAGGCTCTTGGCCACGTGGCGGGCGGCGTAGGCCGCTGAACGGTCCACCTTGGTGGGATCCTTGCCGGAGAAGGCACCGCCGCCGTGACGCGCTGTTCCTCCGTAGGTGTCGACGATGATCTTGCGGCCCGTCAGGCCCGCATCACCCTGGGGGCCGCCCACCACGAATTTGCCGGTGGGATTGACCAGAAAACGCACGGCCCCGCGCTCCGGTTGCAGTGGCAGATCGGCGGTGGCCGGAATCACCACATGGGTCCAGAGGTCATCGGCGATGCGCTGGCGCAGGCCTTCCTCATCACTGATGCCATCGATCTCCGCCAGGTGCTGGGTGGAGATCAGCAGGGTGTCGATTGCCACCGGTCGATCGTTTTCGTAGACCACGCTCACCTGGGTCTTCCCATCGGGGAGCAGGTAGGGAAGGGTGTTGTCGTGCCGCACCTGGGCCAGCCGGCGGGCCAGGCGGTGGGCCAGGCTGATGGGCAGGGGCATCAGCTCCGGGGTTTCGTCGCAGGCGAAGCCGAACATGATTCCCTGATCGCCGGCTCCCACCAGGTCGAGCGGGTCGCCATCGTGGTCGTCGGCTTCGTTCACGCCCTGGGCGATGTCGGGCGATTGCTGGTCAAGGGCGGTGAGCACGGCACAGCTGTTGGCGTCGAAGCCACCGGCTTTGGCACCGCTGTAGCCGATGGTTTCGATCACGGACCGCACCAGGCTGGTGATGTCGACCCGAGCCGTGGTGCTGACTTCGCCCGTCACCAGGCAGAGGCCGGTGTTCACGACGGTTTCGCAGGCGACCCGGCTGGCGGGGTCGGCGCTCAGTAGAGCATCGAGAACGGCATCGCTGATCTGATCGCAGATTTTGTCGGGATGGCCCTCGGTGACCGATTCAGAGGTGAAGACGTAGCGGCTC
Source organism: Synechococcus sp. CS-1329 (assembly GCF_025128055.1). Classification (GTDB taxonomy): domain Bacteria; phylum Cyanobacteriota; class Cyanobacteriia; order PCC-6307; family Cyanobiaceae; genus Regnicoccus_A. The sequence goes on along the minus strand of NZ_JAHLYS010000042.1, from coordinate 17,650 downwards.
ATCCCGGCTTGCACGGTCATCAGGGTGACTGAGCTTATCGCCCGACTCTCAGCTCCTGCCAGTGATCGAGGCAGGGTAGGTGCTCCGGCAGCGGCGGTCGGCTGCTCCAGCCGGCGCTGTAGCCCAGGGCCAGGGCCACTCCCGCCCCTTCCGCCATGCGCAGATCACTGCTGGCATCCCCGATCAGGGCACAGGCCGAAGGGCTGACCCCAAGCCTGGAGCAGAGCCCGTGTACGGCCGCTGGATCGGGCTTGGGCGGGTCCATCTCGGCGCTCCAGATCTCCCGGAACAGCCCGGAGAGCCCGTGGCCAGCCAGGAAGCGATGGATTCCTTCGCTGTCGTCGTTGCTGATCACAGCCAGCAGCACGCCTGAGCGGTGCAGCTCCTGCAGCAGAGGCTTCACCCCTTCGGTGAGCGGTGCCAGGGACGCCTCGCCCGGACGCGGCCCCTGGCCATCGATGGGCTCACGATCTGTGCCCGGATCTGTGGTCGGATCGGTGGCCGCGAACACGGCTTCGCTGTGGGCCAGGGCATCCGGCCATCCCAGACCCACCTGACAGAACGCGGTGGCGGTGGAGATGAGGTTGTGCTGGCGGCTGGCCACGGCGGTGGTGCCAGCCGGGTGGAGCCGATCGACCTCTAGGCCGTAGGCCCGCTCCAGCAGGTTCTGAAACTGGGGACGGCTGGCTTCGGGCACGTGCTCCAGGCAGGCCTGGAGCCGGGCGCGGCTGAGGGCCAGCAGGCCCGGTTCACTGAGGCTGAGGGTGCCGTCCTTGTCGAAGAGGACAGCTTCAACCGATCCGAGGGTCTGACCACGCAGAAGCAGTTCAACCATCGGATCGGTGCAGGGAGCCCAGGTTATGGCGCTCAGTCGAGAGTGACGCCCATCGGTTCGTTCTCTTCGGCCTGCTCCAGCAGCATCTGCTTGTAGCGGGCCGCCATCTCCTCGGCCTTGTCGAACACTTTCTGGGGATCGGTGAGCATGTCACCGGGTTCCGGCTCGAGGGCCTTGGTGGAGAGGGAGATCCGACCACGCTCGGCGTCGAGGTCGATGATCATCACCTTCATCTGATCATTCACGTTGAGCACCGTGTGGGGGGTCTCGATGTGCTCGTGGCTGATCTCGGAGATGTGCAGCAGGCCGCTGACCCCACCGATATCGATGAAGGCGCCGTAGGGCTTGATGCCGCGGACGGTTCCGAGCACCACTTCGCCCACCTCGAGGCGGTTCATCTTGCGCTCCACCAGGGCGCGACGATGGCTGAGCACCAGGCGGTTGCGCTCCTCGTCCACCTCCAGGAACTTGAGGGGGAGGAAATCGGCAACGAGATCTTCCTTGGGCTTGCGGGTGCTGATGTGGCTGCCGGGGATGAAGCCGCGCAGGCCTTCCACCCGCACCAGGGCGCCACCGCGGTTGGTGGCGAACACTTCGCTGTAGATGGTGGCGTCTTCCTTCTGGAGCTGGCGCACCCGCTCCCAGGCCCGCTGGTATTCGATCCGGCGGATCGAGAGGGTGAGCTGGCCATCCTCGTTCTCCTCGCTGAGGATGAAGAACTCACGGATCTCACCGGGCTCCAGCACGTCGGAGAGGTTCTCGACCCGGTTGATCGACACCTCCTGCAGGGGCATGAAGGCAGCGGTCTTGGCGCCGATGTCGATCATGGCGCCCTTGGGCTCCATGGCGAACACGGTGCCGTTCACCACGTCGCCGGGCTTGAAGTTGTAGTCGTACTTGCTGAGCAGGGCAGCGAACTCATCCAGCGTGAAGCCGGCACCGTCGGTGTCGCGGCTGGCGGCGCGGCTGCTGGGATCGTCGGCTGTGGGGACCTCTTCCGGGATGTCGAGGTTCAGATCAGCCGAGGTCTCGCTGGTCGGGTCCAGATCGGTGGGGGCTTCGCCCACCGGGTCCAGTTCGGCCTCGGTGCTGCTGATCTCGGAAGGGGTCACGGTCATGGAAGGGTGGCGGTCTGCCCGAAGCAGAATGAAGGGGAACGCGTGCCTGCCCGCCGACAAGCGCATGCGATCCACGATCATACAAATTCGCCTACCCGGGGGCTCAGCTCACGGAGGCCAAGGCGCCATCGGGGTGCTGGCGAGACGGCCGACAGCTGAGGCCCTCAAGGGTGGCGACGAAGTCGCTGATGCCCTGAAACTGCCTGTAGACCGAGGCGAAGCGCACGTAGGCCACTTCGCTCACCTCGCTGAGCTGCTGCAGCACCAGCTCACCGATCTCGGCGCTGCTCACCTCGCGACCATGGCGCTGCTGCTGCAGTTGCAGCTCGATGTCGTCGACCACGGATTCCAGCCGCGCCGGCTCCAGGCCGGTTTTTTCGCAGGCCCGCACCAGACCGTGCAGCAGCTTGCTGCGACTGAAGATCTCACGGCTACCGGTGCGCTTGATCACCGTGATCGGCACGGTTTCCACCCGTTCGTAGGTGGTGAAGCGAAAGTCGCAGTGGAGGCATTCACGCCGCCGCCGCACACTGCGACCAGAATCCGCGGAACGGGATTCCAGCACCCGGCTATCGGTGTGTTGGCAGGAGGGACATTGCATCCCTAGGCGACCTGTGCGGTTTGATTATTGAAAGTGTAGTCAGTTGAGCTCCGATTGAGAAGTGAGGAGTGCTCAATCGCTGCGCTCCGCTGCTTGGGAATGGCTCCTGGCATGAAAAAGCCCCCGTTGGAGCGGGGGCTTGGGGGGTTCTCAGGGTCTTAGAGAACCCTGGATCTCACTTGCCGATCTTCGGGGGATCGCGGAAGGCGATCGCGAAGAACAGGGTGGCGATCGCCAGCGTGAGAATGAGGATGTAAGCGAAGCTCTCCATCGAGAATCTCCTGAGTGGGGGCGATCAGCTGAGCTTGGAGCCAGCCGGTGGGACGTAACCCTCGGGAAGACGGCGGGTGGTGCGGTCTCCCAGCTTCTGGAACAGGCCGAATTCCACCTGCTCGCCAAGGTCGGGGTCGATGCCGGCGAACACATCCCGATACAGGGTGCGAGCGCCGTGCCAGATGTGCCCGAAGAAGAAGAGCAGGGCGAAGGTGGCGTGACCGAAGGTGAACCAGCCGCGGGGCGAGCTGCGGAAGGTGCCGTCGGATTTGTAGGTCTCGCGATCGAATTCGAACGCTTCACCCAGCTGGGCCTTGCGGGCCAGCTTCTTCACCGCTGCAGGGTCGGTGTAGATCTGACCGTTGAGGGCGCCGCCGTAGATGGTGGCCGTCACTCCGGTCTGCTCGAAGGAGTAGCGGGCTTCGGCGCGGCGGAAGGGAATGTCAGCCCTGACGATGCCCTGGTCGTCTTCAAGAACCACAGGGAAGTTCTCAAAGAAGTTGGGCAGGCGGCGGACCTGAAGGTCGCGACCCTCCTTGTCGGTGAAGCTGATGTGGCCCAGCCAGCTGGTGGGCAGGCCGTCGCCGTTGACCATCGGACCAACGCGGAACAAGCCACCCTTGGCCGGGCTGTTACCGACGTAGTCGAAGAAGGCCAGCTTCTCGGGGATGGCACCGTAGGCCTCTTCGGCGCTGGAGCCGTTCTCCAGGGCTGTCTGGACCCGACGATTGATTTCAGTACGGAAGTAGCCCTGGTCCCACTGGTAGCGGGTGGGGCCGAACAGTTCCACCGGTGTGGCGGCTGAGCCGTACCACATGGTTCCAGCCACGATGAAGGCCGCGAAGAACACTGCGGCGATGGCGCTGGCCAGCACTGTCTCGATGTTCCCCATCCTCAAGGCCTTGTAGAGGCGCTCGGGTGGGCGGGTGGTGATGTGGAAAATGCCGGCGATGATGCCCACGATGCCGGCGGCGATGTGGTGGGCCACGATCCCGCCGGGGTTGAAGGGGTTGAATCCTTCAGGTCCCCAGGAGGGCTGCACCTTCTCGAGGTGTCCTGTGAGGCCGTAAGGGTCGGAGACCCACATCCCCGGTCCGAAGACTCCGGTGAGGTGGAAGGCGCCGAAACCGAAGCAGCCAAGGCCGGCGAGCAGGAGGTGGATGCCGAAAATCTTGGGCAGATCCAGCGCCGGTTCACCGGTGCGGGGGTCCTGCCAGATCTCCAGATCCCAGTAGGTCCAGTGCCAGATGGCGGCCAGGAACAACAGACCGCTGAAAACAATGTGCGCAGCGGCTACACCCTCGAAGCTCCAGAAGCCAGGGTCGACTCCCGTTTCTCCGGTGATGCTCCAGCCGCTCCAGCTGCCGGTTACACCCAGGCGGGCCATGAATGGCATGACGAACATGCCCTGGCGCCACATCGGGTTGAGCACCGAGTCGGATGGATCAAAAATGGCGAGCTCATAGAGCGCCATGGAGCCGGCCCAGCCGGCGACCAAGGCGGTGTGCATGAGGTGCACGGCCAGCAAGCGGCCCGGGTCGTTGATCACGACCGTGTGCACCCGATACCAGGGCAATCCCATGGGGGTCAGGTCCGGAGTAACAAACAGCTGCCTGTGGCGACATGACGCCAGCACAGACAGTGGACGATCAAACTGATCGTTCCGTAGTGGGGATCGTAAGGGGTTCTCCTGGCCTACGGGAGCGAGGGCGGGGAGCTGAAACGAGCCGTGACCCGCTCTGCGGTGCTTTGCCCTGGGAGCTGTTTACAAAACTCAACTTGAAGGGGGCAGAATGGGTGCTTCCGCGCCTGATCCTGATGCCTGTGATCCGCTTCATCCGTGAAGGCCGTGATGTGGAGTGCTACCCAGGCGAGAATCTGCGGGAGGTGGCTCTGCGGGAGGGACTGGAGCTCTACGGGCTCAAGGGGCAGCTCGGCAATTGCGGCGGCTGCGGTCAGTGCATCACCTGTTTCGTTGATGTGGTGGCTGAGGCCTCACCGGGCGCCCTCAGCCCGCGAACCGCTGTGGAGGACCGCAAGCTGCGCCGTCGGCCCGAGGGCTGGCGCCTCGCCTGCCAGGCCCTGGTGCAGCGCTCCTTGATCGTGCTCACCCGGCCCCAGGCGGGTCTTGCTGATCGCGAGGCTCTGCTGGCCGCCGCCCGGGCCGAGCCCCTGGCGGCGGGCCCCACGGCCTGGCCCACCACGGAGCCGCCGTCGGAGACCGGGCCCACCGGCCAGGAATCAAGCGCTACGGCCGATGAAGCGGTGGAGGAAGGCCCCAGCGGTGGGTGATACGGTCGCCCCACGCAACCTTCAACCCGTCCTAGAGCTCCCATGGAAACCAACGATCTGGGTTTTGTGGCCAGCCTCATGTTTGTGCTGGTGCCGGCTGTCTTCCTGATCGTTCTCTACATTCAGACCAGCAGCCGCGAGCAGGGTTAAGCGGAGCTGGATCCATGGGCAGACTTCGGGGAGCCCTGTGGCACCCATGGGTCTCCCTGTGACCTGCACAGACCAAACCCCCTGAAGCCGTCATTCACGGCCTCAGGGGGTTTGTCCGTGTGGGCCTTCCACATTCAGCCTCGGCTGAGTTGTCGGGGCTGATCAGCGCTTTGATTCGGGCTCCCGCACCAGCAGCACCGGTGCAGGAGCGTGCACGCGGATGTAGTCGCTCACGGAGCTGCCCAAGAGCCGGTCGATATCCACCAGGCTCTTGGCCACCAGCGGTCTGCGGTCCTGGGAGGCGATCACCACCAGATCGGCCTTCATCTCTTCGGCCATGGCGCAAACCCCGCGTCCCACATCGCCGGTGCCATGGACACCCTTGAGCTCGACGCCGAGGGAGCGGGCCCGCTGCACCGCTTTCTCGATCACCAGGTCGGCAGGACTCTTGCCGCCACGGCTGGGCTGGATGTCCTGGCGCGAGATGTGCACACCCGTAAGGGTGCCTCCGGGAATCTCCCGCACCAGCTCACAGGCGATCCTGAGGGCGTCATCGCCGACTCCGGTGCCGTCGAGGGTCACCATCATCCGGTTCACATGGCGCACGTAGAGGTCGTCGCGCACCAGCAGCATCGGCCTTGTCGAGAGCTGGAAGACATATTGGCTGGAGCTGTTGGCCAGAATTGACTGCAACCGTCCCAACCCCCTCGAGCCCATCAGGATCAGGTCGGCATCGAGTTCGTCGGCCACCTTGAGCACGGTCTGCTTGATGTCGCCCTGGCGAATGATGGCGTTCACCTGAGTGGGGTCCAGGCCAAGGCGCTGAATGGCATCGGCCACGATGCCGGAGGCTTTCTGCCAGTGTTCCTGAAAGTCAGTGCCCGCTTGCTCTGGCACCACATGCAACAGGTTGAGCCTGGTCTGGCGGAACGCTGGGAGTTCGCGCAGCATGCGCACCATCTCCTCGACGTGGCCCTTGCCGGAATCGGCGATGAGCAGATTGCGGAACACGGGGCTGTCGCGGCTTTTCGGCAGCCTATGGCCTGCATCTGGTTGGTTTAGCGGTGGAGCGAGAGGCTGTAATGGAGTGGCAAAACGCGCACCCCGGTTGGCTGCTGCGCCGGCGGGTGCTGCCTCAGCACACCGACCACGGAGGTGTGATGTGGCATGGCGCCTATCTCGGCTGGCTGGAGGAGGCTCGGGTGGAGGCCCTGGCGGCGGCGGGGCTCCCCTATGCGGCGCTCTCGGCTCAGGGCCTGGAGCTGCCGGTGCTGGCCCTCCGGATCGACTACCGCCAGGCCGTGGGCCACGGCGAGCTGGTGGAGCTGCGCAGTCAGGCCCAGCCCCGCCGTGGGCTGCGGCTGCCCTGGATCAGTCGCTTCATGCTCAGTGGCGGAAGGCTGGCGGCGGAAGCCCGGGTGGAGCTGGCGCTGGTGCGCCGTCAGGGAGCGAACCTTCAGCTGGTGCGCCGCTATCCCCCAGAGCTGGAGCGGGCGCTGCAGCGGCTGCTCGACGGCCCGAGCAAAGCGTGCTAGTACATCTGTACTGAATGGCTTGGCCATGGGCGAGCTGCTGTCGCTGTCTTTTTCGCGGAGCTCCAGATCTGGAGGTCTCTCTGCCGCATGTGTCTGCTCCAGTGGTGGGTCCTCTCCCGGCCCATGGAATCACCCCGGCTCGCTCAGTTCCGGGCCGGATCTGGCTGCCGGCCGGAGCTGGGCTGAGCGGCGGCAGTGGTGGTTGCTCTGGAGCCGTTGTCCAGGCCTGGGTTGGCGCCGCCTGGGCGAGCTGGAGCGGGCCTGTGGTGGGCTTGCGGCAGCCTGGGGCACCACAGCCGATGAGCTGGCTGGCCTGAACGGATTCGGGCCAGGAGTGCTCGCCAGCATCGAAGTTCACCGTCAGAGCTGGGGTCAGGATCCTCTGGGAGAGGGTGGCTGGCCCGCCCAGGCACCACGGCGGGTGCTCGTGCCAGGGGATCCCGCCCGCCCCGCCTCCTTGAATCAGCTGCAGCGGCCGCCACTGGCTCTGCACTGGGCCGGGCGGGGATCCCTCTGGGCTCCCCTGAGGCGGCGTCAGGCGATTGCGGTGGTCGGCACCCGCCGCCCCTCCCCGCATGGGCGAGCCATGGCCGAAGCGCTCGGCGCCGCCCTGGCCGGGGCTGGCTGGCCCGTGGTCAGTGGCCTGGCGGAGGGCATCGACGCCGCCGTGCACCGCGGTTGCCTGGACTGGGGCGGGCGCCCCATCGGCGTGCTCGGCACTCCGCTTGACCGTGTCTATCCACGCCATCACCACGGGCTTCAGGCGGCTGTGGCCCGCCATGGGCTGCTGGTGAGCGAGCACCCCAGAGGTACCCCTGTGCGCCGGGGGCATTTCGCCGCCCGCAATCGCCTCCAGGTGGCCCTGGCTCAGGCGGTGGTGGTGGTGGAGTGCCCCGAGTCGAGCGGGGCTCTCCACTCCGCTGCCCTGGCCTGGGAGCAGGGGCTGCCGCTTTGGGTGGTTCCCGCCGATGCCGGCAAGTGCTCAGCCCTGGGCAGCAACCGCCTGCTGGCCCAGGGGGCGAGTCCGCTGCTGGCGGCCTCTGATCTGATCGCTCAGCTGGGTGCCGGGCCCCTGCTCGGCCGTGAGGCCACCTCCACGGCCGCTCCCCTTGATGCTCCACCCACCGCTGCGCCTGATCAGGCCCTGCTGGCCGCCCTCGGCCAGGGGGCTTCGCTGGAGCAGTTGGCCCAGGTGCTGGGGCGCTCTGGGGCTGAGCTGGCCACCCAGTTGCTGCACCTGGAGTTGGCGGGCCGCGTGCGCGCTGAGCCAGGCCTTCGCTGGCGCCCTGCCCCAGGCTCTTCAGCCTAAATTCGGGCCATGTCAGCCCTCCAGCCCCTTCCCAGCGCTGTGCTCCCGCCGCCTCCCTCGCCGCCAGGGTCTCGGGCCCCAGGCGGGCTGATCACAGGAACTGCACTGCTGACCTGGCGCCGCCAGCGGCTGGGGGAAGGGGGTCGAGCCGCCGACCTCGACTGGCTGCTCGACCTCGGAGCCGGACTGCGCTGGACGCAGCTGCAACGGGTCTGGCTTGATCCCGCTGCGGCCGTGCGCCTGCATGCCGGGTTGGAGGAACTCACTGCTCTCTGGCGGCAGCATCTCGAGTCCCATACCCCGCTTCAGTACCTGGTGGGGGTGTGCCCCTGGCGGGAGTTTTCCCTGGCGGTCTCTCCGGCTGTCCTCATTCCCCGCCAGGAAACGGAAGTGCTGGCCGATCTGGCAGTGGCCCTGGCCCAGGTCCTGCCGAGCCCGGCTCACAGACCCCTGACCTGGGCGGACCTCGGCACCGGATCCGGTTGTCTGGCTCTGGCGCTGGCACACTCCTTGCCCCAGGCCCGGGGCCTGGTGACTGATTGCTCGCTCCAGGCCCTCGAGCAGGCCGCGGTCAACTTCCAGCAGGCTGCCCTGCTGGATCGGCTCACGCTGCACCCGGGCCAGTGGTGGGACCCCCTGCGCGTCCACTGGGGTTCGCTGGATCTGGTGGTGAGCAATCCTCCCTACATCCCCACGGCGGTGCTTGAGGCGTTGGAACCGGTGGTCAAGGAGCATGAGCCGCATCTGGCTCTCGATGGAGGGCCGGACGGGCTCGATGCGATCAGGGTGCTGGCCGCCGGAGCCCGGTCGGCCCTGGCCCCTGGCGGCTGGTTGCTGCTGGAGCACCACCACGACCAATCGGAGGCCGTCACTGAGTTGCTCCTCTCCGGCGGTCTGGTGGAGGTGACCTCCCACCGCGATCTTGAGGGGCGCTGGCGCTTTGCCCAGGCCAGGCGAGCCATGCCAGCACCCAGCCACAGGCCCGGGCCAGCGGGGCCTCAATCCGACAGCGCCGAGCAGCCGTGATGGATTCATCTCCCCCCCAGCCATCAGCCTCGGGTGGCCGGGCTCAGGGCCTGGCTGCACTACCTCTGGCGGAGTGGATCCTGGCCGGTGGTGCGGCGATCTTCCCCACCGACACCCTGCCGGCCCTGGCGGCCCTGCCCGCCGCCGCCGAACAGATCTGGGCGCTCAAGGCGCGTCCGAGCAGCAAGCCACTGATCCTGATGGGGGCCGAGCCAGAGGCGTTGTTTGCCGCACTGGAGTTGCCACCGCTCCCCCGCTGGCTGGAGCTGGCTGAGTGTTATTGGCCTGGTGCCCTCACCCTGGTGCTGCCGGCCCGGGGCGCGGTGGTGGCGGCCCTCCAGCCTGGAGTGGTGGCAGCCGAAGCCAGGCTTGGTCTGCGCATTCCAGCCTGCGAGCGGGCCCGGGAGCTGCTCCGCCACACCGGTCCCCTGGCCACCACCAGTGCCAACCGTTCCGGGGACACTCCCTGTCTCACGGCCGCCGCCGCCGCCGCCGCCTTCCCCCATCTGCCACGGCTGGCGCCCCAGCCCTGGCCCCCGGCTTCAGGAGAGGCCAGCACGGTGCTGGCTTGGCGCTCGGCCGGAACCTGGCAGCTGCTGCGCTCCGGTGCTGTGATGCTGGATCAGGATCTCCTTCGTCCCTGAGGCCGCCATGCTCTGGCTGGTGCTGGCTGTCTTGGCCATGCTTGTTCTCTCCAACACCTTGATTGAGCCCTGGTTGATCTGGGCGACCCCCGAGGAGGGATTGCACGGCTGGGGTTGGGCCGCTCTGGCGTTGCTGGGCTTTCTGCTGGCAGGGCGACGGACCTGAGCCCGGCCGCTCTCGTGGAGCAGGCCTACAGCAGGCCGCGATAGCGCACAAACAACTGAAGGATGGCCCAGGAACCCAGGGTCACCTTGATGGCCACCAGAATGTTGAGCAGGGGAATCCAGCCTCCGCTGGCCAGGCTGCCGAAGTCTCCGTCCGGCGGAGCCAGGCCGGAGAGGCTCAACTGGGCCAGGATCAAGAAGATGATCACGGCCACCTTCTCCCAGGTGCCTGCCCGGTAACGCTTGTAAAACGCTGCAGTGCGTTCGGCCGAGCCACTGATCACCAGCAGGCCGATGGCGGTGCCACCGGCGACCCCCGCCCCAAAGCCCCCTCCTGGGGAGAGATGCCCGCGCAGGGCCAACTCCACGGCCACCAGGGCGCAGACGGTGGCACCGAGTTGGCAGAGCACCAGGGATGGGGCGTCTTCCATGGCCAGAATCGAGCGGGCCGGCGCTTCACCACTCAGCAGCCTCTTCACCCCCAGGGCCGCGAGGCTGAACACCACCACCTCTCCCACCGTGTCGTAGAGCCGGGTGTTGAGGATGATCCCGGAGACCACATTCGGCACCGCCGTCTCCCTGGCGATCGACGCCACGATCGATGTGGCGGCCGGCAGGGTGATCGCCTGATCCAGCAGGGGTAGCGCGCAGAGCAGAGCGGCGGCCAGCACATAGAGCACGGTCCTCACGGCAAAACTCCTGCTCCGGAAGAGGCCACTGGCCTGAGGGGAGCAATCGTGCCGCCGGCCAGCCGCCAGGCCCTGGCCCCCTCCAGGCTGAGCAGCTGCTCCAGCAGTCGCCCTGAGCGGATCTGGAGCTCTCCATCACCCCCCAGCTGGCCATGGAACAGCCCCTCCCCAGGAACGTCGATCACCTCGAGGCGAAGAAAGGCCTGCTGCAGCCAGGGCTCCAGCAGGGCTCGGCGCTCACTGCCCAGCAAGACCCCCTCCGGCAGAGCCAGACGGAACACCATCGATGAGCGCAAGGCGATGGCGTAGAGCGTGGTGGAGAGCAAGGTGCCCACCAGGGCTTCGGTGAGGGCCACATCGGCAGCCCCCAGCAGGGCATAGAGCAGGGTGGCGATCGCGCCGATGATCCCGCGCAGTACCAACGTCTGGTACGGGTTGCGCTGAAGCACCATCAAGATGGCGGTCAAGGGCAGCAGGGCCGCGATCGGCAGCAGTTGGGCCAGGTTCCCGCCCGGATCCAGGGGGATGCTCATGGCGACGGCTCAGCACCATCCATCATCGGAACCGTGCGACGGCGGGAGCAAAAACCGAGCACGTAGCCGAACAGCGTGTTCCAGATCACCAGGGAGAAGAGAGCCAGGCTCAGGACGGGCCACTCCGCTGGCTGCAGCACCAACAGGCCGAGCACGATCAGCGCCGAACCCAGGGTGTCGGCCACCGACAGGCCATGGAGCTTGGCCAGGTAGCTGGAGCGGCCCAGCAGAGGCCAGGTTCCGATCAGCCAGAACATCAGGCCGCTGGTCAGCAGCAGTCCGCTCACGACGGTGGTGAGCATGGTCATGGCTCCATCTCCCGCAGCAGGTTGGCCAGCAGCATCACCCCCGCATTGCCCACGCTCAGCACAATCACGCCAACGACACCGATCATCCGGTCGCCGCGGGCCACATCGAACACCAGCAGCAGGATCGAAACCTTGGTGGAAATGCTGGCGAAGGCCGCCAGCCGGTGCCAGAGATCCGGGTTGCGCAGCACCACCAGCACCGGCATCAACAGCGCCAGCACCATCCCGTAGACCAGCAGCATCATGTTGGCGGCTCCTCCACCAGCTCATGCACCAGGTAGCTGCCATCGGCGCGCTGGCCCAGGGCGATCGTGAGCGGCGTCAGCGTGATCCTGAACACCTCCAGAAACACCACCAGCGCGGATTGGCTCCCGGAGCCTTTCAAGCTGGTGAGCCGCTCCAGCCGGTGGGGCCTGATGGTCATCGTCACCGCTTCGGCGTAGGCCTGAGGAATCGAGAGCAGGACGGCCCAAAGGGAGTGCAGCAGCAGACCCGGGCTAGCCAGCCTTGAGCGAGCCCGGGGCAGGACCATCGCCAGGATCAGGCCCACGACCATGTTGAAGCGCCCCACATTGGAGGTGAGCAGCAGCCAGATCCCCAGGCGGAACCCTGTCGTCAGTCCCCAGCTGGCCACACGGCGTGCACTCAGGCGACGGTTCATCACCACGAGAGCATCACCACCAGAGCGGTGCCCATGATGCCCATGCCGCCGATCAGGTCGTCGAAGCGCTCCAGGTCCGGCAACTTGATCTGCGGTCTCAAGGGCCTCATCAGCCTGTGCAGGGCCCAACCGGCCAGCAACACCCCCAGGGCTTTCAGCAGTGAGCCCGTTTTGAAGCTGGTCAACCAGAGGGTGCTGTCGCTGCCCAGCAACGGCAGACCATTCCCCAGCACCAGGGCGACCACCAACAGCGCCACCCCCCAGGGGAACGGGCTGGCGGCAGGAACCTGTCCTGCCGCCAGCCGTTGGATCGGACTGGCCCAGAGCCGCATGTACACCGCGGCCGTGCCCACCGAGAAGATCGTTACCAGCAGCACCGGCAGGGGGCCCAGCTGCTGTTGGAGCTGCTCCTTCGCCAGGTATCCCACCAGCAGGGGACAGCCGGCGATCGAGAGGGCCGCCAGCCGCATCGGCAGAGCCACCGACCGGGGCAGGGGCATCTCGGGCCAACTCGCGAGCTGACGGCTGGGGCAGCGGCGTGTCAACAGGAACAGGCAGGCTTTGGCCAGGCCGTGACCCAGAGCGAAGAGGCCGGCTGTCACCGGGGAGATCACCGCCAGGCCGATCTGCGAAACCGTGCTCCAGGCCAGCAGGCGCTTGACGTCGGTCTCCAGCAGAGCGAAGACCACGGCGAAACCGGCGCTGGCCAGCCCCAGCCAGAGCATGGCCGTCGCCAGCGACGGGGTCGCCTGGGAGATCCTCACCAGCGGAGCCGCTCCAGCGGTGATCACCACCCCCGAGAGCAGCGCCGACACCTCAGCCGGGGCCTCGGCATGGGTTCGCGGCAGCCACAGCCCTGAGATGAACAGCCCCGACTTCGTCAGCAGCCCCACCAGCAGCAGGGCCAGGGCGCCGGTCGTGGTTTGGGCGACCCCCTCAAAAGAGAAGGAGCCATGGCTGGCCTGCACCTGGGCACAGCCGATCAGAAAGAAGAGCAGGGCCGTGCTGCCCACCATCAGGTAGCGCAGGGCAATCCACATGGAGCGGAATTTGTGGCGGTCGGCGATCAGCAGGAAGGCGCAGAGGCTCACCACCTCCAGGGCCACATAGAGGCTGATCAGGTCGTGGCAGACGAGGGCCGAGTTGATCGAGCCCAGCAGGGCCATCACCAACAGGCAGAAGCTGGGGTCGTCGTGGCTGCGGCCCCGCTCCAGCAGCACCGCCGCACTCACCAGGGCATTGAGCAGCAGAAAGGGGGCGATGAATCCATCCAGCAGCAGTGATACGCCGGAGGGACCCACCAGCTGGATCAGGATCGGCTGGGGATCGAGGCTCAGGGCCAGGCCTGCCGCCAGCGTGGTGCCGCAACAGAACAAGGCCATCCACCAGCCCAGTTTCGGCTGCAGTGCCGAGCTGAAGGCCAGCAGGAAGGGCAGCAGTAACCAGCCGATGATGAGGCCATTCATGCTTCGGCGGCCTCCTCAAGGGCCTCGATCTGCAGGCTGGGCTCCCGCTGGGCCAGGTGGGTGATCACCACCAGCAAAAGGGCCTGAATCGAAAACCCGATCACGATTGCCGTGAGAATCACAGCCTGGGGAACGGGATCGGCAAAGGCGGCTACCGGGGTTGAAGCGGAGCTGGAGCTCGCGACGAGGATGGGAGTGCGCACGCCACTGCGGGCGGCCAGCAGCACGAAGAATCCGATCACCCCCGTGCTCATCACATCCAGCGCCAGCACCTTGAGAAAGAGGTTGCGTCGCAACAGCAGCCCCAGAAATCCAGCCAGCGCCGTGATCAGCACCAGGGCCTCGATCAACAGCGCAGGGGTGAGGGAGGGCAAGGGGATGGGGGCGATGGCGGCAAGCCGGCTAACGGATTTGAACCGATGGCCTTCGCTTTACAAAAGCGCTGCTCTACCACTGAGCTAAGCCGGCAAGGCGCTGAGCTTATCGCTCGCCCCGCGCCCAGAGCAGCAGCTGAGATCGATTGCAGCAGCCCGCCTTCGCCAGCAGGCTCGACACGTGACTCTCCACGGTCCTGGGACTCAGCACCAGCTCGGCCGCGATGGCCTTGTTGCTGAGGCCGTGCACCAGCCAAGCCAGCACCCGTTGCTCGGCAGGGCTTGGAGAATGCTCCTCCAGAGACATGGTTCACTCTTCAGCTGTTCAGCTTTGAGGATTCCCCGCTGGGCAGCTTCTGGACCCGGTTGGAGCGCTTGACGACTGGCTCAGACCGCGGCCATGGAGGGATCGCTATCGGGGGCCGGCGGCTTGGGGCGGGCCCGCTTGATCGGCAGGTTGGCCACCAGAGCGGTGACGCGGTCCTCGGTTTCGAGGCTCACGTCCCCTTCCTCCAGATCGATCTCCACATAACGGGAGACCACCTCGAGAATTTCGCGGCGCATCTGCTCCAACAGCTCCGGATTGAGGTCGCTGCGGTCGTGGGCCAGCACCAGTTGCAGCCTCTCGCGGGCCAGGCCCGCACTGGCCGGTTGACGACCGAGCAGCCTGTCGATGAAATCGCGCAACGTCATCGAGGCTCAGAAGATTTTGGTGTGCATCAGGCGCCCCAGCTTGGCGCGCAGGCCCTGGCCCTCTTTGCTGGGGTCGATCAGGGGAACCTCTTCACCACGCAGGCGACGGGCCACGTTGGTGTAGGCCTGGGCTGCCGGTGAACGGCTGCCGTTGAGGGTGAGCGGCTCGCCCCGGTTGGTGGAGACGATCACCTGCTCGTCTTCCAGCACCAGACCGAGCAACGGCAGGGCCAGGATGTCGGTGACATCGCTCACGGAGAGCATCTCCTGGTTGGCCATCATCCGCGGCCGCACCCGGTTGAGCACCAGCTGAATCGGCTCAATCTCACGGGTCTGCAGCAGACCGATCACCCGGTCGGCATCGCGCACCGCCGACACCTCCGGGGTGGTCACCACCAGGGCTTCGCGGCAGGCGGCGGCCGCGTTCTTGAAGCCGTCCTCGATGCCTGCAGGGCAGTCGATCAGCACGTAGTCGAATTGCTCCGTCAGCAGACCCGCGATCTTTTTCATGTCCTCGGGCGTCAGCCACTCGAGCATGCGTGGATTGCCGGCCGGCAGCAGCGAGAGGTTGGGCTCCTGCTTGTGTTTCACCAGGGCCTGCTCGAGGCGGCAGCTGCCGGAGAGCACCTCCTGGGCGGTGTAGACGATCCGGTTCTCAAGCCCCAGCAGCAGATCAAGGTTGCGCAGGCCGAAGTCGGCGTCGAGCACGGCCGTGCGTGCCCCCTGCTTGGCCAGGGCGATGCCCAGGTTGGCCGTGAGGGTGGTTTTGCCAACACCACCCTTGCCGGAACAGATCAGAATCGCTCGGCTCTGTGTGCTCGTCACGGGTTTGCCAGACATGCCTTTGATTATGCCCCCCATCCCCGGTGCGCCCCCGCTGGATCAGCCCGGATTTCAGCAACGCCTGCTGGTGATGCCCGACGACGGCCTCGAAGCCGTTGTGAATTTGATCGATCAGGCCAGTGAGCAGTTGCTGCTCAAGCAGTTCAAGCTGCAGTCCGAGGCGCTGGTGGAGGCGCTGATGCGGGCCCATGTACGGGGGGTGGTTGTTCGTGTGATGCTCAATCCCCACACCTCAGGTGGGGACCGCTGGAATGATCAGACTTTCGCCAGGTTGCAAGCGGCAGGCCTGGATGTGTCGTGGACCAGTGACTCCTTCCCAGTGACCCATGAGAAGTCGATGGTGGTTGATGATCATTCGGTTCTGATCGCCACTTTCAATTTTGCAGATAAGTATTTCACCCAGACGCGTGACTATGCAGTGGTCAGTACCTCCGCTGCTGTGGTTGAACAGGTGCGCACTGGCTTTGAAGCCGACTGGCAACGTTCTTTCTTCGAGCCCAATCTGAAGGTTGGTCTGGTCTGGAGTAGCCATCACAGCCGTGGACAGATGGCGCGACTGGTGGATTCTGCCGAGCGCACACTCTGGATCCAGCATCCCAAATTTGTTGATGCCGTTATTCTTGAGCGGATCATCTCAGCCCGCGAGCGGGGCGTGAAGGTGCGCGTGCTCTGTGGCGGCAAGCACGGAATCAGCGACTGGGACATCTTCGACACCTTCGCTTCCCTGCGGTTGATGGACCGCTTCGGCGTCAAGGTACGCCGGCAGAAGCATCTCAAGCTCCACGCGAAGCTGATCCTTGTGGATGGGGTTTCCGCCCTGATCGGTTCAATGAACATCGACCGCAGTGCTTTTGACCTGCGCCGGGAGCTGGGCATCGAAACTGATGCCACTCAGGTGGTGTCACGCCTCAAGGAAACCTTCAAGCACGACTGGGATCTTGCGAGTAAGTATCGTGCGCCTGATCCCCTGGATCCTTCTCAGCACGAGAGCGGCGAACTGCCCCCCGACCCTCATTTCGTTCACGAGTGACCAACCTCTCACCGCCGCCCAACCATCGTCAGTTGCTGATCGGCATGGCCCAGGTGGCCCTCTCTTCCTTTGGTGGGGGCCTCTCGGCCTGGAGCCAGCGCATCGTGGTCGACCAGCGACGCTGGATGAGTGATGAGGAGTTCCTCACCGGCCTGACGGTGGCCCGACTCTTTCCCGGACCCAATCAGATCAATATGGCCGTATACATCGGCGCCCATTTCCAGGGATTGACTGGGGCGATGGCTGCTCTGGCTGGCATTCTGCTCACTCCATTCAGTCTGCTGATGGCGCTGGGTCTGATCTATTTCCAGGTGCATCAGATCCCGGCGGTGGATCGGGTCTTGGCCGGAGTGGTGGCCGCGGCAGCCGGGATGGCCCTCTCGATGGGATTCAGGATTCTCGGCAGTTACTGGCGCGACCCAGTCGCCCTGGCCCTCGCGGTTGCCACCTTCTTGGCTCTGGTCGTGCTTCAGGTGCGTCTGATTCCCCTGGTGCTGTTGGCAGGGCCAGTGGCTATGGCCTGGTATTGGCCACGGCCAGTCTCACCTAGGGGGGGGACTTCGAAATGATGGAGGCCTGTACTCAGCTACGCCAGGGAGATTGGGGCCAGTTGCTAGAGGTCATCGGCACCTTTCTTTCTTTGTCGCTTTTTTCCCTGGGGGGTGGAAACACTCTGTTGGCGGAATATCACCACATCAGCGTCGATCAGTACTGCTGGCTCACCCCCTCGCAGTTCGCTGATCTCTACGCGCTCGCGGAGGCGGCTCCGGGACCCAGTTCAATGATCGTCGGTCTGCTGGGTATGGGGGCCGCCTGGCGCGAAGGCCCGCTCTGGGCGCTGTTCAGTGCCTATGCCGCCGAGCTGGCGGTCCTGCTGCCCTCCACCTTGCTGATGGTGCTGGCCTGCCTGAGCTGGAACAGGCTGAAGGATTCCCCCTGGCGCCTTGCTTTTGAGAGGGGGATGGCGGGACCTATCAGGGAAGTTGTCCGCTCGGGGTGCTGAGCTGAGCACCGAGATGGACTGTACTGCGAGTTGAGGTTCAGGGGCCGCACGGCCGGGGTGTTGTTGTCATCGATGGCTGTCTTCGGTCGGGGTTGGGGCGTC
>NZ_JAHLYS010000041.1 GCF_025128055.1 Synechococcus sp. CS-1329 | reverse complement strand
TGTGGCCGGGGCTGATTCAGGCCCATCGATGGGCATGCTCAGCAGAACACCAGAGCCTCAGAAGCGATGAAGTGGTTCAGCGCGGCCAGGATTCGCCGTGCTCAGAGGCTCGATGCTCTATTGGCAACAAACTCCTAGAGCGGCCGGCGCGGCGCGGGGCTGGGGAACAGGGAGAGGAAGCCCTCGCGGCGCAGCTCCGCCGGTTCAGCCGTGGCATTCCAGAGGGATTCGAAATAGAAGAAGGCCACCCCCATCCCGCTCTGCCGCGCCGTCTGCACCTGGGCCTGGATCAACGCCATCGGCGCGGGCTTGGTGCGCAGTCCCGTCATCACGCCGATGGCGGTGGGGATCTTCTGGCGTGTTTCAGCGAGCTCGGGGCGGGCCACCTCGGCCGCGAAGCTGGCCACATCCGGTCGGTAGAGCTGCACGATCAGCTCATCAACGAGGCCTCGCCGCACCCAGCTCAGCCAGTCCTGCAGTTGCAGCTTGTAGGCGAAGTCGTAGTAGTTGGGGGAGACGGAAATGATCGAGGTGGGTTTTTTGGCTTTGACGGCCTTCTGCAGCTGCACCATGAAGGCCGTGATCTTGTCGGCACGCCACTTCATCCAGGCCTGATCCATCGGATTGCTCGGTACGGCCCGCTTGGTTTCTCTGGTATAAAGCGCCTTGGTGTACTCGTCGTAACCGAACTCATTGGGCAGGCTCATGTGGTCATCGAACTGGATGCCGTCGCCGTCGTAGTTGCCCACCACCTCCAGCACCAGGTCGGTGATCAGTTGCTGCACCTCCGGCCTGAAGGGATTGAGCCACACCACTTCTCCGGCGGCACTGATCGAGGTGCGGCTGCCGTCCCGCCGCTGGGTGAGCCAGCTGGGGTGCTGGAGTGCCAGTTCCGAAAAGGGCGGCGCCATGAAGCCGAATTCGAACCAGGGAATCACGAGCATGCCCTTGGCATGGCCCTCACTGATCACATCCGCGATGATGTCCTGGCCCTCGAGGCCCCTGTAGGAAAAGGATTGAAGCTTGCGCGTGCGGGTCACCTCACTGGTGTGAATGGCGTAGCCGGAATTCCAGACCACCGGATAGACGGTGTTGAAGTGCATCTCCTGCAGCTGGTCCATCGCCGCCCGCAACTTGGGGCGATCGCGCATGGTGGTCATGTCGTTGGTGGTCACCCAGACCCCCCGGATCTCCGCGCGGGCGTTCTGGGCGGCACCGGGGGCGGGCCAGAGGGGCAGCATCGCCAGCAGCAGCCCGCAGAGCAGCAGCACCGGCAGCAACCAACGCGTTCGTTTCATGGCGATGGTCGGGGCAGAAGCGGGCCGACGTTAGCGGCAGATTCGGCTGCCCTCAGGCCGCTGCCATGAAGCCGCTGCGGGCAGGAAACGGAGGGGGCGTCCTTCTAAACAGGACCATTCTGGAAGCTCCTGGAATAAGTCTCAGGATTCGCAAAGAATTTACACCAACACATACACCAACACATTTTTTGGAACTCCTTGGACCTGCTGAGACCCTTCGGGAACCTGGGAGCGACCATTTGGCGGAGGTGCCTCGCCTCAGAGGTTAACGATGGGAGCTGTCCAGAAAAGCCAGTCCACCTCACACGCCAGCCTTGCTGGCCTCGTAAAAACGACGCATTAATCCTCTCCGTCAAGCCCCAGGGTGCATGAATCAGAGGGATGAAATTTACATGGAAGCTAGGCTGCGAGATAGAGTTAGGGGAGATAACACTTTAATCACTCCTATGGATGGTGCTACGGCGGCATGGATTGCACTAATTGCGGCACTAGGGCTAGGCATTGGCGCATCAATTGTTGAAGATTCAAAGAAAGGCAGTCCTCTAGAGTTGTTTGGCGCGATCTTGACCCTAGTTGGTGCAGGATGTTCAGTGATAATGATATTTCAAGGATTTCATTTATGGAATATGGGATACCAAGGAATACCGATAGAATCCAAAGTAGCAGGCAGTGTCGCAACAAAAGCAAGGGGCAAAGGCGGGATAGTCCTTATTGCAATTCAGTTTCTTCCGCAGTTTCTAGTGTTCTTCTTTGGGGCAGCATTGTGGTGCAATAAGGAAGCAATTCGTTATTCTGCAGACCGAGTTGGCTTTTCAAGGTAGCCATATATAAGCTTCGGGCTGTTTCAGTGCCGTCCAGTGCTCAAAACGGTTGCTGGAGGCCAGCTGAGCAGGCAAATATCGGCATGATGGTATTGACAGCTACATTAAGTGAATACTTAAGTCACTACTCTAGATATGTACTTATTGCCTAAGATAAGTGTCAAATAAAAATTCTTTTGTAATTGGAAGTCTTGCCATGGCCTCCTTGGCAATTGGTGGTTGTTGGTATGGAGTCAGTACTGCACCAGAGAGCTTCCCCAGCAAGAAGGGGAACCCGACGATTGTCAGAGGTGTCAGCGGCCTATTTGGTGGTCCATTGGGTGTCCCAATTGGGACTATGATCTGGACGGGAACAAACCCGTTCATTTGGGGAGGCGTCGGCTTGTTCTTTAGCCCGATGATTTGGGGAGTTCAGTGGTTTTTGATTAGTCTCTTAATTGCAGCACTTGGTATTGCTAGCAAAGATGACTAATGGCATGCCATTGGCTGGCCCTTGCTCAGGGTTGTGGACAGCCGAGAAGGCGTGGGCGTTCATGCGTGTCTAGATCTCACGTAAGGCGATGGTAGTGTCCATCAGGAGCTTGATGGAGATGTCTGCGGTGGTGAAGGAAATTGGTAAGGGGGAGGGCTGCTAGCGGAAGGTCAGTGGGAGGAGAGGCAATATTATAATTAAATCTATGGTCTTGTAGATAGATGACCATCAACTTTTCTCACTAGAGATTCAAACTATTATAAATATATACAGAGTAAGTGAAATAGATGAAAATGAAACCATTATTTAAAGATGCAGAAGAGGGGACTTTTATTAGCCTATATTTCGGGAGAAGGCACAAGAGAACGTTGAATGAGTTTGACTCTGTTTGCAGAGAGATTAGAGCATCAAGAACCAACACTTTACACTATCTTCTGAGGCTGCATAAAGCAGTAACACAGAAGGAATCTGTTGATCTATATGTAGCTAAAAAGTTAAGTGATGATAATGTCTCTGGAGAATGTAAATGAGCAGGAATATTCCGATTCCAGCTGTTGAATATCAAATGCTCCTTGAGCTTGCTGAAATGGCCCACAAGAAACCGGTTGAGTACACACTGGAAATGATAAGGGGGAATTACAAGAAGGTTAAAAAGTGATGGAGCAGGGAAATGTGGCATCATTCAGCACTCTAATGAGTGATCTAGATTTGTATCAACCGATACAGAAGAAGATGAAATCATCAAAGGAATAGTATTCTAAATATGATTCTGGATTCTATCTGTGAAGACATAAACGAAAAAAGACTTGACAGGATTTAAAGGAAGCTGTATGATAGGAGTTCAAGCTTGAGTGAAAAATAAGTAGAATATAAGAACTAGAGCAGAGGCCAAGTATCATATTTGCTTTCAATATTTTGATTTGCTGAGAAAAAGTCATAACTCAGAGGATTTTATAATATCAAGAAAACAGAGAATTTTAAAGATTACCAAGACATCAATAAAGAAAGAATAGATAAATGATTCCTTCAAATACCAAATAGATAAGAAGCCAATAGACACAGGTTAATAAGGAGAATAAGTTATGGAAACACCATTATATTTAAAGAATATTAAACCGACTCAAGGATCTAAACACCTAGTTTCAACCAAAAAGAGTCTACTGGATCATAACAATAAAGTAGACTCATCATCGATTCTAGATGCAACCAAGGAGTATTTAAAGGAGCTTTATTCAACGTATAGTAATCCTAAGTGGTTTATTACCATAGAATACTATCCAATAGTACGTAGTTTTGAAGAAGCAGTCAATGAAGCTAGGTACATCAATAATATGCTGCTGTCGAAAATGCTTAAGTGCAACAAAAGGAAGATAAAAAAACATCCTGAACGGCCACTGGCATTATGGTTTCATGAGAAACAGAATATGATCATTAACCAAAGCAACTCAAGACCAAGATATGGAATAGGATATCATTCACATCTTCACCTAGGTTGCTGTCCTGATCCTTACGATACATATAACACTGAGATAAAGTGTCTTCTTGGTTTCTACCTTACTACAAAAGCCCAGCGGATTTCAAAGAATAAATCCAGATTTAATCAGGGAGTAGTGATTCTTCCTTGGAATTATAAGCGCCATGCTTTTTATAATCTGAAGGATTTTTCTAGATTCCAAAACCATCAGGATCGCGACTTGGTTCTCGACATTGAGAATATGGTTGTTCCAGAAAGCGTGAATTCTGAATGCAGGAGCAAATAGTAACGGGAGTGTCCATGCATGAAGAATCCCTGGCTAACAGTGGTATTACGTATAGAACTAGATTTATTAAATCTTCTTGTCCATTAAAAAAAGTACCTTTAAATAAGCTATACAAGCGGGTCCATCTAAGCTAATTATTCTGCGGGATTTTTTCTGAGCAGAAGGTGCCTCTATACAGACTTAAGCTAGTGCATCATGCTCTGTGTCAACGGAGAAGCCAATACAGTCCTTTGGCCTCTTCAACTCAGCAATCGATAGCCAGTCAGCAAACTGGTACATCTAGTTCCTGGCCAAGCCATTTCAGGGTGATGATACAGGGGTCGCTAGCTCTGGCCAACCCTTACCTACAAGCAAAGCTTAAATATAAACAAGCTTTGAATTAATTGAATATCATTTTCCGGGTTTGGTCAAGGCCCCATTTTTTTTGTCTTTTTTTTGGAGGTTAATTATGCAAAATTCTATCGGTAAGTTTCTTCGCCGTTGTGAAGTTGAGGCAATGACTAGTCTTTCTAAGTCTTCTATTTACGCCAAAATGGCAAATGGGGAATTTCCTCCCCAAATCAAGCTTGGTCCAAGGCGGGTTGTTTGGGCAGAGGCTCATATCCAACAATGGATGACCTCTCAGATGCAAGTAGCTTAAGGGCACCTCTGAAAATCACCTTTTTCGACCGTCTATACGGCTAAGATCCCTTGCCGAGACTGGAGTCAGATTGACAGTCTCGGCTGATTTTTCGGATTTTTCTAGGTGGCCTTAAGCTGAACGAGCAATTGGTTCACAGACACGCCTGTTACACCCTTGTCCACTCTCCAATCCGAGCAAAGGCCAAACCCTGGAAGGGGTGTCAGCCCTGGACCTGCAAGCCATGAAGGATCTTAGGCTGAAAATGAGGCAGGGATTGAGGTGGATACTGGACCCGTCGAAATACTGTTTGAAGGACTGGGGATAAATACGCCTCGTGATTCATTGACTACACATTTATGCTTTCAGGGGTCCGCACTGGCAATAACCAAGGCCTCGATGACACAATCAAACATCACATGATTTTATAGGTTGCGAAGGAGAGGGGGTGTCCGCGGGAGTGAGCGATAGCTCAACTCTTATAGGCTGAGTAACAGACGTGCAGGAACTAGAAGGCTTGGGGAGTAAGCAACATGTTTGCTATAGGCGTTCATCTATGAATTGTCGTCTGGCTGCTGATCGACCCCAATAACCGCAACAGCTCTTCCCAGCCTTCTTCGCCATTGGTCAAAGTCTGACGCTACTGAGGCCGAGGATTCGGCTACGAGTAAAACGCACAAGATAATGACTGCAAACTGAAGTATAGGGTCAAGCCTCCAGCCTTGAAAGAATAGAATAAAGCCTGCAACCGGAAGCCCAATAATCCGGCCCAGCCCTACAGCTGCAGTAAGCAATGACTTGGCGACAACTGCGGGGGAGGTATCAGCCCTTCTTGTCAGTATAAACCATATTTGAAAACATGCTGCAGGCACAGCCAAGAGCCACCAAAGGAACAGAGCTATTCCGCACAACGAGGCGAGGTTCAGCGATGCATTGATCATTCTGAGTAGACATAGTTTATTTGTGATCTAAGCACATAATACAAGCTTAGGTCAACAAGCCTAAGGGGCATGGAAGCCAGAAGATGCAGGAATGCTACGAGAAAAAAATGGTCTGCATACGTAGCCTGCTGAGTAGCGACCCTTCGAACAAGCCCCTCGAGTGGACAGGCCACCACCAATTCTCTGCCGCGCCACCCCTGGCTCCCTGCCTGCCACTGAGGGCCAGCATTCGAAGGATGTGTAGTCCTTGATGGGAGCCGACAAGGCAGCGTTGCGTGGTAACAGCCAGGAGGCTACGGTTGTGGGATGGTTGTGACCGTGAGCTGGTACAACGACTTGCATCGTCACAGCGGAATCCGGTTCGGTGTCGGACTGGCATGTCTAATCACCTAAAGAAGTCGCGAATGAATTGCCGTAGTTCATTAGCAGCAGCAGCATCACGCTCAATCCAACCATCCTGGAACCAGTTCCAGTACGGCAAGTATTTGATGACCCAATCCGCTCGCTTCAGTGCGTTTGCCCGCTCTAAATGCTCGTCTGTATAACTGCTGCCGTTATCAAGATAGTGATACTTACCATCAACTTCAATGCCTACTGCCCGTTTGCTTGTTCTGTCATATACCACGAAGTCAAGTCTGAATCCGCAGGTGCGAACCTGATTGTATAGCGTCAGTCTGTTTGGATATTCTCTTACAATCAGGTCTTCCAGTACATCAGCAATTACCAACTCAAAGTCCGAATCACATTCAGACTTCTTGTAAGTCCATCCAATTGGGAGATGACCCTTGTCCATTTCCTTGATTTCACTCTTACCTTGTCCCATCTTCGTCAGCATCTGCTGCATTAGAATCATATTGGATGGAAGCTTGCCATGAATAAAGTACTTGTAGAATTTTGCTCTGCTGGTTGCAACATTGAAGCGGTTGCGGTCTTCCATGAATGCTTTTGATCTTTTTTGCTCTTCGTCTATGGCAGGCGTGAATATCATCACATCCCGCTCATTCCCTTGAAATTCCTCTGGAGTTCCAATCATTAAAGATATTCGCTCTTGCTGTTCATCAGTCAACCGACGCAGAACTTCCTCTTTCATATAGTTTACTTGGTCTCTGATGAAGCACACAACACCTAACGAGATTGATTTCCCTACCAGTTGAGGCATTCCAAACACTTCCTTAGTCAAATCAGTAGGTGCTTGTTTTGCAAAGGATAAAATGACCTCAAATGCCTTCTCAACCTCGCCCTTGTTGATCTGCGAATTCTCTTCTCGTCTGCTTGCGACCTCTATATCCATAAAAGCATTGAGCGCTTTCTTGTCTGGCACTGCCGTCATGATTCGCAGTCCCGATTCGGGACTTTCGTCTTTGTAAAACTGCTCACTCGTAAACTCAGCAAGCATTGGCAGCGAACGGAAGTGTTCGTTTAGCAGTACGGGTGCAGCAGTTACTGGATTGAGGTCATTTCTGATCAGATCAAGTATGGATGATTCTGATACAAGCAAGTCTCTTTCTTGTGCCGATTTGAAATCAAGCGGATATCCAGGAAGACCAGCAAATTGCTTTTGCCAGGTCAACTTCTCAAATACTTTGCTTATGAATATGACTCCTCCTGCCTTTATACCAAGTTGGTTGTGATCGCCAACAATACAGAATCTCTTCGCTCTGAATAGGATTGGGAAGATCTCAGCAAGATTGACCTGAGATGCTTCGTCTAATATGAGAAGATCAATAGTCTCTTCTTTGAATGGTAGGTACGGATGAAGGGATTTGATCTCTCCCATCACTATTGGGAACATTTCAAATAACAAATCAAAATTAATCTTGGCATTCGCCAATCGCACTCTTCTGGCATTTTTCCATCTAAGTCTGCGGTGAAAGGCATCTAAAGCATCTCTATATTCTCTGCCCTGTAGCAGTGTGTTAATGCGGACCGAGTGGTGTGACGCTAGATAATGCGCAAGTACGGATTCTTTTGGATTTTTTGGGTATAACTCTGAATTCCTTCTATCAAATGTTCTGCGTGTAACTTCTAGTGGTTGACCTTTGATTACTCGCTGTAAAGACTGAGCATCAGCAAGGTTTGATGAGTAGGTCAAGGACCTAACGAGCACTTCTTCCTGGTGCTTCTTATAGTACTCAATTTCAAAGTCGAGTGCTCGTAGTACCGCATTAGAAAGTATCTTCAGTCGTACACCTTTTTCAAGAGTGGTGGTACCACCTAACTTTCTTGATTCTTCCCGAATGCTTCTGCATTCATTCAGTAAGACCTTTGCTTTTTCTCTGCTCTCATTGCCTTGTAGCAAATTGATTTTCTTTACTGTTATTTCAGGTAGACCAAAGTCCTCTTTGAGAACTTGCCGTGAATCTTGTGCAACTTGGTTCGTGTCATAGTACCGACGCAGTTCTGACTCATATTCTTGAATTCGCTTTGCATAATCAAGTCGTTCTGCCACGAGTGTGTCTACATGCTCCGATAGACGCTTGAGTTCGCTCTCCTCACTTGTTGTCTGGTAATCGGTTGCCTTGCTTAGCAGGCGGTCAATGATGCCTCGTGTGTTCTGCTTTCGCTGCTGGTCATCTGAGATGTAGAGACACGCCGCATCTCCAAGAACCTCAGTGACTTTCTCATAAACAATATCTACTGCGGGAGTCTTTTGAGATGCAACAAGAACCTTCAAACCCAGTTCACTTGCTGCGATTGCAAGGGCAGAAATCGTAAAGGACTTTCCTGTCCCAGGTGGACCTTGGATGTAAGAAATATCGTTGCTTAGTGCCCGGTAAATCGCTGTCCGCTGGGACTTAGATAATGAATAAGGAAGTCTCGCTAGTACCTTGAAGATCTGCTCTTCTTGTACTGGCGGGTGTTCTGATTCAAATTTCTTACCGCTGAAGACCGACTCCAGCAGTCGCTCCAGTGTCTTCATGGCCCCATCTCCTTGGCAAGGTCATCTAACGCTCTGTATGTGCTTAGACCAGGAGGCACAGGCGCGAAGAAAACCCAGTCACCTGGACAGAAGAAGAACTTTTTAGTCTTCAGATTATCTCTGGCATCAATTGCTGCTTCTACGCACTCAAGCGGAGTATCTACTCGCTCACAGGTGGTTTCAGTCAGATCTTTGAAGCCACTTACATACTTCTCGGACATTGCTAGGATACTTCCAATATCCTTTGTGGTTACTGTTTCCAATACGTCTTCAATATCTTGAACGATCTGGCCTCCTGTTTGATTTGCTTCAGGATCAAATGCTGCGTATGCTTCTTCCTCCTCATCGGCGTTTCTTCCTATCAGAGCAGTAGCAATATCGTAGTTCACAACCCACTCTGCAACCTCCGCTTCGCCACTTTCTTCAAAGACAACCTGACCATAAATTGTTGGGGCGGCAATTAATCTTAGTGTGCTTTTGGTGCCTACACGCTTTGTGTAGGTGCCTGCCAGAATGCCAACGCCACAAAAAATTCCGTTGCCGATCTTTTCCTGATCTTGTTCCCTGCGATACCCCTCCGTCCCACTGGTTATTACCTGACTCAAGCGTAGGTCTGTTATGCGCTGAAACTTCTTTTGCGACTTCTTTCTTGTAGTTGTTATCAGAACCTGGGAGTAATCGCCTACTGCCCCAGAGCCAAATACAACTTTCTTGCTCATTTCCCTTAGATAGAGCAGGTAGCGTTCGCTCAGTGTTCTAGGCATCTCATCAAAGAGTCACAGTACTCTTGAGGGTTTCTTGTAATTCCTTAATCGATTTACTTGTCTGCGCGATTTCTTGAGTCAACTTTGCTACAGACTCTGCTGATGACTTTGATGCCTCTGCTTGCGCTGCCTCTACCCTTCCGACTTGATCTGCAACTACTTTGATCGCTTCTGCTGTCTTTGCAGCAAGGTCCGCAATTGCTGTTGCACTGGTCTCGGACACCTTGGTTGACAAGTCTGTATTTTTTGCTGCCAGTTCCGCAATTGCTTGAGTAGATGCCTCCTTGCTTGCGATTTGCGCTGCCTCTACCCTTCCGACTTGATCGGCAACTACTTTGATCGCTTCTGCTGTCTTTGCAGCAAGGTCCGCAATTGCTGTTGCACTGGTCTCGGACACCTTGGTTGACAAGTCTGTAACGAGTCCTGCTACAGACGTTGCATGTGCCTGAAGGCCCTCTGTTACCCCGCCAAGCGCTTTTGCGCTTACCGCTGAACTTTCTGTCAGGGCGGTAGATAAACCTATAAACGTCTCTGCTGACTTTTCAGAGTCTTTAGATAGTGCCTCTAGTCGGTCGGCAATATTGGTAAAATCTTGCTTCTGCGCTTCAATAGTCTGGACGATAGCGGCGTTGCCATTTTTAAGGGCTGCCTCTATATCTTCGGATCTTTTCTTTAACTTATCTTTTTCCAGGAATACAACAACAGTCAGCAGAGCGGTAATTACTGGGTTTGCAACCGCCATAGCAGCAAGCAGACCGTTCATCCTTGGAAGGGTGCAGTTGTTACACAGTATGGTCTGCTCACCAGCAAAATGGTATCAACTCTTGGCACATTAGCATCTAAGTGCCCGTCGCACCCCCCCCTCTGCCAGGAAAGATGACGCCGCTCCATCCAGACCACTTCAACCGCCACAGCGCTTGACAGGTGTATATGTAAATATATATTCTTTTAAAACCTTGTTTTCTTATTTTAGACCTTGTTCAACTAGTAAGGCCGCCCATTTATTCATCATATCAATTCGTTCATCCAAGTATTCAGCCCGATTATAGGCAGCAGTAACTTTATTCTCCTCTATATGAGCATGCTGTCGTTTTGCAATCCTGAGACTAATCTTCAATTTTTCTTGAATATTGGTCATGGCAAACGAGCGAAATCCGTGACCACACATTCTCTTGTCGAAGCCCATTCTTTTTAGCGCCATATTCATGGTATTATTGCTCATGTATCCCGTTTTAGTGCGCATGCTCTTGAAGATATAGCCATCAGGCCCTGTTATCTCGTAGAGTTCTTTGAATATCTCCAGCGCTTTATCCGATAATGGGATCAAGTGTTCCTTTCTTGACCCCCTGGCGCCTTTCATCCTTTCAGCAGGAACGGTCCATATCTTTTCTGTCCAATTGATCTCGTCCCAGGCCGCGGCAATTAATTCATTGGTTCGAGGAAACGTCAGCATCAAAAGTCGAAGACCATTGCGGGTCAACGGATCCGAGCCAACCTCATTAGTATTTAATGCATTAATCAGCTCAGGAAGTTCTTCCCACTTTATAGCAGGATGGTTATCTTTTGTCTGCTTAATAGGTGCTTCCCGACGCAAGGGATGTGCTGGGTTTGATGACAAATACCCCAGAGCACAAGCATAGTCACAGACCTGAGAAACAACACCTAGTGTCCTCTTCGCTTGCTCTAGCGATTGGCGTTTTTCAATTCGCCGAAGAATTCCAAGGCAATCAGGGGTCGTAATATTTCTTATCTCTATTGGCCCTATCATTGGAAGTATATCCCTCACTAGCTTTTGGAGTACGTCATTGCTGTGGCGTTCGCCCCATTTTCCTTGAGTTTTAATTTCGTGCCACTCTCTGGCTACTGATTCAAAAGTAAGTACTTGGGCAGGTCGGTATCTCTCAATTTTATTTTGTTTTTTGGCCAAACAGGGATTAATGCCTTCTTCATAAAGTCTTCGCTTTTGCTCGTCTCGAACCTCTCTGGCTTTTTTCAGAGAAACTTTTGGATAGGGGCCAATCCGGTAATCCTGCGGCTTTCCCGCTCGCATTGGAGGAAAGCGGTGCCTCCAGACCCAGTACTTACCTCCTTGAGGGTTGACTTCTAGGTGGAGGCCACCTGCGTCGCTGAGCCTTGCAGTCTTGAGCGCCGGCTTTGCTGCTTTCACTTGGGCGTCAGTTAAGGTCACTTCCAAATACACCAACATGCCTAATTATACACCAACACTTGCACCAACACAACTGCTGGACCTTGGGCGACCATTGCAGACTTTCCGGGACCAACACGCCCTGAGAACCAACGAGGCAACAAGGTCTCTGGACCTTCTCAGCCGTCTCAGGAATCTGTTTTAACGGAGGGGGCGGGATTCGAACCCGCGGAAGGTTTCCCTTCGCCGGTTTTCAAGACCGGAGCCATCAACCACTCGACCACCCCTCCAGGGGCCTGCCGTCGGCCCGAGGGGCCAGCGACCTGCTCAGTTTCCCATGGACCCCAGGCGCGGCTGCTGGGGGCTGAGGATGGATGGCGCCAACGGCAGCGCCGACCATGGCCTCCAGTAGTGCATCGATGGAGCCTGGGGCCGCCCTGGCCTGGGGCACCCGCACCTACGTGATGGGGGTGATCAACCTCACCCCTGATTCCTTCAGTGATGGCGGCCGCTTCGATCGTCCTGCCGCCGCCCTGGCTCAGGCCCGGGCGATGCTGGCCCAGGGGGCGGATCTGCTGGATCTCGGTGGCCAGAGCACCCGGCCGGGGGCGGCTGTGATCAGCGCCGAGCAGGAGCTGCAGCGGCTGTTGCCGGCCCTGGAGCTGATCGGCAGGGCCTGCGCCCTGCCAGGCGGCCCGCTGCTCTCGATCGACACCTTCCGGGCCCCGGTGGCCGCCGCTGCCCTGGCGGCTGGGGCCCACTGGATCAATGATGTGAGCGGCGGCCGGCGCGATCCCGAGATCCTGGCGGTGGTGGCGGAGCATGGCTGCCCCTATGTGCTGATGCACAGCCGCGGCGACAGCGGCAGCATGGACGGGCTGGCGCACTACAGCGATGTGGTGGCCGAGGTGCGCCAGGAGTTGCTGCGTGCCACTGACAACGCCCTGGCGGCGGGTGTTCGCGCTGATCAGCTGATCTGGGATCCGGGGCTGGGCTTCGCCAAGACCACCGAGCACAACCTCGCCCTGCTGCGCGGGCTCGCCGAGCTGCGCCGCGACGGGTTTCCCCTGCTGGTGGGCCCCTCGCGCAAACGCTTCATCGGCGCGGTGCTGGATGAACCCCGGCCCCGCGCCCGGCTGTGGGGCACGGCGGCGGTCTGCGCCCAGGCGATCACCCAGGGCGCCGATGTGCTGCGGGTGCACGATGTGGGCCCGATCGCGCAGACCGCCCGGATGCTGGATGCCATCCTCCGCCCCACCTAGAGAGGGCGCTTCAGCTGGAGCTGGAGGGGGAGCCGTGGGAGGCGTCAGGGACGAGATCGAGGGTCATCACCTTGCTCCAGGCCGCGGCGAAGTCGGCCACGAACCGGGCCGGGCCGTCGTTCTGGGCATACACCTCCGCCAGGGCCCTCAGCTGGGAGTTGGAGCCGAACACCAGGTCCACGCGGCTGCCGGTCCAGCGCAGCTCGCCGCTGTGGCGGTCGCGCCCCTCAAAGCTGTCGCCGTTCTGGGCGCTGGGG
Organism: Synechococcus sp. CS-1329; assembly: GCF_025128055.1. GTDB lineage: Bacteria > Cyanobacteriota > Cyanobacteriia > PCC-6307 > Cyanobiaceae > Regnicoccus_A. The sequence goes on along the minus strand of NZ_JAHLYS010000041.1, from coordinate 41,410 downwards.
GTCCACACCGTTCCCATGTCCAGCAGGTTTACGAAGAAGTCGGTGCTGAGGGTGCCCACGCGCTGGGTGAACACCCCATCGCCTGAGCCGGCCGCATTGGCGCCGAGCACCCGCAGCCCGCCCACCAGCACCGTCATCTCCGGTGCGCTCAGGCCGAGCAGCTGGGCCCGATCGAGCAGCAGTTCCTCCGCCGGCACGATGAAGGCCCGCTTCTGGTAGTTGCGGAAGCCATCGGCCTGGGGCTCCAGCACCGCAAACGACTCCACGTCGGTCTGCTCCTGGGAGGCATCGCTGCGGCCCGCTCGGAACGGCACCTCCAGCCGATGGCCGCCGGCCGCGGCCGCGGCTTCCACCGCCGCCCCGCCCGCCAGCACGATCAGATCCGCCAGTGACACCTGAGTGCCATCGCTCTGGGCGGCGTTGAAGCCCCGCTGGATCTCCTCCAGCACCGCCAGCACCCGCGCGAGCTGCTCGGGCCCGTTCACCTCCCAGCCGTTCTGGGGTGCCAGGCGCAGGCGAGCGCCGTTGGCCCCGCCGCGTTTGTCGGAGCCGCGATAGGTGCAGGCTGAGGCCCAGGCGGTGGCCACCAGCTCAGGCAGCGTGAGCCCGGAGGCCAGCACCCGCTCCTTGAGCTCGCTGATGGCGGCGGCGCCGATCAGGGGATGATCCACCGCTGGAATCGGGTCCTGCCAGATGAGGTCTTCGCTGGGCACTTCGGGGCCGAGATAGAGCGCCTTCGGGCCCATGTCGCGGTGGGTGAGCTTGAACCAGGCGCGGGCGAAAGCGTCGGCGAAGGCCGGCTGGTCGGCGTGGAAGCGGCGGGCGATCGGCTCGTAGATCGGATCGAAACGCAGCGACAGATCAGCCGTTGTCATCATCGGCCGATGGCGCTGGCTGGGGTCGTGGGCGTCGGGAATCAGGTGCTCCTCGCGCACATCCTTGGCCCGCCACTGCCAGGCACCGGCCGGGCTTTTCTCCAGCTCCCACTCGTAGCCGAAGAGCATCTCGAAGTAGCCCCGGTCCCAGGTGGTGGGGTTGGGCTTCCAGGCGCCCTCGATGCCGCTGGTGGTGGCATCGCCGCCCTTGCCCGTGCCGAAGCGGTTGTGCCAGCCCAGCCCCTGCTCCTCCAAGGTGGCGCCCTCCGGAGCGGGCCCCACCAACTCCGGATCGCCGGCCCCATGGGCCTTGCCGAAGGTGTGACCGCCGGCCACCAGGGCCACGGTCTCCTCGTCGTTCATGGCCATGCGCGCAAAGGTTTCGCGCACATCGCGGCCGGAGGCCACCGGGTCGGGAACGCCATTGGGGCCTTCGGGGTTCACGTAGATCAGCCCCATCTGCACCGCAGCGAGGGGATTCTCCAGCTCGCGCTCACCGCTGTAGCGCTCATCGCCGAGCCAGGTGGTCTCGCTGCCCCAGTAGATGTCCTCCTCCGGTTGCCACACATCCACGCGGCCACCGCCGAAACCGAAGGTGGGAAAGCCCATCGATTCGAGGGCACAGTTGCCGGCCAGGATGATCAGATCGGCCCAGGAGAGGCGGTTGCCGTAGGTCTGCTTGATCGGCCAGAGCAGCCGCCGGGCCTTGTCGAGGTTGCCGTTGTCGGGCCAGCTGTTGATCGGCGCCAAGCGCTGGTTGCCGGTGCCGGCGCCGCCACGGCCATCGCCGGTGCGGTAGGTGCCGGCGCTGTGCCAGGCCATGCGGATGAACAGACCGCCGTAGTGGCCCCAATCCGCCGGCCACCAGTCCTGGGAGTCGGTCATCAGGGCATGGAGATCCCGCTTCACGGCGGCGAGATCCAGCTCGTTGAAGGCCTCGGCGTAGTGGAAACTGGCCCCGAGCGGATTGGCGGCCGGCGCATGCTGATGAAGGATGGCCAGGTTGAGCTGGTGGGGCCACCAGTGGCGGTTCGACTGATCTCCGGCGCTGGTGGGCGCTCCGGAGCGGCCCGCGAAAGGGCACTGGCTGATGGCGGTCATCGACGGTCTCCGGGCAAGCGACGGGGGCTGGAGTGCTGGAGTTATCCATCTCGACCGTATGCAGCAGCGCCGCCGTGAACCGATGGCCAACACAATCCGTAGCGGCGGTCCCGCTCCTGGATTGGAGGCCAGCAGCCGCTTGATTAGGGCGCGATGATCAAGCCGCCATCCAAAGGAAGCGAAACGCCCTGGATGAAATTGGAGGCGGCACTGGCCAGAAACAGGGCCACAGTGGCCACTTCCCTGGGCTCTCCAAAACGCTGCAGTGGAATTCTTTTTTCCTTGCTTTTTCTGGCCTCTGCCATCGCGGGATCATCCCAGATCTCGTGGCCCATCTGGGTCAGAATCACCGTGGGGCAGAGGGCATTCACCTGAATATTGGAGGGCCCCCACTCAACGGCCATCGTTCTGGTGAGCTGGTTGAGGGCTGCTTTGGAGGCGCCATAGGCAGCCAGTCCTGGGCTGCCAATGAAGGCCCCGATCGAGGAGATGTTGATCACCTTCCCATGTCCTCTCTGGATCATCGGCGGAACAATCGCCTGAGAGAGCAGCAGGGCTGAGCGCAGGTTGAGCGCAAAGACCTCGTCCCAATCCCGCTGGCTGGTGTCAAGAATCGAGTTGACCCTGGCGATGCCGGCATTGTTGACAAGAATGTCCCACTCCGGGGCCAGATCCAGGGCTTGCCTGCCGGCCTGCATTGCCCCCTCGATCGAGGAGAGGTCGGCTTCGATCACGCAGCACTGTCGACCCTGACTCTCCACCAGACGTTGGACCCGGTTCAGCCCATCGCGGTTCCTGCCGATCACGCCGATGTCGGCTCCAGCTTCAGCGAAGCGCTCGGCGATGGCGGCCCCGAGGCCCTTGGATCCTCCGGAGATCAGAGCCCTTTGGCCATCCAGTCGAAAGTCGCTTGACATCGCCAGCCCGTTGGTTCCCCGCCCTGAACTGATGGCCCTGAGCGGATTGGCGCCCAGGCGCGGCAGAGGCTTTAGGGACTGACCCTACCGGCCCTCGCTGGGTACGGTGGGCGCCGTTGGAGTGCAGGCGTGGGATTGCTGATTGATGGGGTCTGGCACGACCAGTGGTACGACACCAGCAGCAACGGCGGCCGCTTCATCCGCTCCAGCTCACAGTTCCGCCACTGGATCACACCGGATGGCCGGCCCGGCCCCAGCGGCGACGGTGGATTTGCCGCTGAAGCGGATCGCTATCACCTCTACATCTCTCACGCCTGCCCCTGGGCTCACCGCACCGCCATCTTCCGCAGCATCAAGGGGCTGGATCGGATGGTGTCGCTCTCCGTGGTGCACTGGTACATGGGCGAGCAGGGCTGGACCTTCCAGCCGGGTGATGGCGTGATCGCCGACCCGATTCACCACGCTCAGGTGCTGCATGAGATCTATACGGCCACCGATCCGCACTACAGCGGCCGGGTGACGGTGCCGCTGCTGTGGGACAGAGCGACGGGGCAGATCGTGAACAACGAATCCTCGGAGATCATCCGCATGTTCAACAGTGCCTTTGATGGCCTTGACGTCGCCCCCGGCGACTACTACCCCGAAGCCCTCTGGGAGGAGATTGATCGGATCAACCAGCGCATCTACGACACGGTGAACAATGGCGTCTACCGCTGCGGTTTCGCCACCAGCCAGGAGGCCTACGACGAGGCCATCCAACCGCTGTTCGCCAGCCTTGATGAGCTGGAGCTGCGGCTGGCGGATCAGCCTTACCTGCTGGGCAGCCGGCTCACCGAAGCCGACTGGCGGCTGTTCACCACCCTGGTGCGTTTTGATCCGGTCTATGTGGGCCACTTCAAGTGCAATCTGCGCCGCATCGCCGATTACCCCAACCTCAGCCGCTATGTGCGGGAGCTCTACGGCGTCCAGGGGGTGGCCGACACCGTGAACATGCAGCACATCAAGGGGCACTACTACCAGAGCCACCCCAGCATCAACCCCTCCGGCGTGGTGCCGGCGGGGCCGATGATCGACTGGATGGTGCCCCTCAAGGAGCCGTGACGCCCTCGATCCGGTCTTCGATCTCCTGGTAGATCTCCTGCAGCTGGGCGATGTTCTCCTCGCTGGTCTCCCAGTAGCCGCGGCCGTTCACTTCCAGCAGGGTGCCGACGATGCGGCGGAAGCTGTGGGGGTTGAGCTCCATCAGCCGCTTGCGCATCTCCTCATCGTTGATGAAGGTGTCGTTGGCCTCCTCGTACACGAAGTTATCAACCGCGCCGCTGGTGGCGCTCCAGCCCAGGGTGAAGTTGAGCCGTTTGGCCACCTCCCGCACGCCCTCGTAGCCGGAATTGAGCATGCCCTCATACCACTTGGGGTTGAGCAGCTTGGTGCGCGAGTCGAGCCTGATCGTTTCGCTCAGGCTACGCACCTGGGCGTTGGCGGTGGTGGTGTCGGCGATGTAGCTGGTGGGTGCCTTGCCGTCGTCACGCAGGCCGGCGATCAGCTTGGTGGGGTCGGAGTCGAAGTAGTGGCTTACATCGGTGAGCGAGATCTCAGCGGAATCCAGGTTCTGGAAGGTGACATCGGCGGTTTTCATCGCCGATTCGAACACCTCGCGGTTCTGGTTCATCTCACCGGGGTTGTCGGCGTTGAAGGCGAAGGTTTTGCGGGAGAGATACATCTCCTGCAGTTCTCCCTCCTCCTCCCAGGTGCTGTTCTCCACCGCCAGGTTCACATTCGAGGAGTAGCTGCCGCTGGCATTGGAGAACACCCGGGTGGCCGCCTGCCGCAGGCTGATGCCCTGGGCTGTGGCCTGCTCCTGGGAGTGCTTGCGCACGAAGTTCAGCTCCAGGGGCTCATCGGCCTCGGCGGCCATCTTCACCCCCTGATCGATCAGGCCCATCTGGTTGATGAACAGATCGCGGAACACGCCGCTGCAGTTCACCACCACATCGATGCGGGGGCGGCCCAGCTCTTCGAGTGAGAGCAGCTCCAGCTTGTTGACGCGGCCGAGGGAATCCGCCACTGGTCGCACGCCGATGAACCAGAGGATCTGGGCCAGGGATTCGCCGTAGGTCTTGATGTTGTCGGTGCCCCAGAGCACGCAGGCGATCGTTTCCGGCCAGGTGCCCTGCTCGGCCTTCTGGCGCTCGATCAGCCGGTCGACCACCACCTTGGCTGCCGCAATGGCGGCGCGGGTGGGAATCGCCTGGGGATCGAGGGCGTGGATGTTCTTGCCGCTGGGCAGCACGCCGGGGTTGCGGATCGGATCACCGCCGGGGCCGGGGATCACGTATTCGCCATCGAGGGCCCGCAGCAGGCTCTCCATCTCCATGTCGGCGCAGATCTGCTCCAGGCAGAAGCGCAGGTAGCCGAACAACTTGTCGAGCTCGGCCCCATCCACGGCGGCAAAGCCGGAGCCGCGGCAGGAGCTCAGCCAGGGGCTGGGGCGCTCGTAGCCGAAGCGCTCCAGCAGCGCGAAGAACCAGCCGAAGCGGCCCTTGAGATCCACCCGGCCATCGCTGCCGGTCACCGCCCGCACCATCGACGCCACCGCGGCGCGGCAGGCCTCGGTGATCCGTTGGTTGAGCTCCACATCCGCCAGCACGCCGGCGTCGTTGCCGCGGTACACCGCATCGATGCTGCGGCCGATGCTCTCAGCCAGCAGGGCCGGCAGGCTGCGGTAGCCCTCCTCCTGGCGCTCCAGGGCGGCGATGCTCACCAGGGTGGCGATCGCCTCCTCGGCGGTGGGCGGCTTGCCGATCGTGTGCAGGCCGCAGGGCAGCAGCCGGCTCTCGATCTCCATCAACTGGCTGTAGAGCGCCCCCACCACGCCGTCGCGGCCGTCGAGGTCGAGCTCGCTGGCATCCACCTCCGGCAGGACCACGTCCTTGTCGAGGTTGCACTGGCGGGCCGTTTCCACGATCGCGTTGACGATCTGGACGCCGCGGCTGCTCTCACGCAGCTGCTGGTAGGAGCCCACCAGCTCGCCCAGTTCCTTCAGGCCCCGGTAGAGGCCGGCATTCTCGGCCGGCGGGGTGAGGTAGCTGATCGTGGCGGCGTAGCCCCGCCGCTTGGCGATCGTGGCCTCCGAAGGGTTGTTGGCGGCGTAGTAATAGAGATTCGGCAGGGCGCCGATCAGCGAATCCGGGTAGCAGGTTTCGCTCATGCCCATCTGTTTGCCGGGCATGAATTCCAGCGAGCCGTGGGTGCCGAAATGCAGTACCGCGTCAGCGCCCCAGACCTTCTCGAGGTAGGTGTAATAGGCGGCGAAGCCGTGGTGGGGGCTGGCGCTGCGCGAATAGAGCAGCCGCATCGGATCGCCCTCGTAGCCGAAGGTGGGCTGCACGCCCACAAAAACGTTGCCGAAGTGGCGGCCGTAGATCAGCAGGTTGGTGCCGTCGCTGTTGAGGTTGCCGGGGGGCTTGCCCCAGTTCTCTTCGAGCCGCTCGGAATAGGGGGTGAGCCGCTCATACTCCTCCACGCTCATGCGGTGGGCGATCGCCAGCTCCGGTGCCCCCTGCAGGGCCTCGGGATCGTTGATCACCGCCTCCATCAGCGCTTTGGAATCCCGCGGCAGATTCTGCACGTCGTAGCCCTTGCGCTTCATCTCCTCGAGCACCCGGTGGATGGAGCCGAAGACATCGAGGTAGGCGGCGGTGCCCACGTTGCCCTTGTCGGGCGGGAAGCTGAACACCGTGATCGCCAGCTTCTTGTCGAGGCGGGGCTTGGTGCGCAGGGAGGCCCAGCGGATCACCCGCTCGGCGATGGCCTCCACCCGGTCCTGCAGGGTGTGGGCCTTGCCGGTGGCGTCATCGCGCCCCGACAGCACGATCGGCTCGATGGCGCCATCGAGTTCGGGGATGGCGATCTGCAGGGCCACCTGCACCGGGTGCAGACCCAGATCGCTCTCCTCCCACTCCTGGGTGGTCTGGAACACCAGCGGCAGGGCCACCATGTAGGGGCGGTTCAGCTTCGAGAGCGCCTCGATGGCGCGGGGGTGGTCCTGGCGGGCCGGGCCGCCGATCAGGGCAAAGCCGGTGAGGCTCACCACCCCGTCCACGATGGGCTGGTCGGGATCGAGCGGGTCGTAGAAGAAGGCCTTGACGGGCTTGGAGAAATCGAGCCCGCCGCAGAACACCGGAATCACCGTGGCGCCGCGGTATTCCAGCTCCTGGATCACGGCCACGTAATGGGCCTCATCACCGGTGACGATGTGGCTGCGCTGCAGCACCAGGCCGATCACCGGACCACCCCTGGCCTTCTCGCTCAGGTCGGCGCGGCTGGCGTTCCAGTTGAGGTATTCCTTGAGGTCTTCGAACATCCCCGGCGCCAGGGGATGCCAGAGGCCCAGATCCGGGAACACCACCGGCTCCGCCACCTCCAGGGCGGGCCTGTCGCTGTCACCCCGGGGGAACACATATTTATCGGCCAGCATCAACAGCAGGTTGCGCAGGTTGTCCGGCGTTCCCCCCAGCCAGTACTGGAAGCTGAGCATGAAGGAGCGGGCGTCCTGCGCCTTCTCCACCGGCAGATACTTGAGAACCGTGGGCAGGGTGTTGAGCAGTTTCAACATCGCGTCCTGGAAGCCGGCGCCATTGGCCTCCTTGCGCTTCTTCATGAAGCTGGCGATGGCGCTCTTGCTCTGGCCCAGCTGGGCCATCGAGAAGGTGCCGAGCTTGTTGAGGCGCATCACCTCCGGCATCGAGGGGAAGACAACCGCCGCCTTGAGCCGATCGCGGTGGGGCGCCACCGCCTCCACCACCTTCTGGGCCAAATCTTCGATGAAGATCAGCGAGGCGATGAACACATCGGCTTCGGCCACATCGGCGCAGAAGGCGGCGTAGTTCTCCGGATCGCGCAACTCCTCGATCAGGTAGCCGCTCAGATCCACCGCCAGGGCCGGGTTGGTGGCATTGAGGCTGGTGGCCGCCTGGGTGAGGGCGTTCTGGTACTGGGGCTCGAGCACCACATACACCGCCCGCATCACCGCCCGCCCTTCACTGCCGGCTGGGGCCTCGCCGTTGCCGGGGCTGACCCGGCGGTTGGCGGAGCGGACCTGCGTGAACATCGGCGCTGGGGTTGAGCAATGTGAAGGAGCTTACGAAAGCTCCTTCGGCCGCGCGACTTTGCGCCCCAAGGCGTTACAGGAGCGCCGCCGGCGCTGGAATCGAGGCCATAGGCTCCCCCCACGCAACAGCCATGCCCGGCCCATGACCCCCAGCGACGCGTCCCCTGCCTCGATCCCGGTGGTGGTGGCCGGCGCCCTCGGTCGCATGGGGGCCGAAGTGGTCCAGGCGGTGCTGGCGGCGGCGGATTGCCACCTGCTCGGCGCCATCGATACCACCCCCGACAAGGAGGGGGCCGACGTGGGCCTGGAGCTGGGCCTGGGGGAACTGGAGGTGGCGATCACCGCTGATTTCGAGGGCTGTCTCTGCCAGGCCAGCCAGGCGGTGCGGGGCGATGGCCCCGGGGCCGGCGCGGTGCTGGTGGATTTCACCCACCCCTCGGTGGTCCATGAGCACACCCGCGCCGCCATTGCCTATGGCGTGCATCCGGTGATCGGCACCACGGGACTGAGCCCCAGGCAACTGGGGGAGCTGGGGGTGTTCGCCGAGAAGGCCGGCATCGGCGGTGCTGTGATCCCCAACTTCTCTGTGGGCATGGTGCTGCTGCAGCAAGCTGCGGCCGCCGCCGCCCGCTTCTACGACTTCGCCGAGCTCACCGAACTGCACCACAACCGCAAGGCCGATGCCCCCAGCGGCACCTGCCTGAAAACCGCCGAGCTGATCGAGGAGCTGGGTAAAACCTTCAATGCGCCCCAGGTAGAGGAGCACGAGACGCTGGCGGGCTGCCGTGGCGGTCAGCGGGAGAGTGGCCTGCGGCTGCATTCCCTGCGCTTGCCGGGGCTGGTGGCCCACCAGGAGGTGATGTTCGGTGCCCCCGGCGAGACCTACACCCTGCGCCATGACACGATCGAGCGCTCCGCTTACATGCCCGGCGTGCTGCTGACCGTGCGCCGGGTGCGTCAGCTGCAGGGCCTGGTCTATGGGCTGGAGCGCCTGCTCTGACGCCATGATCATTCCCCTGAAACCCGGTGAACTGCAGCGGCTGATTCCGGCGGTGGCCAGCGGGCCCCAGTTCAGTTTCTGCAGCGGCAACCCCCAGAAAATTCTGCAGCGGGTGCTGATTTCCGTGATCGGCGGGGTGATCGCGCTGCTGATCGCCCAGAGCCAGTTCTCCTATCGCTTCGGCTCGATCTGGCTGGTGGCGGGCTTTGTGCTGCTGCTTTACGTGCTCTGGGGCCCAATCCTGGAGGCGGGCCGCAAGAACGCCACCCTGCGCCGCTACCCCAAGGCGGCGCTCTACGAGGCGCGGGTGGGGGACCTGTTCACCAAGGAGCTGGTGGAGCAGCGCAAGGAGCAGGCGGATCAGCGCGGCCGGCTGGAGCTGGTGGAGAACCGGCGCACCTGGCTGTCGCTGGAGCTGGAAGACGACGACGGCTACCTGGGTTCAGTGCGCTTCCCGATGGAGAAGAAGCACAAGACGATCCGCCGCGGCATGGTCGTGCGCGGCCTGGTGCTGAGCGAGCGCCCTGATTTCTCGCGCATCGATGCCATGAGCGACGCCTGGATCCCGCAGCTCAAGGCCTGGGTGGGTGAGTACCCCTACCTGCTGCGGCCGGCCTTTGAGGAGCTGTGCCTGCGGCGGCTGCGCTGAAACACAGAACAGGGCTTTACGTTCCGCAATAATGCGTTACAGTGTGTTCATCGATACGGAGACCCCCATGGCTCAAGCCACCGCCACCGCTCCCTCCAACGACTCCCCCATCACCGCCAGTGAGCGCGCCACCATCCGCGGCGCCACCGTCACCACCGAAGACGGCGGTCGCCTCAATGCCTTCGCCACCGAGCCCCGCATGGAAGTGGTGAGCCCCGAGAGCGGCTGGGGTTTCCACGAGCGCGCCGAGAAGCTCAACGGCCGCATGGCCATGCTCGGCTTCATTGCCCTGCTGGCCACCGAAGCCGCCATGGGCGGCGAAGCCTTCACCCGCGGCCTGCTCGGCATCGGTTGAGCCCTGCCGGCTGATCACCCATCGCATCGCAATCACCCACTGGCCGCAGCAGACTTTCTGTTGCGGCTTTGTTGTGGCCGCCACTGAGCCTGCCACTGAGCCCATGAGCGCCCTTGCCCTGGCCCCTGTGCCGGCCCCCACTCCTTCTTGGCGCACTGATCGCCTGCCCCAGCTCCGGGCCCGCGTCCTCGGTGGCGGCCCCACCGGTGCCCTGACGGCCCTGGCCCTCGCCCAGGCGGGCTGGCGGGTGCAGCTCATCGATCCCCTCAGCGGCTCCCAGCTGCAGGCCCGCCGCCGCGCCTATGCCCTCAGCCACTCCAGTCGGATGTTTCTGCAGCGCCTGGGCCTGTGGGAGCTGCTGTCGGAGGTGGCGGTGCCCTTTCGCTCGCTGCGGCTCTGCGATCTGGAGGCGGGGCGAGCGATCGGTTTCGGTCTTGACGACGTGGGATCCGGCGGGACCCGCGCCGATGGGGCCGAGGCTGTGGGCTGGATCCTCCAGCATCAGCCGCTGATGCAGCGCCTGCTGGAGCAGCTCGAGGCCCATGCCGGCATCAGCCTGAGCCTGGGGGATGTGGCGTCTCCTGGGGGCAACGCCGAATCTTCCGGGTCAGCGGGCCCCCAGCTGCCCGACCTGCTGGTGGCCGCCGATGGCAGCGCCTCTCCCACCCGGCGCTCGGCGGGGATCCGGCGCTGGCGCCTGCCCTACGCACAGGCCTGTCTCACCGCCCAGGTGCGCCTGCGCGGCTCGGCCCCCGACCAGGCCTGGGAGCTCTTCCGGCGCGAGGGGCCCTTCGCCGTGCTGCCCCTGGGCGACGGCACGACCCAGCTGGTCTGGAGTGCTCCGGCCGAGCGGCTGGGCCGGCTGGAGGCGCTTGATCCTGTGGCCTTCCTCGATGCCCTCGCCACCGCCCTGCCAGAGCGCCTGCAGCCCGAGGCGCTGCTGGAGCGGCCCAGGGCCTTTCCGGTGGCCCTCGAGCTCGCCCGCCGCTTCCACCGCGGCTCGCTGGCCCTGGTGGGGGAAGCCGCCCACCGCTGCCATCCGGTGGGCGGCCAGGGGATGAATCTCTGCTGGCGGGATGTGGAGGAGTTGCAGCGGCAGGCCCTGCGGGCCGCCGCTGGGGAGCTCCCGCCTGCCGCGGTGGCTGCCGCCTACGGTCGCCGCCGCTGGGCCGATGTGCTGCTCACCCTGCTGTTCACTGATCTGCTGGTGCGGATCTTCTCCAACCGGCAGCCGCTGCTGCTGAGCTGCCGCCGCCTGGCGCTCGACCTGATGGCCCGCTCCAGATCCCTGAGGCACCTCAGCCTCAAGGCCATGACCCTGGGCCCTTGCCGGCTGCCCTCCCGCTGGTCACAGTGAGCTCTCAGGTGATCCGATGGTGATCAGCACCTCCCCCCAGCCGATTCCCTCCTCCGCTCTGGTGCGCTATCTGCGCCACGACCAGGGTCTGAGCGAGAGCGCCCTGGCGCTGGGGATCCGCCAGGCCGATCAGGAGCAGGCCCCGCTGCCGGTGATCCTCTGGCGCTTCGGCTTGATCAGCCTCGACCAGTTCGACCAGGTGCTGGCCTGGCAGGACCAGCAGACCTGAGCCCAGGCAGGCCCCCTGGGCTCAGTCGTAAATGATCAGCGATTCCACGGGATGCTCACCCGGCAGGCGCCCCCGCCCGCCCAGACCAGCCAGCTCCGCCACGAATCCATAGCCGCAGAGATCGCCGCCGGCTTCGTTCACCAGCTGGGCACAGGCTGCGGCGGTGCCGCCGGTGGCCAGCAGGTCGTCGATGATCAACACCCGCGGGCCACCCGCGAGGGCGTCGTGCTGGATCTCGAGCCGGTCGTGGCCGTATTCCAGGGCGTACTCCACGGCTCGCACCCGGCCGGGCAGCTTGCCGGGTTTGCGCACCGGCACAAAGCCGAGTTCCACCGTCGTGGCCAGGGCCGTGCCCACGATGAAGCCCCTCGATTCGATGCCCACGATCAGATCCGGGCGCAGCTGCGCACAAACCCCCGCCAGCAGGCGCATCACTTCCTTCCAGCCGCCGGGATCGCGCATCAGCGGTGTGAGGTCGCGGAAGAGGATGCCGGGCTTGGGGAAATCAGGCACATCCCTGACCAGTCCTCGCAGATCAATGGGTTCGCCCGGCTCGGGGGATGCGCTGCTCAGGGCCATAAAAGAGCGATCGGGTGACGGATCGGCGTCGGCGCTGGCATCATCGCAGCCATGGCCGACGTCACGATCACCGCTCCAACCGCGGCAGCCGCTGTGGAGCAGCCCTTGCCACCACGTCCTGCCGCTCGCCTCTCGCGCCGGGGGCTGGAGCGCCTCGACCTGATGCTGCTCAGTGTCGAGGCGCTCGATCTCAACGGCGGCGAAGCGATGGTCTGGATGGCCAGCCAGCTGGGCTTCGGCTCGCTCTTCCCCAACCGTGTGGAGCTGTGGAAGCGTCGCTGCTACAACCCCTTGAGGCTGGCCTGCCGGCGGGGGGAACTCAGCGAAGCTGAAACCGATGCCCTGATCAGCCTGCTCTGTGCCATGGCTGAGCGCCTCTACCCGATGCTGCGCCAGCTGCTGTCGGCCTCCGAACCCGAAGCGACCACCCAGCAGCGCTGGCAACTGTTCCGCACCCGCCTGGACGAACTGGTGCGTGAGCGCCTCAACCCCCGCCGTGGTGGCGTGCAGAAGTTGTTGGATCCCCAGGAGGGACCCAGGCTGCAGCGTCAGCTGGTGCAGGGGCTGGCCTTTGGCTCCGGCCGGGGCGGCTTCGACCGGCTCAAGGCCAGCTTGATGGATGCCGCAGCATGAAACTCAGCTATCGCTACGAGCAGACCAGTTGCCGCCTGCGCATCGATGGACTGCCTGACCTCTCCGCCGGCCACGGCCCCGAGGTGATCGGCATCCTCTCGGGCTGGGAGATGGATCTCGCTGGCCATCCCACCCTGGAGGGCAAGCGCGACCATCTCCACGCCCTGCTGGCCACGGTGCTGCCCTACGCGCGCCAGCTGGTGAGCTCGGTGCCCCGTCCGGTGGGAGCGAGCACCGGTCCGGTGCAGATGGAGCCGATCACCTCCTCCAGGGGCGGCCTGCGCAACCGTCCGGCCCACCGCCTGCGTCTGCACAGCAGCCAGCCCGACACCCAGCCCCTGGAGCTCAGCTTCGATGACGCCGAGCTGGCCGACCTGGTGCGCTGCCTCGATCAGCTCCGGCTTGATTCCCGCGTTCAGCTGGGGCTGACCCTGCCCCCCGACCGCCCTCTGCTGCGCCGCGAGATCCTTGAGCGTGTGCCCAAGCGCCAGCGCCTGGCCGCCCCTGCCGCCGGCCTGGCCGCTCTGGCAATCACCGCCGCCATCGGCCTGATGGTGCCCCTACCGCGGCGTACGGCCACACCGGCTGCGAGCCCCGCGGCCACCCCCACCTCACCGCTCACCCCTCCCCCCTAGGAGCCCTCCCCATTGACGATGGAGACGACACAGCCATGACCACGACCCCATGACCACAAACCCATGACGACCAGCTGGTCAGAACTGCGACGACGGGTGAATCGTCTGGGGGCCTCCCTGGATGTGGTGGTGCGCAGTGATCCCGAGGTCTGTGGCCTCAGCGGCAAGGACTTTCATCTCTCGCTCCACCATGGCGGCCAGGGGGACTGCACCGTGGTGGGTCTCAGCCTGGTGGACTGTCCCAATGAACTGGTGCTGCTGGAATTCGAGCGTTGGATGCGCGGCGCGGGCTACACGCTCGATTGAGATGTCGTCGCTTTGAAACCTCACCTGCTGGATACCGGCCGCCAGGGCCAGTCGCCCCGCAAGGTGTTCTCGCGCCAACGGCGAGGCGGATCCCTCTGGCGGGAGGTGGGGATGGCGCTGCTGAACGGGGTGGCTGGGACCGGCGTGTTGCTGCTGCTGATGCAGCTCCCCAGCCGCTGGGATTCACTGCTGCTGATCAGCAAGGTGATCAGCTTTTTGATCCAGGGTCTGAGCCAGGTCGGCCAGGGGCTCATCAGCCTGACGGTGGGCCTGCTGCAGGCCTTGGTGGTGCTGCTGCTGCTGGGGCTGGCGATCGTGGCGATGCTGCTGCTGATCAATGGGGTGTACCGCCTGCTGCGCCTGGCGATGCCGTGGCTGGGAGGGGCGCTGGCCCTGCCGGTGGCTCTGGCACGGCTGGCCTGGTCGGTGGTGCGGATCCGGCCGCCGGATCGTTCCGACCGCTGAGCTTGTGCGGCGCTCCGATCAGGGGCGGGGAGCCAGCGACCGCCTCGACTCCCACAGCTCCTGCAGGCTGACGGCCCCATCGCGATTGAGGTCGATCTGTGCGAACCGCCGGTACAGCCAGGGGAAGGAGCGTGCTTCCTGACGGCTGAGCCGACCGTCGCCGTTGCGGTCCGACTGGGCAAACACTGTGCGCAGCCTTACCCCCAGCAAGGCCTTCTGACGGGGGGCGAGGTCACTGGGCAACAGATAGCCCCGGCCCTGCTGGTCCAGCCGCTGAAAATTGGTTTCCAGATAGGGCTGACCCCGGCTTTCCTGGGGCGTCAGCCTGCCATCGCGGTTGCGGTCGAGCCGCTCGAACCAGACCTGCATTCTCTGGTGGTACAGCTGCAGTGAACGGGTGTCCTCGGCGCGCCCCGGCAGGGCCTGGCCCAGCACCAGCACCAGCAGTGCAACCCACAGTCTCAGCGGGCCCAGGCCGGCAGCGAGGTTGAACCTGGGTCTGGAGCTGAAGGATGGCGCCATGGCGCTCACCTTATGGACAGAGGCAGGCCTGGTCAGCCCCTGGGGCCGCCGCCGCTGGCGGCAAGCCATGACCGGACCTGTCTGCGGGGCGGCGCAGTCATCTTTGGCAAGGCGCGCCGCTCACTCACCCCTGGGCGCGGAGGGTTCCGCTCCATACAGTCGGGCCAGCTGCGGCCACCGCCTTGAGCCGAACCCACACCATCTGGGTGGTCGATGACGACCCCGAACTGCGCCAGTTGCTGGGCACCTACCTCACCGACCAGGGCTATGAGGTGCGCTGCCTCACCGACGGCCGCCAGCTGATGGCCCGCCTGGAGTTTCAGCGCCCTGATCTGGTGGTGCTCGACCTGATGCTGCCCGGCGACGACGGTCTCACCCTGCTGCGGCGCCTGCGTGATGCCAGCGATGATCTGCCCGTGGTGATGCTCACCGCCCGCGGCGAAGCCGTGGACCGGATCATCGGCCTGGAACAGGGCGCCGACGACTACCTGGCCAAGCCGTTCCTGCCCCGGGAGCTGATGGCCCGCATCGAAGCGGTGCTGCGCCGCCGCGGCACCCTGCCGGCCGGCACCCCCCTCGCCGATGGCGAACTGGTGACCTTCGGCAACAACGTGCTGGACCTCTCCGCCCGCACCCTGGAGCGCGAGAGCCAGCCGGTGACGATCACCAGCGGCGAATTCAGCCTGCTGGCCGCCTTCGTGCAGCACCCGCACCGCCCCCTGTCGCGGGAGCGTCTGATCGAGCTGGCCCGGGGGCCCGCCAGCGACACTGACACCCGCAGCATGGATGTGCAGGTGTCACGGGTGAGGCGGCTGGTGGAGCCCGATCCCAGCCGGCCGCGCTATCTCCAGACGGTCTGGGGCTATGGCTACGTCTTCGTTCCCGACGGCCAGCCCCGCAACCGCTGATCCATGGCCCCCTCGATTCGCTCCGCTGCCCTGTCGTTGCGCCTTGGAGTGTTCTTTCTGGGGGGATGGGCCCTCAGCCTGGTGCTGCTCCAGGCGCTGCTGGGCACCCGGATCGGCCAGGCCCAGATTGCCCAGATGGGTCCCCAGGTGGCCCTGAATCTGCGGCTCACGGAGCTGGCTCTGGAGCGCTTTCCGCCGGCCACCGTCTCCCAGCTCAGTGGCCTGCAGCTGGGGGTGGGCCAGCCACCGCGACGGCCCCGCCGCTGGGGTCTGCTGGGTCAGGGGGACGACGTGCGCCTGGATCGTCAGGCCGATCAGCTGCAGCTGGAGCTCTGCCGCCGGCTGCCCCGCTGCCCCGAGGTGGTGCCCAACCACGGTGCGGCCCGTGGCGTCTGGATCGAGCTGGCTTCACCCCTGGAGCCGGTCTGGCTCTATGCCCCCATCCGCCCGCGCTTCGGCTGGCCGCCCGACCCGTTGCTGGTCACCCTTTCACTGGTGAGCGGCAGCGTGATGGCAGGGGCCCTGTTCCTGCTTCTGGAGGTGCAGCGGCCGCTGCAGCAGCTGGAGCGGGCCCTGGCGCGGGTGGGCCTTGAAGCGCAGCCAGAGCCCATGCCCCAGCGGGGCGCCCCCGAGGTGCGCCGCCTGGCCCAGCGCTTCAACGCCATGCTCCAGCGCCTGCAGGACAGCGAGCAGGAGCGGGCGACGATGCTCGCCGGCATCGCCCATGACCTCAAGACCCCCCTCACGCGCCTGCGCCTGAGGCTGTCGCTGCTGGGGGATGCCTCCGCCAGCGCCAAAGCCGGGGCTGACCTCGATGACCTCGAGCGGATCACCGGTCAGTTCCTGCTCTTTGCCGGCGGCGGCGGCGGGGAGGATGTGGTGAGCGTGCCTTTGGCGGAGCTGCTGGCGGAGCTGGTGGCCCGTTACGACGGCCAGCCGGTGGAGCTGGATCTGGCCCCCGTCACCGCCACGGTTCAGCCGATCGCCCTGGGTCGTGCCGTGGCCAACCTGATCGACAATGCCCTCAGCTACAGCCAGCCGCCGGTGCGGCTCGTGCTGCGGGCCTGGCAGGAGGATGGCTTCGAGATCCAGGTGTGGGACCAGGGGGAGGGCATCGCCGAGGGTCAGCGCTCGCAGGCGCTGATGCCTTTCCAGCGGCTTGACGAGGCGCGCAGCGGCAACGGCCACTGCGGTCTTGGTCTGGCGATCGCCCAGCGGGTGGCCCGCACCCATGGCGGCGAACTGCGCCTGGGGGCTGAGCCCCTGGTGGCCCCCTCGCCCCAGGAGGCTCCAGGACGGTTCTGCGTGAGCCTGAGCGGTCATTCCCTGATCGATGGTCGTGTCAGGGCCTCAACAATCTGTGCTTGACGGAGACCCGATTTCCGAAGACGCCCCTAGACAGGAGCTATCGACGGGGTTCGGAGCTGAGCTGGATGGGCAAAGGCAAAGGCAAGGGCGAAGGCAAGAAGGGCCACGCCGGCAAGCACGGCTCGACCGGGACCAAGCTCAAAAAAGGCAGGCATGGAGATTCCGGCTCGGGGTCTTCCTCTGATGGCGCTCACTCCAGCTTTCCCGCCAATGGTCAGCACGATCGCTATCACCCCTCCTTTCTCGTTGGTGAACATGAAGACGAGCTGGGTGCGCTCCCCGAAGACAAGGTTCAAAAACTCAGCAAAAAGTTCTACGAGAAAGAGCTGGAGAAACTCCAGGTCGAACTGGTGAAGATGCAGTACTGGGTGAAGCACGTGGGCTTCCGCCTGGTCATTCTCTTCGAAGGCCGTGATGCCGCCGGAAAGGGTGGAGCGATCAAGCGCATCACCGAACCACTCAATCCTCGTGGCTGCAATGTGGTGGCCTTGGGCACGCCCTCGGATCAGCAGCGCACCCAGTGGTATTTCCAGCGCTATGTGGAGCACTTCCCGGCCGCCGGAGAAATCGTGATGTTCGATCGCAGTTGGTACAACCGCGCCGGCGTGGAGCGGGTGATGGGCTTCTGCAGCGATGAGCAGGTGGATGAGTTCATGCAGTCGGCCCCTCAGTTCGAGCGCATGCTGGTGCGCTCCGGCATCGTTCTGCTCAAGTATTGGTTCTCCGTCAGCGACGAGGAGCAGGAAGTGCGCTTCCGCTCCCGGCTGGATGATCCGGCTCGCCGCTGGAAACTCTCACCCATGGATCTGGAGTCACGCGACCGCTGGGTGGAGTTCTCGAAGGCCAAGGACCAGATGTTTTCCCACACCAACATTCCGGAAGCGCCCTGGTTCACCGTCGAGGCCGACGACAAGCGCCGGGCTCGCCTCAACTGCATCCGCCATCTGCTCTCGAAGATTCCCTACGAAGACATGACCCCAGCTCCGATTGAGCTGCCTCCGCGTAAAACTGTTGGTGATTACTACCGCCCGCCGATGAACGAGCAGTTCTTTGTCCCCAATGCCTATCCCTGAGCCCACGATCTCTGAGCCCACAGCGAAACATCTCCGACCTGCTCCACTGCCCTCTGGCCATGACCCGCTCCGATGATGATCCGGCCCTGGGGCCGGACTCCTCCCTGACCGTCCCGGCCACGGCTCCCCTGCGCGGGCCCGAGGGCAGCCTGCTCTACACGGGCAGTGACGGCCGCCAGTACATCGTCTGCGGCGATCCATCCCAGGCCCTCGATCAGGATCTGATGGCCTCATTCCAGGCCCTGCGCTCGGGAGCGCCGGCCCTGGAGGCCCTGATCCAGGCCGCCCAGGACTGGGTGGATGAGGCCACCGACCAGGGGCTGACGCCGGAGGTGGCCCGCCGCACCCTGCTCTCGCGGCTCAGTCAGGCCCTCGACGACGCGTAGGCCCTGCCCGGCAGAGCGCTGATCAGTTCAGGCGATCAAACCAGAAGCCGGCCAGCTGCCAGCTGCTCCAGAGGAAGATCAGCAGGAACAGCCAGTTCAGCCAGGCGGGACGTTGCTTGTTCTCCAAACCCATTGGCCTTGGTGGCGGTAGCCCCCTCAACCTATCGGCCCGGTTGCTCGCATCCTCCCGCTCACGGCAGCGGCGTCCCTAGGGGCTGCAGGGGATCAACTCCCCGGAGGAGTCGCTCTGGCACTGCCCCCAGCGGCGGCCGCTGGTGTCATCGAGCCAGCGCAGCACGCGGGGCTCTCCCTGCAGACCTCCCGCCGCCGGCAGCGTGATCACGGCCAGCCTGGCCGTGCCGCGCCGGTAGTCGAAGCGGCAATAGCCCTGCCCGGTGCCGGAGCAGCCACTGAGGCTGGCCAGGGGGGTGCTGGAGCGCTCCCGGTCCAGCTCGGTGCTGCTGGCGCTCCCGGCGGGCCGCCAGCCCAGCTGCAGCAGGCGTTGATCGGCCATGCCAATCGGTTCACCCACGCGCAACAGGGAGGCCAGGTCGAGGTTCTCGCCTTGGCGCTGCTGGGCCAGGGCCAGTCCGGCGCCACCGAGCAGAGCCAGCAGCAGCACGGCCCCGAGGGAGCGGCCGCCCCAGCGCTCGATGGGACAGCCAGGGCACTGGTGAAGCAGACCGTCTTGAGCTGTTGCCATGGACATCCCCGCGGTGTATTCCTTTCTGGGTTTTCCCGGCTGGGCACCTGTTCACCTCTACCTTCCCCATCAGGGGGATCCAGCCGGGGCCGCCCTGAGGCTGGGTGCCGCCCTTGAGGCCTGCCGGGCTGATGGCCATGGCCCCGGGGGTCTGGTGGCCGGGTTCCTGCGCTGTCACCGCCAGTCGGAACCGCTGGGTTCGCCGGAGTTTCGCCGTGATTGCCGCTATCGCTACCTGATCGTGTACCGGCCCCAGGGGCGCTGGCCGTTGCGGATCACCGCCTGGCGGCATCCGCTGGCTCAGCAGGGCTGGCGGCGACGCTGCGGACCGATCGAGCTGGAGGGATTCCTCAGGCGCTTCCATCCATGCCGGGGATCGCAGCAGCCTCTTTATTGCGCCTGAGGTCGTGGAGGCCCTCCAATTGGTTGTAGACCGCCAGCAACTGCATGCGGATGTGATCGGTGTTCTCCAGCTTGGCGAGGTTGGCGAGGACTGCTTCGATCTGGTCCTTGCTGTCGATCAGCAGCCGGCATTCACTGGTACCGGGTTCGTAACTCATGGGGACTGGTGGGTGGGAAGGAACGGAATGGTGTGCGCCCTCGGCAGCGTGCTGTGACCACCATCCAACGGAAAGGCTGGGGCTGATGCTGTCGGATCGGTTGCATTTCAACCGAATGCCCCTTCAGCCGCTGTCATCCGACCCTGACAGGCTAGCCAGCTGGCTGGGCATCAGCACCAGGAACAGCCACCACCACAGCAGCACGGCTGCGGCCAGTGGAACCGTCAGCCACCAGAGCCCCAACCAGAGCCAGCTGCCGGCGATCAGCAGCACTCCGGTGAGCAGGATCGACCAGGGCTGGCACCACCAGGGTTTGAGCTGCCAGATCGACACCTCCCCCGGCACTGGAGTTGGCTCGCCGGGGGGCTCGCTCATCGCTTCGGTGGCATCAGGAATGGAATAGAAGCACCAGGCCCATGCGCAACTGGTGGAACTCCCGCTCCTCGCGGCTGAGGTCCAGCCCCACGTCGAGGCCTTCCTTGAGGGCGGTCTCGTAGGGGGGGATGGAGGGTGCAGCTCCAGCACGCCAGAGGGCAGCGATTCCCACGGGAGTGGCATGCCAGCTGAAGCATGGGGTGAGGCCGATCGAGGGTTCCTCGAGGGCGTCTTCAAGCAGGTCGCGAATTGGCATGGCTGGCTGGGCTGCGTTCAGCATCCAGATCCAGGCCTGAGCACGCAATCAGCTGAGAGTTTTCGTGATGTGATTGGCCTGGCACGGGCCCTACGGTGCCGCCATGTCAGGACTTCCAAGCCGGATCGCCCTCGTGCATGAGTGGTTCACCCCCCGCTCGGTGGGCGGGGCTGAACTGGTGGTGCAGCAGATCGATCGCTTGCTGGGCGAGGGCCGCCCCGCCGCCAGCCTCTTTGCCCTGGTGGATGGCGAGAGTGCCCGGCCGGGCAGCTGGCTGCAGGGGCGGCGCATCCAGACCAGTTTCATCCAACGGCTGCCGTGGGGGGTGAGCCATGTGCAGCAGTACCTGCCGCTGCTGCCCCTGGCGATCGAGCAGCTGGATCTGGCCAGCTACCCTCTGGTGCTCAGCAGCAACCACCTGGTGGCGAAAGGGGTGCTCACCGGCCCCGACCAGCTTCACATCAGTTACGTGCACACACCGGTGCGTTACGCCTGGGATCAGATGCAGGCCTACCTGGCCGGTTCCGCCATCGCCCGGGGTCCCCTGGGTCCGTGGGTGCGCTGGCAGCTGCATCAGCTGCGCCAGTGGGATGTGAGCAGCAGCGCCCGGGTCGACCACCTGCTGGCCAACTCCCGCTTCACGGCGCGGCGGATCTGGCGTTGCTGGCGTCGCTCCAGCCAGGTGCTGCATCCGCCGGTGGCGGTTGACCGCTTTCGCTGGGACCTGCCCCGCGACGACTTTTACCTCTGCCTCTGCCGCCTGGTGCCCTACAAGCGGGTGGATCTGGTGATCGAGGCCTGCAACCGCCTTGGTCTGCCCCTGCTGGTGGTGGGCGATGGCCCGGAGCGGGCCCGCCTGCAGGCCCTCTCCGGCCCCACGGTGACTCTGCTGGGGGCCTGTTCCGCCGAACGGGTGAGCGACCTGATGGGTCGCTGCAGGGCCTATCTCTACGCCGGCCTGGAGGATTTCGGCATCGCCCCGGTGGAGGCCATGGCCGCCGGCGCTCCGGTGATCGGCCTCGGCCAGGGAGGGCTGCTGGACACGGTCCGCTGCCTCAGCGCCGAGGCACCCCATCCCACCGGCCTGTTGTTCGAGCAGCAGAGTTCTGCGTCGCTGGTTCAGGCGCTGGAGTATTTCGAGCAGGGACAGTTGTGGCACCGCCTGCCGGCGGAACGCCAACGTCAGTGGGCTGAGCGCTTCTCCCCGGAGCGTTTTCGCCAGCGACTGCAGGCGGTTCTGGATCACCGCTGGCAGGGGCATCAGCGCCGCCTGCGGCGCTGTGCCTCTGGCCTGAGTGACCGCGAGAGCTGGTGAGTTGACGATTCAATTTTTAGAGTTCCATGACATTGGGGGCGTTGATGTCCGGTACGTCGCTCAGCGCCTATGAAGCCGCCGGCCCCGTTCCTGCTGCCCGGCCTCTGCAGCTGGTGCCTCCGTTTGTGGTCGCTGATTCGATGACCACGGCGGTGCCCACGGCCGAACAGCTGATCCGGGCGCAGTCAAAGCGTGCCCGGGTGCTCAAGCGCAGCGGCGACATTGTCTTCTCTCTGGCGGTGCTGGCCCTCGGCAGCCCCCTGCTGCTGCTGGTGGCCGTGCTGGTGAAGATCAGCTCGCCGGGGCCGGTCTTCTATGTGCAGCGCCGCATCGGCCGGGGCTACAAGGGCTTCGGCTGCATCAAGTTCCGCACCATGCGCCGCGACGCTGATCGCATCCTCAAAACGCTCCTGGAGCAGTCGCCCGAACTCAAGGCGGAGTTCAAAAAAGACTTCAAGCTCAAGGCCGATCCGCGCATCACCCCGATCGGAGTCTTCCTGCGTCGCTCCAGCCTCGACGAGCTGCCCCAGTTCATCAACGTGCTCAAGGGCCAGATGAGCGTGGTCGGCCCGCGGCCGATCGTCTGGGATGAACTGGAGCGCTACGGCCGCCAGATGGATGCAGTGCTGGCGGTGCGTCCGGGCCTCACCGGCCTCTGGCAGGTGTCGGGCCGCAACAACCTCAGCTACGACGCCCGCGTCAAGCTCGATGTCAGCTATGCCCGTCGCCGCACGGTGCTGCTGGACCTGGCGATCATCCTGCGCACGGTGGGGGTGATCCTCTACCCGCGCGATCGCGGCGCCTACTGAACCTGGCCCAGGGCCAGCAGCAGCGGCAGGCTCACGGCCAGCCAGAGGGCCTCAAGGCGGCTGCTCAGCGCCAGGATCAGGCCCACGGAGTTGGGATCGGCCCCCGGAAAGCCTCGGCCCAGGATCGGTTTGGCTCGGGCCACGCCGCCGTAGTGGTTCACGCCCCCCAGTTGAGCCCGGGCCGCCAGGGCATAGGCCGCCATCGACACCCCGGCATTGGGGGAGGGATCGTCCCGCCCCTGGCGCAGGGCTTCGCGCCCGAGCCCAGGGCTCTGCCCAGGCCGGCCGTCAGCGGCCGGCAACGTGAAGGCCACCAGCCGGGCGGGCAGCCAGGTGAGCAGGTCGTCGAGGCGGGCGCCGGCGGTGCCCAGCCAGCGCAGCCGGCCGCGCCGGTAGCCGAGCATCGAATCGAGGGTGCTGGCGGCCTTGTACATCCAGGCCAGGCTCAGGGGGCCCGGAGCCCCGCCAGCGGTCCCAAAGATCACCCAGATCCCGGCCCCGGCCAGAATCCAGAACAGGGGCCCGAACAGCCCATCCACGGCATTTTCGGCGGCGGTCTCGGCCGCGGCGCGCAGCATCTCTGCCCGGCTGAGCCCCTGCACATCCCGGCCAACGATCCAGGCCAGCCGGCGGCGAGCCTCCTCCAGGCCCTCCAGCTGTTCGGGGTCATCAGGGTGTGGAACGGCTGCGGCGGCCGAGCTCCCCAAGCCGTCGATCGGGGCCAGCACCCCCCGCACGGCCCTCTCCAGGCTGCCGCCGGCCAGGGCACTGGCCAGGCAGACCAGCAGCAGCGGCAGCCCGAGCCAGGCCAGCGGGGCGGGCAGGCTCAGCGCTGAAGCCGACGCCAGCGCCAGTTGCTCCACACCCCATCCCGTCAGGCCGCTGAGCCCCACCACCAGGGTGGTGAGGCCCACGCCCACCAGGCGCAGCCGGCGGGGCTGATCCCCCGCCCAGCGCTCGCCGGGAGTCCGCAGCCGCTGGATCAGCCAGCCCATCGCCTGCACCGGATGAGGCCAGCCGATCGGATCGCCCAACAGGCGATCCAGGGCACAGGCCAGCAGCACCAGCAGCCAGAGCGGCAGCGGCTGCTCCAGCGCGATCACGCCGGCCGGGGGGCGCGTGCCAGGGCCGGGGGCAGCGCCAGCGCCGCCACAGCGAACAGGCCGATCTGAAGGGGCAAGGCCACGGGCAGGCCGAGCAGCTGGGCCATCAGCCCCATGGCCAGGCTGCCCAGCAGGCCGCCGATGGCCCCGGAGCGCGCCAGGGTCTGCCAGCCCAGAGCCTCGTCTTCCAGGTGAACGAGGCCCCGCACCTGGCCCAGGTCGCTGGCCTGGGCCAGGCCACCCATGGGCAGGAACAGCAGCAGCACCCCCCAGCCCGGCAGCCAGCGGGTCGCGCCGAGCAGCAGGGCCATGGCGAGATAGCGGCAGGCTCCCTCCCGGCGCGCATCCCCCTGGCCCCGCGCCGCCGGCCACCAAGCCAGGCCCCAGTTCCCGCCCAGGCTGCGCCCCAGCCCGTAGGCCGCCAGCACAAGGCCGAAATCGAGGCAGGTGCCGGCTTCCACCTGACGCACCCACAGGGGCAGCAATCCGAACAGCCCGCCGAAGAGCAACCCCTGCAGGGCACAGCGCCAGCTGAACGCCAGCGGGACAGGCGGGGCTTCAACCCCGGGAGCCTGGCTGCGTCCCCCACCAGCCCGGGCCTGGCGGGCCAGGGGCAGCACCGGCAGCAGCAGCACCAGGGCCTGGCTGAACTGGAGCAGGGCGCGGCCGATCGGAAAGAGCAGGGCACCAAGTTCGCCGGCACGCCGCAGCTGTTCCATCGGCCGTTGGTGCACCGCCAGCAGGGTCTGCTGCAGGGGCAGGGCCGTCATCTGGGTGCCGAGCGCCACGGCCAGCACCGAAGTCATCGCCAGCAGCACGGGAACGGCGGTGGTGGGAGCCGGGGCACCCACGGCCTCGTGGCTGCTCGCCCCCAGGCCCAGCAGCACCATCACCGCCAGCAGCTGCAGGAACACCCCAGCCAGAGGGCGGCGGATCAGGGGCAGCAGCGCCGGCAGGGTGACCAGGGCCGGCAGCAGGCTGTTGAGCAGCGGTGACGGGTTGAGGCCGCTCACCATCCAGGCGGCGGCGGCCAGGGTGGAGCCCAGCTTTGAACCCACCGCTGGGCGGCTGGGGTGAGGCCGCTTCAGGAGGCCTTCAGCCAGCTGAACATGGAGCGCAGGCCCACGCCCACCTGCTCCACCGGATGGGCCGCGTCGCGGTGGCGGGCCTTGATCATCTCCGGCTTGCCGGCCTCGCATTCGGCCACGAAGTTGCGGGCGAAGGTGCCGTCCTGGATGTCGCCGAGGATGCGCTTCATCTCGGCTTTGGTGTCGGCGGTGATCAGGCGCGGACCACTCACATAGTCGCCGTACTCGGCGGTGTTGGAGATCGAATCGCGCATGGCGGTGAGGCCGCCCTTCACCATCAAATCAACAATAAGTTTCACTTCGTGCAGGCACTCGAAGTAGGCCAGCTCGGGCTGGTAGCCAGCATCCACCAGGGTTTCGAAGCCGGCCTTGACCAGCTCACTGAGGCCGCCGCAGAGCACGGCCTGCTCACCGAAGAGGTCGGTTTCGGTTTCTTCCTTGAAATTGGTTTCGAGGATGCCGGCGCGGGTGCCGCCGATTGCTTTGGCGTAGGCCATCGCCAGGGCGCGGGCATGGCCGCTGGCGTCCTGGTGGATGGCGAACAGGGCCGGCACCCCCTGGCCGTTCTGGTATTCCCAGCGCACGGTGTGGCCCGGGCCCTTGGGGGCGATCATCACCACGTCCACATCCGCCGGCGGCTTGATCAGCTCGAAGCGGATGTTGAAGCCATGGGCGAAGCTCAGCACCTTGCCGGGCTTGAGGTGGGGGGCGATCTCGGTGTCGTAGACGGCCTTCTGGGTTTCATCGGGCAGCAGCACCATGATCCAGTCGGCGCGCTCAGCGGCCTCAGCCACGCTCAGCACCTCGAGGCCATCGGCCCTGGCCTTCTCCGCCGAGCGGCTGCCGTCGTAGAGGCCCACCACCACGGCCACGCCGCTGTCCTTGAGGTTGAGGGCGTGGGCATGGCCCTGGGAGCCGTAGCCGATGATCGCCACGGTTCTGCCGTTGAGCAGGCTCAGATCGGCGTCGGAGTCGTAGAAGAGCTGGGCCATCCGGCGAATCGCTCAGGGCAAACAACGAGCCTACGTAAGCGCCGGTCGGTTCCGGCGCTGGGCGATCCAGCCGATCAGGCTTCGCTGGGGTGGGCGATGACCCGATCGATCAGGCCGTAGTCCTTGGCCTCGGCCGCGCTGAGGAAGTAGTCGCGGTCAGTGTCCTTGGTGATCTTTTCGAGGCTCTGATCGCACATGTCAGCCAGGCTCTGGTTGAGCATGTCCTTGATGCGCAGGATCTCGCGGGCCTCGATCTCGATGTCGCTGGCCTGGCGCTGGCTGGTGCCGCCCAGGGGCTGGTGGATCATGATCCGGGCATGGGGCAGAGCCAGGCGCTTGCCCTTGGTGCCTGCCGCCAGCAGGAAGGCGCCCATGCTGGCCGCCAGGCCCACACAGATGGTGATCACATCCGACTTGACGTACTTGATCGTGTCGTAGATCGCCAGCCCGGCCGTGACCGATCCGCCCGGGGAATTGATGTAGAGGTAAATCGGCTTGCTGTTGTCGTCAGAGTCGAGATACAGCATCTGAGCGACGAGGCTGTTGGCGACGCTGTCGTTCACCTCCGAGCCAAGGAAGAGGATGCGCTCCACACCGAGGCGGGTGTAGATGTCGACCCAGCGCTCGTACTGGCTGCCGGGCAGGCGATAGGGAACGCTGGGGGTGCCGATGGGCATGGCGGTGGGTGCGGAACGGGGTGGTGACGGAGTGAAAGACGAACGGGTGGGCTCAGGCCGAGCCCACCAGGGGCACTGGCAGCTGCTTCTGGCTGGTGAGGATCCGGTCGATCAGGCCGTACTCCAGGGCTTCCACCGGAGTGAGGTAGGTCATGCGATCGGAATCCTTCGAGAGCTGCTCCACGCTGCGGCCGGTGTTGTCGGAGAGCATCTGCAGCATCACGCGCTTGTTGTGCAGCACTTCCTGGGCGCGGATCTGGATGTCGCTGGCCTGGCCGCGGGCGCCGGAGCGGGGCTGGTGCAGCACGATCGAAGCGTGGGGCAGGGCCGCCCGGTGGCCCTTGGCACCCGCCGAGAGGATCATTGCGGCGGTGCCCATGGCCTGGCCGATGCAGATGGTGTGCACCGGTGGCTTCACATAGCGGATGGTGTCGCAGATGGCGAAGGCCTCGGTTTCAAAGCCGATGGCGTCGCCGGAATACCAGCTGGTGCCGGTGGAATTGATGTAGAAGAAAATCGGCTTCTCGGGATTGTCGAACTCGAGATAGAGAAGCTGGGCAATGATCAGCTGGGTCACATCGATCCCCATCTGACGCTTGGCGTCGTCGTCGGAGAAGAGCGGCAGGCCGAGGTAGACGATCCGCTCCTTCAGCATCAGCGACGGCAGATCGGGAGGCGGTGTGCGCATCACGGCGGAATCGCCGTAGTAAGGGGCCGACACCGACATCTGAAAAACGCTCTACAGGGCCTGAAGGAGAGCCTAGCGGGGGCCCGTCGGCTGCTGGACGGCAGCAGGCTGTTTCGGCCCCTCCTGGTCGCAGCGGGCAAAGACCATTCGCCCAGCTGGGGTCTGCAGGGCTCCGGTCACCGTCACGGGCAGGCGCTGACCGATGCGCGCCCTGGCGGATTCCACCACCACCATGGTGCCGTCCTCCAGGTAGCCCACCCCCTGGTTGGCCTCCTTGCCCTCGCGCACGATCTTGAGCTGCAGGGCATCGCCGGGCTGCACCTCGGGCCGCAGGGCGATCACCAGGGCGCTCAGGTTCATCACCTTGAGGTCTTGTACCTCAGCCACCTTGGCCAGGTTGTAATCGGCCGTGAGCAGGGTGCCGCCGGTGTCGGCGGTGAGCTTGAGCAGCTTGTCGTCGGCGCCGTTGCCCTCGTAGCGGGTGCTGTTCACCACCAGGCGGCGGCCGTAGGTCTCGCGCAGGGCGGCCAGCAGGTTCAGGCCGCGCCGGCCCTTGCCCCGCTTCTCGGCATTGCCCGAATCGGCCAGCTGCTGCAGCTCATCGATCACGGCCTGGGCCACGATCACCTGCCCCTCCAGCAGGCCCGATTCCAGCAGCCCGCGGATGCGTCCGTCGATGATCACGCTGGTGTCGAGGATCTTGGCGGTGGCCGGTTGCAGCACCCCATCGGCCACCAGCAGCGCCTCGGTGCTGGCGGGGTTGAACAGCCGCAGCAGCGTGCGCCCGTGCACCTCGGCGAGGTTGTAGCCCAGCACCCCGAAGAAGACGTTGCTCAGCACCGCCGCCAGCGGCTTGACGAAAATCACCTCCCAGGGCAATGGCAGCAGCAGGATCGGCGCCAGCAGCAGGTTGGCCACCAGCAGCCCCAGAATCAGCCCCACGGCTCGGCTCACCAGCAGGTCGGTGGGCATCGAGCGCACCTGACGCATCAGGCGGCGTCGCAGCAGCTGAAAGAAGAATCCCGCCAGCAGCCCGAAGAAGGCTCCGAAGCCGCCCAGCACCCAGCGCAGGCCCTCGAGGTTGGTCACCTGCAGCAGCAGGTTCTCCGGCAGCAGATCCACTCCGAGCCAGCCGGTGGCTGCGCCGGAGATCAGGAACAGCAGCAGGATGAGCGGGTCCACCATGGCTGGGTTGTGGGCTGCCCTGAGCCGGGACAACGCAGCATGGCCGATCCAGCCCCATTTGACCGGGAAAGGTATCCGTACATTTGCCTACGGACATGTGGCGAATCCTGAAGCCGACCTCGCCCACCGCTCCCCAGGCCGTGACCGCACCCCGAGCCGCCTACCTCCACATCCCCTTCTGCCACCGCCGCTGCTTCTACTGCGACTTCGCGGTGGTGCCGCTGGGGGACCATGCCGACGGCGCCCATTCCGGCTCAATCGCCGCCTACCTGCCCCTGCTGCAGGCGGAGATCGCCGCCTCGCCCAATCCGGCGCCGCTCTCCACGCTCTACATCGGTGGCGGCACCCCCTCGCTGCTCACCCCCGAGCAGATGGGCCAGCTGCTGGACGGCCTGCGCCAGCACTTCGGCTTCGCCCCCGGCGCAGAGATCACGCTGGAGATGGATCCGGCCAGCTTCGATCGCCCGCGCCTGGAGGGGATGCTGGCACTGGGCATCAACCGCGTGAGCCTGGGCGGCCAGAGCTTCGACGACGCCGTGCTGGAGCGCCTGGGCCGCCGCCATCGCCGCCGGCACCTGTTCCAGGCCGCCGGCTGGCTGCGCCAGGCCCGCGCCGCCGGTGAGCTGGCCAGCTGGAGCCTGGATCTGATCCAGGGGCTGCCCGAGCAGGATCTGCCCCACTGGCGGCAGCAGCTGCAGCAGGCCCTGGAGCTGGAGCCGCCCCATCTCTCCGTCTACGACCTGATTGTGGAGCCCGGGACCGTGTTTGAACGGCTGCAGCAGCGCGGGCAGCTGCCCCTGCCGGATCCGGATCTGGGGGCCGACCTGATGGACCTCACCGGGGAGCTGTTGCGCGGTGCCGGCTACGGCCGCTACGAGATCTCCAACTACGCCCTGCCCGGGCACGCCTCGCGTCACAACCGCGTCTACTGGAGCGGGGCCGGCTGGTGGGGGTTCGGCCTCGGGGCCACTTCGGCTCCCTATGGCCAGCGCCTGGCCAGGCCCCGCACCCGGGAGGCCTATGCCGCCTGGCTGCAGACCCCTGATGCCGCCAGTGCGCAGGCCCACCATCAGCCCCCCTTTGATGAGTGGCTGATGGTGGGCCTGCGCCGGCGCGAAGGGGTGAACCTGGAGCAGCTCGCCCGCGCCGCGGGCCTGAGTGCCGCTGATGAGGGCTCCCTGCAGGCCCTGATGGCCCCCTGGCGCCAGCGGGGACTTCTGCTGGTGGAAGGCCGGCGCTGGCGGCTGGCGGATCCCCAGGGGCTGGCCCTCAGCAATGCGGTGCTGAGGGAGCTGCTGGCCTGGTGGGAGAGCCATCAGCCTGCAGCCAGCCCCTGAGGGCCTCCACGCAGAGCTGGCGCCCCGCCAGCAGCGGTGGGCAGAAGGGCGGTTGGCTGGGGGTCAGGCCCAGCAGGTCGGCCGTCACCCGCACCTGGCCGTCGCAGTCGTCGCCGGCGCCGATGCCGATCACGGGAATGGCCAGCTGCCGCCGCAGGCTGCCGGCCAGATCCGCCGGCACGTGCTCCAGTACCAGGGCGAAGCAGCCGGCGGCCTCCAGGTCCAGCGCCTGGCGGCGCAGGCGTTCCTGGCTGATGGGATCCCTGGCCTGGCGCCGGTAGCCCAGCCGATGCACCGACTGGGGGGTCAGGCCCAGGTGGCCCATCACCGGGATGCCGCTGCGCACCAGCCGGTCGACCACGGCCACGGTTTCCGGCTCGCCCCCCTCCAGCTTCACGGCGGCGGCCGCACTCTCCTTGAGCACCCGGCCGGCGGCGGCCACCGCCTGATCACCGCCGCACTGGTAGCTCAGGAAGGGCAGATCACAGATCAGCAGAGGCTGCTGGGCCAGGGGCCGGCGCAGACCCCGGGCCACGGCCTGGGTGTGACCAATCATCTCCGTCAGGGTCACCGGCAGGGTGGTGGCGTGGCCGAGCACCACCATCGCCAGGGAGTCGCCCACCAGCACCAGGTCGCCACCGGCCTCCTCCACCAGTGCCGCCGAGAGCGCATCCCAGGCGGTGAGCATCAGGATCGGCTGGCCCGCCTGCTTGCGGGTCACCAGATCACCGGGTCTCAGGGGCACAGGCAGGAACCTCTCGGGCTTGCATTGCTACCATCTTCTCGACTCGGACCCACGCGGCCCGGACGCCCAAATCTGGTCAGGACCGGAAGGGAGCAGCCACACGGGATGCTCCAGGCAGGCGTGGACTCCGGGTCACCCCCTTGAATTCAGTGCTTCCCGCAGTGGTTTCCGATCAGCTGTCGCTGCTGCGGCTCTGACGGTTAAGCAGGAACGGCGGGATCTTGGCGCCGCGCTGCTCAGCTTCGCTTTCGGTGTGGGTGAGCTCAGCGCTGGGGGCGAAGGTGGCGCGGGGGCGCTCAACGTGATACGTGCTGCCCGCCTCAAAGCCGGTGGCGATCACGGTCACGTGGATCTCGCCTTCTAGCTTTTCATCGACAACTGCGCCCACGATGATGTTGGCGTCGGGATCCACCACGTCGTAGATCACTTCGGAGGCCGAGGTCATGTCCTCGAGGGTCATGTCCTTGCCACCGCTGATGTTGATCACGCAGCCCTCGGCCCCATCGATGCGGGCGGCCTCCAGCAGGGGGCTGCTGATGGCGGCCTGAGCCGCTTCCACGGCCCGGGAGCGGCCGGAGCCCACACCGATGCCCAGCAGGGCCGTGCCAGCGAGGGTCATCACCGAGCGCACATCGGCGAAGTCGACGTTGACCAGGCCCGGCCGAGTGATGATGTCACTGATGCCCTTGACGCCCTGACGCAGGATGTCGTCGGCGGCGCGGAAGGCCTCCTGCAGGGGCGCGCCGGAGATGGCATCCCGCAGGCGGTCGTTGGGGATCACGATGAGGGTGTCGACGTGCTCCGCCAGCCGGGCGATGCCCTCCTCGGCCTGCTTCATGCGCTTGCGCCCCTCGAAGCTGAAGGGCTTGGTGACGATGCCGACGGTGAGGGCGCCACATTCCCGGGCCACCTCAGCGAGGATGGGAGCTGCTCCGGTGCCGGTGCCACCGCCCATGCCGGCGGCGATGAACACCAGGTCGGCCCCTTCCAGAGCTTCCTGGAGTTCGTTGCGGGATTCCTCGGCCGCCTTCTGACCGATCATTGGATTGCCGCCCGCGCCGAGGCCCCGGGTGAGCTTCTGACCGAGCTGCACCCGCCGCTGGGCTGCTGATTGGAGCAGGGCCTGGGCGTCGGTGTTGAGCACCCTGTAGCCCACCCCTTCGAGGTCGGAGGCGATCATCCGGTTGACCGCGTTGCTGCCGCCGCCCCCAACTCCGATCACCTCAATTCTTGCGCTCTGGCTGGGAACAATGCCGTTGCTGGAGGGCGGGGAGGTCAAGGAGTGTCCTGGTGGGGCGTCGGAGGAGATGGTGTGCTGGCCAGGGGTCGAGTGGTCACTCAAGGAACCGATAGCACTCATCTCAGGCAGCATTATGTCGGTGTCAGGCTTGAAAAATCCTGTTCGGTGCGGCACTTTTGCGTAAAACCCAACCCATTTTCGCGCAATAGCGCTGTGAGGGTTTGCGTTCATGGCTGCCTGCAGGGGCTGGGGCCACCAGTGAATCAGTCCACCCCTTGGCCTGGCTGTTTGGGCTTGGCTGGATCGGCTGCCGGAGCAGGCATCCCCACTTCGGGCTGATCAGGGTCGCTCAGATCGATCGAGCGCACCGCCTGGTCCTTGACCCGCTTGGGCAGCTCTCCGGAGAGATAGCGCAGCACGTCGAGGCGGCGGCTCAGGTCGCCGTCGGGCCCGCCGAGCTTCACCTCCCCAAGGGTGCCGGTGGTCAGCCAGAGGGTGCCGTCGGGCTCGAAGCGGATGGCCTTCAGGGGGCTGCCCAGGCCGTCGCGGCGTTCCATCAGCTCGACGATGGTGGGTTTGAACCGGGCTTGCCATCCCTGCACGCGAATGGCGGTTTCCGGCTGGCTGCTGCTGGATCCCAGGGCCTGCTGGCTGCTGCTGATCCAGTTCCCCAGGCGATCGACATAGCCCTGTTCGGTCCCCTTGGCTGTGCGCCGCTCCGCCCGGGCCACCACCTGTCGATCCACCAGCTCGATGCGCAGGCGGGGCGGCAGGATCAGGCGCTGCACCGCCACCTGCTCCACGGGCAGGGCGTCGAGGAGTTCGGAGCGCAGCAGCCGGGGGTCGAGGGTCAGCAGGGGCATGGGGAAACGCAGCTCGGCGGCGGCGATCGCCTGCTCACGGCTCACCCGTTCGCTGCCGCTCACCTCCACCTGCGATGGGCTCGTGAGGGTCCAGCCCTGACGCAGCAGGCCGTAGCCAAGGCCCACAGCGACAGCGGAGAAGACCACGAGACGCCAGGCGTTGCGCAGCCGCTCCTGCCGGCGCTGCAGCCGCAGCTGCCGCCGGCGCTCCACCCCTGGCGCCTGGGGACCTGGGCTCACAGTTCACAACGGGAGCGGGCCATCAATTCATCCATCCAGCGCCGGGCGCGCTCGGCATCGGAGAAGGGCAGGTCTTCCTGCTGGCCATCGCCCACCAGCCGCACCCGGCAGCTGCCCTGGCTTTCGTCGGTGAGGGGAGCATCACCCGATCCCAGGGACATCAGCTCCAGCAACTCCAGCTTGCTGATCACAAAGGATCCCTGGGGTTTGAGCACGCCGGCTTCAAAGGTGCTCCAGGTGACGACCCCCTCGCTGAGCCGCGCTGCGCCGCAGCCATCGAGTTTGGAGAGTTCCGATCCCTCCGCCCACTCATGGAAGAGCCGTTGACGGCGCCGCTCCAGCCAGCCGAGGGCCGTGAGCAGCACAAAAACCACCAGCAGGGGCAGCCAGAGCAAGCCGTGACTCATTCCGCCGGGTCCTCTTGAGATGATCCACGCTCCCATTCTCCCGCGCTCTGCACCAGTTGGTGCACGAGATCCGCCAGCGGCACGCCGCTGGCGGCCCAGAGCATCGGATACATGCTCTGGCTGGTGAAGCCCGGCAGCGTGTTGATCTCGTTGAGCCAGAGCCGCTGCGCCGCTTCGTCGTAGAAGAAATCCACCCGGGCCAGCCCCTCGGCCGCCACGGCGGCGCAAGCCTGAAGCGCCATGGCGCGCAGGCTCTCACTCACGGCCTCGGGCAGCTGGGCCGGGATCACGGTGGAGCTCAGCCCCGCGGTGTACTTCGTTTCGTAGTCGTACCAGTCGGCGGAGAAGCAGATTTCCCCCACCACCGAGGCCTTCAGACCACCCTGGGCTCCTGTCCCCTGGCCGAGCACGGCGCATTCCAGCTCCCGGGCGGTGACCCCCTGCTCCACCACCAGGCGTGGATCCAGGTCGGCGGCCAGCTGCAGCCCCTGCAGCAGGGAACTGCGGTCGCTGGCCTTGCTGATGCCCACCGAAGAGCCCATGTTGGCCGGCTTGACGAAGCAGGGATAGCCCAGATCGTGCTCCAGCCGCTGCAGCAACGCCTCGGGGTTCTCTCGCAGCTCGGCCGCCTGCACTGAGGCGTAGGGCACCTGGGGCAGTCCTGCGGCCGCAAAGGCGGCCTTCATGGCCTGTTTGTCCATGCCCAGGGCCGAGCCGAGCACGCCTGAGCCCACGAATGGCACCTGCATCAGGGTGAACAGACCCTGGATGGTGCCGTCCTCGCCGTTGGGGCCGTGCAGCACCGGAAACCAGACATCAACGCCCTCTGCCTCGCTGGGTAGGGCGCGGAAGCCGCTGCTCCCCAGGGACTGGTCGGTGGCGGATCGGCGCAGCTGCTCGCCGGTGGCTGGTGCAGCGCTGGAGAGCACGGCCTCGGCCAGCTCAGGGCCCCACCAGCGGCCGCAGCGATCGATGTAGAAGGGGCGAACCCCATAGCGGAGAAGATTTTCTCCTGCGCTGAGGCCGCCCAGCACGGTGATGGCCGAACGGATCGAGACCTCATGCTCGTCGGAGGCCCCCCCGAACACCAGGCCGATGCAGCGGGGGGGGCTGGGCATGGGGTCGGCTGGTTCCGGATCGGCGCCAAACGTATCAGCCCCGACCTGCCTCAGCTCACCGCCACGCCGGTGAGGGAGAAGGCTCGCACCTCCTCGATGCGTATGTTCACCAGATCCCCCGGCTGGATCACACGGCGTTGGTGCTCACCATGGCCTGAGGCTGGGGCCAGATCCGGGAAAAAGGTCAGCCGGTTGGTGCGGGTGCGGCCCATGCACTGGCTGGGATCGCGGGGGTTGCTGCCCTCCACCAGCACCTGCTCGGTCCGTCCCCGGTAGCGCTCGCTGCGCTGGCGCGCCGTGCGCTCCACCAGGGCATTGATCTCCTGCAGACGCTCCACCTTCACGGCCTCGCTGAGCTGATCGGGCCAGTTGGCGGCAGGGGTGCCCGGCCTGGGCGAGTAGGCGGCGGTGTTCACCTGATCGAAGCCGATCTCCTCGATCAGGGCCAGGGTGAGGCGGTACTGGGCGTCGCTTTCGCCGGGGAAGGCCACGATCACATCGGCGCTGATCGCCGCATCGGGCATGCGCTCACGGATGCGCTCGAGGATGCGCCGGTAGCGCTCCACCGTGTAGCCGCGCGCCATCGCCTTGAGCACGTCGTCGTCACCGCTCTGGAAAGGGATGTGGAAGTGCTCGCAGAGCTTGGGCAGCTGGGCGCAGGCCTCGATCAGCCGCTCGGTGAAGTAACGGGGGTGGCTGGTGGCGAAGCGGATCCGCTCGATCCCGGCCACGTCGTGGACCTGGTGGAGCAGGTCGGTGAGAGTGTGCTGACGGCGGCCCTCCGGGGTGATGCCGGGCAGGTCGCGGCCGTAGGCGTCGATGTTCTGCCCCAGCAGGGTGATCTCCTTGTAACCCCGCTGCGCCAGTCCCTCCATCTCCAGGCGGATGGCTTCGGGGTTGCGGCTCTGTTCCTGACCGCGCACCGAGGGCACCACGCAGTAGGTGCAGCGCTCGTTGCAGCCGTAGATCACATTCACCCAGGCGCACACGGCGCTGTCGCGGCGGGCGGTGGTGATGTCCTCGAGGATGTGGTGCTCGCCGGTGGCCACCACCTGCTGGCCGCTGGCCACCTGCTCCAGCAGGGTCTCCAGCCGGTTGGCGTGCTGGGGGCCCATGACCAGATCCAGCTCCGGCACCCGCCGCAGCAGGCTTTCTCCCTCCTGCTGGGCCACGCAGCCGGCCACCACCAGGGTGAGGTGGGGGTTGGTGCGTTTGCGCTGGGCCTGGCGGCCCAGGTAGCTGTAGACCTTCTGCTCGGCGTTGTCGCGGATCGTGCAGGTGTTGTAGAGCACCAGATCAGCGCTGTGTTCACCACTTCCGGGCTGATAGCCCATGCCTTCAAGGATTCCGGCCATGCGCTCGGAATCGGCCTTGTTCATCTGGCAGCCGAAGGTGGTGATCCAGTAGCTGCCGCGCGTTGGGGTGGTCACCGTCATCCCACAAGTTTCGACCATGGCCGAAACTTGTGGGATGCAGGCACGCCTTCGCTCGATCACGCTCACCAAGGCGGTGCCCCTGGCGATCAGCCGGGGCACCACGGCATCGGTGCGGCGGCTGGTGGTGGAACTGGACCACGACGGGCTCGTGGGGCGCGGCGAAACCGGTGGGTTTGAGACCGGCCACCGCAGCTACAGCACCGAGGCGGTGGCGGCGGAGCTGGAGGCCCTCCTGCCGCGCTTCGCCTCGGCCGAGGGGCTGGCTCTGGCGGCGCAACTGCCGGCCTTTCAGGCCCTGGAGCCCTGGCTGGCCCCGCTGTCACCGCCGGCCCGCTGCGCCATCGATCTGGCCCTGCACGACTGGTGGGGCCAGCGGCTGGGCCAGCCCCTCTGGCGCCTCTGGGGCCTGGAGAGGGCCGCCTGCAGTCCCACCAGCGTCACCCTCGGCCTGGCGGGGGTGGAGCAGGTGCTGGCCCGGCTCGATCTCTGGCAGGAGCGCCTGGGCTGCTGGCCCCAGCGGGTGAAACTGAAGCTGGGCAGCCCAGATGGCCCAGACCACGACCGCGCCCTGGTGCAGGCGGTGACCCGTCGGCTGCAGGAGCAGGCCCAGCGCCATGGGGCCGCGGCAGTCAGTGAGCTGCAGGTGGACGCCAATGGAGGCTGGGATCTGGCCACGGCTCAGCAGCTGATCCCCTCACTGGCGGAGCAGGGGGTGGTGCTGGTGGAGCAGCCGCTGCCTGCCCAGCTCGACCCCGACGCCGATGCCGCCAGCTTCGAGGCCCTTGATCTGAGCTGCCCGATTCCCCTGGTGGCCGATGAGAGCTGCTGGAACCTGGCTGATCTGCTGCGCCTGGCCCCCCACGTGGATGGGGTGAACATCAAGCTGCTCAAGAGCGGCGGCCTCAGTGAGGCCCTGCTGATGGCTCAGACCGCCCGCAGCCTCGGGCTGGATCTGATGCTGGGCTGTTATTCCGACAGCGCCCTGCTCAATGGTGCGGCCTCTCAGTTGCTGCCGCTGGTGCGCTGGCCCGACCTCGACAGCCACCTGAACCTGATCGATGACCCCTTCATGGGCCCTGATCTTCAGGACGATCGTCCCCTGCCCTCCGCTCGCCCCGGCCTGGGGGTGATCGAGGCACCCGGAGCCGCTGCCGCTGCCGCGGGTGTGCCGTGCTGAGCGCCGCTGCGCCGGTGGTGCTGCTGCTGCACGGCGGCCTCGACAACCTCTCAGGCAAGACGGGCCTGGCGATGTTGCGCTACCGGCAGGGCTCGGTGGTGGCGGTGGTGGATCCGGCCCATGCCGGCGCCGAGCTGGAGGCCATCACCGGCATCCGGCGGCGGGTGCCGATCGTGGCTGATCTCACCGCCGCCCTGACCTATCAGCCGGCGGTGGCGGTGGTGGGGCTGGCCCCATCGGGCGGGCAGCTGCCGCCGGAGCTGAAGGCCGATCTGGCAACGGCCCTGCGGGCCGGCCTGCACCTGGCCAGCGGGCTGCACACACCCCTGGCCTCTGATCCGCAGCTGGCCGCCCTGCGCGGCCCTGGGCAGTGGATCTGGGATCTGCGCCAGGAGCCCCCCGGCCTGGAGGTGGCCGCGGCCCGGGCAGCTGCTCTGCCGGGTAAGCGGGTGCTGGCGGTGGGCACCGACATGGCCGTGGGCAAGATGAGCGCCTGCCTGGAACTCTGCGCCGCCGCCCGGCGGGCCGGGGCGGACGCCCGTTTCATCGGCACCGGCCAGGCCGGCATCTTGATCAGCGGCACGGGTGTGCCCCTGGATGCCGTGCGGGTCGATTACGCCGCCGGCGCGGTGGAGCGGGCCCTGTTGCAGGTGGCCTCAGAGCCGGCCTGCAGCCAGGAGAGCCTGCTGTTTGTGGAGGGCCAGGGCTCCCTCTGCCACCCCGGCTCCTCCGCCACCTTGCCCCTCATCCGCGGCAGCCAGCCCACCGCCCTGCTGCTGGTGCACCGCGCCGGCCAGAACCATGTGAACAAGCATCCCCAGGTGTCGCTGCCACCGCTCGCTGAGCTGATCAGCGTGCTGGAAGGCCTGGCGGCCCTGGGCCGGCCCACAGGCACAGCACCGCCCCGGGTG
Source organism: Synechococcus sp. CS-1329 (assembly GCF_025128055.1). Classification (GTDB taxonomy): domain Bacteria; phylum Cyanobacteriota; class Cyanobacteriia; order PCC-6307; family Cyanobiaceae; genus Regnicoccus_A. The sequence continues at coordinate 3,717 of NZ_JAHLYS010000041.1, read as the reverse complement.
AAGGCTGTGGCGCTGAACACCGCCGGTCTGGCCCAGAGCCGTGCTGAACAGGCCTGTGCCGCCATCAGTGAGGAGCTGGGGCTTCCCTGCGCTGATCCGGTGAGGGATGAACCAGCAGCCGATCGACTGCTGGCTTCATTCAGGGCGAGCGAGGGGATTCGAACCCCCGGATGGCGGCACCACAAGCCGCTGCCTTAACCACTTGGCGACGCCCGCCGTGGTCTTTGCCAATGTATCAAGCAGCCCTGCACCCTTCCCTTTGCGGCCCCCCTCTTCGCTTCGTCTCGCCCGCTGGGGCACCGTTCTGGCCCTGGGCGGAGGGGTCACCGGGGCGGCCCTGGCCTTCACCAATCCGGGGCTGGAGGAGTTCGAGGGCTTCGCCGGCGATCAGCTGGCTGAACTGGCGGTGGAAGAGGTCTGCGCCAAGCGTCTGCCCATGCCCCTGCAGCTGGCGATCCAGAACTGTCCTGAGCTGATCCGCAGCCAGCACAAGGTGCTCGGTGACCTGGCCCGCCGCAACACCAGGAGGCAGAATTTCGGACTGTTCAGCCTCTACCGCACCCAGATCGGTGGCCCCTCGGTGCTGCCGTTTCTCGACCTGCCGGTTTATCGCGTTCTCACCGTGGCGGCAGCCGGACGCTTCAAGATCCTCAGCACCTCCAGCGACAACGATCCTGAGAAGGCTTCCGCCGCTGGTGTCCCCTGGTGAGCGGGGTTGAACCGGTGCCTGAGCTGCTGCCACCACTGCTGCTGCCGCGCGCCCTGATCGATCCCCAGCTCAACAACCTGCCCCCGGCTGATGAGGGCGGCCTGGTGGCGGTGCGCCTGAGCCATCAGCACGGCGTGATCACGGCGATCGAGGCCCACCCCCGCCGCGATGGAGAGCTGCTGCCCCTGGCCCTCACCCCCCTGGTGGAGCCCCATGCCCACCTCGACAAGGCCTTCAGCTGGGAGGGCCATCCCAACCCGGCGGGCACGATGCAGGGCGCTCTGGCGGCCAACCTGGCGGAGCACCAGGGCCGCAGCCTCGAGCAGGTGCTGGAGCGGGGTGAGCGGGCCATGGAGCGGGCCTGGCGCTATGGCCTCAGGGCCGTGCGCAGCCATATCGACAGCCTCGGCCCTGGCGCCGAGCCGGGATGGCAGGGACTGCTGGAGCTGCAGCAGCGCTGGGCGCCGCGGCTGGCGCTGCAGCTGGTGGCCCTGGTGCCGGTGCGGCACTGGGCCACGGCGGCTGGCGCGGCCCACGCCCGCCGGCTGGTGAGCCTCGGCCCGCAGGGAACGGTGTTGCTGGGGGGTGTGCTGGGTGCGCCCATGGCCCCCAGCAGAGCCGATGCTGAGGGGCTGCTGGCCCTGTTGCAGCTGGCCGACAGCCTGGGGGCTCCGGTGGATCTGCATGTCGATGAGAGCGGCGAGGGGGGCGGTGCGGGGGTGGCGATGGTGGCCAGGCTGGTGCGTCGCCACCGCATCGGCGTGCCGGTCAGCTGCAGCCATAGCTGCTCGATGTCTCAGTTGGGGGCAGCCCGCCTGAGCCGGCTGGCCGAAGCCATGGCCGACGCCTCCCTGGCGGTGGTGGCCCTGCCCCCCACCAACCTCTGGTTGCTGGGCCACGAGGGGGGCAACACCCCGGCCAGCCGGCCCCTGGCACCGATCCGTCAGTTGCAGCGCGCCGGGGTCACGGTTGCGGTGGGGGGCGACAACGTTCAGGATCCCTGGTACCCAGGCGGGGATTTCGACCCCCTTGAGCTGTTGCGCTTCTGCCTGCCGGCGGCCCACCTGGCCCCCTGGCAACGGCAGGGGCTGGCCCCCTTCACCACCGCCGCTTCCCGTCTGATGGGCCTGGAGTGGGATGGGGTGCTGCGCTGCGGGGGCCCCGCTGATCTGGTGGTGCTGGCCGCCGCCAGTTGGAGTGAACTGCTCTGCCGTCCGCCCCAGCGGCGGGTGCTGCGCTCCGGCCAGTGGCTGAAGGTGCCAGCTCCGGCGAGGCCGGAGCTGGCGGCGCAGCTGGAGGCCATGGCGGCAGGCCCTGGCCATGGGTTGGCCCGGCGCGGCTGACTAGACCGGAAGCGGGCATGAGTTCCCGCCTGCTGTTTGCCGCCCCGCTGCTGTGCCCCTCGATCCAGCCCTCCGTCCCGCTGAGCTGGCCGTTGCCAGCCAGTTGCCGAGCGACCTGCCGGCGCCCGCCAGCGACGCCCAGCTGGAGGCACTGGTCGCCGAGCTGAGTTCAGGCGCCGCTCAGGGCCTGGTGCTGATCCGCAGCGGGCCTGAGCTGGAGCGGCTCTCCCGCGATTTCTTCTCCTATTCCCCGGTGCTGACGCCCCTGCTGCAGGACCGGCAGGCCCAGCTGGTGGTCAAGGCCAGCTGCTCGGAGCAGGTGCGGCTGGTGGCGGGAGCCTGCGCCCGCCATGGGGTGCCGCTCACCCTGCGCGGCAGCGGCACCGGCAACTACGGCCAGTGCGTCCCCCTGGCCGGGGGTGTGGTGCTCGACCTCAGCGGCCTCAACCAGGTGCGGCGGCTGGATCCCCTCAGTGGCGTACTGACCGCCGAGGCGGGCTGCCTGCTGGCTGATCTGGAGCAGCAGCTGGCCCCCCATGGGCGGGAGCTGCGCCTCACCCCGAGCACCCGCCGCAGCGCCAGCCTGGGGGGGTTCATCGCCGGCGGCTCCGGCGGCATCGGTTCAGTGCGCTGGGGCTTCCTGCGCGATCCCGGCCACCTGCTGGGCCTGGAGGTGGTGACGGTGGAGCCGGAGCCGCGTCTGCTTCAGCTCGATGCCAGCGCCAGCGCCCCGCTCAACCACGCCTACGGCAGCAACGGCATCCTCACCGCCGTGACGCTGGCCACGGCCGCGGCGGTGTCCTGGCAGCAGCTGGTGGTCGATTTCAGCAGCTGGAGAGCGGCCCTGACGGCGATCCGCAGCCTGCCCGCCACCGCCCTGCTGCTCAATGGCCTCTGCCTGCTGGAGGAGGCCGTGGCCCGGCAGCTGCCCTGCCCTGGGGGCCATGGCCCGGGCCTTTGTCCAGCGGCCGATGGGCACCGCCTGCTGCTGCTGGCCGCCGCCGATGCCCTGCCGGCCCTGGAGCCGCTGCTGGCGGCCCTGGGTGGACGGCTGGTGTGGCAGGCGCCGGAGCAGGGCAGCCGGGGCGTGCCCCTGCGGGAGCTCTGTTGGAACCACACCACCCTGCACATGCGTGCCCACGACCCCAGCTGGACCTACCTGCAGATGCTTCTGCCCCAACCGGAGGCCCCGGCGCTCGACGCCCTCAAGCAGCGCTGGGGGGATGATCTGCTCTGGCACCTGGAGGCCGTGCGTCAGCAGGGCAGCCAGCGGCTGGCGGCCCTGCCCCTGGTGCGCTGGCGAGGCCGGGCGGCGCTGCTGGAGCTGATGGAGCAGGCCCGGCAGCTGGGGGCCTTCCTGTTCAACCCCCATGTGCTCACCGTGGAGGACGGCGGCCTGGGGGTGATCGACGCCGACCAGGTGGCGGCCAAACAGACCTACGACCCGGCGGGTCTGCTCAATCCCGGCAAGTTACTGGGCTGGACTGAGCGGCCTGGGGCGAGCGCTCCTTGGCCTGGCAGCGTGGCTTAGGAGTTTGCTGAAAAACGAGCCCACGAGCCAGTTTTCCACAGGCATCAGTGGATTTCCGGCTCAAAAAGACGGATCGGCGGCTATCAGAGCCGCAAACTGCCCGATTTCGGCATCGTTGGCCTCTCTGCAAGACA
>NZ_JAHLYS010000002.1 GCF_025128055.1 Synechococcus sp. CS-1329 | reverse complement strand
CACCGAAGTGACCGACGAGCTGCGCCGCCTGCTCAAGGAGTTCGAGAAGGAACTGGCGATCCTGCGTGGTCGCGTCGACAACCTCGAAGCCAAAGTTGGTGAGCTGGAAGCGAACCAGTTCTCCACCACCACCAAGCTCAGGGGAGTCGCCACCTTCGTGGTGGGGGGCAATGCCTTCGGGGGCTCCGATACTCCCCTGGTCAGATCCAACCAGACCGCTCAAGGCGCCGTCACCTTCAACTATGACCTGCGCCTCGCGCTCGACACCAGCTTCAGCGGCAAGGATCTGCTGCGCACGGAACTGAGGGCCGGCAACTTCCAGCAGTCCGGCTTCGGGGCGGGAACGACCGTTCTCAACCTTCTCTACGACGCCTGGCAGCAGCCCGCCATCGCAGACAATGTGGCCATCAACCGCCTCTTCTATCAGTTCCCGATCGGCTCAGAATTCGTGGCCACAGTGGGGGCGCGGGTCCGCCAGGACGACATGCTGGCCCTGTGGCCGACGGTGTACTCCTCAGACCCGATCCTGGCCTTCTTCGTTCACAACGGCACCAACGGGACCTACAGCGTCAACCTGGGCGCCGGCGCCGGTCTCTATTGGAAGAAGAACGGCTTTTCGATCAGTGGCCAATACATCAGCGAAAATGGTAATAACGGCCGCCCCAATACGGATAGTCCTGGCCCCCCCGCCACCTGTGGCGGTATCGGCACTGAATGCAGCCTGTCCACGGGCACGGTGCAGTTGGCCTATACAGGCAACCGCTGGGCGATCTCAGGCGCCTACACCTACAGCCAGAACCAGGGCCCCAACATGGGCACGCCATTGGCCAGGACTCCAATCAATTTTGTGGGTGGAGCTCGTGGAAATCTCTCCCTCACGACCAATGCTTTCTCCATCAATGGCTACTGGCAGCCTGCCACCACTGGCTGGATCCCCTCGATCAGCGCCGGATGGGGCATCAACAGCTACACCTCCAACGACTTCAGTAGCCCCGGCGAAGGTATCATCAACGCCAACGGTCTGATCAGCCAGTCCTGGTTCACCGGCCTGAACTGGAAGGACGCGTTCATCAAGGGCAACGAACTCGGCGTGGCCGTCGGCCAGGCCCCGTTCATCACCAGCTTTGGTGGCAACAATGGCTACAAAGATCAGCTCGGCAGTACACCGAGCGACTCCAACTTCATTTCGGAGCTCTGGTACAAATTCCAGGTCACTGACAATATCAGCGTGACCCCGGCAGTGTTCTACATCAGCAACCTTGTGGGACAACAGGCCGAGTCGGGGGGCTTGAACAACTTCGGAGCCCTGGTGAAGACCACCTTCAAGTTCTGATCTCGTTCCGCCGGGCGCCAGCCAGGAGGCTCCCATCGATCGGCGCCACTGCTGATCCCTACGGTTGGTAGGCCATGGCTGCAGGAAATGGAGGGCTGGAACGTCTGGATGGACAGGGCCCTGGACCTGGCGGCCCTGGGGATGGGGCGCACCAGCCCCAACCCCCTGGTGGGTGCGCTGGTGCTCGACGTCAGCGGCCGGTTGGTGGGGGAGGGCTTCCATGCCGCCGCCGGCCGCCCCCATGCGGAGGTGGGGGCCCTGGCCCAGGCGGGAGTGCGGGCCAGGGGGGGCACCCTGGTGGTGACCCTGGAGCCCTGCAGCCATCACGGCCGCACGCCCCCCTGCAGCGAAGCCGTGATCGCCGCCGGGGTCCATCGGGTGATCGTGGCGATGCAGGACCCCGATCCGCGGGTGGCGGGTTCGGGCCTCAAGGCCCTGCGCCAGGCCGGAGCTGAGGTGCTGCTGGGGGTGCGCCAAAGGCAGGCCGAACGCCTCAACGCCGCCTTCTGCCACCGGCTGCGCACGGGCCGGCCCCTGGGCCTTCTCAAATGGGCGATGAGCGTGGATGGGCGCACGGCCCTGCCCAACGGAGCCAGCCAGTGGATCAGCGCTCCTGAATCGAGGGACTGGGTGCATCGGCTGCGGGCCCGCTGCGATGCGGTGATCGTGGGGGGCGGCACCCTGCGCGCCGATGACCCGCTGCTCACCAGCCGGGGCCGGCGGGCGATCGAGCCCCTGCGGGTGGTGATCAGCCGCACTCTGGACCTGCCCCAGCAGGCCCGGCTCTGGGACCGGGCTGCAGCACCCACCCTGGTGGCCCATGGACCGGAGGCGCCGCAGCGCGAGCGGCAACGGCTGGATGGGCTGGGGGTGGAGCGGCTCGAGCTGAAGCGCTGCGAGCCGCTGGATCTGATGGAGGCCCTGGCACTGCGCGGTTGCAATCAGGTGCTTTGGGAGTGCGGTCCGGCCCTGGCGGCGGCGGCCCTGCGCCAGGGCTGCGTGCAGCACCTCTCGGCGGTGATGGCCCCGAAGCTGCTGGGGGGCGTCGCGGCCCGCACACCCGTGGGCGACCTGCAGCTGAGTTCAATGGCGATGGCACCCGCCTGGCTGGAGCAGGCCCTGAGCCGCTCCGGTGACGATCTGATCTGGGAGCTGAGCTCGCCCGGCGGCTGAGGAGGCGCAGGGGTCTGAGCAGGCTCTCCTTAAATTCACGCATGCTCAATCTTCCCGCCCTGCGCCTGTCCATCCCCCTGATAGGGGTTCTGTTGGCGGTAACGGTCTGGCTGGTGCTCCAGCTCCTCGGCCGGCAGCTGCCCCCCGGGTCGCTGGGGCGCGCCCTGGTGCTGCGCAGCCGCCTCAGCCTCCTGGTCACGATCCTGGTGAGCAGCGGCGCCTGGTGGCTGCTGACCCTGCTGGGTCCCGATGTGCTGCCTCTGCCGAGGGGAGGCGCGGAGGTCCGCGATGAGCTGATCTTCATCGGCCTGATCTGGACCCTGCTGCGCCTGAAGGGTGAGATCTGGCGCAAGGCCGACTCCTACTCGCAGGAGCTGTTCCCGAAGCTGCCGCAACGGGAGCGGCTGTTCCTCTTCGATCTCAGCGACAAGCTGTTCACGGTGCTGGTGGTGGTGATCATCGGCATGGAATTGCTGCGGCTGCTGGGCACCCCCACCGCCCTGATCGCCACCGCCGGCGGCTTCGGTGCCGCGGCCCTCGGCTTCGGTGCCCGCACGATCGTGGAGAACGGCCTGAGCGGCATCAGCCTCTACATCAATCGTCCTTTCGTGGTGGGTGATTTCATTCGGATTCCCTCAGAAGATCTCAACGGCACCGTGCAGAGTATCAGCTGGTTCTACACCGAGCTCTGTGACGTCGAGCGCCAGCCGATCTTCATTCCCAATTCGATCTTCACCATCAAGCCGATTATCAACATCGCCCGGATCGACAGCCGGCGGGTCTGGATCGACTTCGGCCTCCGCTACAACGACCGTGCCGCCATCGAACCGATCGTCGACGAGCTGCGGGACCAGCTTCAAGAGCACCCGAGCATTGATCATGAGAAAGCCCCCGCGGTGCATTTCGTCGGCTTCGGCGAATCGAGCCTGAACCTGCGGCTGCTCTGTTATGTGTCCAGCGGTGAGATCACGGCCGCCTGGGACCTGCAGCAGGAGCTGCTGCTGCGCATCGGCGAGGTGGTGGCGAAGCATCAGGCCGCGATGCCCTTCCCGACCCGCACCCTGATCCAGAGCTGATCCCGCCATGCCCCTCAGCTTCGCCGAACTCCAGGCCCTGCTGCGGCCGGAATGGGGAGAGTTCCACCCCGACAGCAACCAGATCCGTGGTCGCGAGGGCACAGGCGAGGGCTGGGACCTGCTGGTGGTGCCATCGCTCAGCCTCGACCACCACCAGATCGCACTGGTCACCGGCGCCCACCACTACGAGGAACGCCAGCTGTTCTCGCTGATCCGGCTGCGTGATCCAGGCGTGCGGGCGGTGTACCTCACCAGCAAGTTGCTGCCTGAACTGGTGGTGGATGCGGTGCTGGAACTGCTCCCCGGGGTGCCCGCCTCCCACGCCCGCCGGCGCCTGCACCTGTTCGACACCGATGACGCTTCCGCCCGGCCGCTGACCGAGAAGCTGCTGGAGCGGCCGGCGCTGCTGGAACGCATCCGCGAGCGCCTGCGGCCGGGGCGCAGCTTCATGACCTGCTTCAACGTGACGGAGCAGGAAAAGCAGCTGTCGGAGCGGTTGCAGGTGCCGCTGCTGGGCACCGATCCGGCCCTGAGTCACTGGGGCGGCAAGGCCGGCAGCCGCGAGCTCTTCCGCCGCTGCGCCGTGCCCCATCCCCCCGGCAGCCCCCTCGTCTACGACCTCGACACCCTCGCTGAGGCCAGCGCCGAGCTCTGGGAAGCGCACCCGGAGCTGAGCCGGGTGGTGGTCAAGCTGGACCAGGGCTTCAGTGGTGAAGGCAATGCCCCCCTGGAGCTGGCTCCCCTGCAGTTGGCGGATCTGAGCGGCCGCCAGCGCCGGGAACGGCTGCGGCAGGCGCTGGAGACCCTGGCGATGCCACCACCTCAATGGCGCCAGCTGCTGCAGGTGCAGGGGGCCCTGGTGGAGGCCTGGCTGCTGGGGGGCGAGGCGCTGGCCTCGCCGAGTGTGCAGGGCATGATCCATCCCGGCGGGGCGGTGGAGGTGCTCTCCACCCATGAGCAGGTGCTGGGGGGCGTCAGCGCCCAGACCTACCTGGGCTGCCACTTCCCCGCTGATGAGGCCTACCGGGCCGAGCTGATGCGCCACGGGCTGGCGGTGGGCCAGGCCCTGGCGGCCGAGGGTGCCCTGGAGCGCTACGCCGTGGATTTCGTGGCGCGCCGCTTCGGCGACCACTGGGATCTGCAGGCGATCGAGGTGAACCTGCGCAAGGGCGGCACCACCCATCCCTACATGGCCCTGCGCTATGCCACCAACGGCCAGATCGATGCCAGCAGTGGTCTGTTCCGCTCGCCCACAGGCCAGCCGCTGTACTACGCCGCCACCGACAACCTCTGCGACCCGAGGCTGCGGGGCCTGCTGCCGGTGGACCTGATCGACATCGTGGCCGCCGCCGGCCTGCACTTCGATCCAGCGGCGCTGCACGGCAGCGTGTTCCATCTGCTGGGCTGCCTCTCGGAATTCGGCAAGCTGGGCATGACCTGCATCGGCCGCAGCCCCGAAGAATCCGAATCCATCTATGCCGCCACCCGTGAGCGGCTGATCGCGGGGGCCGAAGCCCTGCGGGGCTGAAGCCAGTGCTCGGACGCCACCGGCCGGCTGAACCCCACACCGGGATCCGCTGGGCTTCAGGATGAAAGGCCCTCCGCCCCACCACCATGGAAGCCCGCTGGAACGACGCCGTGATCGCCACCAGTGACGACATCGTCAAGCTGGAGGGCAACGCCTACTTCCCGGCTGAGGCGCTGATCAGCACTCACCTGCGGCCGTCGTCGCACCGCAGTGTGTGTGGCTGGAAGGGCGAAGCCCATTACTTCGACGTGGTGGTGGGGGATCAGGTGAACGCCAACGCCGCCTGGTACTACCCCGAACCCAAGCAGGCCGCCAGTGAGATCAAGGGCCGGGTGGCCTTCTGGAAGGGCGTGAAGGTGGGCTGAGCCTGCCTCACACCAGGGACGGCTGCGCCTGGGGCAGGCCATGGGCGCCATAGGCCCGCTCCAGCACCAGCTGCCGCCCCGCCAGCGGCTGCCAGCAGAGTTTCACCGCCAGGGGCTCGCCGGTACGGCGCTCCAGGGCGGTGCTGAGGCTGAGCTGGTCCGTGAGCTGCCAGCAGCCGCGGCCTGAGCCATCATCATCCACCAGCAACCTGGCCCGCAGGGGAGCTGCCGGGGGCGGGTCCACCACCCCAGGGCGCGATTCCACCACCAGCACCACGCTCTCGAGCCGCTCGGCGCTGTGGCGCACCACCAGGCGGCGGCGGCGGTCGCCATCCACCAGGCAGAGCTCCATCACGGCAGGCCAGGGACCGGTCCTGTCGGGGCCAAGGCTCCAGTGGCCCTCGGGACTGATCGCCATCAGCTCCGGCGGCTCGGCAAAGCGCATCGTGGCCACCTTGCCGGTGTTCAGATAGGTGAGAGCCGCTTCGATCTGGCCGCCGGTGTCCTGCACCTGCAGCTGAGTGCCGAAGCGCTCGCTCTCCAGGCCCTGGCCATCGAGGCGGATGAAGGTGCCCTCCCAGGGGCCGGCACTGTGCTCCAGCAGGGTGGCGCGGCGATCAAAGCTGGGCACGGACGGGGAGAAGGCGGGTAAGCCCAGATGCTGGCAGTCCTGGCCCTAGGGCGCGGCTGGGGGCTCGCCCTCTTCGTTGCCCCAGCCCAGGATCATGCCGGTGATCGGAATCGCCAGGAACACCCCCAGCAGGCCCGCCAGCCGTTCGCCCACGAACAGGGCGAAGAACAGCACCACCGGCCGGATCTCCAGGGCCCGGCCCATCACCCGCGGGTGGATCACATTGTCCTGGATCTGCTGCAGCAGCACCGAGGCGATCACCACCTGCGCGGCCAGCCACTGGCCCTGGGTCAGAAACACCAGGCCGGAGGCCACGATCACACCGAGGGTGGCACCGATGCCGGGGATGGCATCCAGCACCCCCACCACGATCGCCAGCACCAGCGAGAACTTCACCCCCAGCAGCGCAAAGACCAGGAAGCTGCTGAGGCTGAGGAAGATCATCAGCGTGATCTGACCGCGCAGGAAGCCCAGCACGTTCTTCTGGACGCTGCGATCGAAACGGCCGCGCACGTCGGCGGGCAGCAGGCGCAGCACCTGGCTCCAAGTGGCTCCGTTGTCGATCAGCATGTAAACCACGATCACCAGCAGAAACACAGCGCCGAAGACGTTGGTGAAGGCACCGCCGATGACGCCGAGACCCGTGCCGAGGCTGGCGCGCGCGAGATCGAGAAGTTTCGAGATCTCGATCGTTTTGAGGGCACTGTGGAAGGGCAGATCCGGGCGCTGCAACCCCAGCACCAGGTCATTGAGCAGGCTGCTGCCCTGGTTGATCAGCTGAAAACCGAGCACCGTCACGAACAGGCTGCCCACCCCGAGGCTCGCCAACACGGTGATCAGGATCGCCAGCCCGCGGCCACAGCCCAGGCGCACCAGCCGCCGCACCGGAAACTCCAGCAGCACCGCCAGCACCGCCGCCGCAATGAAGACGGTGAGCACCCCTCGGAAGTAGTCGATCAGCAGCACCACCGCCCAGCCCGAGGCCAGCAGCAGCAGAAAACGCAGCAGGGCGGTTTGGCTCAGCCGCTGCCAGGCCGGGCCGTTGGGGTCATTCATGGGGCCTGATCACGGGCGGTGCTGCTGCCAACCATGCACCCGAACCGGGCCGGCGGCCCAGAGGATTTCCTGAGTCGTGACGAAATCGGTCGCCAATGAGCGGAATGACTTAAGGACGCGGCAGTGGAGACCTCTGGCCCCTGCCTAAAGTCAACTGCAATTGGGACAGGGTTTCTGCACGCCTCCGCTCTGCTCGAGAGTCCCCCCCCCGAGCCCCGGCCCGATGCGCCCGCCGGTGGGCTGCGCTACGGCGATTTCGTCCTGAAGCCCTTCATGGCCAGCGACGATCGCCTGGCCAGCTGGCAGATCCTGAGCACGGTGGGGGCTTACCTGCTGTTGTGGGCCGTCACGGTGGCGCTGGCCCGGCAGTCGCTCTGGTTCACTCCACCGCTGCTGGTGGTGCTGGTGCTGCTCTCGGGCCGCTGCTTCTCGCTGATGCACGACTGCGGCCACTACTCCCTGTTCAGCTCCAGGCGGCTGAATCGGGCAGCGGGTTTTCTGCTGGGCGTGATCAACGCCATTCCCCAGTACCCGTGGTCGCAGGGCCATGCCTATCACCACAAGCACAACGGCAACTGGGATCTCTACCGGGGCCCGTCAGCTCTGATCAGCGTGGAGCAGTACGAGCAGCTGGGTCCGCGCTCCCAGTGGCTCTACCGCCTGCTGCGCCATCCGCTGATGCTCTTCCCGGGCGGGTTCTTCTATCTGGTGATCAAGCCCAGGCTGGCGCTGCTGCTGGGAACGATTCAGTTCCTGGGTCATGCCGCCAGCACTCTGCGGGCCCACTGGAGAACCTCCCTTCCCCAGCTGGTGGGCTCCTTCCAGTCAAAGCATTGGTACAGCGGGGCTGAATTCATCGACCTGCTGCTCAACAACATCTGCGTGGTCGCCAGCTGGGTGCTGCTCTCCCGCTGGATCGGCGCCGGCCTGTTCTGGAGCCTCTACTCCGTGGTGATGGCCGCCTCGGCCGCCCTGTTCATCTGCATCTTCTTCGTGCAGCACAACTTCGAGGGCTCCTACGCCCACCGCAGCGAAGGCTGGGATCCGCTGGAGGGCGCGATCGCCGGCACCAGCCTGCTGGTGCTGCCCGGGATCTTCAACTGGTTCACCGCCGACATCGGCTGCCACAACATCCACCACCTCTGCGAGCGCATCCCCAACTACCACCTGCGGGCCTGTCAGGAGCGCAATGCCGCCCTGCTCAGCGGCGCCACTCGCCTGACCATCGCCGACATCCCCCGCTGCTTCAAGTACGTGCTCTGGGACCGCCAGAAGCAAACCCTGGCGCCCATTCCCGCCGGCTAGGCCCCTGAAACAGCTGGGCATCCCTGGATGATGGGCGGACTAGATCAGCTCCGGATGGGCCGGATCCCCTTTGAAGGGTCCCTGCACCCGGGAGGTGATCCAGCCGCCGTAGAAGCCGCCGGGCTGGGGAATCACCGTTTCCCCGTCCAGCCAGCAGCCATCCATCAGGCCCGGGTAGAGGGCGAACCAGCCGGCGATGGCGGCAAAGGCCGCTGTGGGCTGCGGGTACGACCACACCGCCCGCTCCAGCCGGCGATCCCCCACCACCACGTCGTAGTAGCGGGCCAGGCCCTTCCATTCACAGAAGCTGCGGCCGGCGGCGGGCACCAGCCACTGCAGGCGCACATCCTCCGGCGGCAGATAGGGGGTGGGGGGATGAAAGGTTTCCAGAACCTGAAGCGAGCGGCGGCTGTCCACCAGCAGCTCCCCGAGGGCCCGCACCTGAATCCAGGCCTGGCAGGGCACCAAGGCCGGTGGCCTTGGGTAGTCACACACCCGCTCCGGCAAACGCTCGCTCAGCGGCGGGCTGATCGGATCGCTGAACCCCATTCGCTGGCCCCGGCCATAACAATGGTCAGCATGGCCAACCCCTCACCCGTTCGGCAGCGCCATGGCCTGAGCCTTGTCCTGGCCCGGCTCGGCGGCACCGCTGTGATTCCCCTGCTGCTCCTCTCCGTGGCCTGGGGTCAGGAGCTGATCGATCAGATCGTCTTCGGCGGAACCTGGAACCTGGCCATGCTGCCGGGGGGTCCATTTCTCGGGGTGCTCACCGCCCCCTTCAGCCACGGCGACCTGGGCCACCTGCTGGGCAACAGCCTCTGGTTCCTGCCGCTCTCCTGGCTGGTGCTGCTCAAGAGCTGGCGCGACTACCTGGCTGTGTGGGTAGGGGTGTACGTGATGGCGATTCCGGTGTGGCTGTTCGCCAGCAACGGCAGCCATGGCCTCTCGGGGGTGGTCTTCGGTCTCGTGGGCTATCTGATCGTGATCGGCTTCCTGGAGCGGCGGCCCCTGCCCCTGCTGCTCTCGCTGTTCAGCCTGGTGAGCTATGGCGGCTTCCTGCCGGGCCTGCTGCCCTTCTTCACCCCGGCGGGGGTGAGCTGGATCGGCCACGTCAGCGGCTTTGCCGGCGGGGTGCTCGCCGCCCTGGCGGTCTACCGGGAACCAGCGGGACTGTCCCGGAGATGAGGCCCTGATGTCATGCCCCCGCTGCGGAAGCTGGGAAGTTCGCCGCGACCGCAGCCTGGCCGGTCGGATGGTCTGCGGCCGCTGCAGCCTGCCCCTGGGTGCGGGTGCCACCGCCAGCGCCGGTGGCTTTCGCCGTCTGGCTCTGCTGGGCGGTGGCCGCCGGCAGCGGCTCCCGGGGGCACGGCGGCGCTGGCTGCTGCCCGTGGCCCTGCTGCTGGGGCTCAGCGCCCTGCTGGCCTGGTTGGCTGAACAACCTCAGCCCAGCCATGGTCCCTTCCACCAGCAGCAGGAACGCCTGCGCTGAAGGCCTGAGCCGCATTCAATGAACTTAGCCCCCGCCACTCAGCCGGGGATGAAGCTGCGCAACCGTCGGGCTTCGGCGCCGGCCCGCTGCTGCAGCTCCTCATCGCTCAGCTGACCCTCCTCCCGTTGCTGGGCGGCGAGCACATCACTCTCCTCAACGGGGAAGCCCTCCTGGCTGGCCAGTTGCAGGAAGGCCTCCAGATCAAGGGGTTGCTGCAGACGCTCCTGCAACGACGCCGAGCTGCGGGCATGGAGCAGAAACGCATCCAGATGGTGCAGGCCCACGGCAGAGAAATCAGCTGACCTCCGTACTAACCCAGCCGACCGCCATCCGGGGGATCCTCGCGTTCAGCAGCCCGCCCGTTGTTGCCGCTGGCGTAGCGCCCGATCAGCATCCCCATCACCACCGCCATATAGATGGGCCCGATCACGCTGAAAGCCACGGTGCTGATCTGGGCCGGGGGCGTCATCGGCAGCACATCACCGAAGCCCACTGTGGTGAGGCAGACGAAGGCGAAGTAGTTCATCCGCGAGAAATCCAGCACCCGCCCCAGGGGAGTGGCATCGGCGATCGGACCACTGGGGAAGAGCGGCATCTCCGGATCGTGCAGGCTCGAGAAACTGCCCGGCTGGATCGTTTCCAGGCCCGTGAACAGCAGGCCAGCCGTGAGACCCAGCAGCAGATAGCCCGAGATCGCGCCCATCAGCACGCGGCCGTTCACCGAGCGCTCCTCCGCCAGGAAGGCCACCAGGCGTACCACGCTCCAGCTCACGAACAGGGTGGTGAGCACCAGCAGCGGCCAACCGCTCTGCCGCTGCGACAGCGGCGTGAGATACCAGAACCACTGGGCCAGCAGGCAGAGGACACCGAGCAGGCGGTAGGGCAGATCGCGGGGATTGACCTTGCCACCGTGGCGGATCGTGCCCTCCAGCTCCGCCATCATCAGCAGAGTCGCCAGGCTGTAACCCACTCCGGCCAGGCTGTGCAGGTTGCTGGGCAGGGCCAGGCACACCAGCACGAACAGGGTCACCAGCAGCAGGTGCGTATAGAAGCGGTGTCGGCGGCGCAGGCGGGCTCCGTCCGAGAGCCTGGCGTGACGAGGAAACAACACAGGCCTCAGCGACCGCTGCATTGTGACGAAAGCGGGGGTCCGGCCCTGGCGCTCACGGCGCTCGCGGCGCACAGGCAGAGCCTTCAGGAGAACAGCTGCAGCTGATCGCTGGGACGCCCGGGCGGCGGCACCGCCTCCCAGCCGCTGGGATCCCAGCCCGAGAGCAGCGGCTCCAGGGCCCGCAGGCCGGCCCCATCGGCCGGGGCCAGCCAGGCCTGCTCGAGGCCATCGGGGAGCAGCACCGGCATGCGCTGGTGCAGGGGTTTCACCAGGGTGTTGGGGCTGGTGGTGAGCACACAGCAGCTCTCCAGTTCGCTGCCGTCGGGACCGATCCAGCGGTCCCAGATCCCCGCCAGCCAGAAGGGTTGCCGGTCGAGCCGGCGGATCAGCCAGCCCTTCTCCAGGAAGCCATCGGCAGGCAGCAGACAGCGGCGGTGGCGCCAGGCACCGCGGAAGGAGGCCTTCTCAGCCACGGTTTCGCTGCGGGCATTGAAGGGCCTCGGCGCATTGAGAGGATCCTTGGCCCACTCCGGCAGCAGGCCCCAGAGCATCAGGGCACTGGCGATCAGCCCGTGCTCCTGGCAGAGGGCCAGCACCGGCTGCCCGGGCTGGATCAGGGGACGGGGGGCGTAATGGCGCTCCAGCTCCGCCGGCAGGCGGCCGCCCAGTCTCGGCAGGAGCTGATCCAGGTCGGTGGTGAGGCAGAACCGACCACACATGGCGACCAGGAGTGAGGAGAAATCAAGGCTAGGGCTGAGGTGACGTTCGGTTCTCACCCCCGCGCCGCGGGTCGCCACCAGAGGCGCTCCGCCTAATTTGGCGTCATTGCCGCGCCCGCCACCATGGCTCTACGCCAGGACGACAACCGCCCGAACCGGCGATTCGGAATCATCAACCTGGTGCTGATCGGCTTCGGGGTGCTGCTGCTACTGAGCAACTTCCTGCCCAATCAGGGCGCCCAGGTGCCCCGGGTGCCTTACTCCCTCTTCATCGATCAGGTCAATGATGGCCACGTGAAGCGGGCCTACATCACCCAGGACCAGATCCGCTACGAGATCACCGACGCCGAGGAGGGTGCCCCCTCGGTGCTCGCCACCACGCCGATCTTCGACATGGAGCTGCCCCAGCGCCTGGAGCAGAAGGGGGTGGAATTCGCCGCCGCACCGCCGAAGCGTCCCAACTTCTTCACCACGCTCCTGAGCTGGGTGGTGCCGCCCTTGATCTTCA
Source organism: Synechococcus sp. CS-1329 (assembly GCF_025128055.1). Lineage (GTDB taxonomy): Bacteria > Cyanobacteriota > Cyanobacteriia > PCC-6307 > Cyanobiaceae > Regnicoccus_A. Next base: position 7,589 of record NZ_JAHLYS010000002.1, on the reverse strand, counting down.
TCCTGGTGCTGCAGTTCTTCGCCCGCCGTCAGATGGGTGGTGGCGCCCAGGGGGCCCTGAGCTTCACCAAATCGAAGGCCAAGGTCTACGTGCCCGATGAGGAATCGCGCGTCACCTTCGCCGATGTGGCCGGTGTGGACGAGGCCAAGACCGAGCTCAACGAAATCGTCGATTTCCTCAAGACCCCCGAGCGCTACGCCGCCATCGGCGCCCGCATCCCTAAGGGCGTGCTGCTGGTGGGCCCTCCCGGCACCGGCAAGACCCTGCTCTCGAAGGCCGTGGCCGGTGAGGCCAGCGTGCCCTTCTTCATCATCTCCGGCTCCGAGTTCGTGGAGCTGTTCGTGGGCGCCGGTGCGGCCCGGGTGCGCGACCTGTTCGAGGAAGCCAAGAAAAAAGCACCCTGCATCATCTTCATCGACGAACTCGATGCCATCGGCAAGAGCCGCTCCGGCTCGATGGGTGTGGTGGGCGGCAACGACGAGCGCGAGCAGACCCTCAACCAGCTGCTCACTGAGATGGACGGCTTCACCGGCCAGGACAAACCGGTGATCGTGCTGGCGGCCACCAACCAACCCGAAACCCTCGACGCCGCCCTGCTGCGTCCCGGCCGTTTCGATCGCCAGGTGCTGGTGGATCGTCCGGATCTCTCCGGTCGCAAGAAGATCCTCGACATCTACGCCAACAAGGTGAAGCTGGCCGAGGGCGTGGACCTCGACAAGATCGCCCAGGCCACCAGCGGATTCGCCGGCGCCGACCTGGCCAACCTGGTGAATGAGGGGGCCCTGCTGGCCGCCCGCGCCTACCGCACCACAGTGGAGCAGCGGGATCTCAACGAAGCGATCGAGCGGGTGGTGGCAGGCCTCGAGAAGAAGAGCCGGGTGCTTCAGCCCGATGAGAAGAAGGTGGTGGCGTACCACGAAGTGGGTCACGCGATCGTGGGGCACCTGATGCCAGGCGGCAGCAAGGTGGCCAAGATCTCGATCGTGCCCCGCGGCATGGCGGCTCTGGGCTACACCCTGCAGCTGCCCACCGAGGAGCGCTTCCTCAACTCCAAGGAAGACCTCGAAGGTCAGATCGCCACCCTGCTGGGGGGCCGCTCGGCTGAGGAGATCGTCTTCGGTGAAGTCACCACCGGTGCCGCCAACGACCTCCAGCGCGCCACCGACATCGCCGAGCAGATGGTGGGCACCTACGGCATGAGCGACACCCTCGGCCCCCTGGCCTACGACAAGCAGGGCGGCAGCCGCTTCCTCGGCGGTGGCTCCAATCCCCGCCGCTCGGTCAGCGATGCCACCGCCCAGGCCATCGACAAGGAGGTGCGGGCCCTGGTGGACCGGGCCCACAACCGCGCCCTGGCGATCCTGCACGGCAACCGCGCCCTGCTCGAGGAGATCGCCAGCAAGATCCTCGACAAGGAGGTGATCGAAGGCGATGACCTCAAGGATCTGCTGGCCTCCAGCACCCTTCCCAGCGAAGCCGTGCTGGCTCCCGTCTGAGCCGCCCCTTGACGCGGGGGCACGTTGTCCCCGATAAGAGTTCTTTGAAATGGGGTCATGGGCCCGCACTTCAACCAGCGTTATCCCGGTCTCGCTGACCTGCGCGGCCGGGATCTGCTGTCTTCAGCCGATCTCGGCGCTGAGCAGACCCTGGCGCTGCTGGAGCTGGCGGCAGACTTCAAGAGCGGCGCCCAGCGCCTGGATCTGAGCGGCAAGGCGCTGGGGCTGATCTTCACCAAGGCCTCCACGCGCACCCGCGTCAGCTTTGCTGTGGCCATGGGCCGCCTCGGGGGCCAGGTGCTCGATCTCAACCCCTCCGTCACCCAGGTGGGCCGCGGCGAACCGGTGGCCGACACCGCCCGGGTGCTCAGCCGCTACGTGGATGCTCTGGCGATCCGCACCTTTGAGCAGCAGGAGCTGGTGGAGTACGCCCACTGGGCCTCGATTCCGGTGATCAATGCCCTCACCGATCTGGAGCACCCCTGCCAGGCCCTCGCCGATGTGCTCACCATCCGCGAGAGCTTCGGCTCCCTCAAGGGCCTCACCCTGGCCTACGTGGGCGATGGCAACAACATGGCCCACTCGCTGATGCTCTGCGGCGCCCTGCTGGGCATGAACGTGCGTGTGGCCTGCCCCGAGGGCTTTGCGCCCGATCCCGCCGTGCTCACCCAGGCCCAGGCGCTGGCGGGCCGCGCCGCCACGGTCTCGGTGCTGCATCAACCGCTGGCGGCGGTGCGTGGCGCCGAGGTGCTCTACACCGATGTCTGGGCCTCAATGGGCCAGGAGCAGGAGCAGCAGCGGCGGCTGCAGGCCTTCGCCGGCTTCTGCGTCGATGAGGCGCTGCTGGCCGAGGCCGATCCCCGCGCCATTGTTCTGCACTGCCTGCCGGCCCACCGCGGCGAGGAAATCAGCGCCGGCGTGATCGAAGGCAGCGCCAGCCGCGTGTTCGATCAGGCCGAGAACCGCCTGCATGTGCAGCAGGCCCTGCTGGCGGCCCTGCTGGCCGATCCCGCCACGCCCTGCCTCTGAAGCGCCCGGCCGCGCCCCGGGGGTAGACAACCGGCACGACTGCAGGAACACTGGGGTCATGGTTCATGCGTACTGCCGGTGACCGTCTCCTCCAGGCCAGCCGCCCCCAGCGGCCACGATCTCACCAGCGCCCAGCAGCAGCTCTACGACTGGCTGGCGCAGTACATCCAGCAGCACCGCCACAGCCCCTCGATCCGCCAGATGATGGAGGCGATGGGTCTGCGCTCACCGGCACCGATCCAGAGCCGGCTGCGGCACCTGCAGCAGAAGGGCTGGATCACCTGGCAGGAGGGTCAGGCCCGCACCCTGCAGCTGCTGGGGGCCGAAGCGGCCGGTGGGATTCCCGTGCTGGGCTCCGTGGCGGCCGGCGGCCTGATCGAATCCTTCGACGACGTGCGCGAGCGCCTCGATCTGGCGCCGCTGCTGGACACCCGCGGTCTGTTCGCGCTCACCGTGAACGGCGACAGCATGGTGGAGGCCCACATCGACGATGGCGACATCGTGCTGATGGAGCCCGTGAGCGATCCATCCAGGCTTCGGCCCGGCACGATCGTGGCCGCCCATGTGGCCGGCAGCGGCACCACCTTGAAGCACTTCAGCTGCCAGGGCGGCAAGGTGCGCCTGGAGGCCGCCAACCCCACCTACGCCGCGATTGAGCTGGAGCCGGAACAGGTCACCGTCCAAGGCCGCATGGTGGCGGTCTGGCGCCAGGTGTGAGCCGCTGAACCGCTGGGTTGTAAGCTCTTCAAGCGTCAAAGCAAGGGCCCCAGGGCCCAGCCGATCGTCCAGCGTTCGGTTTGCCTGGCCAACACATGGGGCCATAGCTCAGCTGGTAGAGCACCTGCATGGCATGCAGGGGGTCAGCGGTTCGAATCCGCTTGGCTCCATTCCATTCATTTGCATCCGGCCCTGATTCAGGGGATCTGGCTGGTGAAGATCAGCCGGATGGTTTTTTGCAGCGCGAGCCCCTCGGGAGGGCGCAGGATGAGGGCGTGAACCGAAGCCAACGCCAAGACCGAGCCGATGCAAAACAGCTTCTTCGCCGACTCCCTCGATCAGGCCACCGTCAAAAGCAGGATCCTGGACCTCGAGCAGGGCGTGGTGGGCTACTACAGCATCGGCCTCTACCCGGCCTCCCTGGCCTACAACAGCGCCATGCACGGCGGCCGTGACCGCCTGCTGCTGGCCCCACGGCCGGGTCGCTCCCTGTTCGGGGCCTTTTCGCCGCAGGACCTCTCGGGCATGGACCCGACCCACGTGGCGACGATGGAGCGGATGGTGCGGCACGAGAGGGATGGCCGCCTGCAGGTGTACACCCTGCGCGACCTGATCGAGCTCTGCGATCTGGTGGTGCTGACCGCCAACAGCAACCACATCGAGCAGGATCTGCTGGAAGCCTGCGAGCTGCGGCGGGAGCTGGACCGGGAGCAGGTGGTGCTGGCCTGCCTGGCGGGGTCCTTCAGCCACGACCCTCTGCGCAACGATTCCTATGTGCTCTGCGAGCGACAGCCCAACCTGGCGTTCTTCTCCGGGTTCCATCGCCACGGCGCCCTGCGGGATCCTGTGGACAGCTTCACGGCCAACTTCTGCCACCCCAATGCGATCACGGCCCTGCTCGGAGCCCGCCTGCTCGATCGACTCTCGCCGAACATCCAGGTGTCTCCTGGAGTTCACAATGTGGAAGCGCAGTACATCAAAGCCGCCAAGAATATCTCTTCAATCTTTGCGGGATTCGGCTATGCCTACCACGCCAAAAATACCGGCATCCTGCCCACGCTGCTGACCCTGCTGCTGGACCAGTGTCTGGACCAGGCCTCCTCGGTGTCGATGCGCCGCAAGGACCGCCAACGGCTCTATGGCCGTCAGCCCTTTCCTCTCACCGAGCTGGGCTATGGGGTGCAGCGGATCGAAGCCACCTTGAACCGCGGCGGAGACATGGAGAAAGTCCGCGACCACACCTTCACCCAGCTCACGGCCATGGTGGCCGATGTGCGCGGCAGCATGATGATGCCTGTATGCGGCAAACCCACCCGCAACTTCCAGGCCGGTCAGATCCTGGCCGAGGGGATGAGCAGGCTGGGACGCTGCCCCAATGATGTCGATGAATTCGAGCAGTGGTGTGAGGAGGCCGGCGTCAAGAAAGGAGGCCTCGAAGGCCTCAAAGCCCTGCGCTACTGGCCTCAGATTCTGATCAACTACAGCATCCAGGTGCATGACGCCTCGATGGTAAACCTGCTCTACATGGCAATCTTCGGCAAGAACGACACCAAGGCCGTCGCCTTCCGGGTGATGACCGAGAGCCGTGAGCTCTCCAATTACTGCCAGGAATCGGTCCGCCCCTCCCACAGCCGCCGTTACTCCGAAGCCCTGCAGAATCTGGATCGCCCAGAAGCTCTCGAGCTGCTGGCCAATGCCGTGATTGCCGACAACGCCAGGCGGGCCATCCCCGATGACAGCAGCCAGGACGATGGCGGCGCCAGCGAAGACACTCCGGCCTACCTCAAAGCCATGAATGTGATTGAAGACGTCTGGTGAAAGGCCACCCCGAAGAAGACTCACGGCCCAAGGGCTTGAAGGGCTTCAGGCGGCCTCAAGAGCATTTCGCTGCCTGAATTGCATTCAGAAAAGATAGATCCCTTGGCGATGCAATCCAAATAGATCATGGGGGGTCCCCCTTGCTCCCCGACCACAGGGCGAAGAACAAGGGGGAGAGGCGTTGATCCCCAGGATCACGACCCGATCACCAACTCGATCATTTCAGGGATTTGATCGAGCTCACCCACTCCCGCAACTGCTCGGAGGCCACCTCCTTGCCGCCCAGGCCGAAGGCCACGGCCACCGCAACGGCGATGGAGCCGAACAGCAGGCCGAAGGCGATCGAGACGATCATCGGCGCCACGCCGATCTGCTGAAGGGCCATGGCACCCGCGAAGGCGATGATCGCCAGACGGGTGACGGTGGAGAGCAAGGGGGCAAGCGGACCAGCCGAAGCGGCAACCACCTGGCTGGCCAGGTTGGCCAGGTAGAGCCCGATCGCAAACACCACCAGTCCCGCCAGGATCTGGCTGAACACCAGCAGCATCACTTTGAGCACATCAGTGAGGGCCGGCAGGGCCAGCACGTTGGACGCTGCGATGCAGGAGAAGAGCAGGATGGCCAGGAAAGCCACCACTCCCACCAGCTCCGACGGTGAGCGCATGCCGTCCCCGTCCTCGGCCATGGCGGCCTTGCCGTATTGGGGAAGGCCGATCCACTGGAACAGGCGATTGAAGCCCACCCCAGCCAACACCCGTTCCACCAGGCCGGAGACGAACCGGCCCACCACAACACCCACCACCACGATCAGCAGGGCCGTGAAGATCTGCGGGAGGCTCAGCAGAACCTGGGCAAGCATGGCGGTGGCCGGACCGGACAGTGCCGGAATGGCCAGGGCATCGAGGGTGGCGGTGGCCGTGGGGATCAGCACCAGCACATACACCAGGGTCCCGACAATCCAGGAGAGCCGCTGACCACCCTTCTCCGGCTTGAGGCCGAAATCTGCACCGGCCTTGTCGAGGCCACTGGCAGCCACCAGGTTGGAGACGACACCGCGCAGAGTGTTGGCGATCAGCCAGCCGATCGCCGCAATCACAAGGGCTTTGACCAGCCGCGGCAAGGCTCCGATCAGATCCTCAAACAGGCCAACCACCGGGGTGATCTGGGCAGCCAGGTTGAGGGCTCCAAGCACCAGCGGCACAAAGAAGAGAATGATCAACCAGAAGACCAAATTGGCGACGGCCTCGCTGATCAGCATTCCGGCTGGTGCGTCGTCGCCCTTGCTGTCGAACAGCTTCTCGTCAAGCGCGAGCTTTGCGGTCGAGGCACTGACGATCGACCGTGCCACCGTGGCCAGCACAAAGGCCACGGTGGCCAGAATGACGGCCGAGAGCAACTTCGGCAGGTAAGCGAAGATCTGATTCACCAGTTCGCTGAACGGCTGCGACACCGAGCGCAGATCCAGGGTGTCAAGCGCCGCCAGCACGGCCAGCACGATCACGACCCAGAACACCCCGGTGGAAATCCAGCGACTCAGCCGCAGCGGCTTGGTGGATTCGCTGCCGCCCGAAAGGGTTCGAGAAAGCCAATCATCGAGCGACATCCGCCGCAGCAGCGAGCGGCAGATCTTGGAGAGCACGCCGGCCAGCAGCCAGCCCAGCAGCAGGATCGCCAATGCCCACAGCAGATTGAGAATCAACGGCATCGCCTCAGAGCCCAGGACCGTCAGGTCGACCGTGGCTGCTGAGGCCGTCGCGGCGTCAGTGATCGCCAATATGGAATGCATAAAAAGTTGAATGAAAAATCGGGACCAATGCTGGCCCTCCAGTCAGGTTCGGCACGGCAGCCTGATCCGTCAACGAACTGAAGGAATACAAAGGAAACCCTGCTCCCCACCCCTCGGCCAGTGGAGTCAGGTGTGCCTGTGGCCCTGGTGCGGCTGGGCTTTGGGGGGGCTGGATCAGTCAGTCCCGTGTCCAGGCCCCAGTGCATTGGCAACCGCAGCCCATCCAAGAGGCAGACATCTATCAGACAAGAGGAGCGCACCTGCCAGGCCTGAATCATTGGCCAATTGAATCCAGTGAAGTGGTCGGCAACAAAGAAATGATCACTGAGCTGCTGGCTCGCCATGGCAGTGCCTGCTCAAGCTGTTGCCTCTGAAAGCGACGCCATGCGCTTGATCATCCTCTCAAGTCATTGAGGATCATTGAGGAAAGGTATGGCGGTATCTCACACGGCCCCTCACCCATCTGAGAGCCGGGCGGGGTTGTCATGGCGTGATCTGGTTCAGTTCATCATCGAACAGAGCCATGATGCGGTTCTGGGCAGCCCATTCAGGCCTCCTGATCCAGGGAACCTCTGATCAAGACGCCTTAATGCAAATAACCAAGTCTCATTCTCGCCAATGAGACGATACTGAGCAGGTTTTGCCCGCTTTTTGCTCAGAGCAGTCCTTGAATAGACTTCGGGTAGTTTCCACCATGCTTCTTGGCCTGATCTCTGGATGATTATCGATATTTTAGACACACT
>NZ_JAHLYS010000040.1 GCF_025128055.1 Synechococcus sp. CS-1329 | reverse complement strand
GGCTGCCAGGGACGGAAGGTCTTGGGCTTCTGCATGCCCCATTCTCTCGCCCAGATCCATTGCAGTCACAAGGATCTGGGCAGATTCATGGGCGTCTGTGGAGAAGGTCGGCAGTGATCTACGCGCAACAGCCTCCTAGCGCTCGCTATCACCTTCCTGCTGAGAGCTTCTGGTTCGGGATCTCGTTGGGCTTCGGGAAATTGAAGGTGGCGGGTCAGGTGCATGGCTGTGTTAGCCAGGCATCTACACCGCGAACATCGCCTGAAGAGCACCCAGCAGCTCATTCAGGGTGGTCTCCGACAGACTCCCCAATCGCTTGACGAGACGGTCTCTGTCTACAGCTCTCAGCTGATCAGCCACAACATGGCCGTCCTTGCCATCAAACCTGCAACGCACTCGAAATGGGTATGGATGGCCGCCAGTTGTGAGCGGCGCAACAATGAAAGTGCGAAGGTGAGCATTCAGCTCGTTCGGTGACACTACGGCACAAGGCCTCGTCTTCCTGATTTCAGATCCTCGCGTGGGATTTAACGCGACAAGGAAGATATCGCCTCTTGAGACGTGTTCTTCAGTCACCAGGACCACTCTTCGTCATCAAACCGGGTGGCGCTCATTTCATCGAGAAGTCCCTCTGGCTCCAAAGACGATGCCGCCTCTGCCCAGCCAGCCCTCGGATGAGCGGATGGCCTGATGGTCAGAACCCCTGGAGCCGCTTCGATCTCGACTTCGTCAGCCAGCCCCGCAACCTCAAGCAGTGGCTTGGCGAGGCGGATCCCTCTCGAGTTGCCGATTTTGACCAGCTTCGCTCGCACCACGACCACACCCTGCACACGTGCTCACATTGTAGCCACGGTGGTGATTTCCGCGCATCCCCCTGCTCTGGCTAACGCTGACCCTGAGTGGCAGGCAAGCGGTGACTGGAGCAGCAGAGAGCTGCGGCGGCCTGACCACTCCAGGGGCTTGTTCGGAGTGCCCCCATTCTCTCTGATCTGGCGAATGCCCAGGACTTGCAACAAGTCTGTAAGGAACTTAAGCCTGCATGGCTCTTGGCTTGCCCTCGCGTCTACGTTTTTGTTGATCTTCAAGAACAAGGATGAGAGCTCATGAACGTTCTCTGGTTTCTGCTGGTGGGGGTCATTGCCGGTTGGCTCGCTGGTGTCCTGGTCAAAGGCGGTGGCTTCGGCCTGATCGGTGATCTGGTTGTCGGCATCATCGGGGCCCTGATCGGTGGCCTGCTCTTCAGCGGTCTGGGTGGTGCCGTCGGAGGGGGTGTGCTGGGGAGCATCGTGGTGGCCACGCTCGGCGCCGTGATCCTTCTGGTGGTGCTGCGGGTGATCAGGCGCGCCTGAAGGGCGAGGCCCCATAAAAAACCTGGGGCTGGATGGCCCCAGGGGTTGAGCATGCTGATGGCTCAGTTGCAGTCGCTCCGCTTGGTGTAGGTGATCGACTGATAACGGCCGTCGGTGGTGCGAATCGTCACGCAGTTGTTCGTGGAGGGCTGCTCCCAGTAGGTGAAGGAACTGTCGGCCAGCTTGGTGCCACCGCGGTAGGTGTAGCCCTTCGATGTCAGGGTTCCTTCGGCCTGCCCTCCCCTGGCGCCCACCAGCGATTGCAGATCGGACACCGGAGCTCCTTCACGGGCAGGCTCCGTGGTGGTGACCGGCTTGCCTGAGATCAGGCCGCCGATCAGGGCACCCACCGCCGCACCCAGCAGGGAGCCGGCGTCAGCCTTCTGGGGTGCATCGTCGAAGCGGACATCAGGATTCTGGACCTGGTCGAGACGCACCGAGAGCCTGCGGGCTTCGCCATCGTTCCAGCTGAAGACCTCATGATCCGCCTGAGCCTTGTGCTTCACGTTGCGGACACCGGCGTAGGTCTGCACGCTAAGGGCCTGCACGCCTGGGCCGGAGAAGATGAAATCCGTGCCATCATCAAGCTTGACGACGTAGGCATCGGTGTTGCCTGCCTTTTTGTGCTTGAAGGTGCAGTGCCCATTGAAGGCTTCGTAGCCACCGCTCATCAGCTTGCAACGGCCCTGGGCCCTGACCAGCACTTCGGCCATGGCCGCTGGGGCGAAGGGGGCGGAAAGCCCCGCCAGAAGAAGGCCCGCGCCGAGGGCTGCGGAGGTTTGACGAAGGCTGCGAATCATCAGGGAAGTAGGGAATCGGAACTCGGCTCGGATCGCCTCACTGGGCCAGCCTTATACTTTACTTAGCACACCATTCCGGGCTCGTTCATTCCGATCCCCCCCACCCATCTCACCGTCTGACAGCGATCGCGCACCTGATCAACCCGTACAGCGTGAGCGCGCCCAGCAGCGGCCAGATCAGCAGCAGATCGACCCGGATGTTGGCCTCGGGCGTTTGCAGCTGCACCAGCGCTTCCCAGGCGGCATACAACCCCCAGCCCGCGGAGGACCACAGCAGAGGCTGGGCCGATCGCCTGCTGATGGCCCCGGAGAAGCGCAGCAGGGACCAGCCAGCCAGCAGGACCAGAGCCACGATCAGACTGTGTCCGGGTTGTCCGACCAGAAGTTCAGCGAGGAGGGCCACCGTTCACGACCGAGGGCTCCCACAGGAGCGTGAGAGTTTCCTTACCTAGAACAGAATGCCGCCACAAGCGAGAAGGCACTGCTGCAGCTGCCCATCCTTGACCAGGAACGAGCTGATGAACGGTGCCTTGGAGGCCCGGCTGGTCATGGCACTGCGCCAAGCCGGGCGGCTCACGGTGTCCCTCGTCGCTACAGATCAGGAACAGATCGTCGGCCATGTGGCCTTCTCGCCGGTCACCACGGCGGCGGGACCTACCGGCGTTGGTCTGGCTCCACTGGCCGTGCCATCAACCTACCGCTGCCAGGGTATTGGCGCCCAGCTGGGGCGAGCAGGGCTGGACGTTGCCAGCCAAATGAGGCACACCTGGGCTGTAATGCTGGGGGAGCCCGGCTACCACGAGGGTGCGCAGGCCGATCTCGGCGGCTTCCCGCTTGGTGCGGGCGCCGCTGACCTGCATCGAATCGTGCATCAGCTGGTCGTCGATGACGATGTTCGTGCGCATGGCCGGCCTCCCTGATGTGTAGAGCGTAGGCATGTCATCCGCATCTTGATTGCTCGCGCTGGCGGCCAGCTTGCGCGCCAGCGCAAGGGCCCGCTCAGCAGGCATGAAACGGGGCTTTTGGACGGGACGGCCGGGAGCGGCCGTAGTGCTGGGTGATGCGCTTCTCCAACCCGATCGCATGGGCAGCTGCAAAGGCCAGGGCTGGAATCCGGCCAGGGCAAGCAAGCGCAGGAGCAATCCCTTATTCACCATCCCCCAGGAAGATCAGCGAATCCCGGTTCACCCACAGCACCCGGCCGCTCTGGCCGGGGTAGCCCACCCGGCACCAGGTGCCCTGGCTGTTTGAGGTGCACGCCAGCTTGTCGAGCGTTTCCCCCGACACCCCCATCCCCGCGATCGCGGCGCCGTAGTTGGGCTTGGCGTAGAGGGTCACCGTGGGCTGACCATGGCCGCTGAGTTTCACCTTGCTGTGGGCCTGGTGATCCACGGCCGCTGCGGGCCGACTCTTGACGTTGGAGACGGCGATTCGGTTGCCATCGCCGTTCTGCTCGCTGAGCGTGAAGCTGTGGTGGCCGCTCATCAGCCAGAGGCGGCCCTGCTCATCACGCATGCGGCGGTTGTCGGTGGTGGGTGGACCGGCCGGCACGAAGCGATAGATGGCACTGCCGCTGAAGCTGATCTCAAATCCCCCGTTGCCCCAGGGCTTCACCTGACAGGTCTGCTTGCTGTCGTTCATCCAGCAGTCCAGCGCCTGGGCGGCCGTGGCAGGACGCACCAGGGAGCCCCCGGCGATGACACTCGCGCTGACAGCAGCGATGGCGAGGAAGCGGCGGTGGAGCATGCGGGAGCAAAGGGAAGCCAATCGATTATCCAGGTGGGTGTAGCAATCCCCCCGCCACCATCACGCCATGACACACCCGGACATCACGGCACTGGAGGCCCTCAGCCGCGACTACAGCGAGACGCCCCGGCGGGTGCTGTTTGTGCTGGGTTCCGGGAAGAGCCCAGCGGTGGAGGTGTTTGAGGCTGCAGCGCAGCAGCGCTCCACCAGCATCGATCCCCAGCACCTGGCGGAGATGGCCGCCGGCAGGCGCCGCTCACTGACGCTCTGCACCCCGATGCAGATGGTGCCTGAGATCGTGCGCTCGCTTGCCCACAGCAATGTGGCCGTGTACCAGGTGCAGCTGCTGGAGGAGTGAGCCCAGACTCACTCCATCGTGCGCACGGGGGTGGTGCACCAGCGGCTGCGTCCGATGCCGGCAGCACTCTGGAAGCGATCGTCGCGGAAGTCCGCTCGGCCGGTTCTGGGCTCAATGCGGGCCACTCGCCAGAGCTCCTGCTCGCAGTTGATCGTGACGGTGATGCGGGTGCCGTCGGAGGCGTTGATGCGCACGAAGCGCACACCGTCGTAGAGGCCCAGGGGCTGGCCGCCCGCTGCCTGAAGCAGCACCGCGAGGTTGCTGCCGGCCGGGGCTGCCCATGCGGCAGCCGGGTGGGTGACAAGGCAGCCGGCGATGGCCGTGAGCACCAGTGGGAGCCGGGAGAACAGGCTGGTCATCGGGAAGAGGCGCGGCGACTCGGAACACCAGCTCCCAGCATGACAATCTATCTGGGGGCAAATCCGTCTGGAGAAAAGGCCCACGATGCGCAACTGTCTCCACCTGCTGCTGGCCGCCTCCCTGGTGCCGCTGCTGCTGCCGCTGCCGGCACCAGCAGCGGAGGTCTGCACCCCATCAGAAAGCACCGTGGCCGAAACCCGCTGCGTGATGGAAGCCCTCCAAGCCAAGGATCGGGAGCTGGAGAAGGCCCTGGTGCGAGTGGCCAGCGAGGCCAGGCAAATGCCCAGCGAAACCTTCCAGTCGCTCTGGCGCGACAACCTCACCGGCTCCTACAAGACGAGTGCCGACCCAAACGAGCAAGCGCGTGCTTTCCGAGCCGAACGCCGCAAGGTGTGCGCCTACGCCAAGTCGGTGAGTTTCCAGGGGACGGGCTACGGAATCGTCACGACGCGCTGTGAGCTGACGCTCACCCAGACCCTGCTGGAGCAGCTGCGGCCATGAAACGCCCGCTCATCCGCCTCGCGCTGCTGCTGCTCACCGGCGCGGTGGTCTGCGCCGTGGCCTACCGACTGATCGGGGTGCGGGTAGAGGCCGATGGCACGCTCAGTGAAGCTTTCGCCCTGATTCCAATCGGCTATTTCCTGGGCGGAGCCGGTATTGGGACCGGGATCGCCGGCCTGTTGTGGAGGAAGCCAGCCAAGCGCCGGTAAGGATCAGTACCGAGCCACTTCCGAACGCTCCAGATCAGAAGCGGGCAAATCATGCCTAGGGGCACCAGGCACGCTCTGCATGCCCGTCTTCTGAATCTGGATGTTAGATGCCATCTTCAAGGCGCGATTACTCGAGAAATCCGGTAAAGCAAGTCGCTATACGCTCCGTAGTAAATCTGGTTTGGAATTATAGGGAATAAATGAGCCACAGGAGCCGAAAGAAGCCTTCCTGCATCCATTCCTTGAGGTAAGACAGCATTATGCGGCAGGCCGAGATGCGGCCTTGCTGAGGCCAAGAAGCTATTGATACATTTCTTGGATCTATGTGCGACGCGATTGCGGATCACTTGTGCATACCCCAATAGTGCTCGGTCTGCTTGTGATACAGAAGAGAACGGTACGCCATTCTGAAAGTGACGATTCGCGTCTCTCACAACCCTGCTCCAACTTGGCCATGCGTGGTAATGCTGACTAGGGTTGAACTGGGGATTTCCCGTCAAGAGGCGTGCCGCATCAAGCAGAGACGATCTACGGGGTACTACTAGTGTTGGCCTAGTGCCGTTCGGCGATGCTGCGCCAATTAGGTATTTAAGATAGGCTAGATCCACAAGCTCTTCCCAGCTCCCAATAAGTGTCATAAACGAATATGACACAATTCTCTCCGCTTGCTTTCTTCTCAGTGCTTGCGTCGTGTTCCGGTAGGAAATGGTTAGATATGGGCGCATTGCAGTTACAAGGTTGTCAGAAGACAGCCTGACCGCATCAAAACTATTTCTTGCTGTTTGTATCTTTGGTGGTCTGCCTGCCATTTGTGTGCCTTGGATCCAGCGACTAGAGTTTACTGAGAGGGTTTCTGTTCTATGAGCATCTAACGCTGATTAGGCGGGTCCGGTAACCCCCTCCTTGGTGGCGCCCTAACCAGACTAAGCATCTGACGTCCTCCTCGCAACGGCTAAGAAGCCATGCCAGCACTGCTTTCTGAGTTCGAGCCTTCCAGGCTTCGGCAGTTTATGCGGACCCGTTAACCATCTGTTCGATTGGCTACAGAAGATCTGCAGGGCTGCTCACCCCCAGCGGTCCCCTGTTCAGGACATGGGTGTAGATCATCGTGGTCTTGACATCACTGTGCCCAAGCAGTTCCTGAATCGTTCGGATGTCCTGCCCCCGCTCCAGCAGATGGGTGGCGAAGGAGTGGCGGAAGGTGTGGCAGGTGGCTGGCTTGGTCAGGCCAGCTGCCAGCACGGCGCGGCGCACCGCCTTCTGAATCAGGCTGGGGTCGAGATGGTGTCTGCCCTGTTGTCCGGAGGAGACGTCGCGCCACCGCTGATGTTGGGGAAACACCCACTGCCAGCCCCACTCCACGGCAGCATTCGGATACTTTCGGCCCAGTGCATGGGGCAAGATCACCCTGCCCCACCCTTGGGCCAGATCCTGCCGATGGACCTGTCTCACCGCTTCAAGATGCCCTCTGAGCTGGGGTCCAAGCCGCTCTGGCAGCAGGGTGCGGCGATCCTTGCCGCCTTTGCCATCCCGCACCATCAGCTCGTGTCGGCCGAAGTCGAGGTCGTGCACCCGCAAGCGCAGGGCTTCGATCAGCCGCAGCCCGCTGCCGTACAGCAGGCCAGCCACCAGCGCCTCCACGCCATTCAGTCTTTGCAGCACGGCGCGCACCTCCTCCGGCGTCAGCACCACGGGTAGCCGTGGGCGCTTGCGGGCCCGCACCACCCCCTCCAGCTCCAGATCGCGATCCAGCAGTTCGCGGTAGAGAAAGAGAAGCGCTGCCAGCGCCTGGTTCTGGGTCGAGGCGCTCACCTGTCGCTCCACGGCCAGATGGCTGAGAAAGGCATTCACCTCGGCGCTGCCCATCTCCCTGGGGTGGCGCAGCTGGTGAAACCGCAGAAAGCGCCTGAGCCATTGTTCGTAGGTGTTCACCGTGCGGCGGGCGTAGTGCCGCACCTGCAGTTCCTCCCGGTAGCGCTGGATCAGCCCTGGTGGGCGTGGGGCGGGCTCCATGACGTTGGGTGCTGCTTCTGCTTCAGCATTCCCCAGCCGGAGGCCGCTTTCTACGCTGCCCATGGTTCTTGCCGGCTCACCCTTTGACCCCTTGCCTGCCCGACGGCCCCCAGGCCCGCCCGGAGGTGGAGAGCCTGCAGGCTTACAGCGCCCCGCTGGAGGGCCGCCGCGGCCTGCTGCGGCTCGATTTCAACGAGAACACAGTGGGGCCCAGCCCGAAGGTGGTGGAGGCGATCCGCGCCATCCCGGCCGATCACTACGCCATCTATCCCGAATACGACGGCCTGCGCGAGGCAGTGGTGGCATCTCTGGGAGGCAGCGGCCTGAGCCCGGCCCACATCGGCCTGTTCAACGGCGTTGATGCCGCCCTGCATGCGGTGTTCCACGCCTACGGCGCCCTGGGCGATCGGCTGCTCACCACCAGCCCCACCTTCGGCTATTACAGCCCCTGCGCCCGCATGCAGGGCATGGCGATCGAGGCGCTGCCCTACCGGGGGGCCGAGTTCGCGTTCCCGCTGGAGCAGATCCGCGCGGCGCTGCTCGGTCCCGGTGGGGCCGGAGAACCCAGCGGAAACTGGCAGCCGCCGCGGATCCTGCTGCTCTGCAACCCCAACAACCCCACCGGCACCCGTCTGGCGCCGGAGCTGATCCTGGAGCTGGCGGCTGCCGCGCCCCGCACCCTGGTGGTGGTGGATGAGCTCTACGAAGCCTTCACCGGCGACAGCGTGCTGCCACCACTGCTGAACCTGGGGGCTGCCGATTCCTTTGCGGCGCATCCCAACCTGCTGGTGCTGCGCTCCTTGGCCAAAACTGCTGGCCTGGCGGGCCTGCGCATCGGCTTTGCCATCGGCGCGCCGGCCCTGGTGGACCGCATCAGCCGCGTCACTGGTCCCTACGACATCAACAGCTTTGCCGTTACGGCTGCCCGCGCTGCCCTGGCGGATCAGGCCTACGTGGATGGCTATGTGGCCGAAGTGCTGCGGGCCCGCGAGTGGTTGCTGGAGCAACTCCAGGCCGCTGGCATCCGCCATCACGCCGCCGGTGGCAACTACCTGCTGCTCTGGCCCTCCCGGCCGGCGGCCGAGGTGGATGCTGAGCTGCGCCGTGCTGGCATCCTGGTGCGCTCCATGGCCGGCAAGCCCCTGATCGATGGGGCCCTGCGGGTGAGCCTGGGCAGCCGCCAGCAGATGGCGCGCTTCTGGGTGGCCTACCAGGCCATTGAGGCCAAGGGGATCAGCGCATCACCTTGATCTGGGGCCCATCGCTGAGGGGTGCACTGAAGCTGACCGTGCGGCCCACCCGTTGCACCGGGGTGCCGCTCATCGCTTCGAGGAAGGGCTCGATGCTGCCCTGGTCGCAGCCGTTGGGGATGCTGCCACTCACGTATTGCACCGGAATCACCCGCCGGGGTTCGAGTGCGCGCACCACGGCCGCGGCCTCAGCGCCGTCGTAGACCTTGGCGCCACCGCCCACGCCGATGATCAGCACATCGGGTTTGCCGATCAGCACCCGGTCTTCGGGGCGCAGGGCCGCCGCTGTTCCGCCCAGGTGGGCGAATTCCAGGCCGCCCTGCTTCCAGCGCCAGAGGGTGGCCTGACCGAAGCGCCGACCGCCGATGCGGTCGTGGGGGATGGCGGCCCCCTCCAGCTTCAGGCCCGCCATCCGGTAGGAGCCGGGGGTCACCAGCATCGGGCCGGAGGCCACCGGGGCGCCCTCATCGAGAAGCCGGCTGCTGGCCAGGATCACATCAGCGCGCACCCGTGGCTCGGCCAGGCCAGCGGCGCAACCCACGGCTTTGAAGGGGTTCAACAGCACGGTGGCACCGCCGCCCTGGATCAGCAGGGCGCTGTGGCCATAGCTGGTGATCGTGACGGCCCCGGCTGCCAGCCCGGCCCCGGGCAGTCCCAGGCTGACGCCAGCCACCAGGGCCGCCACGCCCAGGGCCTTGGTGCGGCGATGAAGGGGTCTGCTGACAATGCTGGAGGGGCCGTCGTGCGCTTGCCTTGATGCGGAGACCATGCCTGCTGGTGCGCCCCGCAGGCGCCGATCGTGGCGCGAACCTAGCAGCGTTGCCCCAGGGGCTTTCAGGCGGGGGTTCCGGTGAGCGCTCTGGCGCCGCCGGCTTGGTGCCGGGCCGCCTGGCGCAGGAAGTTGGCCAGCAGTTGGTGGCCGTTCTGGGTAAGCACGCTCTCCGGGTGGAACTGGACGCCTTCGATCGGGAAGTGGCGGTGGCGCAGACCCATGATCGTGCCGTCCTCCAGCCAGGCGCTGATCTCCAGGCAGGAGGGCAGGCTGTCGCGCTCGGCGATCAGGCTGTGGTAACGGGTGGCCGTGAGTGGGCTGGGCAGACCGGCGAACACCCCAGCGCCTCCGTGCAGCACCGGGGAGGTCTTGCCGTGCATCAGCTCAGCGGCTCGCACCACCCGGCCACCGAACACCTGCGCCAGGCACTGGTGCCCCAGGCACACCCCCAGGATCGGCACGGTCGGCCCCAGCTCCCGCATCACCTCCAGGCAGACCCCGGCCTGGTCGGGGTCACCAGGACCTGGTGAGATCAGGATCGCCGCCGGCTGCAGGGCTCTGATCTGCTCCACGTTCAGGGCGTCGTTGCGCTCCACCCGCAGCTCAGCGGCGATCGGGTGCTCCGCCGCCAGCTCCCCGAGGTATTGCACCAGGTTGAAGGTGAAGCTGTCGTAATTGTCGAGAACCAGGAGCATCAGGCCAGCCGCCAGGCCCCCATTCAAACGCCCAGGCGCAGCAGCAGGGGCGGCAGCAGCAGCAGTGCCGCGATCAGCAGTGAGGCCAGGGCGGCCACCAGCACGGCGGCGGCGGCGCAGTCCTTGGCGATGCGGGCCAGGGGATGGAAGCGGCGGCCGATGGCCAGATCCACCACCGACTCGATCGCGGTGTTGATCAGCTCCAGCACCAGCACGGCCGCCACGGTGAGCACCAGCAGGGCCAGATGCTCAGGGCTCAGCTGCAGCCATAGCGCCAGGGCGAAGACGCCGCCGCCGGTGATCGCATGGATGCGGAAGTTGCGCTGGCTGAGGAAGCCATAGGCCAGGCCCTGGGCGGCATAGCGAAAACTCAGGGGCAGGTCACCAGCCACCTGCCAGGCCCCGCTGCGTTGGCCCCGCCCCCGGCGTGGGGAGTCGCTGCTCATGGGATCGGCCAGCGCGAGGGGCACCGGTTTGAGGGGGACCGGGTTGACCATGCTGCCTCCTGCTGGCGTTCCGCTGCTGCGTGCATCCGGGCTGAACGTTACCGCTGCCGTCCAGGGGGCTCGCTGCCGTCGCTACAGGGTCCGCTCTCCAGCAACTGATCCTGGCGGCGCAGCATGGCCTCCAGGCGGGCGTCGTTGGGGTGGTCCCAGCCCAGCAGGTGCAGCAGGCCGTGGCTGGCCAGCCACCGCAGCTCCCGCGCCAGGCTCACGCCCGCCACGTCGGCCTGACGGGCCGCTGTGTCCAGGGAAATGACGATGTCGCCCAGCTCCAGCGGTTCCCCCTGCTTGGGCAACTCCTGATCAGCGGCCTGCTCCGGGGGCTTCGGCATCGCCGGAGCCCCCTCCAGCCCCTCGTCCTGGGCGGCGAAGGCCAGCACATCGGTGGGCCCCTGCTGGCTCCGCCAGCTTGCGTTGAGCTCGGCCATCTCCCCGTCGCCCACCAGGCTCAGCCCGAGGCTGTAGGCGGGCGCCCGCAGGGCCAGGGGCAACTCGGGCTGCAGCTGCTCCAGCCAGCCCGCCAGCAGATCGCTCCACGGCCCTTCGGCGTTGGCGGGGTCGGCCAGGGGGGCAGCCGCCTCCCGCAGCAATTCGCTCAGCTCCTCATCGCAGCTGAAGGCCAGGTCGAGGTCGGGTGGAGCGGCCGTCACTGGGGCAGGCTAGGCCGGCCGAACCAGGCCAGCAGAAAGAGAACGGTGCTGAAGCCCACGGCGGTGAGCCCGAAATGCAGCAGGCTCTGGCGGCCCTTGCGCACCATGTTGCGCATGGCCAGCTTCACGAAGCTGGGCGGCGGGCTGGCCGCAACCTCAGGGGCCGGGGCTGGGCTGGGCTCCAGGGGGGTCGTGCTGTCAGTCATGGGGAATTCGGCGGGGCTCAGGTGTCCCCATCGGTGGCGATCTCCACACCCTGGCGCAGCAGGGCCTGGATGAAGGGGTCGAGGTCGCCGTCCATCACGCCCTGCACATCGGTGGTCTCTACGGCGGTGCGCAGATCCTTGACCATCTGATATGGGTGGAACACGTAGTTGCGGATCTGGTTGCCCCAGGCCGCTTCCACGATGTCGCCGCGGATGTCGGCGATCTCCGAGGCCCGCTGCTCCTGGGCGATCACCAGCAGCTTGGCCATCAGCAGCGCCATCGCCTTCTCCTTGTTCTGGAGCTGGGAGCGCTCCTGGGTGCAGCGCACCGCCAGGCCGGTGGGCACGTGCAGGATGCGCACCGCCGTCTCCACCTTGTTGACGTTCTGGCCGCCGGCCCCGCCTGAGCGGGAGGTGGTGACCTCCAGGTCCTTGTCGGGGATGTCGAGCTTGACGTCCTCATCGAGCATCGGCATCACCTCCACCCCCGCGAAGCTGGTCTGGCGCTTGTCGTTGGCGTTGAACGGCGAGATCCGCACCAGCCGGTGGGTGCCCTTCTCGTTGCGCAGGTAGCCGTAGGCATAGCGGCCGTCGATCTCGATCGTGCAGCTCTTGATGCCCGCCTCCTCCCCTTCCGAGAGCTCATTGACCGACACCTTCATGCCGTGGTCCTCGGCCCAGCGGGTGTACATGCGCATCAGCATCAGCGCCCAGTCCTGGGCGTCGGTGCCACCGGCGCCGGCATTGATCGAGATCACGGCGCCTTCCTTGTCGTAGACGCCGCTCAGCAGCCGCTCCAGCTCCCAGCGATCGAGCGCGGCCTTGAGCGTCTGCAGGCCGCCGTTGGCTTCGCCCAGCAGCTCCTCATCCGCTTCGAGGTCGTAGAGCTCAAGGGTGGCGCGGCCATCGTCCACAGCGCTGCGCCACTGCTGCAGTTGCTCCAGCTGGGCCTTCACCTCATCGAGCTGGCGCATCTGTTTGCGGGCCTGCTGCTGGTCGTCCCAGAAGTCGGGCTGGGAGGCCAGCTGCTCCAGGTCCTGCTGGCGGGCATTCAGAGCCGGTACGTCAAAGACAGTCCTGGGCATGGCCCAGGCGGTCGGTGAGCTCGGAGAGGTCGCGTTTGAAATCGGTGAGATCGAGCACCGGCTGCCGCCCAACGGTTTTCACGACCGTATCAGCGGGGCTGAGCCCCTGAGGGGCTTCTAGGATCCCGCCACTGCCATGCAACTGGGCGATTGTGGTGAACTCACCGGCGAAAGTTGAGATCTATACCTGGCGGTTCTGCCCCTTCTGCGTGCGGGCCAAGTCTCTGCTCGACCGCAAAGGTGTGGCCTACGAGGAGCACTGCATCGATGGGGATCAGGCGGCCCGCACCGCCATGGCCCAGCGGGCGGAAGGCCGCTCCAGCCTGCCCCAGATCTTCATCGACGACCACGGCATCGGCGGCTGCGATGAACTGCACGCCCTGGAGCGGGCCGGCCGGCTCGATTCGTTGCTGCAAGGGGCCTGAGGGTGACGAGCCGCCTCGAGGCCGCCAGCCGCTCCCATCTCTTTGTCGTCGATCCGATCCAGCGGCTGCGGCCGGGCAAGGATTCAAGCGTGGCCCTGATGCAGGCCGCCCAGCGCGCCGGCCATCAGGTCTGGATCTGCGGCCTGGCCGATCTGGCGGTGGAGGGGCAGCGGGCCGACACCGCCGCACCCGGTCATCGCCCCACGGTGCTGGCCCAATCGGCCCACCTGGCTGACATTCGCCCGACGCCTGCGGGCTGGGAGATCCCTGATCCCTGGGTGCAGCTGGGGGCAGCTCAGCGCTGTGCGCTCGAGGCCTTCAACTGGGTGTGGATGCGCAAGGATCCGCCCGTGGATGAGGCCTACCTCTATGCCACCCATCTGCTGGAGCTGGTGGAGCCGGCTGGGGTACGGGTGCTCAACCGGCCGGCCGCCCTGCGGGCCTGGAACGAGAAGCTCGGCGCCCTTCGCTTCAGCCATCTGATGGCCCCCACCCTGGTGAGCGCCAACAGCGAGCAGCTCACGGCCTTCGCCGCCGAGCACGGCGAGGTGGTGCTCAAACCCCTCGGTGGACGGGCCGGCCAGGGGGTGGTGCGCAGCGACGCGCGGGCGCCGGGCCTGCGGGCGCTGCTGGAGCTGGTTACCCATCAGGGGCAGCTGCCGGTGATGGCCCAGGCTTTCCTGCCCGAAGTGGTGGCGGGCGACAAGCGCATCCTGCTGGTGAATGGAGAACCGCTGGGCGCGGTGAACCGGCGCCCAGCGCCTGGCGAGTTCCGCAGCAATCTGGCGGTGGGTGGGGAGCCTGAGGCCACGGCCCTCACTGATGCCGAGCGCCGCCTCTGCGCTGAGCTGGCACCGGCCCTGCGCGCCGCCGGGCTCTTCTTCGTGGGCATCGATGTGATCGCTGATCGCCTCAGTGAGATCAACGTCACCAGCCCCACCGGCGTGCGCGAGATCGAGCGTCTTGGCGGCGTGCCCCTGGCCGATCTCACCATCGAGGCCCTGCTGGCCAGTTGAGGGCCCCTGGCGGGCCGGATCAGGGCGCGGCTCAGAGCTCTGATTGCAGGGCGGTTCCGCAGCTTTTGCAGTAGCGGGCATCGTCGTCGTGGCTGCTGCAGGCGCAGCGCAGGCAACGGCGGCTCAAACGGCGGCTCGATTGGCTTCGCTGGCGATGGGCATCACGCAGGCCGACGCTGAGGATGCCGGTGGGCACGGCAATGATGCTGTAGCCGAGCAACATCACGGCAGAGGCCACGAAGCGCCCCAGCGGCGTGATCGGTGCCACATCGCCATAGCCCACCGTGGTGATGGTGACCACCGCCCAGTAGATGCCCACAGGGATGCTCACGAAGCCACCGGCTTCCCCCTCGATCAGAAACATCAGGGCTCCGATCACAATCACCAGGGTGATCATCGTGAGCAGAAACACCAGAATCTTGCGCCGGCTGGCCACCAGCGCCTGCCAGAGCAGGTCTGATTCCTTGAGGTATTCCCCCAGCTTGAGGATCCGGAAGATGCGCAGCAGCCGCAGGATGCGCACCACCAGGAACGACTGGGAGCCCGGCAGGATCAGCCCCAGGAAGGTGGGCAGGATCGCCAGTAGATCCACCAGGCCATAGAAGCTGGTGGCATAGCGAATCGGCTGGCCCACGCAGAGCAGCCGCAGCGCATACTCCAGGCTGAACAGCAGGGTGAAACCCCACTCGAGGGTCTCGAACGGGGCCAGGTAGAGCCCCCTCAGGCGCGGATCGCTCTCCAGCATCACCGCGAGCACACTGGCGACGATCGCCAGCAGCAGCACCACATCGAAGGCCTTGCCGGCTGGGGTGTCGGCTTCGAAGATGATGCGATAAAGGCGAGCGCGGCCCAGCCAGCGGCGCAGCAGCAGGGCCAGCCCCAGCAGGCTGGCGAGGATCAGCGCCATCTCCACGGGCGGCGCCATGGGCGATCAGCGCAGCGGCCAGGGGGCGCAGAGATTGAGCTGCTGCTGCAGCACCCCCAGCTTCAGGGCCACCTCCTGGAGTTCCCGCTCCGGCTCGGAACCGCGCACCAGCCCGGCGCCGGCGGTCAGTTCCAGCTGATCGCCCTGCAGGCGGCCGCTGCGGATCGCCACCCGCAGCTCGGCGTCGCCGGCGCTGTCGATCCAGCCGATCGGTGCGGCGTAATGCCCCCGCTCGAATGGCTCGAGGCTGCGCAACCAGGCCATCGCCTCCCGCCGCGGCAGCCCGGCCACCGCCGGGGTGGGATGGAGGGCCTCGGCCAGGGCCAGGGGCTGCTGCTCCGCCAGGGCGGCGGTGATGGGGGTGTGCAGGTGCACCAAGGTGCCGTGGCGGGCCAGGCGGGGATGGCGGGGGCGCCTTGGCGTCAGCCCCGCCTCCGAGAGCACCCGGGTGATCGCCTCCACCACCAGCTCATGCTCGTGGCGATCCTTGGCCGACTGGGTGAGCTGCTCGGCCGGTGGTCCCAGGGGGGCGGTGCCGGCCAGGGCATCGCAGCGCAGTTGCCCCTGGCGCACCGCCAGCAGCCGTTCGGGGGAGGCACCGATCAGGGCATCGCCGGGACGTTGCTGCCAGAGGAAGCGGCAGCTGCCCGGTTGGTGACGGCGCAGGCGGGCCAGCAGCTCCAGGGGGTCCAGCGGTTGATCCAGCCCCACCTGCTGGCGCACCGCCACCACCAGCTTGCGCAGGGAACCCTCCTCCACCAGCGCCAGGGCCTGACGCACCGCGTCGCGGTAGTCGCTCTCCCAGCAGGACCGGCTGGTGATGCTCACCCTGGGGTGGGCCGCCGGCTCGCCCTCGCCGCCGGCCGGCAGCCGGCTCAGCAGCTGGGCCCGCTCCCAGAGTTCCTCGGCCACGCCGCGGGGGGTGACATCACCGCCGAGGCAGCGCTGCAGCCGCAGCCAGCAGTGGCGCCCCTGGCGGCTCAGCTGCCAGCGGGGCAGCACGGCCTGAACGCCGGCAACGGCGCCGCTGCCCTCCTGCAGGGGACTGTCGAAAAAGGAGAAGGCCAGCAGCACCCGCGGCCTGGCCAGGGGCGGCACGTTCTGGGGCTGTTGCCCCAGGCGGCTGAGGCTCATGGCGCTGAAGCGCTGGGCCAGCTCGAAGCGCCTCGGTCCGCTCAGCTCCAGGCGGTGGGTGGTGCCGCTGGCCGCCAGGCAGAGCCCCGGTGCGCCATCCCAGAGAAAGCGGAAGCGTCCGCCGTCATCGAGGTGGGGGAGCAGCGCCAGGGGATCCCGGCAGGGCATGGGCAGCGCCAGGCTGAGCACGCCCTCCTCCTCCAGCTGCCGTGCCCCCTGGGCGGCGGCAGCGAGCAGTTCGGTGAAGGAAGGAACGACCTGCACCAAGACGACGGCGGCGGTGGCCAGGGAAGCTGCTCAAATGTATGGGCCCTTCCCGGCTCGCTGTCCCTGTAGCCCATGTCCGACCCCCAGGTCGTCGCAAGCCGTTACGCCGATGGGGACGCCAGCGGTGGCCTCCCGCCTGCCGATCGCTCCCTCGATCCGGCCCGCCGCCGCCTCTGGAAGGCGGCGATCAAATGGCCGATGTACTCGGTGGCGGTGATGCCGGTGCTGCTGGCCGCGGGCTGGTGGGCTGGCCAGGGCCAGGCGCCGCGGCTGGATCAGTTACTCACCTTCCTGGTGGCGGCGGTGCTGCTGCTGGCCTGGGAAAACCTGGCCAACGACGTCTTTGATGCCGACACCGGTGTGGACCGGCTTGGCAAGCCCCATTCGTTGGTGAATCTCACCGGCCGCCGCGATCGGGTGGCCCTGCTCGCCAACGGCTGCCTGGTGATCGGCCTGGCCCTGTTCGCCCTGGTGGCGGCCCGCAGCACCCCCCTGGTGCTGGCGCTGGTGCTGGGCTGCTGCGCCCTTGGCTACGCCTACCAGGGGCCACCCCTGCGGCTGGGCTACCGCGGCCTGGGTGAGCCGCTCTGCTGGTTGGCCTTTGGTCCGCTGGCCACCGCCGCGGCCCTGATGGCGCTGGCGCCCATGGCCGCCGTTGGGCTGGGCGATCCGCTGCCTGCTGCCGGGATTCCCTGGAGGGCCGCCCTGCTGCTGGGCAGTGGTCCCGCCCTGGCCACCACCCTGGTGCTGTTCTGCTCCCATTTCCACCAGGTGGAGCAGGACGCCAGCCACGGCAAGTTCTCGCCGGTGGTGAAGCTGGGCACCGCCGGTGCCGCCGCCCTGGTGCCCTGGTTCATCGCCCTGACCCTGGCCCTGCAGTGGGCGCCGGTGCTGCTGGGCCGCTGGCCGCTCACCGCCCTGCTGGGCATGGTGGGTCTGCCCGCCGCCAGGGCCCTGATCCAGCTGCTGCGCGAGCACCACGACGCCCCGGAGCGGATCGGCGGCAGCAAGTTCCTGGCCCTGCGCTTCCAGGCCTTCAATGGCCTCGGCCTGGCGCTGGGGCTGGCGATCGGCCCCTGGCTGCCGCTGCGGTGAGGCTGGGCCTGCACTGGCGGCGCTTCGAGCTGGCCCTGCCCACGCCTCTGGTCACCGCCCGGGGAAGGCTGAGCCGCAAGCGCGGCTGGTTGTTGCGGCTGGAGCGGCTGGATCGCGGCGGCGGCGAGTCTGGGGCTGGGCCTGATCAGGGCTGGGGCGAGGCGGCTCCGCTGCCGTCGGGCGCCGATCAAGGCGGGGATGGGCCGGAGCTGGTGCGCATCGCCCGGGCCATCGCGGCCCTTGGCTCCACGATCGAGGGCGAGGAGCTGGAGAGCGGCCTGCCGGGTTTGCCGCCGGCCCTGGCCTTCGCCCTCGGAGCTGCCCTGGGCGAGATCCAGGGGCTGGTGGGGTCCGCCGCCGGTGGCTGGCTGCCGGCCCCGGCCCCCGCCTGGCTGCTGCCGGCAGGGCCGGCGCTGCTGGGGGCCCTCGAGCGGGTCCTGGCTGGCCAGGAACGTGTTTGGCAGAGCAGTCCGCCTGCCCCGCCGGGAGGCCTCCCGCTGACGCTGAAGTGGAAGGTGGCGGCCAGCGGGGATCTCCAGGAGTGCCAGCTGCTGGAGCTGCTGCTGAAGCGCCTGCCCGGTGGGGCCAGGCTCCGCCTCGATGCCAATGGCGGCTGGGGGCGCCGCACGGCCGCCGCCTGGGCAACGCGCCTGGCGGGAGATCCACGCCTGGAGTGGCTGGAGCAACCCCTGGCTCCCGCCGATCACGCCGGCCTGCGGGCCCTGGCCGCTGGTCCTCCGGCCGTGCCGGTGGCCCTGGATGAGTCGCTGACGCAGGAGCCAGGCCTGCGCCAGCGCTGGGCTGGCTGGCAGGTGCGGCGGCCCTCCCAGGAGGGAGATCCCCGGCCCCTGCTGGCTCAGCTGCGCTCAGGGGTGCCCCAGCTGATGCTCAGCACCGGCTTCGAGACGGGCATCGGCCGTCGCTGGCTGGATCACCTGGCGGCCCTGCAGGTGCTGGGACCCACCCCCACAGCGCCTGGTCTGGCCCCGGGCTGGGGTGCCGGCGCGGCGCTGGCCAGTTCCGACCCCGAGCAGGTCTGGGCCGCGGCCGCCGGGCGCTGGGCTGGGCCGCCAGAGTTGCCAGGAATGACGCCGACCCCGCGATGAGCCTCAGCAAGCAGGACACCCTGGCGGCCTCGGCCCCCTGGGTGGCCGTGGTCCTCAACCTGGTGCCGGGCTTGGGCACCGGCTACATCTACCAACGGCGCTGGCGGGCCTACTGGATCACCTCGGCCCTGAGCACCGGCTGGTTCGCCCTGGGGCTGGTGCTGGGCCAGGGGGACGGGGCCGAGCTGGGCGCCCAGGCCGATCCGCGGCAGCAACTGGTGGGGCTGCTGGGCCTGCTGCTGCTGGCCGGTGTCACGGCCGTGGAGGCGGGGATCGCCGCCCGCCGCGCCCGCCAGGCCTAGGTCACGGGTTGCCGCTGATGGGGTCTCCGCTGCTGCTCACCAGTGCCCTGCCGCCCGAGGCCCTGGTGGCGCGGCTGGAGCGGGCCTGGCGGCGGGATCGTCTGGTGGGTCTCTGCGCCGAGCAGGAGCAGGACCTGCTTGCTGCGGCCTGGGCTGGCTCGGCCCTGAGCGGGGCCGGTGTGGTGGTGGGCAGCGGGGGTAGCGCTGGCGGCCGCCGCTGGTGCCTGCAGCCCCTGGCCCACCTGGAGGCCTCAGCTGCCGCCACCGGGCAGTGGTTGCAATCGATCGGCCTTGATCCCTCCACCACGCTGCAGCTCAACCCGCTGCCGCTCCATCACGTCAGCGGTCTGCTGCCCCTGGTGAGGAGCCGGGTCTGGGGAACTCCCTGGCGCCACTTGCCCCCCCAGCTGATGCGCCGGCCCCAGGAGCTGGCGCTGGCGTTCCCCCTGCCAGCGGAGGGCGGGGCGGGGGCGCTGCTGTCCCTGGTGCCCACCCAGCTGGAGCGGCTGCTGGCTGCAGCCGAGGGCTGCGCCTGGCTGCGCCGCTGCGCCGTGGTCTGGGTGGGGGGTGCGGCGCTCTCTGCTGAGCTGGCGGCCCGGGCCCGCGCCGCTGAGATCCGGCTGTCGCCCTGTTATGGGGCCAGCGAAACCGCCGCGATGGTGGCGGCCCTGCCCCCGCAACGCTTCCTGGCGGGGGAGGACGGTTGTGGCCAGCCTCTGGTCGATGTGCAACTGCGGCTCGACCCCGCTGGCGCTCTGCTGGTGCGTAGCCCACGCCTCAGCCCGGGGTGCCTGCAGGCCGGGTCGCTGCAGCCGCTGGAGCGGCCGGGCGGCTGGTGGCGCAGTGGCGATGGGGCCCGCCTCGGCCCAGCGGGCCTGGAGATCCTGGGGCGGCTGGATGGGGCGATCAGCAGCGGCGGCGAAACCGTCTTCCCCGAGCAGGTGGAGGGTCGGCTGCTGGGCTGGGCCCGGAGCGAGGGCCTGCCCCTCGACCAGCTGCTGCTGCTGCCCAGCCCCGATCCCCTCTGGGGCCAGCGTCTGGTGGCCCTGGTGCGTCATGGCGGTGGATCAGGCTCGCCAGGGGCTGAGGCGGATGTCGCCAACACGGAGGTCCTGATCGCCGCTTGCCAGCGGCTGGCCCGGCGGCTTCCCCCCGCCCAGCGCCCCCAGCACTGGCTGGTCTGCCCTGAGCTGGTCCCCAATTCCCTGGGCAAATGGGAGCGGGGGCGCTGGAGGGATTGGCTTTGCCAAGTAGAAGCAGGTATGCGTATTGGCTAAAATGTTTCCATGAATTGAAGGGATCTAAAGTTAATATCTACACTCCAAATATCATGAAAGCAGCCAAAATCTATTCGATGCCTAAGATCTTTGCCCGTAGCTTTTCTGCTTCTTCTGCTGTAATTAGATTTTGAGCTTTCATGGTTTGAATTTTTAATAGCCTTGCCTCTGTCTCCTCAAGTCCAGTTGGGCTGAAAATTGGAGAATCCTCTGAGTCGCTCAAGGTTTTGAGCTTTCTGACATGTTCTTTACTCGCTACGGGAATCGATATTGCCATAGCAATATAAATAAAAATTCCAACAAGCCAAAATAATGAGCCGAAGAAAAATAGTAAGCGATAGGCTATGGCTGAGCCTCGTCCACAGACTTCCAAGCCTTGGCAAACCCCTGATACGATCGCCCCTTCCTTGACTCGAAAAAGTTTTGTTTCTTCACTCACTGGGTTAATCTATAAATCTTTAGCAACTTTAGCACTAGCCATTTGAATGTCAAGTCAGTAGCAGGTGAAAACTGGGAATAGGCATTGATTCTTTGTAGTCATTTTATCTTGTAAGTCCTGAAGCAGGGCAAAGAGCTAGTGTGGTGTCCCGGAGATTTGTGAGCAAAGTCGCTGGAGCTTCTCCAGGATTGAATCCGCTGTGGCCGTCCAGTTGAACGGGGCCTTGGTTTTGTTGTAGGCCGCCACGAACTGCTCGATTTTGGCGATCAGCTCTTTGACGCTGGAGAAGCTTCCCCGGCGGATTGCTCGCTGGGTGATGATCCCAAACCACCGCTCCACCTGGTTGAGCCAGGAGGCGTAGGTGGGCGTGTAGTGCACGTGGAAGCGGGGCCGCTGCGCCAGCCAGGACCTGACCTTGGCGTGCTTGTGGGTGCAGTAGTTATCCACAATCAGATGGACGTCCAGGTCCTCGGGGACGGATGTCTCGATCTGGCGTAGGAAGCCCAGGAACTCCTGGTGCCGGTGGCGGGGCTTGCACTGGGTGATCACCTCCCCGGTGGCGACATCCAGGGCGGCGAACAGGGTGGTGGTGCCGTGACGGATGTAGTCATGCGTCACCCCCTCCACGTAGCCCAGGCCCATGGGCAGGAGCGGCTGGGTGCGGTCCAGGGCCTGGATCTGGGTCTTCTCGTCGACGCAGAGCACCATCGCCTTGTCTGGTGGGTTCAGGTAGAGACCGACGATGTCCCGCACCTTCTCCACGAAGAAGGGATCGGTGGAGAGCTTGAAGTGCTTCTGCCGGTGCGGTTGCACCGAGAACGTCTGCAGCCAGCGGTGCACGGTGGTTTTGGAGATGCCCGTGGCAGCGGCGAGGGAGCGAGCGCTCCACTGGGTGCTTCCATCAGCTGGCTTGGTTTGGAGTGCCCGGTTGATCACCTCCGCCACCTTGTCGTCCTCGTAGGTGCGCGGACGGCCAGGCCTGAGCTCGTCGTGCAGTCCCTCCAGGCCCAGCTCTCGGTACCGCTTGCGCCACTTGCCGACGGTCATGCCCGTCAGACCCATGCGCTTGGCGATGGCTGTGTTGGTTTCGCCAGCACCACAGGCCAGCACGATCTGGGCACGCTGAACGATGGAGTGTGGCAGTGAACGGGAGCTGGCGAGAGCCTGGAGCTGCTGAACCTCGTCGTCGCTGAGAACCAGCGGGGGCATCGGACGACCAAGCGCCACGGGGCACCTCGGGTGACACTCCTGATTCTAGCTGTTATATCCGGGACGGGGCACTAGAGTGCGCCTACAAAAAAAATGGCTGCGTTTGTAACGTCTGCGCGGAGGCTTCGGGCGTTTCTGGCTTAAATTTGGAATCAGATATCTTTCGTAGATTTAGGCTTATTGTTAAGCCCCGGCCGCATCGTTATTGTCCAGACATGGGTATCTGTGCATAATTGAGCGTATTATCATTCTAAGCTTTTCAAGCTGAATACAAAACTTGATGTCTCTTGATATCTGCGCTCGAGTGGCTTGTAGCAACAGAGGTCTTCTCGCTTGAAAATAAGATGTATGAATCATTTTTATCTATTTCACTTTCCAAAAATAGAATTAAATATTTCTCTGCGTGAATGCTTCCTCTCGTTGCCGTGCTGATTGAGGTGGCAAAATAATTGTTAATGCCTGACGCATTGAAGTGCGGAGATAGATTAGGATACTTTATGCGTGGAACATGAAGGAGTGGTTCTGATGCCTGGCCGCAGCCCCACTGCCCCGAAGGCCGGGGCCCTCAACCTGCGCGCGCCTGGGCTCTCCGGCCGCCTCGGCCTGACTCTGCTGATCGGCCTGGCGGCCACAGTGAGCTTCTCGCTGGCGGGGGTGGCGGTGGAGGATGGCTTTCATCCGCTCAGCCTCATGGCCAGCCTGATTCCGTTGCAGATGGCGGCATTGCTCTGGGCTCTCGCGCGCCGGGCGCCGATCCTCTGAAGGGATCCCGGCCTGCTGCCTCGGCCGAAGCCTCCAGCCACTGCGCGATCGCCCTGGGCAGATCACAGCGGCGGCGACTGAGGGGATCGATGGCCACATGGCGGGTGAGCCCGCGCGCCACAGGCTGAAGCCCTCCCTTCGCCTGGGTGAAGCAGTAGCCCAGCTCGAAACTTCCAGCCTCGAGCCGCTGAGGCCGCAGGGCAATCGTCAGTTGGTCGCCGCAGATCAGGGGGGCCAGGTAATCGGCCTGGCAGTGCACGATCGGCAGAGCTGTGCTCACCGGGCTGGATTCGCCTGCTGACCCCCCCGCAGGGCCCCTGTTGGGCGTGGGAAAGATCGCCGCCGCTGGGATCCCGAAGCTCTCAAGGCTTTCCTCGTAGGCCTCATGGCACCAGCGCAGCAGCTGGTGAAAATGCATCACGCCGGCGGCATCGGTGTCACCGAAGCGCACGGTTCGCTGGAGCAGCAGCCAGTGGGCAGGGGCCATCCGGCCATGCTGGCACCGCGGCCTGAGTTCATCCGGAAGACGGGAAGGCGGCAAGTCCCAACCCGTAGTGCAGCAGCAGCCGCAGGCCCCAGTAGCCCAGCAAGCCCGCTGTGGCCGCGGCCACCTGCCAGCCCCGCAGCCCCCGGGGCCGCAGACGCCTCGTGCGGATGGCCTCAATCGACCACAGCACCAGAGCCGTGGCCGCCAGCGGTCCGAAGGCATGCAGGACCACAACCTCAGACCAGTGGCCGCGCAGGCTGGCGCAGGTGGCGCGGGTCAGAAAGCAGCTGGGACAGGGGATACCCGTGAGCGCCCTGAGCGGACAGCTGAACCCAGGCAGGCCAGGATCACCGGCCTTCAGCCACAGGTAGCCCGTCAGGCCAGCCGGCAGCAGAAAACCTGCCTGGCGCAGCCGGGAGAGAAACAACGCCCTCAGCGATCCACAGAGCCCATGATCACATCGATCGAGCCGAGGATCGCCATGATGTCGGCCACCTTGGCCCCGGTAAGGATATGGGGAAGAATCTGCAGGTTGTTGAAATCAGCGGCGCGGATCTTCCAGCGCCAAGGGGTGACATCATTGTTGCCCATGATGAACACGCCCAGCTCGCCTTTTCCTGACTCCACGCGGGCGTAGAGCTCGCCATCGGGAATCTTGAAAGTGGGTGCCACTTTCTTGGCCACGTATTGGTAGTCAAAGCCATACCATTCGCTCTTCTTGCCTTCGGTCATGCGATGGGCCTCCAGGTTTTCGGTGGGGCCACCGGGGATCGCCTTGCAGGCCTGGTACAGAATTTTCAGCGATTGCCGCATCTCCTCGATGCGTACCCGATAGCGGGCATAGCAATCCCCTTCCGTCGCGGTGGCCACGTCCCAGTCGAAGTCGTCGTAGCACTCGTACTTGTCAACCTTGCGCAGGTCCCAGGGCACGCCTGAGGCGCGCAGCATCGGGCCCGAAAGACTCCAGTTGATCGCCATCTCGCGGCTGATCACCCCCAGGCCCTCGATGCGGCGCTTGAAGATCGGATTGTTGGTGATCAGCTTCTCGTATTCATCGATCTTCGGGCCGAAGTAATCGCAGAAGTCGAGGCATTTCTCCAGCCAGCCGTAGGGCAGGTCGGCGGCGACGCCGCCAATGCGGAAATAGTTGTTGTTGATCAGCCGCTGGCCGGTGGCTGCTTCCCAGAGGTCGTAGATCATCTCCCGCTCGCGGAAGATGTAGAAAAATGGGGTCTGGGCGCCCACATCAGCCAGGAATGGACCAAGCCAGAGCAGGTGGTTGGCGATGCGGTTCAGCTCCAGCATCAGCACGCGGATGTAGCTGGCGCGTTTCGGCACCTGGATGCTGGCCAGCTTCTCGGGGGCGTTGACCGTGATCGCCTCGTTGAACATGCCGGCGGCGTAGTCCCAGCGGCTCACGTAGGGCACGAACATCACGTTCGTGCGGTTCTCGGCGATCTTCTCCATGCCGCGGTGCAGGTAGCCGATCACCGGCTCGCAATCCACCACGTCCTCCCCATCGAGGGTCACCACAAGCCGCAACACCCCGTGCATGGAGGGGTGGTGTGGCCCGAAGTTGACCACCATCGGCTCCGTGCGCGTTTCCAGTTGCGTCATGGGCCCGTGGACTCGAAGGCGAACGAGCGGATCTTAGGAAGGAACCATGCCGAAGACGTTCGATCACCTGCCGGTTCTGGCCGCTGCCGTGGTAGCCGGCTTTACCGACGTGCCCTGTGAAGGAACCCTGCTGGATGCCACCGTGGGCGGCGGCGGCCACAGCGCCCTGTTGCTGGCGGCCCATCCCGGCTTGCGTCTGATCGGCCTCGATCAGGATCCAGCGGCCCTGGCGGCGGCGGCTGAGCGCTTGGCACCCTTCGCTGATCGGGTCAGCCTGGTGGCCTCCAACTTCGCCATCTACACCCCCAGCGAGCCCCTGGTGGGGGTGCTGGCCGACCTCGGGGTGAGCAGCCCCCAGCTGGATCGCCCCGAGCGGGGGTTCAGCTTCCGCCTCGATGGTCCCCTCGACATGCGCATGAACAGCGCCGAGGGTGAGACGGCCGCTGAGCTGATCGACCGGCTGGAGGAAAAGGAACTGGCTGATCTCATCTACGCCTATGGCGAGGAGAGGCTGTCGCGGCGGATTGCCCGCCGCATCGTTGAAGCCCGGCCGTGGCAGGGCTCCAGCCAGGGAACGGCGGCCCTGGCCTACCTGGTGGCCGGCTGCTATCCCCCCAAGGCCCGCCATGGCCGCATCCATGCCGCCACCCGCACCTTCCAGGCCCTGCGCATCGCCGTGAACGACGAACTCGGCGCGCTCGATCGCCTGCTTCAGCAGGCTCCCCACTGGCTGATGCCGGGCGGTGTGTTCGGTGTGATCAGCTTTCACTCCCTCGAAGACCGGCGGGTCAAGGCGGCATTCCTGGCGGATGAGCGCCTCGAGCGCCTCACCCGCAAGCCGCTGGTGGCCGCTGAAGCGGAGCAGGAGGAGAATCCCCGCAGCCGCTCGGCCAAATTCCGCCTGGCCCGCCGCCGTCCGCCGGCTCAGGCAGGAGAGGTTGAAGGATGAACCGAATGGAGCTGTTCTGGTGGCTGGCCCTGACCATCCAGCTGCTGGCGATCCCCGGCACCTTTCTGCCGGTGCTGCCGGGTCTGATGCTGCTGCCCCTTGGCGCCGGGGTGTGGGTGTGGGCCGCCGGCTGGAGTTCAGCCTGGCCTGAACTGCTGCTGGCCTCGCTGATCCTGCTGCTGGGCTGGGGCGCCGATGTGCTCGGGGTGGCCCTGGGGGCGGCGCGGCTGCAGGCCACCCGCTGGGCCTACGTGGGGGCTGGGCTGGGTTTGCTGGTGGGTCTGCTGGGCTTGCTGCCGGCCCTGCCGGTGGGCGGCCCCCTGATCGGGGCTCTGCTGGGGCCGTTGCTGGGGGCCTCCCTGGGGGAACTGCTCACGGCCTCCAGCGCCCTGGGTCCCCTGGGGCTGGAGCGTCTGCGCCGGTCGGTGCTGGTGGGACTGGCGGTGGTGGCAGGCATGCTCGTGAGCCGCGTGGCCCAGTTCCTGCTCGCCCTGGCGGGGGTGGTGGGCTTTGTGCTGCTCAGTCGGGTGCTGCTGCCGGGCTGAGCGGGCCCCGGTCGGGCGGGGCCCAGCGGAGGTAACAGTGGCCGGCATGCAGCAGCACGCCCAGGGAGAAGAGTCCTTCAGCAACCTCCTGGTCGCGGGTCACCAGCACGGGGATGACCAGGCCTTCCTTGATCAGCACCACCGGCACATAGATGAGCGCCGCGAAGAGGAAATAGCCCAACAGCGCGGAGTGTGGAAGCACCGCATCGGCCAGTGAGCGGGGGGTCAGGCCTCTGGTGTTCTCCAGCACCTGGCGGATCAGCACCAGCAGGGTCATGCCCACACACACCGCCGCCGTGATCGACCAGAGCCGGCTCTGAATCACTTTGAGGTTGTGCAGGTTGGTTTCCTTCTGGGCGTTGCCGGTGACGAAGATCTCAGGTGTCTCCCAGTTGAAGATGGTCTGCCCCCAGCTCATTTCCTCGAAGCCGATCAGCAGGCAGATCCCCCCCCAGGACGAGAAAGAGGCCGGCGAGTCGCCCCCTCCCCCATTCCCCCCGCGCAGTGAGCAGAAACAGGACCCCGGCGGCGAGGAAGAACAGGAAGGTGAGCCACTCCACCACGCTCCCTTCCGACACCAGCACCTGGTAGGCCTCCACATCGGTGACACCAAGTCGATAGATGGCGAAGAGGGCCATGGCTCCGAAGGGGAACCAGCCCAACAGACGCCTGAGGCGCCGTCGGCCCTCAGGCCTGGTCGCCGATCCCATCAGCCTGCGGCCGACACGGCCCCAGCCCAGGGTCAGCAGCAGCAGCCCCAGACCCGCCACCACCCCTTGCACCAGCGTGGCTCTGCTGCCGCCGATACCGGCGATCCGGCCGGCGGCCGAGAGCGTCAGGGCGGCCCCCAGGGCTGCCAGCAGCCCGTCAACCGATCCGGCCAGAACGTGCTCACGTCGCCGCCGCTGCTGCGACGGTTCCAGGGGCGGCAGGGCCGCGGCCCCCACATCCACAACGGAGGCACGGTCTGTCATCTGATTCGGCCAGGTCAGCCTCTGGAGGGGGCTGTGTTGGTTAAGGATCAGTGATCAATCGGTGATGGTTCGCTGCAAAAGGCCCCGATGGCAAGGATCCTTCATCCCCGCCGCAGCTGAGGCAGCACCGCTGCCATCACAGCCAGGGCCTGCTCGATGTCTGCGGCGGTGCTGCTGCGCCCGAGCCCGAAGCGGATCGAAGCGGCGGCCTGGGCGGGGCTCAGCCCCAGGGCCGCCAGCACATGGGAGGGGCTGCCGCTGCTGCAGGCCGAGCCACCGCTCACCGCCAGCTGGCGCCGCAGGGCCCGGTGCAGCTGGGTGCCATCCACCCCTTGCACCTGAACGTTGAGGTTGTGGGGCAGGCGGTGCTCGAGGCTGCCGTTCACCTGCACCCCGCCCAGCTCCAGCAGCCCCGCCAGCAGCCGATCCCTCAGTTCGCCCAGTCGCTGCTGCCGCTCCTCCCGGTCATGGCTGGCCAGCTCGGCCGCCCGCTGCAATCCCACGATCAGGGGCACCGGCAGGGTGCCGCCCCGCAGGCCCCCCTCCTGGCCACCGCCGTGCTGCTGGGGTGCCAGCACGATCCCTTCGGCCAGCACCAGGGCGCCGATGCCCTTGGGCCCGTAGAACTTGTGGCCGCTGAGGCTGAACAGATCGAGGCCCAGCTCGCCGGGGTGGATGGGTTGATGACCGAAGATCTGGGCCCCGTCGCTGTGCAGGGCGATGCCCCGCTCGCGGCAGAGCGCCCCGATGGCGGCAAGGGGCTGCAGCACGCCGATCTCGTTGTTGGCGGCCATCACGCTCACCAGCAGGGTGTCGTCGCGCAGGGCCTCGCTGAATCGGTTCAGGTCCACCAGGCCATCGGGCTGCACCGGCAGCACGGTGAGCTCAAAGCCATGGCTGGCCAGATAGCGCAGGGGCTCCAGCACCGCCCGGTGCTCCGTGGCCAGGGTGAGCAGGTGGCGCCCCCGCTGGCGGCGGGCCTCCACCAGCCCCTTGATCGCCAGGTTGTTGGCCTCCGTGGCCCCGCTGGTGAAGACCACCTGCTGCGGGGTCACCCCCAGCTGCCGGGCCAGGTTGCAGCGGGCCAGGTCCACCGCCGCTGCCGCCTCCAGTCCCGGGCGATGGGAGCCGCTGGCGGGATTGGCGAACAGCTCGCTCCAGTAGGGCGCCATCGCCGCCACCACGGCGGAGTCACAGGGGGTGGTGGCCTGGTGGTCCAGGTAGGTGGTGGCCATCCCTCCTTTCCATCCCAGCGGAACCATTCCATGCTGACAACCCAGCCGCCATGAACCAGCCGATGGCTTCACCCACGCGATCGCGGCTTCTCAGCGCTGCCCTGGCCGGCCTGGCCCTGGTCCCGGCGTCGCTCCTCTCCATTCCCTCCGCTGGAGCCCAGAGCGTGTTCGTGCGCCCGGACCAGAACCGCCCCGCCGGTATGGCCCTGCTGCTGGAGCGGGACATCGCCGATGGCAAGCAGGCCCTGGGGGTGTTCGGCATCAGCGCCGATCCCGTCCAGCCCCAGGTCTGGCGGATCAAGGTGTGGGAGGAGCTGCCCAACGACGTCAAGGTGCGCTCCGAGACCGTCCAGTGCTTGCCCTCGGCGCCGCTGAGGGTCACCAACGACGGCCGCAATCTGATCCTGCGGGAACTCAACCCCGGCGGTGCCGTCTCGTCGGCCAATCGCATCGACCATCTGGTCTGGTGGGCCACCTGTTTCCCCCAGCACGCCGGTAAGGACCCCAACAGCCTGCGCGACCTGGCCCGGGAGCTGGGCTACAGCGGCCACCGGGTGGAGCGGGAGCAGGTGGTGCCCGCCGCCAATCTCTGAATGCGCTTCAGGGAGTGCGCTTCAGGCCTCGATAGATTCCCCCCATCGCCCAGCCGGTCCATGAGCCAGAACGAGTCCATCAGCAGGCCGGAAGAAGACACCAGCGCCGAGGAGCCGATCAGCCCACCGGCCCCGGCTCGCCTGCTGCTGGTGGATGACGAGCCGGGGCTGCGCACGGCCGTGCAGGCCTATCTGGAGGATGAGGGCTTCGATGTCACCACCGCCAACGACGGCGAAGAGGGCTGGGTGGCGGCCCAGGAGCTGATCCCCGACCTGGTGATCAGCGACGTGATGATGCCCCGTCTGGACGGCTACGGCCTGCTCAAGCGTCTGAGGGGCGACGAGCGGCTGGGGGGCACTCCGGTGATCTTCCTCACCGCCAAGGGGATGACGGCCGATCGGATCGAGGGCTTCCAGGCCGGCGTCGACGACTACATCCCCAAGCCCTTCGATCCCGATGAGCTGGTGGCCCGGGTGCGCAACGTGGTGCGCCGTCAGGAGCGGCTGCTGGCCGAGGCGGCCCGCTACGCCGATGCCGACATCGGCCAGATGGCGCGGCAGATCACCGAGATCCGCTCCCTGCTGCAGCAGACCGGATCCCACAAGAGCGCCACGCCGGCCACCCATTCCTTCACCCCCCGGGAGGGGAGCGTGCTCCA
Organism: Synechococcus sp. CS-1329; assembly: GCF_025128055.1. Taxonomy (GTDB): domain Bacteria; phylum Cyanobacteriota; class Cyanobacteriia; order PCC-6307; family Cyanobiaceae; genus Regnicoccus_A. Next base: position 78,529 of record NZ_JAHLYS010000040.1, on the reverse strand, counting down.
GCTGGTGGCCGAGGGGCTGATGAACAAGGAGATCGCCCGCCGCCTGGAAACCTCGATCCGCAATGTCGAGAAGTACGTGAGCCGCCTGTTCACCAAGACCGGCACCACCAGCCGCACCGAGCTGGTGCGCTACGCCCTCGAGAACGGCCTGGTTGATTGAGCCGCTGCCTCCGGGCTGGCTGCCGGCCCAGCTCAACGGCGGCTGGACCTACAGCGACCGGGTGGGCCAGCCCCAGGCGTTGATCAGTGCATTTCTGGCGGAGCGCCACCGCCACTCCGCTGCCCCCCTCTGGCGGCAGCGGCTGCAGCAGGGCGAAATTCTGCTCAACGGCCGACGGCTCGATGCCGATGGCCCCCTGCAGGCCGGCGACCGGCTCCAGTGGCAGCGTCCCCCCTGGCTGGAGGAGGCGGTGCCGGCCTGTTGGCGGGTGATCCACGACGACGGTGATCTCCATGTGATCGACAAGCCCAGCGGCCTGCCCGTGCTGCCCGCCGGCGGTTTTCTGGAGCACACCCTGCTGCACCTGCTGGAGCGCTCCTGCGAGGGTCAGCTGCTGCCGAGGCCTGTGCACCGGCTGGGGCGCCACACGTCGGGGTTGCTGGTCTGTGCCCGCCGGCCCCAGACCCGCGCCTGGTTGAGCGCCAGGCTGCGCGAGAGCACCGCAGCCCGGCCGACCGATCCTGAACCTGCCAGCCCCGCCGGTGTCTGCAGAAAGGTGTATCGCGCCCTGACCGTGCCGGCCCCGCTGCCCCTGGACCCCGGCGACACCCTGGTGATCACCACGCCGATCGGCCGGTGTCCCCATGCCGGCCTCGGCCAGATCTGGGCCGCCGCTGCCAAACCCGAAAGCTCCGGCGCCCTGGCCGCCTGGAGTGAGCTGCGCCTGCTGGAGCGCCGCCCCCGGGGGCACCTGGTGGAGGTGGCGATCCGCACGGGGCGGCCCCACCAGATCCGCATCCACCTGGCCAGCGTCGGTGTGCCGCTGCTGGGCGACCCCCTCTACCGAGCGGGCGGGACGGCCCGTGCGGAGGCCCTGCCGGGGGATGGTGGCTACCGGCTGCACGCCCACCGGCTGCGCCTGCCGTTGCCCGATGGGGGCTGGCTGGATCTGGAGGCCCCGGCACCCCCGGAGCTGCGCTGAGCTCCTTTCAGCGGGGGTGCTGGCGCATCAGCCGCTGCACCTCTCCGGCGTGATAGCTGCTGCGGGTGAGGGGGCTGCTCACCACCTGCAGGAAGCCCAGCTCACCCTCGCCGCTGGCCCTGAAGCCGTCGAACTGGGCGGGGGTGACGAAGCGCTGCACCGCCAGGTGCTTCGGCCCTGGCGAGAGGTATTGGCCGATGGTCACGATGTCCACCTGGTGGGCCCGCAGGTCCCTCAGCACCGCCACCACCTCCGCGTCGGTTTCCCCCAGCCCCACCATCAGCCCTGATTTGGTGTAGGTGCGGGGCCAGCCCTGGCGCACCCGTTGCAGCAAGTCCAGTGAGCGCTCGTAGATCCCCTGGGGCCGCACCTGCCGGTAGAGCCTGGGCACGGTTTCGATGTTGTGGTTCAGCACCTCGGGCGCCCCTTCCATCACGGCGGCCAGGGCCTGCCAGTTGCCGCAGAAATCGGGGATCAGCAGCTCGATGGTGGTGCCGGGTGAGCGGCGACGTACCTCAGAGATGCAGGCCACGAACTGGCTGGCGCCTCCGTCGTCGAGGTCATCGCGGTTCACCGATGTGATCACCACGTGGGTGAGCCCCATGCGGGCCACCGCCTCCCCCAGCCGTTCCGGTTCGCTGGGGTCGAGGGCCCTGACGCTCTTGTCGAAGTCGATGTCGCAGTAGGGGCAGGCGCGGGTGCAGCCGGGCCCCATGATCAAAAAGGTGGCCGTGCCGCCGGCGAAGCACTCGCCGATGTTCGGGCAGCTGGCCTCCTGGCAGACCGTGTTCAGCTTGAGGTCCACCAGCAGATCGGCCACCGCACCGATCCGCTCCCGCTGCGGGGCCTTGACACGCAACCAGTCGGGCTTGAGCAGGGCGTCGGGGGCCATCACTGCCGGAATCCTGGGAACAGAAGTCTAGAAACCCGCCCCGGAGGCGATCCCGTAAACTGCCATCGGCGGGATGTGGCGCAGCTTGGTAGCGCACTTCGTTCGGGACGAAGGGGCCGCAGGTTCGAATCCTGTCATCCCGATTTCAGAGAGTTCAGCCCTGACAGGCTCAGCTCAGTTCGGCGCCCGGGTAGCCCCGGGGGGTCACCATCACTCCGTCCTGGCGGCGGGAGGTGCTGTTGCCCACCAGCACCAGGCTGAGCATGTCCACCTGCTCCAGGGGCAGCTCCCCGAGGCTGTACAGCTGCACGCTCTCTTCGGCCCGGCCCAGTTGCCGTGCCAGTACCACGGGGGTTTCGGCGCTGCGTCCCTCCAGCAGCAGCTCCCGGGCCCGGCCCAGCTGCCAGTCGCGACCGAGGGAGCGGGGGTTGTAGAGCGCCACTACGAAATCGCCGCTGGCGGCGGCCCGCAGCCGTTGCTCAATCGTTGCCCAGGGGGTGAGCCGGTCGCTGAGGCTGATGGTGCAGAAATCGTGCATCAATGGGGCACCGGCCCTGGCCGCGGCCACCTGCAGGGCGGAGAGGCCGGGATGCACCGTGAAAACGGGTCTGGTCCGGGGGTCGCGCTCCAGCCAGAGCTCCAGGGCCAGCCCCGCCATGCCGTAGATGCCGCTGTCACCTGACGACACCAGCGCCACACTCAGCCCGGCATCAGCCAGCTCCAGGGCCAGGCGGCAGCGGTCCCGCTCCTGGGTGAGCTGGCCGTCGCGGCGCAGCTGGTCGGGGCGCCGCAGGGGCTCCAGCAGATCCAGGTAGAGGCCATAGCCCACCCAGACCGTGCTCTCGGCCAGGGCGAGGCGGGCGTCAGGGGTGAGCAGGCTGAGCTGCCCTGGGCCGCTGCCCACCAGATGGAGCCGCCCCCGCTGCGGGGCCCACTGCCCGGCCGTCTGGGCCACCGCCAGGGTGGCGGCTCCGCGTTCCCCTGGCTGGGCCCGCTCGATGCGCTTCTCCAGCAGCAGCTCCGGCCGGGGAGATGAGGCCAGCAGAGCGGCCGCTTCAGCCACGCTGGCGGTGCCCATTTCCCGGAGCACGGCCTGGGATGGGCTGGGCACCGGCACCTCCGAGAGGGCCTCGGCACTGAACAGCCGCAGCGGCCAGCCCTGGCGGCGGGCCAGTTCCAGCAGGGCCGGTTCATCCCCTTTGCGATCGATGCTCGCCAGCCCGGCGACGGCTTCCGGGGCCAGCTGGGCGGCATCGAGGGCCTGCTCCAGCAGGCGTTCCAGCAGGCTGAGGCTGGTGTCGCGCTCGCAGCCGAGGCCCAGCCAGAGGCTGGGGGGATGCCAACGACAGCCGGGGCCCCGGCGGGAGCTGATCACCAGCTGCAGCGGTCGATCCTCCGCTGCCGAGCCCAGCAGGGGTGCGGCGGCCTGCAGGTCCTGCCAGTCGGGGCAGCCGCTCTCCTGGCGCACGGCGATCCGCTCGCCCCGGGCCGCGGCTTTCATCAGGGCATCCCAGTCGCCCGCTCCCTTGCGCCAGCCCCAGGCCTGCCCGAAGTGATCGAGAGCCAGCTGGCCGCTGCCACTGCTGGCGCCCGTGAGCACCGCTTCGCCTCCCAGCAGGGCCGCCACCCGCTGGCTGAGTGATTCGGCTCCTGCCCCATGCCCCCCCAGCAGGGGGATGGCGAAGCGCCCCTGGGGATCCACCACCACCACCGCCGGGTCCTGGTCCTTGCCCTGCAGCAGTGGGGCCACCAGCCGGGTCACGGCCCCGCAGGCTCCCACCACCACAAAGGCCGACGCCTCACTCCAGTGGCGGCTGAGCAGCTCGGCGGCCCCGATGCCAGGTTCGGGGTGGACCTGCAGCAGACCGCCCTGATCCAGGCGCTCCAGCACGGGGGCTCCGGCCCGGCTCAGGGCCAGTCCCCAACAGATGAAGTCACTCATCCCCCGAACCTGGCACGCAGCCGCTCCAGTGCCGATGGCTTCGCTTCAGGGGCCCCACCCACCTCGCCTGCAGGCACCAGCACGGGCTCGGCCAGCAGCTCCTCGGCGGGCTGATCCGGGGCCAGATCGGAGGGCGCCTCAACAGAGATGGCATCCAGCGGTGGTTCCTCCGAAGCTGGCCATTCGCTGGCCTCGGGCACGGCCAGCGGCTCGGTCGGCTCGGCCGGTTCTGCTGGTTTCATGGGCTGCACCGGCTCGACCATGGTGGCCCCTGGCCCTAAGGAGCTGTCGTCTTCCGCGTCCTCGGGGTCAGGACTCGCCTCAGGTTCGGATCGCCGCTCAACAACAGGCTCCTCCTCCTCCACATCAGAGTTGACCTCCTCTGGATCAGGCTCTGTCTCCATTGCCACCTCCTCGGCAGGGTTCTCCGGCCGCTCACCCAGCAGGCGTTCCAGGTCTTCGCCGGAGATGGAGGCCCTTTGCCAGGGAGGAGGGGATTCAGGGCGCATCTCCAGGTTCTGAACCAGGCTGTTGAAGGGCGGATTCAGCGGCTCCCCCAGCCCGTCCAGCAGCTCCAGTTGCAGGGGGTTGCTGCCGGGGTGAAGGCCGGTGAGCCAGAGCGGCTCCTGCCGATCCACCTGGAAGCTGTCGCCATTGAGGGTCACCCGCAGCCGCCAGAGCGAGCCATCCCCGGCCAGGCGCTGCAAGGGAGCATCGATCAACAGCCAGTCGATCAGCGCGGGCTCGTGGTGGATCAGATCGCTGGGGGTGCTGCTCACCAGCTGGGGGGTGCCCCGGCGGGGTTGACTGAGGGGATTGGCGGCCAGGCCATGCAGGCGGAGTTGCGTGGCGGCGCCGGGATCCTTCACCGCTTCGCCCCAGGGTCGGGCCGCGTAGATGGTGAGGCGGTGGCTGCCAGGGCTGAGGGGAGCCATCGCCACGCTCAGGCGGTTGTCCTGACTGACTGGCGTCCCGGCGGCGTCGGGGCCGAGGCGCAGGGGCTCCTGGTCATCCAGCTGCACCACCAGATGGGCGCCAAGACCGAGAGCGCCTGCATCGGTGAGAGGCCAGTCATCAAGCGCCAGCTCCAGCGCCCAGGGCGCCACAGGCAGCACGGTGTCATCGGCCGGGGCCAGAATCCGCAGCCGGGGCTGGTGCTCCGCCAGGCGCTGGCGCAGGGCCTGACTGCCCTTGGGTGGGGACACCTCGCGCAGACTCCCGGTCATGGCCGGGCTGCCGCTGCTGAGCGGTGGCGCCTGGGGCCTCGGCCGCAGACTCCAGCCTCCGCTCAGCAGTACGGCCAGGCAGAGGAGCATCGCCCCCAGGCCCCGAAGCCCCGCTGCCACCATGCCCACCGCTCCTGATCGATGTCGGCCCACGGCCCTGGTGCCGGAAACCCTGGGCACAGTTTGGCCAGCCGACCTCGGATCGGTAAACAATGATGCCGAATGTATCCCCAACTCCGTCGGGAATTGGATAAAGAAAGCGCACTATCGCACCCTTGATGAGTGATAGAGAGCCGTGGTCAGAGCCCTGTGCCAGACAGGGGTGGCGCCGGATTGAACCTTTGTTACTTATCCCCCAAAGGGCTTGAAACTCGCCCTTATACTTCCGCCAGCGGTCCCCTCATCGGGGCCCCAGCTCCAGTGATGGCAGTGGCTTTCGGTCTTTTCCGGAACCGCTCCGCACTGTTGCCCATGGTTCCAAGGGTCTTGCCCGCGGAGCCGTGAGGCCCACCGGCCTGGCCTTCTGGCCCGGTCCGGAGGGGTGGACCTCCACCTCGACTCCGTCCCTCGAGGAACGTCTCGATGACCATCAGCCCACCAGAGCGTGGGAAAACGGCGAAGGCCCAGGTCGACCGGGTGAACAACCCGGCCACCTTCGAGCTGTTCGGCAAGCCCGGACACTTCGATCGCACCCTCGCCAAAGGTCCCAAAACCACCACCTGGGTTTGGAACCTCCACGCCAACGCTCACGATTTCGACAGCCACACGAGCGATCTTGAAGAGGTCTCCCGGAAGATCTTCAGCGCTCACTTCGGCCATCTGGCCGTCATTTTCATCTGGCTGAGCGGCGCCTTCTACCACGGTGCCCGCTTCTCCAACTACACCGGCTGGCTGGCCGACCCCCTGCACGTCAAACCCAGTGCTCAGGTGGTCTGGCCCATTTTCGGCCAGGAAATTCTCAACGCCGATGTGGGCGCCGGCTTCCACGGCATCCAGATCACTTCAGGCCTCTTCCATGTGTGGAGAGCCTGGGGTATCACCAACGAGTTCCAGCTGCTCTGCACCGCCATCGGTGCCCTAGTGATGGCTGGCCTGATGCTGAATGCAGGCGTCTTCCATTATCACAAGGCAGCCCCCAAGCTCGAGTGGTTCCAGAACGTTGAGTCCATGCTCAACCACCACCTGGCTGGTCTGCTGGGCCTGGGCTCCCTGTCCTGGACCGGGCACCTGCTGCATGTGTCCCTGCCCACCACTCAGTTGATGGATGCCATCGACGCCGGCCAGCCGCTGGTGCTCGACGGCAAGACCATCGCTTCGGTGGCGGACATCCCCCTCCCTCACGAATTCCTGAACCTGGATCTTCTGACCCAGCTGTACCCAGGTTTCGGCGCGGGTCTCTCTGCTTTCTTCACTGGCAACTGGGCCGCCTACAGCGATTTCCTCACCTTCAAAGGTGGGCTGAATCCTGTCACCGGCAGCCTCTGGATGACTGACATCGCCCATCACCACCTGGCGATCGCGGTGCTGTTCATCGTTGCTGGCCACCAATACCGCACCAACTGGGGTATCGGTCACAGCATCAAGGAGATCCTGGAAGGCCAGAAGGGTGATCCCCTGCTGTTCCCGGCTCCGAAGGGTCACGATGGCCTGTTTGAGTTCATGACCACCTCCTGGCATGCCCAGTTGGCCGTGAACCTGGCCCTGCTCGGTTCGCTGAGCATCATCGTGGCGCATCACATGTATGCGATGCCGCCCTACCCGTACATCGGGATCGACTATCCAACGCAAGTGTCGCTCTTCACCCACCACATGTGGATCGGCGGCTTCATCATCGTTGGAGCCGGTGCCCACGCGGCCATCGCACTCATCCGCGATTACGACCCCGCCCTGCATGTGGACAACGTGCTGGATCGGGTGCTCAAGGCTCGGGATGCCCTGATCAGCCACCTCAACTGGGTGTGCATCTTCCTGGGATTCCACAGCTTCGGCCTCTATATCCACAACGACACCATGCGTGCCCTGGGTCGTCCCCAGGACATGTTCAGTGACACCTCCATTCGGCTACAGCCTGTCTTCGCTCAATGGATTCAAGGTCTGCACGCCGCCGCCGCCGGTTCCACCGCACCCAATGCGCTGGCCGGTGTCAGTGAAGTGTTCAACGGTGCCGTCGTCGCCGTTGGCGGCAAGGTGGCTGCCGGTCCGATCCCCCTGGGAACGGCCGACTTCATGGTCCACCACATTCACGCCTTCACGATCCACGTCACCGTGCTGATCCTGCTGAAGGGCGTGCTTTACAGCCGCAGCTCCAGGCTTGTTCCCGACAAGGCCAACCTGGGCTTCCGCTTCCCCTGCGACGGCCCCGGCCGTGGCGGTACCTGCCAGGTTTCGGCTTGGGACCACGTGTTCCTCGGCCTCTTCTGGATGTACAACTCCATCTCTATTGTGATCTTCCACTTCAGTTGGAAGATGCAGAGCGATGTCTGGGGCACCGTGAATGCGGACGGCAGCGTCCAGCACATCACGAACGGGAACTTCGCGCAGAGCGCCATCACCATCAATGGCTGGCTGCGTGATTTCCTCTGGGCTCAGGCCGCACAGGTGATCAACAGCTACGGCTCGTCCTCCAGTGCTTACGGCCTGATGTTCCTCGGCGCCCACTTCGTCTGGGCCTTCAGCCTGATGTTCCTCTTCAGTGGCCGCGGCTACTGGCAGGAGCTGATTGAGTCCATCGTCTGGGCTCACAACAAGCTGAAGGTGGCACCCGCCATCCAGCCCCGTGCGCTGAGCATCACCCAGGGCCGTGCCGTAGGCGTTGCCCACTATCTCCTGGGAGGTATCGCTACCACCTGGGCCTTCTTCCTGTCCCGACTCATCGCGGTCGGCTGACCTCACACCTGACCTTTCCCAATGGCAACGAAATTTCCTTCGTTCAGCCAGGGTCTGGCACAGGACCCGACAACCCGCCGTATTTGGTACGGCATCGCCACGGCTCACGACTTCGAGAGCCATGACGGAATGACGGAGGAGAAGCTTTACCAAAAGCTCTTCTCCACCCATTTCGGTCACCTGGCGATCATCGGCCTCTGGGTTTCGGGCAACCTGTTCCATATCGCCTGGCAGGGCAACTTCGAACAGTGGGTCGCCGATCCACTGCACGTCCGCCCTATCGCTCACGCGATCTGGGATCCGCACTTCGGCCAGGGGGCCATCACCGCCTTCACCCAGGCGGGAGCCACCTCCCCGGTCAACATTGCGTATTCCGGTCTGTACCACTGGTGGTACACCATCGGCATGACGACCAACGTCGAGCTGTATCAGGGTTCCATCTTCATGATGATCCTGTCGGCCTGGGCGCTGTTCGCTGGTTGGCTCCACCTTCAGCCCAAGTTCCTGCCTTCCCTGGCCTGGTTCAAGAACGCTGAATCCCGCCTCAACCACCACCTCGCCGTTCTCTTCGGCTTCAGCTCCATCGCCTGGACCGGTCACCTGGTTCACGTGGCGATTCCTGAATCCCGCGGACAGCACGTTGGTTGGGACAACTTCCTGAACGTCCTGCCTCACCCCGCCGGTCTGGCTCCGTTCTTCACCGGTAACTGGGGCGTTTACGCCCAGAATCCCGACACCCTCAATCAGGTGTTCGGCACTTCAGAAGGCTCCGGCACTGCGATCCTCACCTTCCTGGGTGGTTTCCAGCCCCAGACCGAGGCCCTGTGGCTCACGGACATCGCCCACCACCACCTGGCGATTGGCTGCATCTTCGTGATTGCCGGCCACATGTACCGCACCAATTTCGGGATCGGTCACTCGATCCGTGAAATTCTCGAGGCCCACAATCCCCCCAAGGGAACTCCTGGCGACCTCGGTGCCGGCCACAAGGGTCTGTACGACACCATCAACAACTCGCTTCACTTCCAGCTCGGTCTGGCCCTGGCTTCGCTGGGTGTGATCACGAGCTTGGTGGCGCAGCACATGTATGCACTGCCGTCCTATGCGTTCATCGCTAAGGACTACACAACGCAGGCTGCTCTGTACACCCACCACCAGTACATCGCCATCTTCCTGATGTGCGGTGCCTTCGCCCACGGTGCGATCTTCTTCATCCGTGACTACGACCCCGAGGCCAACAAGGACAACGTCCTTGCTCGGATGCTGGAGCACAAAGAAGCGATCATCAGTCACCTGAGCTGGGTCTCCCTGTTCCTCGGATTCCACACCCTGGGTCTCTACGTCCACAACGACGTGGTGGTCGCCTTCGGTACCCCCGAGAAGCAGATCCTGGTGGAGCCGGTGTTCGCTCAGTTCGTGCAGGCTTCCTCCGGGAAAGCCCTTTACGGCATGGACGTCCTGCTCTCCAATTCCGAGAGCATCGCTTCCACCGCCTGGCCCAACTCCGGAGCCGTCTGGCTTCCCGGTTGGCTGGAGAGTCTCAACTCAGGCACCAACTCGCTGTTCCTGCAGATCGGCCCTGGTGACTTCCTTGTTCACCACGCCATCGCGCTTGGACTGCACACCACCACCTTGATCCTGGTGAAGGGTGCCCTGGATGCCCGGGGTTCCAAGCTGATGCCCGACAAAAAGGACTTCGGCTATTCCTTCCCCTGCGACGGCCCCGGCCGTGGCGGCACCTGCGACATCTCAGCCTGGGACGCCTTCTACCTGTCGGTCTTCTGGGCTCTGAACACCGTCGGCTGGGTCACCTTCTACTGGCACTGGAAGCACCTCGCCATCTGGCAGGGCAACGTGGCTCAGTTCAACGAATCCAGCACCTATCTGATGGGCTGGTTCCGCGACTACCTCTGGCTGAACAGCTCCCAGTTGATCAACGGCTACAATCCGTTCGGCTCGAACAACCTGGCCGTCTGGGCCTGGATGTTCCTGTTCGGTCACCTGGTGTGGGCCACCGGTTTCATGTTCCTCATCTCCTGGCGCGGTTACTGGCAGGAGCTGATTGAAACCATCGTCTGGGCTCACCAGCGCACCCCGCTCGCCAACCTGGTTGGCTGGCGCGACAAGCCCGTGGCTCTCTCGATCGTCCAGGCCCGCGTGGTTGGTCTGGCTCACTTCACAGTGGGCTACATCCTCACCTACGGAGCCTTCCTGATCGCTTCCACATCAGGCAAGTTCGGCTGATCCCTGAGGATCAGCCATCCCGAGGGACGCACCTCTAACAACTCACCCCCGGAGATTCTCCGGGGGTTTTTTTATGCGCTCTTGTTCCCTGGCCACCAGCGACGGCCCTCCAACAGCTTCACCTCCAGGTACACCACCGGCACCACGAACAGGGTCAGGCCGGTGGAGACCAGCAGCCCGTAGAAGACCACCGTGCCGATGCTGATCCGGCTGGCGGCTCCAGCTCCGGTGGCCAGCAGCAGGGGCAGGAATCCGGCCAGCGACGAGAGAGCGGTGAGCAGAATCGGGCGCAGGCGGCTGACCGCCGCTTCTTCCACCGCCTCGCGCAGACCCAGGCCTTCCTTGAGCCGCTGGTTGGCGAATTCAACGATCAAGATGCCGTTCTTGGCGGCCAGGCTCACCAGCACTAGCATGCCCACCTGGGCATAGATGTCGAGGAAGAGTCCGCGGCCGGCCAGGCCCAGCAGGGCGCCCAGCAGGGCCAGGGGCACCGTGATCAGGATGATCAGCGGATCGAGGAAGCTCTCGTAGAGACCAGCCAGCACCAGAAACACCACCACCATTCCCAGGGCGAACAGCTGCCAGGTGCGCCCCCCCGCCTGCCGCTCCTCCTTGGCCAGCCCCACCCACTCCAGGGCGATCACGGGGTTGGCCAGCTCCTGCTTCACCGCCTCCAGTCTCTGGATCGCCTGGCCTGTGCTCAGACCTGCTTTCGGCAGAGCCTGAACGGTGATCGATCGGGCCAGGCGGCTGTGGTTGATCACCGTCGGGCCGCTGTCCTGCCGCAGAGTGGCCAGCTCACGCAGGGGCACCAGATTCCCGTCCTGGCTGCGCACCTCCAGAGCCAGCACGTCCTCCGCCGTACGCCGGTAGGCCCCATCCAGCTGCACGATCACCCGCCTGACCCGCTCACCTTCGAAGGTGTCGTTGACGTAGCTGCTGCCGATGCTGGCGCCGATCGTGCTCACCACCGTGTCGAGGTCCACCCCGAGCGAAGCCATGCGCAACCGGTCGGGTTCCAGGCGCAGTTGCGGTGAATCGGCACTGAAGCGTGTGCCCACCCTCTGGAAGTCGCCTGTGGCGTTGGCGGCGGCGATGAATTCGCCGGTGGCCTGCTCGAAGTCGCTCAGGCTGAGACGGCCTCCGCTGAGATCCAGCAGCTCCAGCTCCAGTCCCCCTTCACTGCTGAATCCCCTCACCACCGGCGGCACGCTCACCAGCACCGTGGCCTCGTTGATGGAGCTGCGCAGGCGCTGGGAGAGCCGCTCAGCCACCGCCTCGCTGCTGTTCTCCGGCCGGGATCCCCGCTCCTTCAGCGGTTGCAGGCGCAGGAAAAAGATGCCTCGGTTCGGGGCGCTGTCGCCGAAGGAGCGCCCTGAGTAGAAGTTGCCCACCCGCACCAGCGGTTCGCTGGTCACCAACTGCCGCACCTGCTCCATCACCGCTTCGGTGCGCTGGATCGAGGCCCCGCCAGGCAGTATCACCACGCCGCGGATCTGGCTGTCGTCTTCCTGGGGGATGAAAGCTGTGGGCAGCTGCCCCAGGCCCCAGCCCGCCAGGATCAGGCCACCCAGCAATCCCACCAGGATCCGCCGCCGCCAGCGGAAACTGCGGTCCAGGGCCCGGCCGTACTGCTCGCCGAGTTGATGGATCCAGCGCTGGGGGCGATCCAGCAGCCGGCGCAGCCAGCGTGGTTCCGTCCAGCCGTGTTGCAGCAGCCAGCTGGAAGCCACCGGTGTGAAGGTGAGGGCATTGATGGTGGAGAAGAGGATCGTGGCGCTGATCGTGATGGCGATCGGCTGATAGAGCCGGCCCACGCTGCCGGGCATGGCCAGCACCGGCAGGAACACCACCACCAACACCAGGGAGGTGGCGATCACGGCACTGCCCAGCTCCTGCATGGCGTTTTTCGCCGCTCGCCAGGGTGGCTCCCCTTGCTCCAGCCGGCGGCCGATGTCTTCGCTGACCACGATGGCGTCATCCACCACCAGACCTGTGGCCAGCACCATGCCGAACAGGCTGAGGGTGTTGATCGAGCTGTCGGTGAGGCGCAGGATCGTGAAGCTGCCCACCAGGGCCACGGGCACCGCCACGGCGGTGATGGCCGCCAGGCGGCTGTTGCCCAGCGCCAGCACCAGCACCAGCAACACCAGCAACACCGCGTCGCGCAGGCTGCTCCAGGTGAGATCGATGCTCTCGCGCACACTGTCGGCCACATCGACGATGCGCTGCAGCTCTACCCCCAGGGGGAAGTCGGGCTCCAGCTGGCTCAGCGCGGCGTTCACGGCTTTGCTCACCTCCAGGGCATTGCTGCCGTCGCGCTGGAAGATCAGCACCGCCAGGGTGGGCTGGCCGGCCAGGTTCATGGCAGTGCTCTCGAAGCTCTCCTCATCGAGCACCACCCGCCCCACATCCTTGAGCTGCACCACTCCGCCATTGCTGGCCCGGCTCACCACCAGGCCCTCCAGTTCTCCGGCGCTGCGCAGCCGTCCCTCCATCTCCAGGGGCAGGGTGATCTCCTGATCCGCCGGGCTGGGGGCAGCGCCCACCTGACCCAGGGCGGCGAGGACGTTCTGCTCCTCCAGCGCGTCTTCGACATCGCTGATGGTGAGGTTGCGCTGCTCCAGGGCCACCGGATCCAGCCAGATCCGAAACGCCAGTTCACTGCCGCCGGCGACGGCCACGTTGCCCACCCCCGGCACCCGCTGCAACTCATCCCTGAGGCGCTGATCCAGCCAGCCGCTGAGGAAGGCATCGCTGTACATCCCCTTCGGGGTGCTGAAGCTGATCACCATCAGCAGGTCATCGGAGCTGCGGCGCACCTGCACGCCCAGCCGGGCCACTTCGGGCGGCAGCCGCCGGTTCACCAGAACGGCTTCGTTCTGGGCATTGATCTGGTTGAGCTCGGGATTGCCCCCCTCGAAGGTGAGGGTGATCGAGCTGCCGTTGGCGGAACTGGTGGAGCGGATGCTCTCCAGTCGCTCCAGCCCGTTCAGCTGTCGCTCCAGCGGAGTGGTCACCCCCTGCTCCACGGCCAGGGCCCCGCCTCCGGGATAGCTGGCGCGCACGTTCACCCGCACCGGAGCGATCGGAGGCAGGCTCTCCACCTGCAGTCCCGGCAGGCTGAGCAGGCCGGCCATCACGATCAGCACGCTCACCACCAGGGTGAGCACCGGTCGGCGCAGGAAGGGATCAGAGACCGACATCGAAACGTCTGCTCGTGGCATGTCCGGGGAGTCTGCCTGCCCTGCCCCTGCCCCTGGGTTCTGCGCTCAGGCCTGCGCGGACCTCTGACCATGAAAAAACCCCGCCGAAGCGGGGCCTGGGACAACCCGGAGGGTGTGCCTAGGGTGTGCCTGGCGGGTTGTGAGATTCAGACCGTTATGGGCTGCGGCTCAGCCGCCGCTCCAGCCGCCGCCGATGAGGTCGACCAGGGGGGAAACCAGAGCCGTGCTGGCCAGGAACCAGGCGAAGGCGGCTCCACCGCAGCCACCCAGCCAGAAACCGCTGGCGAATTCAGCCCAGCCGGCCTTTGTGAATAGATCAGCGGGGGGATTGTCGATCGTTGCGTCGGGGGGCTGCACGTTGGGGCCGGTGCCGGCGGTGCCGTAGATCGACAGGCAGATCGTCAGGATCGTCACCAGGCCGATGGTGGCCAGCAGTCCAGCGGTGGTGGCGTACTCCGTGTGCCGCAGGGGGCCGGTGAGGGCGAAGGGTCCGTAGAGGAAGAACCCGTGGGCCATTCCCACTTCCAGGCCGCGGCGGTTGGGGGACAGCGCCGGGCGATAAGCGGGCAAAGCGTTCAGGAACGCTTTGGTGAAGTAGCTGGTGTTAATGGGGGTGGCGAGATTGCCGACGGTGGGGTCGGCCACGGGATGCACGGTCACGGTCATGGGCGGGCTCGTGGTGGGAACGAAGGGCAGAAGAACGGGCGAGGCGCTCAGTCGCGCGCTTCGATCACGTTGAACAGCAGGGCCATGGCCACGGCAGGGCCGAGAATCCCCACCATGGGGACCAACAACGAGGGCAGCCAGGCGGCAGCGAATTCTCCAGTCATGGCGAGGGCCAATACAGCAACCGCCGGTACTGTAAAGATCACTGCAGGGCAGGCTTTGTCGGCCTGCCGTTGCGACATAAAAATTCAATCCGATGCAGCAGGCCCTTCCCGCCGCCGCGGCGCTGCTGCTGCTGTTCTGGCTGCTGCGGCGCCGCAGCACTCCGCGCCCCTCCCTCAATGACGTCAGGGCTGTCGCCGCGATCAACCGGGCCCAGCTTGAGCAGGTCGTTCGACCAGTCGCGCCAGCTGCCACAACCGTTCCCGCCGTCCCAGCCGCTCCTGAGGCGGCTGGGACGGCGGGGGCCATCGCCTGGTCGATAGATCCTCAGCCGGCCGGGTTTCTGGAACCGCAGCGGCGCCAACAGCTGCTCGCCGCCCTTCGCGCCGCTGCCGCCGGCCGTGAGGACGAGCGGCTGGCGGCACTGGCCGCCTGCCTGGCCTGGGGCGATCGGGCCAGCCTGCCCCTGCTCAGGCGCGCTCGCTTCGATCCCGACCCCCGCGTGGCGGCCCTGGCGGCCGAGGGGATCGAGGGCTTCCGAGGACGAACGACCCTGGCGGCGGCCCCGGCTCAGCCCGCCAGGCTGCCGCGCAACGTGCTGCGCACTCGGTAGATCGGCCGACCCTGGCTTTCGTGGTATGTGCGCATCTGCAGCTCCGCCAGCAGCCCGAAGCAGAACAGCTGGATGCCGGCCACGATCGCCAGCACCGCCACCATCAGCAGGGGGCGGGTTCCCACGTCGGCATTGAACAGAATCTTCTCGCCCAGCAGCATCAGGCCCAGCGCCAGGCCGATCGCCAGACAGGCCAGGCCACCGAAACCGAACACGTGCATCGGCCGGGTGAGGAAGCGCTTCATGAACCAGACCGTGAGCAGGTCCATCAGCACCCGGAAGGTGCGATCGATGCCGTACTTGCTCTGGCCGAAACGTCGGGCGTGGTGATTCACCTTCACCTCGGTGATGCGTGCCCCCTCGATGAAGGCCAGCGCCGGCAGGAAGCGGTGCAGCTCGCCGTAGAGGTTCATGTCCGCCACCACCTCACGGCGGTAGGCCTTGAGGGAGCAGCCGTAATCGTGCAGGCGCACCCCGGTGACCCGCGCGATCAGACGGTTGGCGATCTTGGAGGGGAGCAGGCGTTTGACGGCCGCATCCTGGCGCTGGTGGCGCCAGCCGCTCACCAGGTCGTAGCCCTGCTCAAGCCGGTCCAGCAGCAGGGGAATGTCGGCGGGATCGTTCTGCAGATCGCCATCGAGGGTGACGATCACGGCCCCGTGGCTGGCATCGAAACCGGCGGCCATCGCCGCGGTCTGGCCGTAATTGCGCCGCAGCAGCACCGCCACCAGTTCAGGGGTGGCTGCAGCCAGTTCCTCCAGCCGGGTCGGGGTGCTGTCAGTGGAGCCGTCGTCGACCAGCACCAGCTCGAAGGGGCGAGCCAGGGGCCTGAGACTGGCCAGCACCTGCTCCACCAGCAGGCCGACGCTCTCCTCCTCGTTGAACAGAGGGATCACGATCGAGAGCTCGGGGCCGTGCGACGCGGTCATGGCGGCAGGGCTGCATCGATGCTGCAACCTACGGGAGCCGCGGTTCAGGGCTGGCTGGCGTGGTCAGGGCAGGCTTGTTCCGTCATGACAGCGGTGCACCCGCCCGGCGCCGCGCAGTTCAGAGCGGTAGTGGCACGACACGGGGTGGTCGGCCTCGGGACTGAGCTGATCGATGCCGAGGCCATCACGGCCATGCTCTTGACCGGAACTGTGCAGGTAGCGGCCTCCCCCCAGGTACAGCCCCACATGGCTGCAGCGCTGGGGGCGGCCGAAGAAGATCAGATCCCCCGGCCGCAGCAGCGCGAAAACCCCAGGGCGCACCGCCACCGGCTGACAGAAACGCTCCTGCTGGTAGGCATCCCGGGGGATCCAGATCCCTGCGCTGGCGAAGGCGCTCTGCACGAAGCCCGAGCAGTCGTAGTCGGGACCGAGGCTGCCGCCCCAGAGGTAGTGGTTGGGCTGCTGCCGGGCCCGCTCGGCAAAGGCCATCACCTCCGGCAGGAGAGCGTTGATGCGGCCCTCCCCCAGGGGCAGGGGCCGACTGGGCAGGGCAGGGATGGCCCGCTCCAGCAGGTCGCTGATCTCCACCCAGCAGGGATAGCCATCCTCCAGCAGGCGCACCAGCAGCCGGTTTCCCTGGCGCTGGTTGAGCAGTTGCAGCCTGCGGCCACGGCGGGCCTGGGTGGCCAGCCCCGGGCCGCTGGAGCGGGCGTGGCCATTGATGTCGGCGATCAGTCGCCAGCAGCGACCCGCCTGCAGCCCTTCGGCGCTCACAGCGGTTCCTACGCTCTCCATGGCAGACGACGGTACCGATGGCGTTCTACAGCCCCGATGCGGCGATGGGAGCGATGCTCGAGGATCAACTTCGGGCCCTGGAATTCCAGGGGCGCCCCGGCCTTGGCTCCCAGGTCTCGATCACCTGGTTGCGTTACCCCCGCAGCCTGATCGACGCGGCTGAGGCCAATGAATCGTCGGGAAACTGGCTCCCGTCGGTGCCGGGGGCCGCCTGGGCCGGCTCCAGGCACCGCTATCCGGCCAGTGTGGTCAAGCTGTTTTATCTGGCGGCCACCGAAGCCTGGCTGCAGCGCCAGCTGCTTGAAGACGGCGCTGAGCTGCGCCGGGCGATGGCCGACATGATCCGCGACTCCAGCAACGACGCCACCGCCGTGCTGGTGGACTGGCTCACGGGCACCACCAGTGGCCCCGATCTGCCCGAGCGACCGCTGAGGGCCTGGATGGAGGGCCGTCAACTGGTGAACCAGTGGTATGCCTCCCAGGGCTGGAGCGAGTTCGAGGGTTGCAACGTCTGCCAGAAGACCTGGGGGGATGGTCCCTACGGACGGGAGCGGCAGTTCTATGGACCGGAGTTGCAGAATCGCAACCGGCTCAGCACCGATGCCACGGCCCGACTGCTGCACGGGATCATGGCGGGGGGCCTGGTGTCGCCCCCGGCATGTGCGCGCATGCGTGCGCTGCTGAGTCGCTCCCTCGATCCCGAGCTGCGGGCGGCGGATCCGGAGAACCAGGTGGATGGGTTCATCGGAGCTGGCCTGCCCGCCGCTGCCCGGCTGTGGAGCAAGGCCGGCTGGATGAGCCAGGCCCGCCATGACGCGGCCTATGTGGAGATCCCAGACCGTGATCCCTTCCTGCTGGTGATCTTCAGTGAAGGGGCGGAGCGTGCCGCCGATGAGCAGCTGCTGCCCGAGCTGAGCCGCCGGCTCAGTGGAGCCACTGAGCCGGGCTGAACATCAGCGGGCGAGAGCCGGGATCTTGGAACGGAGAGGGAGGGATTCGAACCCTCGACAGAAGTTGCCTCCTGTAACTCCTTAGCAGGGAGCCGCTTTCAACCACTCAGCCACCTCTCCAGGGGGCCAGCAGAGCTTATCAGCGATCGTGCTCCGTCTCGCCCAGGAGCAGCCGAGGCAGGCGATGTTTGAAGCCGCAGAGAATTTCCCAGGGGATGGTGCCACTGGCCCGGGCCCAGTCCTGGGGGCTGATGCGCTCGTCGCCGTCGTGGCCCAGGAGGGTGACCACCGAGCCCACCTCCAGTTCGGGAGCCTCGGTGGCATCGATCAGCAACTGATCCATGGTGATGGCCCCCACCTGGGCCAGCCGGCGCCCGGCGAAGAGCACCTCCAGCCGGTTGCTGAGCAGCCGGGGCACGCCATCGGCGTAGCCGATCGTGACCACCGCCAGCCGACTGGGGCGCCGGGTGGTGTAGCTGTGGCCGTAGCTCACCCCCACCC
The DNA here is from genome assembly GCF_025128055.1 of Synechococcus sp. CS-1329. Lineage (GTDB taxonomy): Bacteria > Cyanobacteriota > Cyanobacteriia > PCC-6307 > Cyanobiaceae > Regnicoccus_A. The sequence goes on along the minus strand of NZ_JAHLYS010000040.1, from coordinate 60,354 downwards.
CAGCCGGCACCTCGCGGATCAGGCACACCCTCGCCCGCACGCTCATGGCGGGCCGCAGCGGCACCGTCTGGCTGAGGTGCTCGGCGGGTGTCTGCCCGTAGAGCGCCAGTCCCACCCGCACCAGGTCGTAGTGGAGCTGGCGGCTGCGCAGGGTGCCGGCGGAATTGGCCAGATGGCGCACTCCGGTGGCCAGCCCCAGCTCGCCGGCGCCGCGCAGCATGCTCTCGAAACGCTCCTGCTGCAGAGCGGTCAGGCCGCCCCCTCCCGGGTCGGGAGCGTCGGCATCGGCCAGGTGGGAGTAGACCCCCGCCAGCTGCACCGCCTCCAGCCCGAGCAGGGCCTGCAGCAGTCTGACCCCGTCGCCCCAGTCCACCCCCAGCCGGGCCATGCCGGTGTCGAGCTTGAGATGCAGGGCCATGGAGCGCCCACTGCCACTGGCCAGGTTCTGGCAGAGCAGGGCCTCGCGCATGCCGCTGATGGTGGGCATGAGCTCCCACTCCAGGCAGCTGCGCAGTTCCTCGGGCTGGGTCAGGTTTCCCATCACCAGCAGCGGCGTCTCCAGGCCCGCCTGGCGCAACTCGATGCCTTCCTGCAGGGTGGCCACTCCGAGGGAGGTGGCGCCGCCCGCCAAAGCCGCACGCGCCACCGGGGCGGCGCCATGGCCATAGCCATCGGCTTTGACCACTGCCATCAGCGACGAGTCCGGTGCCAGCCAGCGGCCCAGGGCCCTGGCGTTGTGCTCGATGGCGGCCTCATCCACCTCCACCCAGGCCCGCTGGCGCGGATGCAGCCCGGCTGCCACGAACTTCAGGGGATCCCCAACGGGCCGTGGTTGGCTGAACTTGAGCTTCGGTGCCATCTCAGGCGAGTATCACAGCGGGCTGACTCCGAGCTGAACCGTAGGGCCAATCTCGTGTCAGAAGGCTAAGACCCGTTAGCATGGCAGCCATCTGGGGATGTGGCACCCCGTCCGTGGACCACGCGCCGTGAGCCAGGTTCTGGTCCTGAATGCGTCCTACGAGCCTCTGAACATCACCAGTTGGCGTCGGGCCACGGTGATGCTGCTCAAGGGCAAGGCCGAAGGCCTTGAGCACGATTCCAATCACCCCATCCGTGGTGAGATGCTGCTTCCATCGGTGATCCGCCTGCGTCAGTTCGTGCGGGTGCCTTTCAAACAGTTGCCACTCACCCGCCGCAACGTGTTCCAGCGCGACAGCCACAGCTGTCAGTACTGCGGCTACCAGGGTGAGCAACTCTCGATCGATCACGTGATCCCCCGCAGCCGCGGCGGGACCGACACCTGGGAGAACGTCACCACAGCCTGTCTGCGCTGCAATGTGCGCAAGGGCAGCCGCACCCCCCGGGAAGCGGCCATGCCCCTGGCCCGGGTGCCGCGGCGGCCGGTGAGCACCCTCTACTTCGAGGCCACCCGCCACATCCGCTCCGGTCGCCAGGAGTGGGCCAAGTACGTGATCGGGGCTTAGGGCCTCGGCCTAGGAGACACCCTCGGCCACCAACTGTTCCATCAGGGCCCTCTGTTCCGCCGCCACGCAGGCGCCGATCACTTCGGCCAGCTGGCCCTGCAGCACCGGCTCCAGCGCGAAGTTGCGTCCCAGCCGGTGGTCGGTGACCCGGTTGTCCTTGGCGTTGTAGGTGCGGATCTTTTCGCTGCGCTCGCCGCTGCCCACCTGGGCACGGCGGGCGGAACTCTCGGCGGCGGCGGCCTCCGCCAGCTGCCGCTCCAGCAGCTTGGCCCGCAGGATTTCCAGGGCCCGCTCCCGGTTCTGCAGTTGCGAGCGCTCCTGGGTGCAGAACACCCGGATGCCCGTTGGCTTGTGCAGCAGATCCACCGCCGTTTCCACCTTGTTGACGTTCTGACCGCCGGCGCCGCCTGAGCGGGCTGTGCTGATGTCGAGATCCGCGGGATCGAGCTGGACCTCCACCGGATCGGCCTCGGGCATCACCGCCACGGTGGCGGTGGAGGTGTGCACCCGACCCTGGGACTCGGTGGCGGGAACTCGCTGGACCCGGTGCACGCCGGCTTCGTACTTGAGCTGGCTGTAGACCCCCTCGCCGCGGATGGCCAGGATCAGTTCCTTGAACCCGCCCAGGTCGGATTCCGAGGCGCTCAGGGGCTGCACGCTCCAGCCCACAGTCTGGGCGAAGCGCTCGTACATCCGGGCCAGATCGCCTGCCCACAGAGCGGCCTCATCTCCGCCGGTGCCGGCGCGGATCTCCAGCATCACGCTGCGTTCATCGCGGGGATCGCTGGGGAGCAGGGCCACGGTGAGTTGCTGCTCAAGCTCGCCCAGCTGACCGCTCAGCTGGGCGAGCTCCTCCTGGATCAGGGCCTCCATCTCGGGCTCCCCTTTGCTTTGGCGCGCCAGTTGCTGGGCGTCCTGCTGCTGCTGCTGCAGGCCTTGCCACTGACTGAGCCCGGTGGCCAGCGGCTCGAGTCTGGCCCGTTCCTTGGAGAGGCGGCGCAGCTCGTTGGGGTCGGCGGCCACGGCAGGATCGGCCAGCTGCCGCTCAAGCGCGTGGAAGGTGCGATCGGCAGCCTCAAGGCGCTCACGCAGCAGCGAAGGATCCATGGAGATGGGTGAGCAGACAGCACAAAGCCGGACACCCGTGGGCGTCCGGCTTGAGAAACGAACCTGAATGGATCAGGTCTGAACCTCGGCCTCAGGCTTGGCTGCTTCTACGGCAGCCTCACCGCTGGCGTTGTCGGTGCTGGCCATGCCGTACTTGCGCATGAAGCGGTCCACGCGTCCCTCGGTGTCGAGGATCTTCTGGGTACCGGTGTAGAAGGGGTGGTTGCCACTCCACACGTCCACGTGCAGCTCGGGCTGGGTGGAGCCGGTGGTCATCACCACCTCTCCGTTGCAGATCACCTTGGCATCGGAATACCAGGTGGGATGGATGTCGGCCTTAGGCATGGCTGGAGTGGGCTGAATGCGGAAGAAAAGGATCAGCGCTTGGAGAACTGGGGCGCCTTACGGGCTTTCTTGAGGCCGTACTTGCGACGCTCCTTGGCGCGGGGATCGCGGCTGAGGTGGCCTTCGGTCTTGAGGGGCTTGCGGTTGTCCGGCGAGAGCTCACAGAGGGCACGGGCGGCTCCCTGCTTGATGGCATCGGCCTGGCCGGTGAGGCCACCACCTTTGACGTTGACCAGCAGGTCGTACTCGGCAGAGAGCCCCAGGGTGTCCAGGGGAGCCTTCACCGCGCTGAGGTAGCTGGGGTTGTAGTTGAGGTAATTGTCGCCGGGGCGGCCATTGATGGTGATCGAGCCGGTGCCGGGCACGACCCGCACACGGGCTACAGCCGTTTTACGACGACCTGTTCCCCAGTAGACGACGCGGTTGGAAGCGGTGCTCATTGGGCGGTGGCGGAAGGATCGAGGGCCAGAACCTGGGGCTGCTGGGCGGTGTGGGGATGCTCAGCACCCTTGTAGACCTTCAGCTTGCGGAACAACTGACGGCCGAGGGCATTGTGGGGAAGCATGCCCTTGATGGCCTTCTCGACGATGCGCTCGGGCAGGCGAGCCTGCAGCGCCTCGAAGGTTTCGGTCTTCATGCCGCCGGGACGACCGGAGTGACGGCGATAGATCTTCTGGCTGGCCTTGTTGCCGCTGATGCGGATCTTGTCGGCGTTGATGATGACCACGAAGTCACCGGTGTCCAGGTGGGGTGTGAAGGTGGGCTTGTTCTTGCCACGCAGCACACTGGCCACCTCGGTGGCCAGACGGCCGAGGGTCTGATTCTCGGCGTCCACCAGGAACCACTGGCGGTCGAGGGAATCGAGAGAGGGAACGGATGTCTTGTTCATCGCACCGGCGGGCCGGATCGGAGTAAGGCACCATCCCGGAGGATGGGGCTGGACATGGGGCGGGAGGGCCGCATCGTTGGGTGAACCCAACAGCGCGACACGCAATTCCTGAGCCTAACCTGTGGCCCGCTCACCCGTTTCCGGGATCGCGCTGGATGGATGGATCCAGTCTTGAACTGGCCTCAACGCTGTTGAACAGCGTGGGCAGGCTCAGGCCAAGGACGCCCAGGCGAATCCTGGCCTTCCAGCCAGTGCCGCGGTTGGCCATCGTACCAGGCAGGCCAGGGGAAAGGAGGCGTGGGATAGCCCACCCTCAGCAGGCAAAGCCCATGGGCTGGGGCCGCTTCTCTGACCTCGGCGCGGGCCCGGTCGCGCCAGCGTCGCTCGAAGTCGGCCAGGCTGAGCGTCCCCTCTCCCACCGCCACCAGCTGGCCCATGATCAGTCGCACCATTCCGTAGAGAAAGCCGCTGGCCTGGAGCTCGGCCACCACCAGGTCGCCATGGCGCTCCAGGCTCACGGCCTGCACGGTGGTGAGGGCATTGGGCCGGCGGCTGCCGGCCCGCTGGAAGGCGCTGAAATCATGGAAGCCCAGTAATCCACGCAGGGCGCAGGCCATGGCGCGCTCATCGAGGCGCTGCCGGTAGCAGTGCCAGCTCCAGGGGGAGAGGAAAAGATTGGCTCTGCGCCCGTTGTAAAGCGTGTAGCGGTAGCGGCGATAACGCGCAGAAAAGCAAGCGTGCCAGTCGAGGGGAACGCTGGCGGCGGCCCTGACCCTGATGGAGGGCGGCAGGTGGCCATTGAGAGCAGCGGCCCAGCGCCGGGCGGGAATCGGCCCGCTGGCATCAAAATGAACCACCTGGCCCGCCGCATGAACGCCGCTGTCGGTCCGGCCGGCGGCCATGGCCCGCGTGGGGCGGTGCGGATCGAGTCTGGCCAGGGCTTGCTCCAGGGTCTCCTGCACGCTGGGCTGATGGCTCTGGCGCTGCCAACCGCAAAAAGAAGAACCCTCGTACTGCAGGCAGAGGGCGACCCGCTGGATCGATCTCTGCTCGGAGCACAAGGGCAAGGTGGCGTGGGCGTTGGGCGTCAGACCAGCTCGATGATGGCCATTTCGGCGTTGTCACCCCGGCGGGGAACGGTGCGGATGATACGGGTGTAGCCGCCGTTGCGTTCGCCGTAGCGCTCCTGGGCTTTGTCGAACAGGGAGTGCACCAGCTGCTTGTCGAAGATGTAGCCCATGGCCCGACGGCGGGCCGCCAGGGTGCCGTCTTTGGCGAGGGTGATCATGCGCTCGGCCTCGTTGCGCAGGGCCTTGGCGCGGGTCTTGGTGGTGGTGACGCGGCCTTCACGGATCAACTGGGTGGTGAGGCCACGCAGGAGGGCCTTGCGTTGGTCGGCGGGTCGTCCGAGCAGGGGGACGCGGCACTGGTGTCGCATGGTTCCGGGGAATGGAAAAGGGAAAGGGGGGAAAGGGCGCCGCTCAGGCGGTGGTGCGGCTCTGGGGCAGGGAGATGCCGATGCGCTCCAGCGCTTCGATCACCTCATCCGCCGACTTGGAACCGAAGTTCTTGATCTCGAGCAGATCTTCGTAACTGAAGCCCATCAGATCAGAGACCGAATTGACCTGGGCTCGCTTCAGGCAGTTGTAGGCCCGAACCGAGAGGTTCAGCTCCTCCAGGGGAATCTGGCTCTCAGCCGAAGGTTCAGGTTCCAGGCCCGGCTCCTCGACCATGGTCAGGCTGGCCAGGGGCTGGAACAGCTGGATCAGCTGATTGGCCGCCTGGGCCATGGCGTCGTCAGGAGTGATCGAGCCGCTGGTGACGATTTCCAGGCGCAGGCGCTCGCGGGCTGAACCGCCTTCACCAACGGCCGTTTCATCAACGGTGTAGTTGACCCGGCGTACGGGCATGAAGACCGCATCGATCTGCAGCAGATCAATGGCGTTGGTGTCCTCGTGGTGACGATCCACCGGCCGATAGCCGACGCCCCGCTCCACATGCACTTCCAGCTCCAGAGAATGGCCTTCGGCCACGGTGGCGATCGGCCGATCGAAATCGATGATCTGAACCTGGGAGGAAAACTGAAGGTCGGCGGCGGTGACGGTGGCGGGGCCGTTGATGATCAGCCGACCGATCTCAAGATCGCGGTTGCGGCTGTTGACGACCACTTCCTTGCAGTTCAGCAGGATGTCGAGGACGTCTTCACGCACACCGGGGATGGTGGCGTACTCATGGTTGACGCCGGCAATGCGGACGGCGGTGATGGCGCTGCCCTCCATGCCTCCCATCAGCACACGCCGCAGGGCGTTGCCGAGGGTGACGGCCTGACCCCGGTCGAGGGGCCCGATCACGAACACACCGGTCTGGGAGCGGTCGTCGGCGATTTGATGCTCGACCCGATCGATCTGATACTGATGCACGGCCTGATGGTGGTGAAGAGGAACGCCGAGGAGCGGCTGGAAACGGATACTCAGACCCGGCGGCGCTTGGAGCGACGGCAGCCGTTGTGAGGCAGAGGGGTGACGTCCCGGATCAGGGTGATCTCAAGGCCGGCCACCTGCAGGGCGCGGATGGCGGTTTCACGGCCGGAACCCGGACCACGGACCAGAACCTCGATCTGACGCATCCCCTGGTCCAGGGCCCGGCGGCCGGCGGCTTCAGCCGCGGTCTGGGCCGCGAAGGGGGTGCCCTTGCGAGCTCCCTTGAAGCCGCTGGCGCCGGCCGAAGACCAGGAGATCACCTCACCGGCCGAGTCGGTGATCGAGACGATGGTGTTGTTGAAGGTGCTCTGGATGTGTGCCACACCGTTGGGCACATTGCGCTTGGTCTTCTTTGCGCCGGTTTTCTTGGCTGGCTTCGCCATGGACGGGGGCCTGGTGGGGTGATGGGGTGGTGGGACTGAGCGGCGGAGCCGGACTCAGGCGGGCGGCTTACTTCTTCTTGCCGGCCACGGTCTTGCGGGCGCCGCGGCGGGTGCGGGCATTGGTGCGGGTGCGTTGACCGCGCACGGGCAGCCCCATGCGGTGGCGGCGACCACGGAGGCAGCCGATGTCCTGCAGCCGCTTGAGGGCCATGCCTTCCTGACGGCGCAGATCACCCTCGAGGGTGAAGCTTTCGGCCGCTGCACGCAGTTTCTGGACGTCCCCGTCGTCGAGGTCCTTGACGCGGATGTCCGGGTTGACGCCGGCCTTCGCCAGAATCTTCTGGGCGCGGTTGAGCCCGACCCCGTAGACGTATGTGAGAGAAATCTCGACCCTCTTGTCGCGAGGGATATCGACACCGGCAATCCGAGCCACGAAAAAACGATTCAGTTGGGCAGAGGGGGCCCGGCCACAGAGGGCAGGGCGAAGTGCCTCGAAAGGCACTTGGGAGGAAGAACGCTGGGCGGATCAGCCCTGGCGTTGCTTGTGCTTGGGATTGGTGCAGATCACCATCACCCGGCCGTGGCGACGAATCACGCGGCACTTGTCGCACATCTTCTTGACTGAGGCACGCACCTTCATGGGCGGCGGCTCTCCACTTTGCAAACAGCTAACGTATCACAATGGTCAACTCACCACTGAGCTGATCCTCCCAGCGACGGCCTGGACGTCGCCTTCCGCCTCCACCTCCCGGATCAGCCCCAGTTGGCGATAGAAGGCGATCAGGGGCTCGGTCTGCTCGCGGTAGACCTCCAGGCGGTTGCGGATCACCGCTTCATTGTCGTCGTCGCGTCCACGGCTGAGCAGCCGCTGCAAGAGGATCCCGTCGTCGAGCTGCAGCAGTACCACATGCTCGATCGGCTGGTTCAGCTCCTGGAGCAGCTGGCTGAGGGCTTCGGCCTGGGCCAGGTTGCGGGGAAAGCCATCCAGCAGCCAGCCGCCGTCATGGCTGAGCAGGCGTGCCCTCACGATCGCCAGCACCAGGGCATCGCTCACCAGCTCGCCCCTGGCCATCACGGACTGGGCTTCAGCGCCGAGCTCCGTGCCCGCCTGCACTTCGGCGCGCAACAGCTCGCCGGTGGACAGGTGGAGCAGGCCACGGTCGGCGGCCAGCACCTGGGCCTGGGTGCCCTTGCCGGCTCCTGGGGGGCCGAGGAAAAGAAAGCGATCGGACATGACGGGAACGGGAACGGGATGGGGCAGCTCTGGGCCGGTGTGGATCACTCCCGCACCATGCCCTCATAGCGCTGGGAGATCACGTAGGTCTGGACCTGCTTGGCGGTGTCGATGGCCACGCCGACCAGGATCAACAGAGAGGTGGCCCCCAGCCCCTGGAAGGTGCGCACCTGGGTGGCGCCCTCCACGGCGGAGGGGATGATCGCCACCGCCCCGAGGAAGAGACCCCCCAGCAGGGTGAGCCGGTTCTGCACGCCGCTCAGGTATTGGGCGGTGGCGGATCCCGGCCGCACCCCTGGGATCGCCACACCCCCTCGCTTGAGGTTGGTGGCGATGTCGATGGGGTTGATGGTCAGCGAGGCATAGAAGAGTGAGAAGCCGCAGATCAAGGCAAAGAAAACCAGGGCGTAGAGCCAGGGGGTGCTGCTGTTGGGGTTGAGGTAGCCCGCCAGCTGTATCAACCAGGGGGCCCGGGTGATGTTGGCGATCGTGAGGGGGAGGAAGACCACCGCCGAAGCGAAAATGATCGGCATGACGCCGCCGGCGTTGAGCTTCAGCGGCAGATAGCTCTGGCGGCTGGCGAGGCTGGCCTGACCCACCTGGCGCTTGGCGCTGACGATCGGGATGCGGCGGCTGCCTTCCTGAACGAAAATGATGCCCACGATCGTGACCAGGAAGATCAGCACCAGCACCACGATCCCGCCGATGGTGGCTCGGTCGCCGCTCTCAGCCAGCTTGACCGTGGAGCCGAGGGCCCTGGGAAGGGTGGCAACGATGTTCACGAAGATCACCAGGGAGGCCCCCTGGCCAATGCCCCGTTCGGTGATCACTTCGCTGATCCACATCACCACCATCGCGCCGGTCACCAGGGCGAGGGTGGTCTGAATCACGAACACCGGCACGGGGATACCGGGGAGGGCGTACTGGCGCAGGATCAGCGCAAAGACCGTGCTTTGCAGCAGGCCCCAGCCCAGGGCCACATAGCGGGTGATCTGAGCGATCTTGCGCCGACCGGCTTCACCTTCGTTCTTCTGCAGGTCCTCGAGCTGAGGCAGCGCCGCGGTCAGCAGCTGCAGGATGATCGAGGCGTTGATGAACGGCAGGATCCCCAGGGCGAAGATCCCGAGGGTGGAGATGCCACCGCCGGTGAAGATGTCGAGGAAGCCGATCAGCTGGCCCCCCTGCTCGATGAACTGCTGAAAGGCCACCCGGTCGATGCCCGGCATGGGGATGTAGATCCCCAGACGCACGAGTAACAGCAGCCCCAGGGTGGTGAGAACCCGATCCCTCAGTCCCTTGGACTGAATCACCTGGGTGATGATTTCCGCGGCACTGGGGTTACGGCCCCGGCTGACGAGCATGGCGAGAAGGGTCGAGGGACGGGCTGGCGGAGAGGAGGCAACGACGGCAAAGCCGCCTGCTCATCCGAAGAACGGTGGCAGACGGCTGGATGCCTGACAGATCCCTGAGCGATCAGGGATCCGGGGTTGGCTGATCAGTGGATCAGCTCGCAGGTGCCACCGGCTGCCTCGATCTTGGCGCGGGCCGAGGCGGTGAAGCCCGCCGCCTCGACATTGAGCTTGACGCTCAGTTCGCCGCTGCCGAGGATTTTCAACGGATGCTTGGGGCTGGTGACCAGGCCATCAGCCACGAGGCTGTCGAGGTTGACGGTGCTGCCAGCGGCGAGGTCGGCCAGCTTGCCCACATTCAGCACGGTGAAGTGCTTGGGGTTCACCAGGGGGAAGTGCTTCAGCTTGGGCAGCCGCCGGTAGAGGGGCATCTGGCCACCCTCGAAGCCGGGGCGGGTGGGACGGCCTGAGCGGGACTTCTGGCCGCGCATGCCGAAACCGCAGCTGGCGCCCTGGCCGGCGGCGATGCCACGACCTTTGCGCAGCTTGCGGCGGCGGGACCCGGTCTGGGGAGTGAGGGTGCTGAGAGAGAGGGTCATGGGGCTCAGGAGTAAATCTGCTCGAGGGAGATGCCCCGTTCCTTGGCCGTCTCTTTGTGGGTGCGCAGAGACTGCAGCGCCTGGATGGTGGCGCGGGCGTTGTTGAGGGGAGTCTTGCTGCCGAGGCGCTTGGCCAGCACGTTCTTGATTCCGGCCAGCTCCAGCACGGTGCGGATCGAGCCGCCCGCGATCACGCCGGTACCGGGGGCTGCCGGACGCATCAGGATGCTGGCGGCACCATCGACGCCATGGCCGTTGGTGGGGATCGAGCTGGTGCGGGTCAGGGGGACCTTGACCAGGTGCTTTTTGCCATCGGCCACGCCCTTGCGCACGGCGCCGATCACATCACCTGCCTTGCCAACGCCCACACCGACCTGGCCGCGCTCGTTGCCGACCACGACGATGGCGCGGAAGCTCATCTTCTTGCCGCCCTTGACGGTCTTGGAGACGCGGCGGATCTGAACCACGCGCTCCTGCCATTCGGAGTCGCGCTCCTGGCCACGGCGGTTGTCGCCCCGGCGCCCGCCGCCGCCGCCGCCGCGACGATCACCGCCGCCGCCGCCACCGCGGTTTCCGCCGCCGCCACCGCCACGACGCTCCTGTTGCTGGCCTTCGCTGGCCGCAGGAACGCCGACGGCCGCAGAGGGAACGTCGCTGGATCTGGTCTGTTCGTTGGTTTCGGTCATGGTTGGAGGCGGTTCAGAACTGAAGGCCCGCTTCCCGGGCGGCATCGGCGAGGGCCTTGACCCGGCCGTGGTACAGGTTGCCACCGCGGTCGAAGACCACCTGCTGGATCCCCTTGGCGATGGCGCGGGTGGCCAGCAACTGGCCTACGGCAACGGAGGCGTCACAGGAGGCACAGGACTCGAGGCTGGTGCGCAGATCCTTGTCGAGGGTCGAGGCCGCGCAGAGGGTGGTCTGGGCGTCGTCGTCGATGACCTGGGCGTAGATGTGGTTGTTGGAGCGGAACACAGCCAGCCGCGGGCGGACGGAGGTTCCGTTGAGATGACGACGCAGACGGCGGTGACGCTTCTGAGTCTGCTGTTTTCTGGAAAGGGTGGACATGGCAGTACAGGGTGGGAACGCTCAGGCAGGCCTCATTTCTTACCGGTCTTGCCGGCCTTGCGCAGGATGCGCTCACCCGCGTACTTGATGCCCTTGCCCTTGTAGGGCTCGGGCGGCCGGATGGCGCGGATCTTGGCGGCTTCATTGCCCACCAGCTCCTTGTTGGCCCCAGAGACGATGACCTGGGTGGTGCCTTCGACCGTGAAGCTCACGCCTTCGGGAGGATTGACCTCCACGGGGTGGCTGTAGCCGGCGGTGACCACGAGCTTGCGGCCCTGGACCTGGGCGCGGTAGCCCACGCCGATGATCTCGAGCTTGCGGGTGAAGCCCTGGCTGACGCCCTCGACCATGTTGGCGACGAGGGTGCGGCAGAGACCGTGACGCTCGCGGGAGCGACGGCTGCCATTGGAGGGGGTGACCACCAGGGTGTTCTCCTGCTGGCTGACCGCCACACCATCGGGGAGGGTGCGCTGGAGCTCACCCTTGGGACCTTTGACCGTGACCGCAAGACCAGACAAGGTGACGTTCACCTTCTCGGGGATGGGGATCGGCGCTTTACCAATACGAGACATGGATCGACTCCCTGATCAATAGATGTAGCAAAGCACTTCGCCGCCGACGCCCTGCTTGCGGGCATCACGGTCACTCATCACCCCTTTGGACGTGGAGATGATCGCCACACCGAGGCCACCGAGGACCTTGGGAAGCTGACGGTTGTTCTTGTAGATGCGCAGGCCAGGCTTGCTGACCCGCTGCACCGAGCGGATGGTGGGCTGACGATGCTTACCGCTGTACTTCAGCTCGAGCACGAGGAAGCGTTCGACGCCTTCTCCTTCCTCGCTGATCTGGGCGATGAAACCTTCGTGCTGCAGCACCTTGGCGATGCTGTGGGAAAGGCGTGAAGCGGGCACCTTGGTGGTCTGGTGCTTCTTCTCACTCGCATTGCGGATGCGGGTGAGCATGTCGGAAATCGGGTCGTGATTGGCCATGGTTGGGATCCGAGGAGGGCTCAGTTGCTGCGGAACGGCATTCCCATCTCGCGGAGGAGGGCCCGGCCCTCTTCGTCGTTGCGGGCGCTGGTCACGATGGTGATGTCCATGCCACGGATGGCGTCGATCTTGTCGTAGGAGATTTCGGGGAAGATGATCTGCTCCCGCACCCCCAGGGTGTAGTTGCCGCGCCCGTCAAAGCTCTTGGGGCTGACCCCACGAAAATCGCGGATGCGTGGCAGGGCCAGGTTGATCAGGCGCTCCAGGAAGGCATACATCCGGTCTCCCCGCAGGGTGACGACCACGCCAATCGGCATGCCCTGGCGAATCTTGAAGCCGGCGATGGCTTTCTTGGCACGCGTCACCACCACCTTCTGTCCGGTGATCGTGGCCAGTTCGCTGATCGAGGCTTCAAGAGCCTTGGCGTTCTGGGCGGCTTCGCCAAGTCCCCTGTTGACGGTGACCTTCACCACCTTGGGGACTTCATGGATGTTCGAGAGAGTCAGATCCTTGAGCAACTTGGGCTGGATCGTCTCCCGATAGCGCTGTTTGAGTGACATGGCGGGGATGGGGGAATGCGCTTCTGGGCGTTGTCAGAAAGCGGACGGGGTTGCGTTCAGCGATGGGAGCGGTCGTGCTTGCCGTCAGGCAAGAACTTCACCCGTCTTCTTGAGGCGGCGCTTTTTGGTGCCGTCGGCTTCGACGACGAGCTCCACCCGGCTGGGAACGTTGTTGGCGGTGGAGAACACCATCACGTTGGAGGCGTGGATGGAGGCCTCTTCGGTGAGGATCCGGCCGGATTCGCCGTCCTGGGTGGGTTTGATGTGGCGGGTCCGCAGGTTGATGCCCTGAACGACCACACGGTTGGCTTCGGGAAGGGTGCGCAGGACCTCACCGGTCTTGCCCTTGTCCTTGCCGGCAATCACCTTGATGGTGTCACCCTTGCGGATGCGCATCTTGACCCGCTGAACGGGCCTGGCTTTTGGGGTGGCTGTGGCCATCTCAGATCACCTCCGGGGCGAGAGACACGATTTTGGTGAAGTTGCGTTCCCGCAGCTCCCTGGCCACGGGACCGAACACCCGGGTGCCTTTGGGGTTGTTGTCGGTGCCCAGGATCACGGCGGCGTTGTCGTCAAAGCGGATCGCATTGCCGGTGTCGCGACGCAGGGTGGCCCTGGTGCGAACGACCACGGCCTTGACCACATCCGATTTCTTGACACCCATGTTGGGCATGGCGTCTTTGACGGCAGCCACAATCACATCACCCACGTGGGCATAGCGACGGTTGGTGCCCAGCACTCGGATGCACTGGATGCGCTTGGCCCCGCTGTTGTCAGCGACGTTGAGGAAAGTTTCCTGTTGAATCATGGTGGGGTCTCCTCAGCTCGCGCCGGATGGTGTGAAAACCTCGGCCACAGCCCAGCGCTTGGTACGGCTGAGGGGGCGGGTTTCGGTGATGCGGACCCGATCACCCACGCGACAACGGTTGTCCTCGTCGTGGGCTTTGTAACGGGTGGTGCGGCTGACGGTCTTCTGGTAGATGGAGTGGGGGAAGCGGTTTTCAACCGCCACCACCACTGTTTTGTCCATCTTGTCGCTGACGACGACGCCGACCCTTTCCTTGAGTGCCATAGGTGGTGTGGGGGGGATCAGGAGGCGGAGGGGGCGGAGCTCTGGCGCTCCTTCTGCACCGTCAGCAGGTGGGCCAGCTTGATGCGGCTCTCCTTGAAGCGGTGGGGGTGCTCCAGGCGACGGGTGGCCTGCTGGAAGCGCAGATCGAAGAGATCGCGGCGGCAGGCGTTGATCTGTTCGCTGATTTCGGCGTCGGTGAGCTTGCGCACCTCGGCGATGTCAGGACGGGCCATGGGTTCAGGACTCCACAGGAACGGTGGTCTCCGGTTCGACCGCGCTCGCCTGCTCGTCAAGGGCCAGGAACTTGGTCTTGATGGGCAGCTTGTACTGGGCCAGGCGCATGGCCTCCTTGGCAATGGCTTCGGTGATTTCGGCACCGCCCATTTCAAAGAGAATGCGACCTGGCTTGATCACAGCCACCCAGAACTCGGGGTTGCCCTTACCGGAACCCATGCGGGTTTCGGCGGGGCGCATGGTGACGGGCTTGTCGGGGAAGATCCGGATCCAGATCTTCCCGCCCCGCTTGACGTAGCGGGTCATGGCCCGGCGGCTGGCCTCAATCTGGCGGGAGGTGATCCACCCGCATTCCTGGGCCTGCAGCGCAAACTGACCGAAGGCAATGGTGTTGCCCCGGGTGGCGACACCGCACATGCGGCCTCGCTGCTGTTTGCGGAATTTGACGCGACGTGGACTCAGCATGGTTCAGGCTTCCTGCTCACTCTTCGTTGGAGCGGTCTTCGAACTGTTGGGGCCGGCGGTTGGCGCGGCGCCGTGGTGCCGCCCCGACGGGGAGTTTTTCCTGTTGACCAGGAAGCACCTCACCTTTGAACACCCACACCTTGATTCCCAGCACCCCGTAGGTGGTGGTGGCCACCTTGGTGGCGTAATCGATGTCGGCACGGAGGGTGTGCAACGGGACCCGGCCTTCCCGGGTCCATTCGGTCCGGGCGATTTCGGCGCCGTTAAGGCGCCCGCTCACCTGGATCTTGAGGCCGAGCACGCCGGCCCGTTGGGCCCGCTGCACGGTCATGCGCATGACCCGGCGGAACGCCACCCGCTTCTCCAGCTGCTGGGCGATGTACTCGGCCAGCAGGAAGGCATCGGCGTCGACCCGCTCCACTTCCACCACGTTGATGCGCACCTGACGGTTGCGATCACCGACGGTTTTCTGAATGCCGGCGCGCAGCTCCTCGATGCCGCTGCCCTGGCGGCCCACCAGCACACCGGGGCGTGCTGTCTTGAGCTCGACCTCCAGCTGGTCGGCCTTGCGGGCGATCAGCACATCGCTGATGCCGGCTGAGGCGTACTTCTTGTGGATGAAGCAACGAATCCGGTCGTCCTCCTGGAGGAGGATTGGATAGGTCTTGCTGGGGGCGTACCAACGGGAGCGGTGGTCCTGGGTGATCCCCAGGCGCAGGCCGGTTGGATGGATCTTGTGTCCCATCGGGCGGTGTCCTCGGGGGTCAGGCGGAAGGAGCCACAGCAATGCTGATGTGGCAGGTTTGTTTTTTGATGGCGTAGGCACGGCCCTGGGCCCGCGGCCGGAAGCGCTTCAGGGACGGACCCATGTCGGCGCTGGCGGTACTGATCACGAGAGAGGCTGGGTCGAGACCCATGTTGTGTTCCGCGTTGGCCACGGCGGAGCGAAGCACCTTGGTGATCGGTCCGGTGGAGCGGTAGGGCATGAACTCGAGCAGGATGAGCGCCTCGCGATAGGTGCGGCCGCGGATCTGATCGAGTACCCGGCGCACCTTGGAAACGGAACCGCGGATGTAGCGGCCGTGGGCGCGGGCTTCTTGGCTGGGGGTGGTGGTGTTGGCCATGGTGATTCGCTCCTTAACGGGCACCTTTTTTGTCTTTGATGTGGCCCCGGAAGGTGCGGGTGGGGGCGAATTCCCCCAGCTTGTGGCCCACCATCTGCTCGGTCACATAGACCGGCACATGGCTTTTGCCGTTGTGAACGGCAATGGTGTGGCCGATCATCATCGGCAGGATGGTGGAGGCCCGTGACCAGGTCTTGATCACAGTCTTGTCGCCAGCGCTGTTCTGCGCTTCGACCTTGCGCAGCAGGTGGTCGGCGACGAAGGGGCCTTTTTTGAGTGAACGTCCCATAGCGAATCAGGCAGACAGCAGTGCGGTGTTGAGCATCAGGAATCCCGTCCGCCACGGCTCCGCTTGGAGGTGCGGCGACGCTTCCGCAGCACAAACCGATTGCTGGGCTTGTTGCGTTTGCGGGTTTTCAGGCCCAGGGCGGGCTTGCCCCAGGGGGTGACAGGACCGGAGCGGCCGATGGGAGCCCGGCCTTCACCACCACCGTGGGGGTGATCGCAGGGGTTCATCACGCTGCCGCGCACCTGGGGACGGCGCCCGAGCCAGCGGGTGCGGCCGGCCTTGCCGAGGCTGGTGTTGCGCACTTCGGCGTTGCCCACTTCGCCGAGGGTGGCGAAGCATTCACGACGCACCAGGCGCACCTCGGTGGAGGGCAGCTTGAGGGCGACGTAGTCGCCTTCCTTGGCCATCACCTGAGCGCTGGCACCGGCGGTGCGCACCATCTGGCCGCCGCGGCCGGCGTAGAGCTCGACGTTGTGGACGCTGGAGCCCAGGGGGATGGCCGATAGCGGCAGGGCATTGCCCACTTCAATCGGGGCCTCGGGCCCGGAGATGACGCTCTGGCCCACCGAGATTCCAGCCGGAGCCAGGATGTAGCGCTTTTCGCCGTCGGTGTAGAAGAGCAGCGCCAGCCGCGCATTGCGGTGGGGGTCGTAGTGGATGGCGGCCACCCGGGCGGTCACGCCGACCTTGTCGCGGCGGAAGTCGACGAGACGGTAGAGGCGTTTGTGGCCACCGCCGCGGTGGCGGCAGGTGATCACACCGCGGTTGTTACGACCTTTCTTGCGGTGTTTGGCCACCACCAGCGTGCGCTCGGGACGGCGCTCGGTCACCTCGCTGAAGTCGCTGGAGGAGCGGCCGCGGGTGCCGGGGGTGTAGGGGCGGTAGTTGCGGATTGCCATAACGATTCAGACCCCTCAGGCCTCTGGGAACAACTGGATGGCATCGCCAGGGGCAAGACGCACCACGGCTTTCTTCACCTGGGCGCGCTTGCCGGCGAAGCGGCCGACCCGCCGGCTGCGGCGGGGGGGATTCATGGTGCTCACCCCGACCACATGCACATCGAAGAGATGTTCGACGGCGGCCTTGATGTCGGGTTTGGCAGCCCGGGGATCCACTTCGAACGTGTACTGGTTGAGTTCCAGGGCACGGGTGGCTTTCTCGGTGATCAGCGGCTTGCGGATCACATCCGCGAGCCGGCCATTGAAACGTTCAGTCATCGCCGTAGATCTCCTGAATCTTCGCCAGTGCCTCTTCGCTCAACACCAGCACATTGGCGTGGAGCAGGTCGAACACGTTGAGCTGATCAGCAGCGATCAGCTTCACCTTTTCGAGGTTGCGCACCGAACGGCGCACCACATCGGTCGGTGCATCGAGCACCAGCAGCACCTTGCTGCCCGCCGGCACCTCCCAGCGCTCCAGGGCCGCCACGATCTCCTTGGTTCTGGGAACCTCAAGATCGGGGGCAAATCCTTTCACCACCAGAATGTCGCTGGCGCGGCTGATCAAAGCCGTGCGCAGGGCCAGACGACGTTCCTTGCGGTTCATCGCCACGGTGTAGCTGCGGGGCTTGGGCCCGAAGATCACGCCACCGCCGGGACGCAGAGGCGTGCGGATCGATCCCTGACGGGCTCGACCCGTACCCTTCTGCTTGTAAGGCTTGCGACCACCACCACGGACTTCAGCCCGGGTGAGGGTGCAGGCCGTGCCCTGTCGAGCATTGGCCAGTTGCCGCACCACAGCCCGGTGGACCAGGGCAGCAGCGGTCGATTTCTTGGCGACTTTCAGGTCAAGGCTGGCCTCGCCGGCCTCCTTGCCCTGCCAATCGCGAACAACACAATTCACCATCTGATTTCTCCTCAGTTCGCGGCCTTGGCGCCGACCCGCAGGGCGGGACGGATGCTGAGCAGGGCGCCGGGCTTGCCGGGCACCGAACCCTTCACCACCAGCAGGTTGCGCTCATGATCCACCTTGAGGATGGTGAGGCCGCGGGTGGTGATCTGCTTGCCGCCGTAGCGGCCCGCCATGCGCTTGCCTGGATAGACACGACCCGGCGTGGTGCCGGCACCGGTGGATCCGGGCTGGCGGTGGTTCTTGGAGCCGTGGGTCATCGGACCGCGGCTGAAGCCGTGGCGCTTCTGATAGCCAGAGAAACCCCGGCCGATCGTGTCGCCACTGACATCCACCTTCTGTCCGGCCTCGAAGGCCTCGACAGTGATGGAAGCGCCGAGTTCAAGGCCATCGAGGGACTCGAGGCGGTATTCCTGCAGATGGCGGAGCAGCTCCTCGCCTGATTTGGCCAGGTGACCGGCCGCAGGCTTGTTGACGAGCTTTTCGCGGACCTCGCCGAAACCGATCTGAGCGGCGCTGTAGCCGTCGGTGGCGGGAGTCTTGAGTTGGGTGATGCGGCAGGGACCCGCCTCGATCACGGTGACCGGGATGGATTTGCCGTTGGGGTCGAAGAACTGAGACATGCCCAGTTTCTTCCCAAGGATGCCGAAGGACATAGGAGGGAGAAACGCCAGCGGGACAGTGGCGCGCAGGGGGTGCGAACCACTCAGGACTGATTCGGGCAGACGCGCTGGGCCAGAAATCTGGCTCCGGAACCACTGGGAGGACGAACCTCGAAGGCGATTGCGGGTGGGCTAGCGGTTGGCGAAACAGTTGGCTGGGACTTGTCCGCGCCTGCTGAGCAAGGCGGCAGTATCCCGGCAGATCAGGCACTGCTCGGACGAATCCGGCGGGCCTGGCTGCACTGGCCAGAAGAGACCGTCGCCAGCGACGATCCCGCGCACAGCTCTGGAGGCCCGGCTAGCGGTCGGGCACAGATCAGATGCACAAGAGGCCACCATACCCCACGGCCTACACCCACATCGTCCACTCCCTGCCAGACTGCCCACACCAGTTCTGAAGCTGCCCCATGCCTCTGCTGCTCTCCGGTCGTCGCTTCCGTCAGGACCTGGAGAAGGCCGGCGCCCTGGCCCTCTACGCCCCCCTGGAAGGAGGCGCCGAGACCCGTCTGCTGCGCCGCCTGCGGGCCGCCGGTTACGGCGCCCAGATCACCTCCGCCCGGGGCCTGGGTGACCCTGAAGTTTTTCTGTTTCAGAGCCATGGGGTTCGCCCGCCCCACCTCGGTCACCACAGCATCGGCCGCGGGGCTGCCGTGGGCGAGGTGCAGCGGGTGATGCCCCAGCTGGGCGCCCTGCTGGAGGGCACCAAGCCGATGGTGCTCTGGTTGCTGGAGGCTCAGGTGCTCTCCTCAGCCGAGCTGCAGTCGCTCTGCTCGCTCACCAGGCGTGAGCCCCGGCTCAAGATCGTGGCGGAGTTGGGCGGCTCCCGCAGCCTGCGCTGGACGCCCCTGGAGCCGATGGTTGCGGCCTGAGCAGGCCCTGGTCTCGGGTCGCTGGGTCAAGTTGATCTGCGGGGCCAGCAACCAGGATCTCGCTGCCATCGAAGACCTCTGCGGCCTCTACGCCCTCGCTGGCGTTCACTGCATCGATCTGGCCGCTGATGAGGCAGTGGTGGCCGCCGCCCGCCGCGGTCTCAGCTGGGCCCGTGATCAGCGCCCCCAGCTGAGACCGCCCTGGCTGATGCTCAGCCTCAGCGATGGCGAGGATCCCCACTTCCGCAAGGCCTGGTTCGACCCCGGCCGCTGCCCGCCCGACTGCCCCAGGCCCTGCGCCCGCATCTGCCCGGCCGAAGCCATCCCGGCCGGGGCCGGTGTGAGCAGGGAGCGCTGTTATGGCTGTGGCCGCTGTCTGCCCGCCTGCCCCCACGGGCTGATTGAGGCCCGGAGCCATGGGCTGGATGCTGCGGCGGTGCCGGGACTCCTGGCCCGTCTGCGCCCGGACGCGGTGGAGATCCACACCAGCCTGGGCCGGGGGGAGGCCTTCGGCCGGCGGCTGGAGCAGGTGGTGGCCTCGGGCCTGCCCCTGCGGCGCCTGGCCGTGAGCTGTGGCGCCGAAGCCGGTGCCGGTGCCGAGGGGCGCCGCCCCACGGTCAGCCCGCAGGATCTGGCCAGCGAGCTCTGGCAGCGGTTTGCCCTGCTGCGGAGCCATCGTTTCCTGCCCCTCTGGCAACTCGATGGCCGTCCAATGAGTGGCGATGTGGGGGATGGCACGGCCCATGCCGCCGTCAACCTTCTTCTGGCGCTGCGCGAATTGGCCCCGCCTGGCCCCCTGCAACTGGCGGGGGGCACCAATGCCCGCAGCCTGCCGCTGCTGCGCCAGCGCAGTGGCGGCCCCCGGGCCGCCCGCAGCGCCGCCGCCGGTGTGGCCTTTGGCGGGCTGGCCCGCCGGCTGCTGGCCCCGCTGGTGCTGGAGGCGGAGCGCCGCGGCCGGCGTCTGCTGGATGAACCGGCCCTCTGGCCCCAGGGCCTGGCGCTGGCTCAGGGGCTGGTCTCACCCTGGCTGGCCGCCGATGGCTAGAACGTCGAGG
The DNA here is from genome assembly GCF_025128055.1 of Synechococcus sp. CS-1329. Classification (GTDB taxonomy): domain Bacteria; phylum Cyanobacteriota; class Cyanobacteriia; order PCC-6307; family Cyanobiaceae; genus Regnicoccus_A. The sequence goes on along the minus strand of NZ_JAHLYS010000040.1, from coordinate 40,252 downwards.
CACAGGGGCCGTGCCCATGCCCAGTCCAAGTGTCACCGCCCTGGCCGCCGCCGCCAGGCTCGTCAGCCCCCAGCGGATCACTGACGATCTCGATCGCCTGCTGGAGGTGCTTCCCGAGCGCATCTGTGACGCGCTGGCGAGCCCCTTCAGCCGCGATCAGTTGCTGGAGGTGGTGCTCGACCTGGGCCGCGCTCCGGAAGCCCGCTATCCAGGCCGAGCTCAGCTGCTGGATCAGCAGCCGATCGATCGGGCCGACCTGGCGGCGGTGGTGCAGCGGCTGGGGACCTTCGGTGGCGACAACCGGGCCGGCATCGAGCGCACCCTGCATCGCATCAGTGCGATCCGCAACCGCGGCGGGGAGGTGGTGGGCCTCACCTGCCGGGTGGGCCGGGCGGTGTTCGGCACGGTGGAGATGGTGCGCGATCTGCTGGACAGTGGTCAGTCGCTGCTGCTGATGGGCCGGCCTGGCGTCGGCAAGACCACGGCCCTGCGCGAGATCGCCCGGGTGCTGGCCGACGACCTGGAGCGGCGGGTGGTGGTGATCGACACCAGCAACGAGATCGCCGGTGATGGCGACATTCCCCATCCCGCCATCGGCCGGGCCCGGCGCATGCAGGTGGCGCGGCCTGAGCTGCAGCATCAGGTGATGATCGAGGCGGTGGAGAACCACATGCCCGAGGTGATCGTGATCGATGAGATCGGCACCGAACTCGAGGCCCAGGCGGCCCGCACCATTGCCGAGCGTGGCGTGATGCTGGTGGCCACGGCCCATGGCAACGAGCTGGCCAATCTGATCAAGAACCCCACCCTGGCCGACCTGATCGGTGGCATTCAGTCGGTCACCCTCGGAGATGAGGAGGCCCGTCGGCGCGGCTGCCAGAAAACAGTGCTGGAGCGCTGCGCCGACCCCACCTTTCCCCTGGCGGTGGAGATGCACAGCCGCAGTCGCTGGCTGGTGCACCGCGATGTGGCCCGCACCGTCGATCAGCAGCTGCGGGGACAGCCGGTGCGCCCCCAGGTCCGCGAGCTGGGCAGTGATGGCCTGTTGCGCCTCAACGATCCCGAGCCCGGTCCCACCGGTCCGACCTCACCGCGAATGCCCCGCCGTGGCCTGGTGGCGGCCGCCGCCGGTCGCCCGGCCCTGGCGCCGGTTCCGCTGCCTGATCCGGAACTGCTCCCGCCCCATCGACGCTCGCCACCACCGGCCCCTGCGGCCCCGCCCCTGCGCCTCTACTGCTGCGGGGTCAGCCCCCAGTTGCTGGAGCAGGTGGTGCGCAGCCGCCAGCTGCCTGTGCAGCGCGCCAGCCAGCTGGAGGAGGCCGACGCCGTGCTGAGCCTGCGCCAGCAGCTGGGCCGCGAACCGCAGGTGCGCAGCCAGGCCCTGGAACGGCATGTGCCGATCCTGGTGATCAAGGCTGACACCCTTCCCCAGATCCAGAGGGGTGTGGAGCGGCTGCTGCGTCGCCGTGCCGGTGACCGGGACAGCGCGGCTGCCGCCCCAGGCCCTGCTGGCGCCCCCGACGACGCCCATGGCGCCATGGAGGAGTGCCGTCTGGCGGTGGAGCAGGTGGTGCTTCCCCAGGGCCGGCCGGTGGAGCTGTTGCCCCGCAGCCTGTCGGTGCGCCGCATTCAGGCGGATCAGGTGGATGGTTACGGTCTGCGCAGTGCTGAATTCGGCAGTGGCGAGCTGCGGCGGCTGCGGGTCTTTCCCCCCTGACTCGGTGCGCCCGGGGGCAGCGGCTTCCTCACCGGCCCCCAGAGATTGACGAAGGACGGCCCGCTGTGGGTAACTAACAAGGCAACCGGTCACGCGCCCGACCAACCCGGATCCATCCCCATGGATCGCCTGGATTGGAAAGCCGCCGCTGGAGCTTTGGGCCGTCGCCAAGTGGTAAGGCAGCGGGTTTTGGTCCCGCCATTCCTAGGTTCGAATCCTAGCGGCCCAGTTTTGAGAGATCCCTGCGTGACCCCCAGCCCCCTGCTGGTGTTCGACTTTGATGGCGTGCTCGTCGATGGCATGGCGGAGTACTGGTGGGCGGCTCGCCAGGCGGCCCTGAGCCTGCGGCCGGATCTGAGGCTTCCTGAGCAGGCACCCGCCGCCTTCGTCCGGCTGCGGCCGCTGATCCACAAGGGTTGGGAGATGGTGCTGGTGGCTGCTGAGCTGGCCCGCGGCACCAGCGACCTCACAGCCCCTGGGGCGGCCTACGACCAGGCTCTGGCTCCTGCCCTGGCCCACTGGGGCTGGAGAGCCGAGACCCTGCAAACCAGCCTTGAGACGGTGCGTCTGCAGGCCATTGCCGCCGATCGCCCCCACTGGCTGGGCCTGCACCGCCCGTATCCCGGCGTGCCGCAACGGCTGCGGGCCCTGGCGCAGGAGGGGGCCGACTGGGCCGTGCTCACCACCAAGGGCGGCGCCTTTGCGCGGGAGCTGCTGGCGGCCGAGGGTCTCACTCCCCTGCACACCTTCGGCCACGAGGATGGAAGCAAGCCGGAGGTGCTGCTGCGCCTGTGCGCGCTGCATCGGCCGCTCTGGTTCATCGAGGACCGCCGACCCACCCTGGAGGCGGTGCGGGCCACCGCCGGGCTGGAGGCGGTGCGCTGCTTCCTGGTGAGCTGGGGCTATCTGGGCCCCAGTGATCTGATCGATCTGCCCGAGGGCCTGGCGCTGCTGGAGCCGGCCACCTTCGCGGCCCCCTTGGCGGCGTGGCCCTGATCCGCTAGCGTACGCCTGTACTAATTTCGGGTTGTTCGGCGCCAGGGGCGCTGCCGCTGTTTCGCCACCTCCTTGATACACCCAGCGGCTTTGGTGGCACCTGTAGCTGTGAGGCCGCACGGCGACATCCCCCCCCAGGGTCCGTCCCTTTCCGGTCCGTTCCTTCATTCCCTTCTGACCATGCCTGCCGATCACAAGAGCACCGACCTCAGGGCTGCCCAGCCCCGCTCCTCGAGCGCGGCGACGGCGGCCGGGGCGGCCGAGCGTGACAAGGCCCTCAACCTGGTGCTTGGCCAGATCGAGCGCAACTTCGGCAAGGGCTCGATCATGCGCCTGGGGGATGCCTCCCGGATGCGGGTGGAGACCATGTCCACCGGTGCCCTCACGCTCGATCTGGCCCTCGGCGGCGGCTATCCCAAGGGTCGGGTGGTGGAGGTTTACGGACCGGAGAGCTCCGGCAAGACCACCCTCACCCTCCATGCCATCGCTGAAGCCCAGCGCCGCGGCGGGGTGGCCGCCTTCGTGGATGCTGAGCATGCGCTCGATCCGGTCTATGCCGCGGCCCTGGGGGTCGATGTGGAGAACCTGCTGGTCTCCCAGCCCGACACCGGCGAAATGGCCCTGGAGATCGTTGATCAGCTGGTGCGCTCCGCCGCCGTCGACATCGTTGTGGTCGACTCCGTGGCGGCCCTGACGCCCCGCGCCGAGATTGAGGGGGAGATGGGGGACCTGGCGGTGGGCAGCCAGGCGCGGCTGATGAGCCAGGCGATGCGCAAGATCACCGGCAACATCGGCAAGTCGGGCTGCACGGTGATCTTCCTCAACCAGCTGCGCCAGAAGATTGGCGTCACCTACGGCAACCCTGAAACCACCACCGGCGGCAACGCCCTCAAGTTCTATGCCTCGGTGCGGCTCGACATTCGCCGCATTCAGACTCTCAAGCGCGGCACGGAGGAATACGGCATCCGCGCCAAGGTGAAGGTGGCGAAGAACAAGGTGGCGCCCCCATTCCGCATCGCTGAATTCGACATTCTCTTCGGCCGTGGCATCAGCACCCTCGGCTGTGTGATCGATCTGGCCGAGGAAACCGGTGTGGTGATCCGCAAGGGTGCCTGGTACAGCTACGGCGGCGACAACATCGGCCAGGGCCGCGACAACACGATCACCTGGCTGGAGCAGAACCAGGAACAAAAAGAGCTGATCGAGGCCGAGGTTCGGCGCAGGCTCACCGAAGGGGCTGATGTGACTGCCAATTCGCTCAAGCCACTGGCAGCGGCGGCCGCCAGGCTGGCCGCCACCGGCTCGGCCGCCGCTGCGTCGAAGTCTAGCGAATCAGCGTCGGAGAACGGCGTGGAAGCGGGTGTGGCCTCGCTGGAGTCTGCCTCCAGCTGAGATCAGCTCAGATCTGGGGAGCCTCGAGCCTGCTGGGCTCGGGCTCTTGAGCGGATTCCAGGGCAGTGGGCCTGGGTGGTGGGGCCTGCTGAAGGACCGTGGCGACCCGCTGCAATTCCTGGATCGCTTCGGCCCCTTCGAGCTTCACCAGTTCGCAGCCGTGGCGTGATTCCACCCAGCTGATGCCGAAGTCGGAGACGAGAAAGCGCACCATGTGGGCATCACCGAGGTCGGCGACAAAAGAGGCCCCGTGGCCATCACGGCCATCGCCGCAGACATAGCAGGTGGCCACGAGGCCTTTGCGCTGCAGGCTGCTGGCCAGGGCCTGCAGACTCATCACCAGGTCGAGCACCACGGAGCGGTACTGCTCAGCGAGGCGGGGAAACATCAGCCAGCTCAGAATTTGAAGAGATCCTAAAGTTTCCGCCTGGGTTTCCGCGCCAGCCCAAGGCCTGCTGTGGGCAAAGCCGCACCCGATCAATCGGAGAGGACCCACCAGCCGGCGGCCGGTCCGATGAAGCGCACCGTGATCCAGAACAGCACCAGAGCCGCAATGCCCACCCAGGCCCCCTGGGTGGAGACCTGAACGAAGCGATCGGCCTGGCGGCGGGTCAGCGGCAGCCAGGCAACCAGCCGTGGCGAGGTGTCCTTGCCCTTGGCTGAGCCGGGCTGTTTCTGTGGCCCGCGTGGCGGCAATCCCTGCTCCGAGCGGCGTTTGGCCTCTCCCATGCGTCCCGGCGGCGATTCGGCGAGTATCAGGCTACGAGCTCCCGATCGCTTGACTGATCCAGGCGGTCATCAGGGCGGCAGCAACCTGGTCAGGGCCACCCAGGGCTCCAGGGCGCTGAGCACCTGGTGCCCCCAGCTGCGGCTGCGCAGGCGTCCGTCCAGCACCGCCAGCCGACCTCCGCCCCGGCGCAGTCCCGCCAGAGCCAGCTGCAGCCGGGTCATGGCCTCCGGCAACAGCAGCTCCCGGAACCAGTCACGGCCGGCCTGGCGCAGCCGGTTGACCCGGGCTGCGGTGAGCGGATCTTCGAGGCTGGTGATCGGCAGCGGACCGACGATCACCTGGCGCGGCAGGGGCAGCCGCCCCTGATGCTCCAGCCACCACTGCCAGCCGCAGCAGATCACCCCATTGCTCTCCGGTGCGGTGCTTTCGTGGCCCACCCGGCGACCGAATTCCGCCGCCAGGGCGCTGGCGAGGCTGAGGCGCTGGGATTGCTCATCCACCAGCACGATCGTCAGGCCGCTCTGGCCCAGCACCAGCCGCCGGCAGTGATCCAGCAGGTGGGTGCCGAAGTGGGGGCTGTTGGGGAATGGTTGGCCCAGGGGTGCATAGAGGGGCAGCGGATCGGAGAGGGGCGGATCCGAGAGATTCACGCTCACCTGGGGACTGATCCCCGCTGGGGCGGCGCTGCGACCGAATTGACCCACCAGCACGGCGCCACGGTGGTGCAGAAGGCCCTCCATGGCCTCCAGGGGCTCCAGGGGCTGGCGATGCAGGCGCCACTGCAGCAGCTCCCTGTCGACGCTGGCCCAGCTGGTCCAGCCAGGCCCAACGGCTGAGCGCCAGAGCTGCCAGGCCTCCGGCAGGGGGCCGAGCAAGGCCAGCAGGTGCCTCAGCGGCGCTTCCTCCTCGGGACTGATCGGCACCAGGCCCGATGGGGTGCGGGGATGGGCGAAGATCCGCCGACTCATGCGCTCATGCAGGCTCAGCAGGCTGGGTTCGGCGCTGGGCAACACCCGGCGCAGCCGTTCCCAGTCGCTGTTCTCGATCGGACGGTCGAGGGCCTGGCGCAGCTGCTGGTGCAGCCGCTCGGCCTCGGGGATCACCAGTTGCCGCTGCCCCAGTTGCCCCTGGCGCCAGGCCAGCTCCAGTTCTGCGTGGTTCAGCAGCCAGAGGGGGGCCTCATCTGGGGCGCCGGCGGATCCTTCCCAGCAGGGCAGATGCAGGCCCACCGCCTTCAGCCGCGGCATCTCCACCTGCTGCAGGCGCCGACGCAGGGGATCGCTCACCACCAGGGCGATCGGGGCATCCCCCAGGGCCAGGGGGACCAGCAGGCCCACCAGCCAATCGGGATCGCTGCCCGGCGCCAGGCGCACCAGGGTGTGGTCAGCGCGTCGCAGGCTGCGCGCCACCAACCGACTCATGGTCAGGTGGTGCGGCCAGCGGATGCCGCCCTCCTGGCGCAGGAGTTGCTTGAGCTGCTGGTGGGCGCGGGCTTCCAACATCGCGGAATCGTAGGAAGGTGAGGCCCATGGGCCGTACCAGCGATGACAACCCTCTGGCGTGAGCGACCGGTGGGGGTGGTGGGTCTCGGTCTGATCGGCGGCTCGATCGGCCTTGACCTGATGGCCCTTGGCGTTGATGTACGCGCTCTGGTGCACCGCGAGGCCACGGCGGAGCGGGCCCGGCAGCGGGGCCTGGCCTCTCAGGTGAGCATCGATCCTTCGGTGCTCACAGGCTGTGGGCTGGTGCTGCTGGCCCTGCCCCTTGATCGGCTGCTGGAGCCCTCACCGGAGCTGCTGGCGGCCCTGCCCAGGGAGGCGGTGATCGCCGATCTGGCCTCGGTGAAAGCGCCGGTGCTGTCGGTCTGGGAGCCGCTGGTTCCCCGCTTCGTGGCCAGTCACCCCATGGCGGGCACCAGTGGGGCCGGGGTGGAGGCGGGCCTGCCGAACCTGTTCCGCGACCGCCCCTGGGTGGCCACCCCCAGCGACCACACCGACCCAGCAGCCCTGGAGCAGGTGCGCGCCCTGGCGGGCGCCCTCGGGGCCCGCTGGCTGGAGTGCGCCGCACCCGATCACGACCGGGCCGTGGCCCTGATCTCCCACCTGCCGGTGTTGGTGAGCGCCGCCCTGCTGCGGGCGGCCGAGCGGGGCGCAGCAGCCGCTGCGCCCCGCTCGGCGCTGCCGGCGCTGGTGCGCGCCCTGGCCTCCAGCGGCTTCGCCGACACCACCCGGGTGGGCGGTGGCAATCCGGAGCTTGGCACTCTGATGGCACGAAGCAACAGTGTCGCCGTGGCCGAGGCGCTGGGCCACTACCGTCAGGCCCTCGACAGCCTTGAAGATCTGCTCGAGCGCCAGGACTGGGAAGGGTTGGCCCGGGAACTGGAGGGCTGCCGGGCCCTGCGGCCGGAGTTTCTCTGAGCCCTGGCCTAGGCCGGGGCCAGGCTTCTGCCCCGCGCCTGCAGCAGTTGTCTGCAGGCCATCAACGCCGACAGGCTTACCCCCGCGGTGCCCTCGCCCGGGTGGATGCTGTCGCCGCAGAGCCAGAGCCCCGGCAGGGGGGTGCGACTGGCCAGGCCGAAGGGCCCGAAGCGGGAGGGGTGTTGACCCAGCCCGCCCACGAAGCCGAAGGGTCGCCCCGTCCAGCGGGCAAAACCCCGGGGCGTGGCCAGTTCCCGGTGGCGCCAGGCCGTGGCGGTGAGCCCCAGGCTCTGCTCCAGGCCGGCCTGGATCCGCTCCATGGCCTCAGCCTTGGCCTGGGCATAGGCCTCCTTCTCCAGCTCCAGCCAGGGGCGCGCCGGGGTGAACACGCTGGCGATCACCGTGGCCTGCCCCGCCGGCGCCCGCCCATCCCCCTCGCGGCTCACCGACACAAACAGCGAACCTGGCTCATCCCAGTCGATCTGCAGATGGGCCGGACACTCCGCCGGCAGCAGAGCCCGCTCCACGGCGCCATAGAACACCAGGGCGCCGCTGGGGTCCGGGAAGCCGCTGATGCGCTCGCGGTAGGCCCTGGGCATCGCCTCCCCCAGCAGGTCAGCCAGGGTCTGGGGGGGCAGGGTGACCACCAGATCACGGCTGAGGCTGGTGAAGGGTCGCCCGCCCGGCCCCTGGCCCCGCACGCACCAGCCCTTCGCCTTGGTCTGCTGCAGGCTTGTTGCCCGGTGGCGCAGGAGCAGCTGGCCGCCCTGGGTGGCCAGGGCGGTTTCGAGCCTTGCACTCAGGGCCTGCATCGAGCCCTGCAGGTGCCACAGGCCCAGGGGCGCCTGGGCCATCGACAGCACGCTGGCGCCATAGAGGGCCGCGGTGCCCCCGGCCGGTTCCTGGGAGTAGAGGCGCAGCTGCAGATCCAAGAAGCGCCGCAGGCGGGGATCGTCGCTGCAGCCGCTGAGCCACAACAGGTCAGCCACGCTGGCAAGCACCAGGGCACCACTGGCGAGATTGGCGGGTCTCAGGGCTCCAAGCAACTGCCCCAGGTCCCAGAGGGTGCGGGGCGGCAGCACCGGATCACGCCCCGCGAACGACCAGTTGGCCCCGTGCAGGGCGGCGCAGAGACTCCAGAAGCGCTCACTGCCGGGAAACTGCCGCTGCCGCTCCTGGCGCCAGCGCTCGGGATCCCGCCACAGCTGCACGGGCGGCTGGCCATCGCAGAGATCCACCACGCAGCCGGGATCGAGCGGGCTGGCCGCCGGCGCCTCGACCCCCAGATGCCGGAACAGCCGTTCGTGGATGCCGCCGGGCTCCAGCCCCGCCACCTGGGTGGCCCCCACATCGAAGACATAGGCGCCACGGCGAAAGGTGCCGGCGCAGCCCCCGGTCTGGTTGTGGGCCTCCAGCAGCTGCACCGAGAGGCCTTCGCGGGCCAGCAGCGCGGCGGCGCTCAGCCCGGCGATGCCCCCGCCGATGACGGTGACGTCGTGTTGCACGGACTCGCTGGGACAGGGGCTGACGGCCAAGCGCTGGGCGGCAGGGGCGGCCGGCATGCTGGCAGGGGTGGCAGGGCCGGTGATGCGCGACGCCTGGGTGGGTTGGCTGGAGGAGACGCTGGGCCAGGGGGTGGAGCGCTGCCGGCCCGTGGGCGGCGGCTGCAGTCACAGTGCCTGGGCGGTGGAGCTGAGCGGCGGTGGCCGGCTGTTTGCGAAAACGAACCAGGCCCGGCTTCTGCCCGTGCTGGAGGCGGAGATGGAGGGTCTGCGGGCTCTGGCCGCCGCCGCCGACTCAGCGCTGCTGGTGCCCACGCCCCTGCACTGCGCCCTGGCGGGCTCCCAGGCCCTGCTGGTGATCGACTGGCTGGATCTGGAGCCCTGTGGATCCGGCTCAGGCACGGCGGCTCAGCTGGCCTGGGGCTCCGCGGGGGCGGCGCTGGCAAGGTTGCACCGGCGCAGTGCCGCCTCCAGTGCCGCCACCGGCTCCGCCGGCTTTGGTTGGGCGTACGACAACTACATCGGCAGCACCCTGCAGCCCAACTCTTGGTGCCTCAGTTGGGGACAGTTTTTCGCCGAGCAGCGCCTGGGCCCGCAGCTGAAGCTGGCCGAGCGCTCGGGCCGGGTGTTGAGGGGAAGCCAGAGGCTGCTGGAGCTCACTCCGGCCTGGCTCAATGGCCACGGTGCTGTTCCCTGCCTCGTGCACGGCGATCTCTGGTCAGGCAATGCCGCCCGGGTGGCCCCCAGCTCAAGTTCGCCGGGCTCAGCCGTGGTGGCCCTGTTCGATCCCGCCGTCTACAGGGGGGACCGGGAAGTGGATCTGGCCATGGCCCAGATGTTCGGTGGCTTTCCGCCAGCCTTCTTCAGCGGCTATGAGGAGGAATGGCCCACACCCGCGGGCCACCCGCAGCGGCGCAAGCTCTACGACATGTACCACCTGCTCAACCACGCCAATCTGTTTGGCGGGAGCTACTGGAGACAGGCCCAGGCCCTGATCGCCGAGCTGGTGGGCTGAGCCTGGGCCTGCTGGCGCTTCAGCCCAGGTATTCCTGACGCAGGGTCTGGAACTGGGACATCACATTGGCGCGCTTCTCACTGGTGCTGAGGTTCTTCCAGCTCCACTGGCCGACCACCACCAGACCGAGCAGCTCCAGCAGACCTGGCACCACCGGCAGCAGATTGATGGTGTCGAGCACTCCTTTGATCAGCACCTGGGCCACGATCACCGCCAGCAGGATGCCGACGCCCTTGCCGATGCGGCTGACCTGGGACCAGTCCACCTGATCCAGGGTCTGGTTGACCTTGGAGAGAATCTCGCCGTAGCGCTCGGTGAAGTTGGCGCCCGCTTCGCTCTCCGCCCATGAAGTGCCGGCCTCGGTGGTCGTCGGCTCCTGTTCGGTGGTTGCGTCGCTCATCAATGGAGTGGCGATGGTGTGAGAGTCAATGGCACAAGGTATCGGTATGGACAGCGGCTGGCCAGAGCAGCTGGCGGTTGATTCGCATCAGCTGACCGTTCTGCGGGCCGTGCTGGCCGCTGCGGCGCCGCAGGAGGGCTGCGCTCTGCTGCTGGGACAGCCCGCCCGCTCAGGGCCTGAAACGCCCGCCCCGGCCCACGTGCAGCTCATCTGGCCCTGTCTGAACATCTGGCCGCAGAAGGAGCAGCGCTGCGGGCGTTTCGCCATCGACCCCCGCGAGCAGTTGCTGGCCCAGCGCTGGGGACGGCAGCGTGGTTGGCAGGTGCTGGGCACGGCCCACAGCCACCCCAGCTCGGCGGCGATTCCCTCCAGCACTGATTGCGCCTGGGCCTTTCCCCCGGCCCTGATGCTGATCCTCGGCGTTTCCGCCGAGCTGCGCGCCTGGTGGATCGCTGAGTCCGCCGAGGATTCCAGCGCCCTGCCGGCGGCTCGAGAACTGGAGCTGATACAGCCGGATGTCCGCTCCTTTCGGGGGGGCGGGGATTTGGGAGAGTAGGGAGAGGGCCGCCGCGCGCGGTCCCCTCTGCGCTCCACGGCCTTCTCGCCCATGCTTCCTCCTGACATCAGCGGCGTCCAGCTCAGTCCCGACGAGGTGGCGCGTTTCTCCCGCCACCTGATCCTGCCGGAGGTGGGCATGGCGGGCCAGAAGCGCCTCAAGGCGGCTTCTGTGCTCTGCGTGGGCACCGGCGGCCTGGGCTCACCCCTGCTGCTTTACCTGGCCGCCGCCGGCGTCGGCCGTCTCGGCATCGTCGACTTCGACGTGGTGGATCACTCCAACCTGCAGCGCCAGGTGATCCATGGCACCAGCTGGGTGGGCAAGCCCAAGATCGAATCAGCCAAGGCGCGCATCCTTGAGATCAACCCCCACTGCCAGGTGGATCTCTACGAGACGGCCCTCACGAGCGAGAACGCGCTCGAGATCATCGAGCCCTACGACCTGGTCTGCGACGGCACCGACAATTTCCCCACCCGCTACCTGGTGAACGACGCCTGCGTGCTGCTGGGCAAACCGAATGTGTACGGCTCGATCTTCCGCTTCGAAGGTCAGGCCACGGTGTTCAACCTGGAGGCCGAAAGCCCCAACTACCGCGATCTCTTCCCCGAACCGCCGCCGCCGGGCATGGTGCCCTCCTGCGCCGAGGGCGGTGTGGTGGGCGTGCTGCCCGGCATCATCGGCATGATCCAGGCCACGGAGGCCGTGAAGATCATCATCGGCATCGGCACCAGCCTCAGCGGCCGGCTGCTGCTCTTCGATGCTCTGGGCATGAAGTTCCGCGAGCTCAGGCTGCGGCCCAATCCCGAGCGACCGGTGATCACTGAACTCATCGACTACCAGGAGTTCTGCGGTGTGGGCGGCACGGCCCCGGGCCAGGAGGAATCCGGCAGCGTGCCCAGCATCACCGTGGCGGAACTCAAGACCGTGATCGACGGTCAGCTGGAGGAGTTCCTGCTCCTGGATGTGCGCAACCCCCCCGAAGCCGACATCGCCGTGATCCCCGGCTCGGTGCTGATGCCCCTCGACCGGATCGAGAGTGGCGAGGCCATTGAGGATGTGCGCCGCCTGGCGGAGGGCAAACGGCTCTACGTGCACTGCAAGCTGGGGGGACGCAGCGCCAAGGCTCTGCTGGCCCTGGGTCGCCATGGCATCGAAGGTGTGAATGTCAGCGGCGGCATTCAGGCCTGGAGTGAGCAGGTGGACCCTGCCGTGCCGATCTACTGAGTGCCCCTGCCGCTCAGTACCCCGCAGCTCAGTACCCCGCAGCTCAATAATCCACTCCCCGCTTGAGGTCGACGCCGCGCTCGGCGTAGTGCTTGTGGCACACCATCTCGGAGTGCACACTGGCCAGATCGAAATAGGCGGGGGGATTTTTGCAGCGCCCGGTGATGATCACCTCGGTTTCAGCTGGTTTGCGCAGCAGTGTCTGCATGATCGGCTCCACCGGCAGCAGTTCCAGATCAACGGTGGGATTGAGCTCATCGAGGATCACTGTTTTATAGAGCCCACTGGAGATGGCGGCCCGGGCAATCTCCCAGGCCCGCTCCGCTTCCACATAATCAATGGGCTGCTGCTGACCCCTCCAGACGATGGCATCGCGGCCGGAGCGGAGATGATCCACCAGGTGGGGATAGCTCTCGCGCAGGGCTGCAATTGCCGCATCTTCGGTGTAGCCGCTGCCGCCCTTGAGCCACTGCAGAATCAGCACGCGGTGGCTCTTGTCCTGGCTGATGCCCCGGCCGATCGCCTGCAGGGCCTTGCCCAGGGCGCTGGTGGACTTTCCCTTGCCTTCGCCGGTGTAGATCTCAAGGCCAGCGATGCCCTCGCTGTCGTTGGAGCCGCGCCGATGGGCCCGCATCTCCGAGTGCAGGTCAGCGAGTTGCACCAGTGATCGCGGCGCTCCCCGGCCGGTGACGATCACCTCCATGCCCGCCGGCCTGGCGGCCAGGGTGCGCACCACCTCCTCCACCTCCAGCAGGCCGAGGTCGAGCACCGGACTCAGCTCATCCAGCACCACCACGGAGTAGAGGGCACTGGCGATGGCTCCGCGGGCGATGTCCCAGCCGCGCTGGGCCTCCTGGCGATCGAAGCGGGTGGCCTCCTCCGCATTGAAATAGTCGCCGCGGCCGGTGCGCACCTGATCGATCAGGTGGGGAAAGCCCTGCTGCAGGGCCTCGATTGCCGAATCCTCGTCGTAGGCGCGGCCGGGGCCCTTGAGGAAGCGCAGCAGCAGCACCCGGGTGCGCTTGCGCTCGCAGATCCCCAGGCCGATGGTGCGCAGCACCACCCCAAGGGCGGCCTGGCTCTTGCCCTTGCCGTCACCGTCGTAGACGTGCAACTGGCCGTGGCTGCGCTCGTGGCTGCCGGCGGCCGTGCGGATGCCGATGGCGCGGGATGGCGCACCGGAAGCCGCGCTGGAGGTCGGTGCCATGGCCTGGCCTTCTACGGTTGGATCCTAACGACTGTTGCCCGAGGCCATGCTCTCCCCGGCCCTCCATCCGCTGGTGGAATTCCTGCCGCCGCCGCTGGAGCAGGCCCTCGGTCAGCTGCGCCAGAGCGTCAGGGGGCTGGATGCCGCGCTGGTGGCCTACTCCGGTGGTGTCGACAGTGCCCTGGTGGCGGCCATCGCCGCCGAACAACTGGGCACCGATGCCGAAGCGGTCACCGGAGTGTCGCCGGCCCTGGCTCCCCACCTGCTGCAGGAAGCGCGTTCCCAGGCGGCCTGGATGGGGATCCGGCACCGGGAAGTGGCCACCCGCGAACTGGAGGATCCCGCCTACAGCAGCAATCCCACCGACCGTTGCTACGCCTGCAAGCGGGAACTGCATGGCCTGCTGGCCTCGCTTACGGGCGGCATGATTCAGGTGCTCGATGGGGTGAACCAGGACGACCTCGGCGACCATCGCCCAGGCATTCGGGCCGCCCGCGAGCGGGGCGTGCGCTCGCCTCTGGCGGAGCATGGCCTCGATAAGGCGGCCGTGCGCCAGATTTCCAGAGCCCTGGGCTTTCCCTGGTGGGACAAGCCGGCCCAGCCCTGCCTGGCGTCGCGGTTTCCCTACGGCGAGCCGGTCACGGCCTCTCGTTTGCAGCGGGTGGCCGCCGCCGAAGACTGGCTGCGCCAGCGCGGAGTGAAGCAGCTGCGGGTGCGCTGCCAGGGGGCGACCGCCCGTGTGGAGGTTCCTTCCGACCAACTCGACGACCTGTTCAGCTGGTTGCCGCGCCAGGAACTGGTGGAGGCCTTCCGATCCCTTGGATTCGCGGCCGTCAGCCTCGATCTGGAGGGATTGATCAGCGGCAAGCTCAACCGAGAGGCGAACCTGAAGCCAGCAGCGCCGGGGCCACTGGCTTCTCCCGGGCTCAGGCAGCCAGACCGAGCGGTTCCCTGATCTGTTCGCTGATCGAATCAGGAGTTTCTCGGCGGAAACTCTTGAGGTTGCGGCTGGAGGCCTCCAGCTCATCGGCCAGCACCTGGCAGGCCCGCTCGGGCATGGTGTGGTCGCCGCAGGTGAACACATCCACCGCCGCGTAGCCCGACTCGGGCCAGGTGTGGATCGAGATGTGGGATTCAGCCAACAGAGCCAGACCCGTGACCCCCTGCGGTTCAAAGCGGTGGGTGATCAGATTGAGGAGGGTGGCGCCGGCACGTTTCGCTGCAATCGTGATGGCGTCCCTGAGAAAGGCTTCGTCGTCGAGCTTCTTGGAATCGCAGTTGTAAAGCTCGAGGATGCAATGTTTCCCCACCATGTCATTGGTTGTGGGGGGCTCGCTCGGAAGGCTTTGGGGGCTTTGAGCTCCACTCCATCCCGGGTTGGGGTGGAGGCAGGGCAGGGTCTGGGTCATCGAATGCGGCCACACAAGGCTGCACTCTACGCATCCCTTCACGTTCCCTACGGAAACGGGTCCGAATCCACCAGCTGCCCCCCACAGATCCGCACCACCTGGGAGTCGCCGCCCTGCCAGGTGGCGCTGAGCGAGGTCAGATGGGTGGCGCTCACCAGGCACTGGTGCCCCGTGCCCACCACCTCCAGCAGCAGCTCCTGCCGCCTGGGGTCGAGTTCCGCCAGGACGTCATCGAGCAGCAGGAGCGGCGGCTCACCCCAGAGTTGTTGCACCAGCTCCAGTTCCGCCAGTTTCAGGGCCAGCACCAGGGTGCGCTGCTGGCCGGCGGAGCCGAAGCGGCGAGCCGGCTCCTCCCCCAGCAGCAGGGCCACCTCATCGCGCTGGGGGCCCACCTGGCAGGTCCCCAACCGGCGCTCCTCCGGGCGCTGACGGCGCAATTGCTCCAGCAGCCCCTCCCGCCAGGGGGCCTCCGCTTCCTCCCCCTCCAGCTGGCTGCCGGCCTGATAGCGCAACTCCAGCTGCTCACGGCCGCCGCTGAGCCGCTCCTGCCAGGCGGCGGCCAGCGGTTGCAGCCGGGCCAGGGCGCGGCGGCGGCGGCGGTGCAGGCGTGTGCCGATCAGGGCCATCTGCAGATCAAAGGCATCAAGGAGGGAGTGCAGCTGCTGTTCCCCCTGGCTGAGGCTCCGGCGCAGCAGCTGGCTGCGTTGACGCAGCAGGCGGCCATAGCGTGCCAGCAACTCCCCGTACACCGGCTCCAGCTGCAGCACCACCCGATCGAGCCACTGACGCCGCAGGGCAGGCTCTCCCCGCACCAGCTCCAGATCGAGGGCGCTGAAGCCCACGCAGCGCAGCGGTCCCACCAGATCGAGCTGGCGCTCCAGGGTCCGACCATTGCGGCGGGCCTGGCGCCCCCCCTGACGCCTCACCTCCAGGTCGAGCTCCAGCTGATCGAGCAGCGCAGCCGGCCCCTCTGCCTCAGGGGAGGCGCTGTCGCTGCACCAGCCGCGCACCAGCGCACGGCTCTGGCCATGGCGGATCAGATCGCGGTCGTGGCTGCTGCGGTGAGAGCGCAAGCTGCCGAGCAGTTGCACGGCCTCCAGCAGGTTGGACTTGCCCTCTCCATTGGCGCCGATCACCAGCAGACGCGGCTCAGCAAGCTCGAGCGAGAGCTGGGCGTAGTTGCGAAAATCGAGCAGCTCCAGGCGATGCAGCCGAATGGGTCAGGAGCGACGTGCGGGTAAGCTACGACCACCGGGACAGGGATGACCTCCCCGCTCGGGCATGTAGCTCAGTTGGATAGAGCGTCAGATTCCGGTTCTGAATGTCGGGGGTTCGAGTCCCTCCATGCTCGCTTCATTCGGCTCCTCCGGCTGGTGTTCCTCACGGCTGCTGAGCACCAGCCCCATGGCACGGATGCCACCGGGGTCCACCAGGAAGCCGTGCTGCTGAAGAGCTGAAAGGGCTTCCGGCGGCGCTGCCACAGAAATACTGCAGCCACTCAGCTCGCGGCGCAGGCGAGTGAGGGCGCCATGCACCAGCACCGCCAGCACGGTGGCCTGCTGAGGCTCCCGCGGCCAGGCGGAGAGATCCCAGAGGTTGGCGTTGAGGGCCTGGTCGCTGGTGGCCCGCACGAAGCCCACCAGGCGCCCGTGCGAATCGCGCACACACAGCTGCCAGGCACTGCGCTCCAGCACCAGGGCCAGGCGCCGTTCATCCCGTCTCGCCTCGCCGCAGGCCATCAGCAAGCCGTTCAGCTCCTCCGGCTCGGGGGGCTCCGTCTCGGTGCGGTAGCCCTCGGGCAGGCGCGGGGTGGGTGGGTGGTTACGGAAGGGAATCAAGCGCAGCTCAACCGGTGTTGCGCATGCCCGCAGCGATGCCGTTGATGGTGAGCAGGGCGCCGCGCAGCAGTTCGCTGCGGCTGTAGGTGCGGCCATCCTGGCCATCACCGCTGCTGGCTTCGCTCATCGGCGGCTGCCGGTTCTGGTCGCGCAGACGCCGCAGCAGGGCCACCTGCAGGTAGCCCAGGGGAACGATCGTCTGATTGCGCAGATCGACCGAGAGCTGCAGGGCCGGATCGCCATCCAGCAGGCGGCCGTGACCGGAGATCTTCAGCACCAGATCACGGGTGAGCTCGAATTCGGCCGCGATCACCTGGAAGATCTGCTCGAAGGCCTCGCGGTGGGTGGGGCGACCCAGGGCCTGGACGTAGTGGTGGGCCAGGTCGAGGTCCACTTTCGAGAGGGTCATCTCCACCTTGGAGATCAGCATCCGGAAGAAGGGCCAGCGCTGATACAGCAGCCGCATCAACTCCAGCTGGCCGGGATCGTCGTCGAGGTCCTCCTGCAGGGCTGCCCCCACACCGAACCAGCTGGGCAGCAGGAAGCGGCTCTGGGTCCAACCGAACACCCAGGGAATCGCCCGCAGGCTGGAGAGATCCTTGGCTCCACTCTTGCGGCGGGCGGGGCGACTGGAGATCTGCAGCTTGCTGATCTCCTCGATCGGCGTGACCTGCTGGAAGAAGGCCACCAGGTCGGGGTTTTCATGCACCAGGCGCCGGTAGTGCACCCGGGAGCGAGCCGCCAGCCGGCCCATCAGTTCGTTCCAGGTGGGGGTGTCATCGACGTTGGTGCTCACCAGGCTGTTCTGCAGCACGGCGGTGGTCACCGTTTCGAGGTTGTAGAGCGCCAGCTCCGGCAGGGAGTATTTGGAGGCCAGCACCTCCCCCTGCTCGGTGATCTTGATGCGGCCGTTGAGGGTGCCGCTGGGCTGGGCCAGGATCGCCTGGTAGGCCGGCCCGCCACCCCGTCCCACCGAGCCGCCCCGGCCGTGGAAGATGCACAGCGCCACATCGTGCTCGCTGGCCAGTCGCTGCAGGGCGATCTGGGCCTTGTGGATTTCCCAGTTGCTGGAGAGGAAACCCGAATCCTTGTTGCTGTCGGAGTAGCCGAGCATCACCTCCTGCAGGGGCTTGTCTGCTTCGGCGCTGCTGGCCAGCAGGGTCCGGTAGAAGGGCTCCGAGAACAGGCGCTGCATCACCGCCGGCGCCCGCTGCAGATCCTCCACCGTTTCAAACAGGGGCACCACCAGCAACTGGGTCTGCACCGCTTTGGGATCCACCAGGCCGGCTTCTTTGGCCAGCAGCAGCACCTCCAGCAGGTCGGAGACCGTGTGGGCCATCGAGATGATGTAGCTGCGGCAGATGCGGGGGCCGAATTCCTGCTGCAGCCGCTGCAGCATGCGGAACACCGCGAAGGTCTCGTCGGTGGCCGGGCTCCAGCGGGCCGCGGGTGGCAGCAGCGGCCGTCGGGTCTGCAGTTCCTGCAGCAGCCACTCCACCCGCTGCTCCTCCTCCATCTCGCCGTAGGGAATGGGCAGTTGCAGGTAGCGACTCAGTTCATCGAGGGCATCGCTGTGGCGGGTGCTCTCCTGACGGATGTCGAGGCTGGCCAGGCAGAAGGCGAAGATGTGCACCTGACTGAGCAGTGTCTGCAGCGGCTCACAGCTGAGGCCGGTGGTCTCGAGGCTGTCGCGCAGCAGTTCCAGGTCCTGACGCAGCTCATTCACCGAGCCGTAGTGCAGTTCGGGCGGCGCCGCCGCCATCGGCCCGGTGCCTGTGCTCAGCACCGACGGACCGGCGTTGTCGCAGGGAGATTCCCAGCCGGCTTCAGCCAGTTGCTGATTGCGCTGGTGGGTGAGGCGCAACCGTTCGACGATGTAGCTGAGCTTGAGGCGGTAGGGCTCGAGCCGATAGCGGGCGGCGCGCTCCTCATAGATCTCCGGGAAGCGCAGCCGGTCCATCTCCAGCGATTCCAGCAGCGGTGCGCTCACCTGGGACCACTGCATCGAGATGCTGAGCTGGTCGCGCAGGCTCGATACCGCCGTGATGTAGCGCTCGATCATCAGCTGACGCTGATAACAGGCGGTGCGCCAGGTGATGTCGGGGGTGACGGAAGGATTGCCATCGCGGTCGGAGCCCACCCAGGAGCCGAAGGTGCAGAAGGCATCACGGGGGGGCTCCACATCCGGGTAGCTGCCGGCGAGGGCATTGATGATGCGCTGGCGCAGCAGCGGCATCGCGTCGAAGAGCACCTGCTGGAAGTAGTGGAGGGCGTAGTCCACTTCATCCAGCACCGAGGGCTTGAACTGGTGCAGCTCGTCGGTGCGCCACCACAGCCGGATCTCCTCCTCCAGCTGCAGCCGCAGGCTGCGCTCGTCCTGCAGCTCACTGGGGCTGTCCTGCTGCAGGCGTTGGATCAGGGCCGCCACCCGCCGCTGCTTGTGGCGCACGGTGTGGCGCACGATCTCGGTGGGGTGGGCCGTGAACACCAGGCGGATGTCGAGTTCCCGCAGCAGGTTCTCGATCTGGGCGGGGGGCACATTCAGCCCGCGCAGGCGGGTGAACAGCTCCCGGAAGGTGGCCGGATCGGTCTGGCTGGCCAGCGGTGGGGCGAAGGGATCGGGGCTGGAGGGAATGGTGGTTTCCTGCAGGCTGGCCAGGTAGCTGTCTTCCTCGATGTGCTGCTCGAGGATGTTCACCAGCTGGAAATAGAGCGAGAAGGCGCGGGCTGCGGCGATCGCTTCCGAGAGGTCCATCTCGCGAATCAGCTGCACGAGGGCCGCCGTGGTATCGACGGTGCCGTCGGCCGCTTCAGCGGGGTCGCTCAGCCGCTTGAGTTTCAGCAGCCGTTCGGCCTGATCGGGCGGACACTCGCTGCGCAGCACTGTTTGCCAGAGATCCTCCACCAGCTCCAGGCGCTCTCCGAGCAGCCGGGTGACCCGGGGGGCTGGAGCCGTGGGAACTGCCTGGGGGGCCTGGGCCAGAACGGCGGATGGGGCGGGCAGGGGCTGCCGCATGGGGGCCGGCGCAGGCGAGGAAGGCTCCATGATCATCCCTAAGGGTGGGAGGCCGCTGTGTTGCGTGGTGCCGGTTCCACTTCAGCCAGCGCCATGGCCGTGGCTCCATCGGCCAGGATCTGGCTCAACGGCACTCCGGCGTCGTGACGCTCCAGCCAGCGCATCGCCTCATTGCCCTGGCGCAGGATGCTGTGGAGCGGCTCCAGCCAGGCGCTGAGGCCCAGTTGGGCGGCGAGCGGCGCCATCTGCTCCAGCTCCCGCTGAATCCAGGCAGCGGCTTCGATCTCCTCCCCCGTGCGCCAGTCGCAGAGGGTGGCCCTGAGGCTGTGGCGGGCGGCGGCGCGGTCGTTGCGATCGGCCAGCTCGGCCAGCTGATCCGGTCCCAGCCGGCTGGCGTGCAGGGGATCGTGGGTCTGGGGGTCTTGGAGAAGCTGCAGCAGGCGCAGTTCCGCGAACACCGTGACGGCCAGAAGCTGGCGGGGATGGCTGATCAGGTCACAGATCCGGATCTCCAGCCGATTGAGGTCGTGGGGCCGCTCCTCTCCGTTGGGCCGCACGGAGGTCCAGAGGTGGCGGACATTGCGCATGGACCCGGCCGCCAGCTGGGCTTCCATCCAGGCGATGTAGTGCTGATGATCGAGAAACAGCGGCACCGTGGGCGGGGTGAGCGGGAACTGCAGCCAGCGCTGGGAGTGGGCGCCGGTGGCGAGGCCGTCGAGGAAGGGTGAACTGGCGCTGAGGGCCAGCAGCAGGGCGCCCTCGCAGCGCAACAGCCGGCAGCCGGCGAACAGGCCCCCCATCTCGGTGAGCCCGAGGTTGATGTGCACGCTGGCGGTCACCACCCGGGTGCCGTAGGTGGTCTCGATGTAGCCGTGATACGGGTTCGAGGGGTCGGAGCGCTCGAAGCGCTGGCTGTCCCCCAGGCTGAGGGTGCTGCCCGGCAACAGGGTCAAGCTGCGCTCGCCCAGCCAGCGGCGCAGACGCCGCCTCGGCTCCAGCAGCAGCTCCAGCTGGCGGGCGTAGTCGGCATCCGGCGGAGTGATGTACTCCAGGTTGCGGTGGTCCGGTTCGGTGACGAACCCATCGAGCACGGCTGCGGCTTGCTCCGCCACCCCCACCACGGTGCCGTCGGCCCGGCCGGTGAACAATTCCACCTCAAAGCCCTTGAGCAGCAGACGATCGCTCATGTGCCGCTCCCCTGCAGGCAGGCCAGGGCCTTGAGCAGACCGCGGGCTTTGTTGAGTGTTTCCTGATACTCAGCGGCCGGCTGTGAATCGGCCACCAGGCCCGCACCGGCCTGCACCTGCACCCGCCAGCCCCCTTCGCCGTCGGGAAGCACCACCATGGTGCGGATCGTGATGGCGGTGTTGAGGGCACCGGCAAGATCCACCGCCCCGTACACCCCGGAATAGGGGCCGCGGGCATCTGGTTCGTGCTGATGGATCAGTTGCATGGCCCGGATCTTGGGGGCGCCGCTGACCGTACCTGCAGGGAAGGAGGCCTTGAGCAGGTCCCAGACGTCGCGGCCGGGATCGAGCAGGCCCTCCACCTGACTGACGATGTGCATCACGTGGGAGTAGCGCTCCACCACCATCAGCTCCGTCACCTCGACCGTGCCCGGCCGGCAGACCCGGCCGAGGTCGTTGCGACCCAGATCCACCAGCATCACGTGCTCGGCGCGCTCCTTGGGGTCGGACAGCAGGTCCTGTTCCAGGGCCAGGTCGTGGGCCTCATCCACCCCGCGCGGGCGGGTGCCGGCGATTGGGCGCAGGGAGGCCCGGATGCCTCCGGTCACCGGCTCGGCCTTGACCATCACCTCAGGGCTGGAGCCGATCAGGTACCAGCCGCCGAAGTTGAAAAAGGCCATGTAGGGGGATGGGTTCACCATCCGCAGGCTGCGGTAGAGCTCGAAGGGATCCTGCTGGATGCGGGTTTCGAGCCGCTGGCTGAGCACCAGCTGGAAGACGTCACCGGCGGCGATGTGCTCCCGGGCGGCCATCACCGCCGACTCAAAGTCGGCCTGGCTGCGGTTGCTGCGGGTGTCCAGCTCCTGCGTGGGCTCAGCTTCCCAGTGCAGGGGGCTGACGCCGGCTGGCAGAGGGCCGTGCATGCGTCCTTCCAGCGACTGGATCCGCGCACTGGCCTCGTCGTAGGCCTGCAGGGGATCGGCGTCGCCGCTGAGGTCGGCGTAGGCCACGGCCGTGATCTGCCGTTTCACCTGATCGAACACCAGCAGGCTGTCGGCCAGCATCCAGCAGCCGTCAGGCGGGCCGCCGGGGTCGCTGGGGTGGACGGGCACGCTGGGCTCGATCCAGCGGATCAGCTCGTAGCCCCAGAAGCCGAACAGTTGGCCCAGGGGCGGCAGGCCGGGGATGGTACTGGGCCGAAGCGAGGCCAGGCAGGCGGAGAGCAGCTCGAAGGGGTTGCCCCTCAACTGGGCCTGACGGCCATCGCGCCAGTTCTGCACGCCGTTCTCCCCGCGCACCGTGAGGGTCCAGACCGGGTCGGTCACCACGAAGCTCCAGCGCCCCAGCCGCTCGCCACCCTCCACAGATTCCAGCAGCACGCCATGGTCGCTGGCCGCCCCCACCTTCAGCCAGGTGGTGAGGGGGGTTTCCAGATCAGCGGGCCAGCGCTTCCAGAGGGGGATGAAGGTGCTGCCGTCCGCCGCCTGGGCAAGGAACGCGTCGCGATCGGGGAAGGGCATCACGGCAACGGGCAGGCAAAAAAAACGGGGCACCCGGCCCCGCCTTTCTAAAGGTTGGAGGACTCACACCTTGCAGCGGAGTTCCGCAAATGAGTCCTGACCGGTTCCCGGGGCAGACCCGGGAGCTGATTCAGGAGTCGAAGGTGTTGCGCCCGGAGAACTTGAGGGTGGAAGGGTCGGGGTTCTGACCGATGCTGCGGGGGTTGTGGCCCACGATCGGACGGCCTTCGTTCACTTTCTCGGGGAAAACACCATCTTTCGGGTGCAGATACTCGGTATCGCCGCCGGGGAAGATGCGGTAGACCTTGTAATCCTCGATACGAGGCTTGAACTTGGTGCGCAGCTGGGTGCCGAGGGCCAGGCACTGCTCCTTGCGGGAGAAGTACATGATGTTTTCGCCCTCGTTCATCTCCGCAGCTCCACCGGTGGGAAGCTCAAACACCTGGTCCTTGCCACTGGTCCAGGTGATGGCGTACTTCTCCTCGGTTTCGGCGGAGTTGAGCAGACCGCCCGTGCTGCCGATGGACTTGGGAAGTTGACCGCTCAGCGCCGTTGCTGTCATGGCTGTTGGGGATGGTGAGTCGGCGGACCCATCAGTGAGTCGGCGGACCATGTCGGCTGGAAGCTAGCACTGCAATCTCGGGGGACCTGCCGGGGGGAGAGCTCTCTTCACACCCGTCAACAAACGTCCCCGCCGGTATCGCTGCTGAGGCCCGCCACGGGAAAGAACACGGTCAGCCCCTGGCCGGCCCGCTCGGTGAAACGTCCTCCCAGGCTGTGGAACAGGCGCTGGGTGGCCTGGCGGCTCAGCTGCAGGCTGCCCGTGAGCGGATTCCAGCGCAGCACCGGACCCACGTCGGCGGCGGCGCCATCGTCGGGGGAGGGCGATTGGCTCACGTCCCTTGCGGATGCGTCGGTGCAGCGCAGTTGCAGCTTCAGCCGTGAGCCTGCCGGTTGCAGACGGATCAGCACCGTGCTGCCCGAAGGCAGACTGCGGATGAAGCGATCCACCAGGCCACCCAGCATCGTCTCGAGCCGGCTCGGATCGCTCAGCACCGGCGGCAGATGGGCGCTGATCTCCAGCTGCAGCTTCAGCCCCCGGCGCCCCAGCTGCCGTTGCCACAGCTCTTCGAAACCCTGCAGCAACTGGGCCAGGTCGGTGCGGGCCAGGGTCTGGCGGGACGGTGGTTGTCGCTGGAGCTCGGCCGCATGGAAGATCAGGCCGAAGCGGTCGATCTGCTCGCTGCATTCCCCATCGATCTGCTCCAGCCGCTGACGCACCACCGCTGGCAGATCAGTTCGCCGCAGCAAGGAGCGAATCAGGGTGCGGATCGTGGCCAGGGGAGTGCGCACCTCGTGGGTGAGGGCCTCGAGCAGGGCCAGCTCGCCGCTGCTCTCGCTGCGGCCGTCCACCCGGTCCTGAACCAGGGGCTGGAGGGTCAGGCTCGGGGCCATCGCCGCCAGTCGCTCCGCCAGCCTTGGCCAGAACTGCAGCGCCATGCTCTCCTCGCTGCGCAGGGGACCGAGCGCCTGCAGGGCCTGGCGCAAGCGCAGGGCGGCTTCGGGAGCGGTGGTCCGCAGCCGCTGATCCACCAGGGCCAGCGTTTCCGAGAGGGTGGTGGGGTCGAAGCGCAGCAGCAGCTGCCGCTGCTGTGGTGGGCCCTCCAGGGCCATGGCCAGCTGCAGCTTGGGGGTGATCAGCACCAGCAGGGGGTCGGTGCCGTCGGCGGGTTCGAGAACCAGACGTTCATAGGGGCCGGTGCGGCCAGGGGCATCGGCTCTGCCGGCCGGGCTCACTCCAGGCAGCAGCGGGCCCGTGCGGCTGAGGTCACCGGCGATCTGCGCTGGAGCCCAGACCCAGCCCTGCAGGGCCTCCAGCAGCTCCGGCTCGTAGAGCGCCGGCAGCGGTGAGGCCAGCCAGACTCCCCGCAGCGGTTGCAGGGACGGCAAAAAATCATCCTGGAGGGTGGCCAGGGCTGCCCACCACTGCCGCCTGGCGGTGTCGTCGTCGCTGTGGCCCGCTGGTACCCCCTGGGCCAGCCGCACCCGCAGGGCGGCCAGGCTCACCATCGCCGCTGGGGCGGGCGGCCATGGCGCGACACCGAAGCGCACATCCCCAGGGAGATGAAATTGACGAGCATCGCCGAGCGGCCATAGCTCAGCCAAGGCAGGGGAATGCCGGTGATCGGACCCAGTCCGATGGTCATGTTGATGTTCACCACCACCTGAAACATCAGCATCGCGCCGATCCCCACTACCACCAGGGACTCGTAATCGCTGCGGGCCCGCCCGGCGATCTGGAGCAGACGCCACATCAGCAGCAGGAAGCCCACCACCACCAGGGTGGAGCCGATGAAGCCGGTTTCCTCCCCCAGGGCACTGAAGATGAAATCCGTGTGCTGCTCGGGAATGAAGCGCAACAGGGTGAGATGGCCCTGCATCAGTCCGGTGCCCCAGAGCCCGCCCGAGCCGATCCCCACCATGCTCTGCAATAGGTGATAGCCGCCTCCCAGGGGATCGTGGGATGGATCGAGAAACATGGTCAGCCGAGCCCGCTGGTGCTCCTTGAGGCCGTGGGCCCAGAGCCAGGGTGTTCCCAGGGCGAACACCCCCTGAATCGTCAGGGTGACGGAGGCCGCCAGGGCTTTCCAGGGCAGGGAGCGCCAGGCCAGCACCCCCATCGCCGGCACCCAGGCCACCAGAACCCAGGGGATGGTGCCCGCCAGGATGGCGGTGAACAGGGGCGAGAGCAGCAGCAGCAGCCAGGCCCCTGGCATTCCCGACCAGAACATCATCACCAGCAGCACCGCTCCGAACACCAGTGAGGTGCCCAGATCCGGCTGCACGAACACCAGCAGCCAGGGCACGCTGATCATGGCCACCGGCCGGATCAGGTCCACCGGCCGCTCCACCGGATGGCGGGTCAGCACACCGGCCAGCAGCAGGATCGCCGCCACCTTGGCGAACTCCGAGGGTTGCACGTTGAAGCCGGCGATGTTGATCCAGCTCTGGGCGCCCAGCGCGCTGACCCCCACCACCCGCACCGCCACCAGGCTGGCCACCATGGCTGCGTAGATCAGCCAGCGGAACGGCTGGTAGCGCTCCAGGGGGATCCGGGCCAGCACCAGGGCGAGGCCCAGGCCCACCGCTGCCGTGACCCAGTGCTGATACCAGACCGCGTAGGGGGCCTGGCGCTGGGTGCTGGCAATCAGGATGCCGGCCACCGCCACCATCGCCAGGGGAATGCCCCAGAGCAGCAGATCCACCCCCTCCAGCAGTCGTCGCCGGGCCGGCCGCGCCGCTGAGAACATGCTGCGCCGGCTGCCCAGCAAAGCCATCGTGATCAGGCGGCGGTGAGGCTGAGGCTGATGACCCGCTGGGCCAGGGTCTGGAAGGCCCGGGCTGTGGCCGATTCGGGCCGGGAGATCACCACAGGCTGCCCCTGGTCGCCCCCATCCATCACGGCCATCTCCAGGGGCAGCTCGGCCAGCAGGGGCACGTCGGCTTCGGCGGCCAGGGTGGCCCCACCACCACTGCCGAAGATGGCGTAACGGGCTTCAGGCCGGTCGGGGGGGATGAAGGTGCTCATGTTCTCGACCACACCCAGCACCTGCACCCCCATCTGCAGGAACATCGCCAGGCCGCGGCGGGCATCCTGCAGGGACACCCGCTGGGGGGTGGTCACGATCACCACGCCGGCCATCGGCACCGCCTGGGCCAGGGTGAGCTGGGCATCGCCGGTGCCGGGAGGCAGGTCCACCACCAGCACGTCGCGCTCGCCCCAGTCGGCCTGATAGAGGAACTGGCGGATGATGCCGTTGAGCATCGGCCCCCGCCACACCACCGGTTGGTTCTCCTGGATCAGCAGCCCCATCGACACCATGCCGATGCCGCAGGTTTCGATCGGCACCAGCACCTGCTCATTGCCGCTGCCGCGCACCTCTGGCGTGCGGTCGGCCACACCCAGCATGGTCGGGGCGTTCGGTCCATAGATGTCGGCGTCGAGCAGTCCCACCCGCAGGCCGCTCTGGGCCAGGGCACAGGCCAGGTTCACGGCCACGGTGCTCTTGCCCACGCCGCCCTTGCCGCTGCTCACGGCGATGATCCGGGCCACACCGGGAATGCCCTGGCGCTCGGGCAGGTTGCCACCACCGCCGGGACCATGGCCGGCGCCGCCGATCGGTGAGCCCTCGGGCCGTCCGCCCGCGCCGGGCTGGGCCACTTCGATCTGCACATCTTCGATGCTTTCGATCGCCATCAGCGCCTCACGCGCTTCGGCGGCGATCCGCTCCCGCTGGCTGGTGGCGTAGCCCGGCAGAGCCAGGCTGAAGACCACGCGGCTCCCCTGGGGACGCACCTGCTGGATCCAGCCCAGTTCCAGCAGACTGCGGCCGGTGCCCGCGTCGCAGAGGGGCTCAAGGGCGGCGAGGGCCTGTTCAGCGGTGGCCATCCGTGGGTGCCGGCATCAGGGCTGATCCTAGGGGCCGCCCCATGACAGAGGCTCTCGAAGGGTTGTGCCCCGGCTCGGCGGGCTGGAATGG
This sequence comes from Synechococcus sp. CS-1329, assembly GCF_025128055.1. Lineage (GTDB taxonomy): Bacteria > Cyanobacteriota > Cyanobacteriia > PCC-6307 > Cyanobiaceae > Regnicoccus_A. Next base: position 13,585 of record NZ_JAHLYS010000040.1, on the reverse strand, counting down.
TGGAGTGGTTTCGAACGTCCGGCGGGGCGTGGTGATCAGTGGTGGAGCAGGGACAGCCGGGCGTGGCCGATGCAGAACAGGGCCAGGGAGGTGCCCGGCCCATGGAGCATCCACCGGCCGATTCCCGCGCTCGCGCCCGCGCCCTGCTAATGGGTCTGCAGGACAGCATCTGCGCCGGCCTGCAGACCCTTGATGGGGAAGGGGAGTTCGAGGAGGAGAGCTGGGAGCGCCCGGAGGGGGGTGGCGGTCGCTCGCGGGTGATGAAGGCCGGCCGGATCTTTGAGCAGGGCGGGGTGAATTTCTCCGAGGTGGAGGGCGATCAGCTGCCCCCCTCGATCCTCAGCCAGCGGCCTGAGGCCGCCGGCCAGCGCTGGTTCGCCACCGGCACCTCAATGGTGCTCCACCCCCGCAATCCCTATGTGCCCACGGTGCACCTCAATTACCGCTATTTCGAGGCGGGTCCGGTCTGGTGGTTCGGTGGTGGCGCCGACCTCACCCCCTACTACCCCTTCCTGGCGGATGCCCGTCACTTTCATGGCAGCCTGCAGGGGGCCTGTGACAGCGTTGATCCCAGCCTGTACCCCGTTTTCAAGCCCTGGTGCGATGAATACTTCTTCCTGAAGCATCGCGGCGAAACCCGTGGTGTGGGCGGCATCTTCTACGACTACCAGGATCCCGCCGGAGTGCTCTACAAGGGTCAGGATCCCAGCGGACCTGCGGCGGCCGCGGCGGCGTCCCTTGGAGCCGCTCCCCGCAGCTGGGAGCAGTTGTTCCAGCTGGCCAGCGCCTGCGGCAACGCCTTTCTGCCGAGCTATGTGCCGATCGTGGAGAAGCGCCATGGCACGGCCTATGGGGATCGGGAGCGTCAGTTCCAGCTCTACCGCCGAGGCCGCTACGTGGAGTTCAATCTGGTGTTCGATCGCGGCACGATCTTCGGCCTGCAGACCAACGGACGCACCGAGTCGATCCTGATGTCGCTGCCACCGCTGGTGCGCTGGGAGTATGGCTACGGCCCCGAGCCCGGCAGTCGCGAAGCGCTGGTCACCGAGGTGTTCACCAAGCCCCAGGACTGGCGCGGAGATGCCGCCCTGGAAGAGCTCTGCCGCGCCCGGGAAGCGTTCGACTGAACCAGCCGCGGCTAGCTCTGGGGACGCCTCATTGGCTCCCTCCGTTGCTCCGTGCTGATGCCCTGCTCGAGGGCGGTCACCACCCGCTCGGCGATGGCGTTGAGCGCTGCATCCCGGCTGCCGGGATCCCTCAGGGCCGATTCCAGCGGGCTCTCCAGCTTGCCGATCTCGAGAATGGCGATGCCCCGGCGGGGTGCCCCCAGCCCGCCCCGGAACTGAAAGGGAAAGGCCCCGAAGGCGGCGGCCAGGCTTTCATCGAGCAGGCTGGGCGACCTGTGCAGCGGCGGAATCAGACCGGAGCCGAAGCCATCGGGTCCGTAGGCGTCGTAGTGGATCTCCAGGGCGTAGCCCCCCCGGCGCACATGCTCCTTGCCCACACTCCAGTTGGTGCGGGGGTCGTCCCCATCGGCGATGCTGCGCAGGGGCGGCACATAGAGGCTGATCGGCAGCCCGCGCTGGCGCCCCAGGGTCACCACCCGCTCCGCGGTGAGCAGATTCCAATAGAGCTCATCACGGATGCCGTTCAGCATCGGGGGGGCGCCAAAGAGATCCACCGCTTCACCGCTGGTGCCTGATCCGGCCATGCCCTGGGAATCGGCGTGGCCGGCCATCACCAGGATCGGTGTGCCGGTCGCCAGTAATCGGCGGCCGATCCAGTCTTTGTTCAGGGGAGCGCGCGGCCCGGTGAGCGGATCGACGGCGAGCATGGCCGGGGCTTCGGCGGCGCTGCCCAGCACCAGCGCCAGGCCGAGGCCCAGCAGCAGGCCCCTGCCCAGATGGCGCGTCCGCGCCTGGAGCCGAAGAGGGGATGCAGGTTGGGAATGGAGCGCCATGGTCCGGGGATTCAGATGGGGGAGCTCAGCAGCGTGCCGTCACTGGCCAGCTGCAGCCGGGGGCCCAGTTCCAGTTCCAGGGCAATCAGTTCATCGCGGTGGGCCCGCAGCCGCAGCTGGCTGAGGGGAGCGTCGTCGTCGCTGATCAGGCGCAATTCCACCAGTTCCTGGCGCGCGGCCCGCCGCCGGTAGACCAGCCCCGCCAGGGGACCGATCAGGGCCAGCAGCAGTGGCCACCAGCCCAGCGGCGGCAGCAGCTGGCGCAGCACGAGGCCCAGGCAGGCTGCCCCGACCGTTCCCAGCAGCGAGAGCAGGAGTGCCAAGGTGCTGCTGGCTCCCACCTGGCCGCGGAAGCGCAGCACCCGCCGTTCGGGATCCCCGTCCTCTGCCTGCCAGCCCCGTTGCCTCAGCCACTGGCTGAGGCCGTCGAGCACCTCCAGCGCCGGTCGCGGCGACTGCACATCCACCACCGTGGTGCGGTCCTTGCTGGCGGCGCGCAGAAAGAACACCAGGCCGATGGTCATCAGCAGGGTGAGCAGAAGGGTGGAGCCCAGGGCTGGGGACAGGAGCGATGGCACGCGGGCGATCCAAGGCGGAAGCGCTCCATTCTCCCCCTTTCGGCACGATGGCGTTGGTTGCTCCCCCGCCCATGCCTTCGGCCCTCGCCTCCACCCCCCATCGCTTCGCCGTGTTTGAGGGGGATCTCGACGCCGAATGGCTGAGCCTGCTGGCTCAGGCCCCGGCTCTGGCGGTGGACACCGAAGCCATGGGGCTGATCCATGGCCGCGACCGCTTGTGCCTGGTGCAGATCGCCGACCATCTCGACAATGTCTGCTGCATCCGCATCGCCCGGGGCCAGCAGGAGGCTCCCCGCCTGCGCCAGCTGATGGAGAGCGCGGCGATCGAGAAGGTGTTCCACTTCGCCCGCTTCGATCTGGCGGCCCTGGGGGAAGGCCTCGGCATTGCCGTGGCGCCCCTGTTCTGCACCAAGGTGGCCAGTCGACTGGCCCGTACCTACAGCTCCCGCCACGGCCTCAAGGAGGTGGTGCAGGAGTTGGTGGGGGTGGAACTGGACAAGCAGTCGCAGAGCAGCGACTGGGGACGGGCGGAGGATCTGGGCGAGGCCCAGCTGATCTATGCGGCCAACGACGTGCGCTACCTGCTGGCCGCTCGCCAGGCCCTGGCCGCCATCCTTGAGCGGGAGGAGCGACTGGATCTGGCCCGCCGTTGCTTCGCCTGTCTGCCGGTGTTCGCCGAGCTCGACCGCAGCCGCTTCGGCTCGGTGTTCGAGCACTCCTCCCAGTCGCGCTGAGGGCTCCCAGGCGATCAGTCCTCGACCATGAAGCCGCTTTCGTCGTCTTCGGCCACCAGCAGTGCATCCAGCAGCTGACCCTGGGCCCTGGACCCTGTCTGGGCCTCCTGAATCATGCGCTCGGCGATGGTGATGCGCTCGCCCTGGGCCCGGGTTCCCTCCCGGGCCGCCTGCTGGTCGACCCGGCGCCGGGCCGCGGCAATGCTCACCCCCAGCAGGGTGGCCAGCTGACCGGTGACGGTGGCGTAGGCCCGGTCGATCGGTGCTGGCATCGGGGATGGGCCTGGGTGAGATGAGAGCCCATCATCCCTGGGGCTGGGCCAGCAACTCACGGTCCACCAGCTCCGCCAGGCGCTCGCTGCCGCCGGCTTCCCCCATGCGTTGCCGGCCGATGGCTCCCAGGTGCCGGCGCCGCTGGGCGTCCCCGAGCAGCCTCTCCAGTTCGAGGGCCAGCTCCTGCCCGGAGGCGCAGGGCTGGACCGCACCGCCCAGCAGCCGGCTCTGGCGCCGGGCGAACCCCCGCTTGAACTGCGGGCCCGGCCCCGGCAGCGAGAGCACAGGCACTCCGAGGCCCACCAGTTGCTCGGTGGCGGTGCCGGCGGTGGCCAGACCCACCTCCCCCCAGCCGGCCCAGCGCTCGAAGCAGCCAGGGCCCAGCAGCAGCAGCCGTTGCTGGCACTGCCAGGCGGAGCTGCCGCCACAACCTCCCGGCAGGGTCACCTCGCGGTAGCCCTGGGCGCGCAGGATCGGCTCCAGGTCGTGCCGACTGGGGCGGGAGCCGGTGGGGCAGAGCACCACCTGCGCGTCCCTGGGCGGCGCGCAGGCCAGGGATGCCAGCAGGCGGCGGGCATTGCCGAGGGCTTCGGGCAGGCGGCTGCCGCAGAGCAGCACGATTCGCCGCCGCCCCCCCAGCGACAGGGGCAGCGGCAAGCGATCCAATGCGTCCATCATCGGGTTGCCCGGTGCCAGCGCCGCCACCCCCCGTCGCCTCAGCCCCCGAGCGGTGAGGCCGTCGCGCACCGCCACCAGTCGGGCGCGGCGATCGGCCATCAGGGCCCATTCCCACGGATCCCATTCGCTGCCCTTGCAGCGGTGGTAGCCGTCGGCGACGGGGTCGCGGCTGGGCCCGCTCCGCCAGGTGTAATCACTCTTGGGCGTGCCGATGAAGCCGTAGGGCGCGCCACTGGCCCAGGCCAGCAGCAGTGGCAGCAGATCCCCCACCGCCAGAATCGACGCGCCGCCAGCCCCCCAGCGGCGCACCAGCTGCCACTGGCCCCAGCTCAGGCCGCCCAGCCCTGCCCCCAGGTCACGCAGCAGCGCGAGGAGGCTCTGGTTGCTGAAGCCGCCGCTGGGCAGCCGCTGGCGGGGTCCCACCCGCTGCAGCCAGCCCTCCTGCTCCGCCTGGCGGAAGGTCTCCCCCTCCCCCACCAGCGGCAACACATCAACCTGCAGCTGTGGGCGCCGCTGATGCAGGGCCTGGAGGACGCGCAAACCGATCAGATCCTCCCCATGGCCGTTGCTGAGCAGCAGGAGTCGGGGCTGTCGTGGACGGCTGATACGATCCGCAGCACGGGGGTTCGCCTCCGGAAAGGCGGCATGGCCAAGTGGTAAGGCAGAGGATTGCAAATCCTTTACCCCCAGTTCGAATCTGGGTGCCGCCTCTGATTTTTCTCCTGCCGGCGGTTGGCCGGAGGGCTTCTTCACAGCTCGGCGCTGGCTGCCCAGCGCTCGCCTGTGAGCGCCCTGGCTTCGCAGCGCACGTCATTTTTCTCCACCCTGCAGGTGCCATCGGCCGGCCAGGCGTTGGGCAGGCTCGTGGGCAGCCCCCGCTGGTCGTAGCTCAGTTCACTCACGCTGCTGATTTCGGTGCTGAGGGGACCCTCCAGGCGGCAGCGACCTTCGCTGCAGCGCATCCCTGCAGCCCCCCCTTTGACAACCCCGACAAAGGTGACCAGGTTGGTGGTGATTTCGCCGCTGCCGGGGCCGACGAAACGGATGGTCAGCAGTCCCTGCTGGTTCTGCTCAAAGCGCAACTCCGAGCAGGGGCCCGGGCTGGCCTCAGCCAGGTTGCGTTCGCAGCTGCGTGTGGACCGTTGCACCCGGCCGAAGTCGCTTGAGGGTTTCTCCTGCGCCCGCAGCCCTGCTCCGGGAAGGACCAGAGTGAGCAGCACTCCGGCCAGCAGCAGCCCCCTGGCACCAGGGCCTGACCCGCTGCCAGGGGAGCTCTTGAATCGGTTGGGCCTGGTGCAAACGGTCAAGGAGAAACCACGCGCAGATCATCCATTCTGAAACCGCCTGGCCCCGGCAGCCACGGCCGGGAGCAGGGTCAGTAGTCCGAATCGGCCACGCAGTAGCCCTGACAGCTGATGCCGTTGCTGGCGGTGCGGCCGCAGTGGTTGCAGAGCACCGCTTCGCTGGGCTGTGGCGGCAGGTCCTGCTGCGTCGCTGCTGCCGGGCTCGCTCCAGACGCTGGCAACTGGATCCTGGGGGGCGGTGACGTCATGCTCCGATCATGGCGAGGTCGCTCGCAGGCCGGAGATTCCATGGCGCAGTCCGTCTCGATCGGCGTGGGCACCTGGGCCTGGGGCAATCAGTTCCTCTGGGGTTACAGGCCCGATCTCCATGACGCGGCCCTTGAGGCCACGTTCCAACGGGCGGTGGCCCTGGGTCTTCGCTTCTTCGACACGGCCGACTCCTACGGCACCGGCCGCTTCACCGGCCGCAGCGAACTGCTGCTTGGTCGCTTCCTGCAGGCGCTGCCCCCCCAGCAGCGGGACCAGCTGTGTGTGGCCACCAAACTGGCCCCTTTCCCCTGGCGCCTGGGCCGCCGGGGCTACCACCGGGCCTTTGAGGCCTCCCGTCAGCGGCTGGGCGGTCGCCTCGATCGGGTGCAGCTGCACTGGAGCACCGCCCGTTATGCCCCCTGGCAGGAGGGACCCCTGCTGGAGGGGTTGGCTGATCTCGTGGCGGCCGGCGAGGCGGAAAGCCTGGGGGTCTCGAACATGGGGCCCAGGCGCCTGAGGCAGGTGCAGCAGCGGCTGGCTCAGCGAGGGGTGCACCTGGCCAGTCTTCAGGTGCAGGTGTCGCTGCTGGCTCCTGAGGCGGTGACCGGCGGTGAACTGGGGGCCTGCTGCCGGGAGCTGGGGGTGGATCTGATCGCCTACAGCCCCCTGGCCCTGGGTCTGCTCGTCGACCGAGCCCGGACCGGCGGCGGCACCGACGTCCCCCCGGGGCCGCGGGGGCTGCTGTTCCGGCGGCTGCGGCCGAAGATCGAGCCGCTGCTGGCCCTGATGCGGGAGATCGCGGCCGGCCATGGCGCCCAGGTGAGCGAGGTGGCCCTGAACTGGTGCCGTGCCCATGGGGCCATGCCGATCCCCGGTCTGCGCAGCCCTGAACAGGCCGATTCGGCGGCGGCGGCCCTGGCCTGGCAGATGAACGAGCAGGAGCGCCTTGCCCTCGACCGTCGGGCGCTGGACCTGCCGGTGAGGATGCCTGCCAACCCCTTCCTCAGTGACTGAGGCGGGGCTGAAGCCTCAGACCCGCTGGAGGATCAGGCGGATTCCACCGCTGCAGAGGAGTCCGTGGGGTCAGGAGAGAGGACCACGGGCAGGGCGGCTGGCCTGGGGGTAGGGAGGTTTTTCAGCGGCGGAGCTGCTCCGCCGCCCTGGGTGCCGCTCGACCCGGTCTGGTCTATGGACTCAGGGTCATCGCTCTGGGCGGCGGAGCCGTGTTCACCGCAGGCACTGAGGGCCTCCTGCAGCAGGGAGTCGAACGTGGCTCCAGGCAGGCGGTGGCGGGAGAGTTCCAGGAAGGCCCTCGCCAGCGACTCCCCCGCCGCAGCGAGCAGGGCCGGGTTGTTGCGGCGTTCGCTCTGCTCGTCCTCGATGGCCTGCAGGAAGCGCTCGGTGACACCCCTCTTGGTGCTGGCCCTGATCTGGGTCTCCTGCTCAGCCGGCTGGAGGGCGGGGAGCTGGTCCAGCTCCTCCAGGCGCCGATTGAGGCTCTCCAGCACCTCCTGCGCCTCGGTGGCCACCCGCGAGAGCTGGCCCTCGGAGAGGCGGGGCAGGTCGGCCACGAACACCTTGCCGTGATCGCGCAGGGTGAGATAGGTGGGTCGACTGATGCTGCGCCCCTGGGCTGGAACGATCAGCCGCCGTGGTGGTGCTGCCGGCTGGGGCCCCGCTGAGCTGCGCCGTCGGGTGATGCGGGTGCTGGGGCTGTGCATGGTTAGTGACGTATGAATTTCCGGGTGCGTCGCCGCCGATCCAGGGCGGACGGAGCCCGCTGCAATCTGCCAGGGACGGCCAAGGGGCGGTCAGTACGGCAAACCCACCAGGGGCTGGGCGCCGTGGCCACCGGCCTCCACCACGCCCAGGGGCCAGGCCCGATGGCCCAGCTGCCCGCACACCTCCAGAGCCCTGGAGACCGCAGGCTCCGGCACCACCAGACAGAAGCCGACCCCCAGGTTGAAGGTGTTCCATAGGTCGGCCTCCGGCACCTCACCGTTGTCCTGGAGCCAACGGAAGAGCTCGGGCCGCTCCCAGCTGCCGGCTTCGATCCGGCCATGGGTTCCGTCCGGCAGGCAGCGGGGCAGGTTCTCAGGTAACCCGCCGCCAGTGATGTGGGCCATCGCATGCAGGGGAACCAGATGTTGGCGCAAGGCTTTCACCAGGTCGCCATAGAGGCGGGTGGGCTCCAGCAGCGCTTCGATCACCGGCCGGCCATCCCCCTCCAGGGACGTTCTCTCGGTGGTGTTGCTCCCGGCAAGGATCCGCCTCACCAGGCTGAAGCCATTGCTGTGAACACCGCTGCTGGCCACAGCCAGGATGCGGTCGCCGGCTTGCACCTGTCGGCCATCGATCAGCTCGTCCTCCTCCACCACAGCCACGCAGAAGCCGGCCAGGTCGTAGCGGCCGGGCGCATAGAAGCCCGGCATTTCCGCTGTCTCGCCCCCCAACAGGGCGCAGCCGCTCTGGCGGCAGCCGTCGGCGATGCCTTCCACCACCAAGGCCATGGCCTCGGGCGCGAGCTTGCCGGTGGCGATGTAGTCGAGGAAGAAAAGGGGCTCGGCCCCGCTGGTGATCACGTCGTTGACGCACATCGCCACCAGGTCAAGGCCCACGGCGTGGTGGCGCCCATGGGCCTGGGCCAGCTCCAACTTGGTGCCGACCCCGTCGCTGCCGGCCACCAGCAACGGACTCCGCAACCCGGCGGGCAACCGGCAGAGCCCACCGAACCCCCCCAGGCCACCCAGCACCTCAGGTCGGCGCGTGCTCTCGACACTGGCGCGGATTCGCTCGACGAAGGCCCTGCCGGCGGCCACATCCACTCCGGCCGTTCGGTAATCCATGGCATTGCTCCTGCTGGGCAGATCCTCATCACCACCGATCCTCCGATGCCAGCGAACCCGGGGTCGTTCGCCATCGGGTTCGCTGGCCGCTCTCCCCGGCGAAGACGGTGACGGGGCCGGCCGTTCAATTGGCACAGGATTTGATCAGCTCTGCTGATGAGCCTGATTGGCGTCGCTGATCAATATCAGGAGTTCTGGTGGTTCTCTGGGCTGTGGCTGTCAGCGATCTCGCCATAGATCACTCGTCCTGATCAATTCTTCCGTCCATCCTGCGCCTCCGATTTCCTCAGACTTCCGGTAAGTTTCCTGGGTCGTCATTTTTTATCAAGGACTCCTTCACGGATTTCGCGCTTTCAGCTCTTCCAATCGTCAGCGCGAACCATCAAGTAACGATCCTTCTGTTCGAAGAATCCGAAGACGTTGCTGATCCGTGGTGGGTTTCGACTGTTATGCGTCGCACTTTCCCCCTGGGCGCACTCGCCCTCCTGCTCACTGGCAGCGGCGTTGCCGTTCCCGTGCTGGCCAGCTCGATCCTTTCGGAGTCAGAATCCCGCGTGGCCATGGCCCGTCCGGCTTCTGAAGTCCCTGCCCTGGAGTCATCTGAGCCAATTCAGCCGGCCCAGCCTGTGGCCATTCGCCAGCAGGAGAGCGAGGCTCCGGCGCTGAAAGCGCCTACCGCTCCCACCGCGCCGGCACCAACCCCTCGCACTTTCAAGCTGGCCGGCACCGGTGAAGCCAGCTGGTACGGCCCCGGGTTCTTTGGCAATCGCACCGCCAACGGCGAAGTCTTCCGCCCCGGCACCATGACGGCGGCCCACCGCACCCTCCCCTTCGGCACGAAGGTGAAAGTCACGAATCTCTGGAACGGGCGCAGCGCCATCGTGCGCATCAACGACCGCGGCCCCTTCCACGGCAACCGCATCATCGACCTGGCCCATGGTGCGGCCCATAACCTCGGCCTGGTGGCCAGTGGTGTGGCGCAGGTGCGCCTGGAAGTGGTCCAGTAGCCCCTCAAGGCCTTCCATCCATCCCCTTGAGTGGCCCATCCGGCAGATTGCCGGATGGGCTTTTGTTTGGCGCTTCCATGCAGCTGCTGCAGACCTGTGATGAGTTGCGGCGCTGGTGCAGGTCCGCCCCTGGGGATCCGGCGGCAGCCCTGCACTTCGTTCCCACCATGGGCGCCCTGCACCAGGGCCATCGCCACCTGATCGAGCGGGCTGCCGCCCCCCTCTCCCCCTCAGGACCGCTGCCGCGGGTGCTGGTGAGCGTGTTCGTCAATCCGCTCCAGTTCGGTCCTGGGGAAGACTTTGAGCGCTACCCGCGCGACCCCCTGGCGGATGGCGCTCTGGCGGCCGCGGCAGGGGCTGGGGCCCTGTTCAGCCCGAGCGTTGGCGAGATGTTCCCCGGTGGTGAGGCTGAACTGACGCGGGTGCTGCCCCCGCCCGCTCTGCTCCAGGTGCTCTGCGCCCGCAGCCGGCTGGGCCATTTCGAAGGGGTGGCCACGGTGGTGGCCCGGCTTCTGGCTCTGGTGCAGCCTGATCGTTTGCTGCTTGGCGAGAAGGACTGGCAGCAACTGGTGATCGTGCGCCGGATCGTGGCGGATCTGGCTCTGCCGCTGCGGGTCCAGGGATGTGCCACCTGGAGGGAGAGCGATGGTCTGGCGGCCAGCTCCCGCAACCGCTATCTCTCAGAGCAGCAGCGCGCCCAGGCGGCACGCCTGCCCGCTGCCCTGGCCCAGGGGCGGCGGGCCTGGCAGAGCGGTGAGCGGGATCCCGCCCGCCTGGAGCAGTTGGTTCGGGCCGAGCTGGAGCAGGGCGGTCTGGCGGTGGAGTATGTGGAGATGCTGGAAGCCCGGCGGCTGCGCCCCCTGGACTCTTCCGCCCCACCCCAGGGGCCAAGGCTGCTGGCGGCCGCCATCCGCTGCGGCCCCAGCCGCCTCATTGATCACCTTGTGCTCATGAACCGTCCTCCGATCGTCGCCATCGATGGCCCTGCCGGGGCCGGCAAGAGCACGGTCACCCGGGTCCTGGCCCGTCGCCTGGGCCTGATCTACCTCGACACCGGAGCGATGTACCGGGCTGTGACCTGGTGGGTGCTGCGCCATGGGGCCAATCCTGCTGTGGCGACGGAGGTGGCGCCCCTGCTGGCGGGGCTGGAGCTCAGCCTTGACCTGGAGGCCAGCGGTGAGCAGCAGGTGAGCGTCAACGGCCACGACGTGAGCCAGGCCATTCGCCATCCCGATGTCACGGCCCAGGTGTCGCAGGTGGCCGCCCATGCCTGCGTGCGCGAGGCGCTCACCCAGCAGCAGCGGGCCCTCGGCGCCCGAGGTCGGCTGGTGGCGGAGGGCCGCGATATCGGCACCGCCGTGTTCCCGGATGCGGATCTCAAGGTGTTCCTCACCGCCACGGCGGCGGAGCGGGCCCGCCGCCGTGCCCACGACCTGGAGCAGCGGGGGTTCGCCGTACCTCCCCTGGTGGAGTTGGAGGCACTGATCGCCGAGCGCGACCGTCAGGATTCCAGCCGTGAGGTGGCCCCCCTGCTTCAGGCTGAGGATGCGGTGGAACTGATCACCGATGGCCTCGCCATCGAGGAGGTGATCACCACCCTGGTGGATCTGTTCCGTGAGCGCATTCCCGAAGAGGCCTGGCCAGCGCCGGAGGGTGGCGCAGACGCCTGAGCGCTCTGGGTCCTGCCCGCTGCATCGTTGGCCGGGCCGGGTCTGGTCTGGGGAAGCTAGCTGTTGTGGCTGGCCAGCAGATCCTCGAGCAGCCCCGTGCAGGCGTCTTCGAGCAGATCCAGCACCCGCTCGAAGCCCTCGGTACCGCCGTAATAAGGATCGGGCACCTCACGGACCCGCTGTCTGCGGCAGTGCTGGGTGATCGGCCTGATCTGGGCCTTCGTTTCACGGCCACGGCCCATGGCCTGAACGGCCATTAGGTTGTCGTCATCCATGGTCAGGATGTGATCGAAGCCGTCGAGATCGGCGGCCACGATCTGGCGGGCTCGGCTGGGCAGGTGGATGCCACGCCCTGCTGCCGCAGCGCGCATGCGGGCATCGGCCGGCTGGCCGGTATGCCAGGACCCTGTGCCGGCTGAATCAACACGGAAGGATTGCTCCAGACCCCTTTGCTGCAGCTGGTGAAGAAAAACCCCTTCGGCGGCGGGTGAGCGGCAGATGTTGCCCAGGCAGACGAACAGCAGGCGGGAGCGCTCCATCAGTTCCGCGCCTGATCGGCAAGGCGTTCCAGGGCCAGTTCGGCCCGCAGTCGCACCACAGGGGTGTCGTCACCGGGGTCGCCGGCGAACGCTTGCAGGGCCCCCAGCCCTTCTGTCTGTGCCCCGTCGGTCTTCTCCATGCCGAGCAGCAGTTGCTCCAGGCCCGTGGCCACGGCGTAGCGCACCACCCATTCGCCATCACCGGCCCCGGCCAGCAAGGCTTCAAGGCAGCGCTGGCGAACCCTGGCCTGCTCGCTCTGGGACAGGGCACTCAGCTGCAGCTGACCCAGGCCTCTGGCGGCGGCGCGGCGCACGCTGGGCCCGATGTCACAGGCCAGGGCGCTCTCGAGCAGCTCAAGGCCGCGCACATCTCCGATACCGGCCAGGGCGCGCACGGCCCAGGCCCTGGCGCCGTAGTTGTGGCCATCGAGATTGGCCAGCAGCGGCTCCACCGCCTGCTCGCCCAAAGCAATCAGGCCGTCGACGGCCGCCACGGCGGCACCAGGATTGTTGAATCCCAGCACCTCCACCAGGCTGGTGGCTGCCCCGGGGTGACAGGCCTCGGCCAGACGGCGGGTGGCCAGCAGCAGGCCCATGGAGCTGTCGGCCTCACGCAGGGCCTCGATCAGCTCGGTGGGCTCGGTCGCTGCAGGGGTGGGGGAGGGCATGGCGTGCTCAGAGCAGGTCGTCCATCACCGCCAGCAGGGCGGTGGTGTCGTCGTCAAGCCGGGTGGCAACGCCGGCCTGAGCAGGATCTCCATTCTCCACCAGCCCTCGCAGGGCCATCAATTTGAGACTGTTCTCCGCCAGGGTGCGTCGGATCGGCTCCAGTGCCGGTCGCCAGCCGGCGGCACCCAGATCCATCAGGGCAGCACGACGCACTTGGAGCTGGGGATGGTCCAGCAGGGCCAGCAACTGCTCCCCCCAGCGGCTGTCGCCGGTGAGTTGCAAGAGGGCCCGGCAGGCGGCACTGCGGATCAGGGGGCGCTCGTGGTCCACGAATGGTTCGATCACGGCCAGCACCCGCGACTCGCTGTTCCCCAGTGCTCCGAGGGCCTCCAACATGGCCTCACAGGGCTCCTGCAGGCGGCTGCTCTCCAGCTGGGCGGCACCGGCCACGCCGGGACCTGAGGCCAGCCTGGCGCAGAGGGGCTCCAGGGCTTCGCTCGCGCCCAGTTCCCCCAGGGAGCGGGCTGCGGCTTCGCGCAGGCCATCGTCGGGATCAGCGAGGGCCTGCAGCAGGTGGGGAATGGCGCCGGGTTGGCCCAACTTGCCCAGGGCGCGGGCCGCATTGCGGGCCACCGCGTTGTGCTCCACACCAGCCTCGGCCTGGCGTGGCTGACGCTGGCTCAGGGCGTGACAGAGCAAGGCAATGGCTTCCGGGTTGCTGCAGCGCATACGCCCCAGCCACCAGGCCGCGTAGTACTGGGCGGAGAGGTCTTCACTCTGGCGCAGGCGCCTCAGGGCCTCGGCCTCGTCGATCGGGGCTCCGGCGGCAGGGGATGGATCGATGGTTTCAGGGGCAACGACCATGGCCGTGGCGTGATGGAAGAAAGCCAGAAAGAAAAAAGGAGGCCAGAAGGCCTCCTTGAGGTGTGAGACGTGTGACGAAGCCGTCAGGAACGCTGTTGAGAACCGCGAGGCGGAAATCAGACGAGGGCGTTGATGGCGTAGTCGATGTAGTTGTTGGCGATGACGCCGGGGTCGCCGGAGATGCCGTGGTTGGCCTTGATGTAGTTCAGGGCCT